>CAUWGM010000019.1:0-33475 GCA_963558435.1 uncultured Collinsella sp.
CGCGCGGCAGGGAGATATAATGCCACAGCCGGAGGGCCCCGGGGGCGGGGATCGGTGCCTCCACGGTTCCTCCACAACCGAAGCGGGCGTCTACCTCCCCGCGCTCCCTATAGAGGCAATCATATATAGAGGCATTCCTCGAGCTCGCTTGCATAATCTTGACATCCTTAGCCCGCACTCAGGTAGAGCTGGGGGGGACGCGATGTCATACTCCCTTACGCACGGAAAAGCTACGCACCCCATTGTCCGCCTTACTAAACCTGCAAGGCCCTCCGGGCTTGCGCGAGATGCAATGCGATGTCCCCGTCCACTTGTCAAGAAAAGAAAAAAGCGAGGCCCTTGTGGAACCTCGCCTTTGCAAGCGATCATATGTCGCAGGCTTTTTACGCCTCGAGCGCCTTCTTGGCGATAGCGGCGAGCTCGTTGAAGGACTCGATGTCCTCGTAAGCCATCTGAGCGAGGACCTTGCGGTCGAGCTCGATGCCGGCGAGCTTCAGGCCGTGCATGAACTGGGAATAGGAGATGTCGTTCATGCGGGCAGCGGCGTTGATACGGGTGATCCAGAGGCTGCGGATCTCACGCTTCTTGTTGCGGCGATCGCGATACTGGTACTGGAGGGAGTGCTGCACCTGCTCCTTGGCGTACTTATAAGAGCGGGACGCCTGACCGTAATAACCCTTTGCGCGGTTAAGGACGGTACGACGCTTCTTCTTGGCGCTCACAGCGCGCTTCACACGTGCCATATCTAATCAACTCCTAATAATGGATGCGAGGTAAAGGGGAAAGGCTTAGTTGCCAGCGAGGCGGGCGTTGACGACCTTCTTGTCGGCAGCGGCCAGCTCGGTCTCCTGGCGGAAGCCACGCTTGCGCTTGGTGGTCTTCTTGGTGAGGATGTGGCTCTTGAACGCCTTGCAGCGCATGATCTTGCCCGTGCCGGTGCGGCGGAAACGCTTCTTGGTGCCGCTGTGGGACTTCATCTTAGGCATGAAATTCTCCTTCTCGGTTACTCGTACACGAAGAAATGGCTATTCGCCATTTTTGGCCCCGCTGGCCTCGTTATCAAAGGCGCCCTTGATGGGTGCGAGGAGCATAAGCATGTTACGGCCTTCAAGCTTCGGAGCGGACTCGACCGTAGCGTAGGGCTTGAGATCCTCGGAAAGACGCTCGAGTACGTTGAGACCCTGCTCCGGATGGGCCATCTCGCGGCCGCGGAACATGATGGTCACCTTAACGCGTGCGCCCTTCTTCAGGAAGCGCAGGACATGGCCCTTCTTGGTCTCATAATCCCCTACGTCGATCTTGGGCCGGAACTTCATTTCCTTGACCTCGACCTTGGACTGGTTCTTACGAGCCTGCTTGGCCTTCATAGCCTGCTGGTACTTGAACTTCCCGTAATCCATGACCCTGCACACCGGCGGATTCGCATTCGGGGCGATCTCTACCAGGTCGAGACCCTGCTCGTCTGCAACGCGCTGGGCGTCACGGATTCCGAACAGGCCGAGCTGGGAGCCATCGACGCCGATCAGGCGGCACGTGGTGCCGGTGATCTCGTCATTAATACGGGTGTCATCAGACTTAGCTATGTCCTTACCTCCTTCTTAATAGAAAACAAGACCTGGAGCCATGAGCGACATCCAGGTCTAACAAGAAGCAGAACCGCATAAAGCGGTCGCAAAACATAACTTGTAGAAACCAGACAGCTGCTCATAGGCGCCGAAAGGTGGGGACTAAGGGTCCCACTTTGGCCACTGCATTCACAGTGCTTTATGCATCATAGCATATGGGTGCAACTCTTCACGCTTTCCCCACGTTTTACTTTTCCGCCATGATTCGCTCGCATCCGGTAGAATCGCAGCGAAAAGCCCGCCCAACCTTTGGACGAGCGGGCCAACTGAATCTCGATGGTGCCCGAGGTGAGATTCGAACTCACACGCTGTCGCCAGCGGAGGATTTTGAGTCCCCTGCGTCTGCCGTTCCGCCACTCGGGCGCGGATTGCCATCATATAGTAGCACAACGAATCGATCTACAGCGCACGCAATTCAATCAGTTCGATCTCGCGAGCCATCTCGACGTCATCGCATCCTCGTCCCTCAACGCTCGCCTCTCCAAGCTGATTGTCATACGGATCCCAGCGCACCTCGTCGAAATCGGGCTCGAACGCAGCCTGATATGCGCTATTAGCCACCATGCGCCAGGGGTCGAGATTGCCGAAATGATGCCGCCGTCTCGTCTCGTCCCCCGAGCGTCGTGCAGAGGAGCCGAAGGACACGTCCGCCCATAACCAGCCGTATTCTTCAGTGTAGAACATCGCCCAATCATGGGGGCCGATATAATCGCAGGCGACATAGAGACCGCTTTGCCATCGCGCGGGAATACCCGCTATCCGGCAGAGGGTGATAAACGTCAACGCCATGACCCCGCAATCGCCCCGAAGCGACTTGGCGCAATTATCGGCGATATCGTCGAGCTGGGCGTAATCAGGCTGATAGCGATAGTCCACGTGGCTTGTCAGGTAATCGTAGATAGCCCTGGCGCGATCGACAGGCCGCTCGATGCCGTCGACCAGCCTCGATGCGAGAGCGCGCAAAAACGGCGTGAAACGAATATGGGGACGCAGCTCCGCAAGGTCGTCGGGGCAGGGATCGGGCGCGCCGACGCGCTCCACGCCCGCCGGCGCATACGCATCGATGTAGGGGGCATCGATGCGGTACCTGTACGTCACCTCGAAGGCGCGTTCGGAACGAGACTCCCAGAACACGGTCCTCGCCGATGCATCCTCACGGGCGACGACGCCTCCGGCAGACATGGAAAGCAGCTCGATTTGAGACTGCTGGGGGCTCCTGGCGGGAACGGGTAGCCAGGCGCGTACCATCTCCCCGGGCAGGGCGCCGGGCACCGCGATGCGAGCGCGGGCCGTCACGAGATACGATGCCCCGCCGTCTGCGCGCATTTTCGCAAGCATCTCGTCGCGCGTCCGGATGTCGGCGGCGTCCTCCTCGAGCAGCCCGGGCACCTCCGCAGGATAGACCCGCAAAGAATCGAGGAAATTGTTCAGAAAGCGCTGCTCGCCATCGATGAAACGCCAGTCTATCCGCTTGCGATCGATGAGCTCGTCCAGCTGCTCATCGCTAAACTCCGGCCATTCCGAGCGAATCATCTCGAGAGCACGTCCGCGATTGATGCGGTATTGACGACCCAACCTGCCCATGCGATGGAACTCGATGCGAAGACACGCCGCGAGCTCGGGCTCGATATCGCCTTCGAGCATCTCCCGGCAAGCGGCGCGGGCGGCCTTCAAATCGCCCTGCTCCTTGTAGCGGGCGATCTCGACGGGCAGCCCGATATCCAGTCTGCCGTAATCGCTATTCCTCGCGGCATCGCGGCTCCCCACCGGGCCCTCTTCCACCAACTCGCCGGCCTCCGGGCTCACCGTCGCGATCTTCATCGCGGCATCGTTCGTGAAGCGGGTTTCGTCGGCCACGGCGCAAGGATCGTCGATGCCGATATCGTGCGACCGACCGATAGGAATCGAAGCGCCGAGCCCGAACTCCACGCGGTCGGCGCACGAGCTCGCTCCCGCCGCGGCGACGGACTCTCTCTCGAAACGATTTGCCATGACCCGTTCCTTTCCAAAAGACGACAGTGGAACCAAGGTACCAGATACAAGCCGCGCGAAATCCATGGCATCGGCGACAAGGGCGGCACGGGAAGGACCGCCGCGAAGCAAGAGAAAACCCCGGCCTTTCCTCATCCCGCACCATACGGCGCGCTCGATTATCCATCGGGCGCTGCCGGGCAGTGCGAGCGAAAAGGCCGGGGTTGAGCGCTACGGTCTAGAAAGCGCGCGGAAGACTACGCCTTGTTGACGGAGCCGAACTCCTCCATGAGCTCCTTGGTGCGGGCGACGATGGCCTCGCGACCGGGCTTGAGGACCTTGCGGGGATCGAAGCCCTTGCCCTCGAGGTCCTTGCCGGCCTCGATGTACTCACGGGTGGCCTTGGCGAAGACGAGCTGCAGGTCGGTGTTGACGTTGATCTTGGAGATACCCAGGGAGATGGCCTTCTTGATCTGATCCTCGGGGATGCCGGTGCCACCGTGCAGAACAAGGGGCAGGTCGCCGGTCTGAGCCTTGATCTCGCCCAGACGCTCGAAGGAAAGGCCAGCCCAGTCCGCCGGGTACACGCCGTGGATGTTGCCGATACCGCAGGCGAGGAAGTCGACGCCCAGGTCGGCAATCTGCTTGCACTCAGCGGGGTCAGCGAGCTCGCCGTTGGAGGTCACGCCGTCCTCGGTGCCGCCGATGCCGCCGACCTCGGCCTCGATGGACATGCCCTTGGAGTGGGCAAGCTCAACGAGCTCCTTGGTGCGGTCAAGGTTAAGCTGGAAGGTCTCCTCGTGAGAGCCGTCATACATGATGGACGTAAAGCCGGCCTCGATGCACTTGAAGCAGTCCTCGTAGGAACCATGATCGAGGTGCAGCGCCACGGGGACGGTCACACCGGTGGCCTCGACGGCAGCCTTGACCATATCGGCGCAAACCTTGAAGCCGCCCATCCACTTAGCGGCACCGGCGGTGCACTGAAGGATCAGCGGGGACTTGGCCTCCTCGGCGGCCTGGAGGATGGCGAGCGTCCACTCCAGGTTGTTCGTGTTGAAAGCGCCCAGGGCGTAATGGCCTGCCTCGGCGTCCTTGAGCATTTGAGCAGCATTGACCAGCATGCGAAACCTCCCATATCGGAGTTGTACTTATCACGTTGCAAGGATACCACTTCGCCGTTTTCCATACGCCGCCATCTTGCAAGCAAATGCGAGTTTACGCTCAATTCCAACAACCGCCCTCCGGGCCGCTCGGATGATGGCGGTGTCGGGCGGCGTCGAGCCGTCCGAAAGCGCGCCTCAGCGCATAAACGGATTGGACGCCAGCTCGTCCGCGATGGTCGTCGCGCGCCCGTGGCCGACCAGGCACACGGTATCGGGAGGCAGGACGCGCCCCATCTTCGCCAGCGACTCCAGAATGGCCCGCTCGTCACCCCCCTGCAGATCGGTGCGGCCATGGCTTCCTGGAAACAGCGTGTCCCCCACGAACGCGAACCTGCCCGTCTCCGTCGCGGCGAACAAGACGATGCCGCCCGGGGTGTGGCCGGGCACCGCCAGCACCTGGAATTCCACGTTGCCGACCGCGATGCGGTCGCCCTCCTCGAGCACGCGGTCGGGCTCGCCGGGATCCTCGGTATCGATACCCCACATGGAGCGCATCCCGGCGATGGCCTGCGACACGAACGGGGCGTCATCGCGGGAGATGATATAGGGGACGTCGCCGTCCAGGACGCGCTTCATGCCGGCCACCCCGCCGACGTGGTCGCCGTGCCCATGCGTGCAGACCAGCCCGCAGACGTTCACGCTCGGATGGCTCTGCTGAAAATCCCGGGCGAGGCGCTCGCCATCCCACGCGGGATCGATGACCAGGACCTCGTCTCGCGAGCATGCGAAATACGTATTGGTCTCCACCGGTCCGTTCACCATACATTCGATATGCAGCGCCCCCTTGGGCTCGAGGTCGAGCACGGGATCGGCCGCCTCCCCTCCCGCCGTCGCGCCGTCGAACATCGCGCTATCGCTCATACCATCAGCCTCCTATATGCGCGGGGCGCACGGAGCCATCGACCTCGCGCGCGCCCCTGCGAGCTTGCATCATAATGCCTAACGTCCCCCCTTTATACCCCAAGGCTTCTCATCGGGCCAGGAAAATGAGATGGATCACGAACCATCAGCACAACGCGCTCTTCGAGCGCGCGTTCCGGGCCACCGCGCAGGCCGGCGGAGCCGGGCTATCCGCGCCGCTTCATCTGGCGCGCTCCCTCGCCCGGCATGATACGGCGGGCGTCGTAGACGCTATCGACGTGGCTGATGGCGGCGAGCAGCGGGTCGAGGCCGCTCGCATCCGAGATCTCGACGAGGAAGCGAAGCGTAGCGATTCCCTCGCGATTCGTAGCGGTAGCCGCGGACAGGATGTTTCCGCCGGCATCGCCGATCGCGATGGTGACGTCTTTGAGCAGACCCATGCGATCCAGGCACTCGACCACGATCTCCACCTGGAACAAGGCGTCGGCGGCACCGTCCCAATCGACCTCGATCATGCGCTCCGGATGCTCCATGAGCCCCTTCACGTTCGGGCAGTTGGCGCGGTGGACCGATACGCCGCGGCCGCGCGTGATGAAGCCCACGATGTCGTCGCCGGCGACGGGGTTGCAACAATGCGCCAGGCGCACGAGCATATCGCCCGGCTCGCCGCCGTTCACCACCACGCCCGAGCTGCCGCGCCGCTGGGGCCGCTGTCCCGCGCGCGACCCATGCGTGCGCTTGGACGCCTCCACCACCGCTTCCTCGCGCTTCTTGCGCGGGGTCTCCTCGAGCGGCTTGGGGTCGAGGATGGCCTGGACGCGGTTGCCGATCATGCGGGGCGCGACCTTGCCGGCGCCGATAGCGGCGAACAGGTCCTCGAGATGCTTGTAGTTCATCTGCTCCGCAACGGCGTTGAGGGCGCGCGTCGAGCGCTGCGTGGAGATGCCGTAGCCGCGCTTGCGCAGGTCCTTCGCGAGGATATCGCGGCCGGCAGTCGCGTCCTCGTCCTTGGTCGCCGCCGCGAAGTAGCGCCTGATCTTCGACTTCGCCGAAGGCGTCTTCACGATCGCGAGCCAGTCACGCGACGGCTTGGAGGACTTGTTCGTAAGGATCTCGACGCGGTCGCCCATCGCGAGCTCGTGGGTGAGCGGCGCGACCGCCCCGTTCACCTTGGCTCCGACGCAATGGTTTCCCACCTCCGTGTGCACGGCGTAGGCGAAATCAAGCGGCGTGGCGCCCGCACGCAGGCTCATGACCTCGCCCTTCGGGGTGAAGACGAAGATCTCCTGGTCGAACAGGTCAACCTTCAGCGAGTGCAGGAACTCCTTGGGGTCGTCGATGTCGTCGGACGCCGCCCAGTCGAGGGAGCGCTTCAACCAGTTGATCTGATCGTCCAGACGCTGCGCATCCGTGGTCTTGGTGGCGGAGGAGCCGCCCGACTTCTTATAGAGCCAATGCGCTGCGATGCCGTATTCGGCCTGCTCGTGCATCTCGTAGGTGCGGATCTGAATCTCCAGAGGACGCGCCGTGGGACCGATGACCGTGGTGTGCAGCGATTGGTAGTTGTTCAACTTGGGCATCGCGATGTAATCCTTGAAGCGACCCGGCATGGGATGCCACAGGGAGTGCACCGCACCCAAGGCGGAGTAGCAGTCGCCCACCGTGTTGGTGATCACGCGCAGGGCGACGAGGTCGTAGATCTCGGAGAACTCCTTGCCCTTGCGCTTCATCTTCTGGTAGATCGACCAGTAGTGCTTCGAGCGGCCGTTGATCTGGAAGCCCTGCAGCCCCACGCGCTTCAGCTCGTCGGTAAGCGTCTTGATCGTCTCGGAGAGATATCGCTCGCGCACCTCGCGGCTTTCGGACACCATGCGCGCGATGCGCTGGTAGGCCTCGGGCTCAAGATAGAAGAAGGACAGGTCCTCGAGCTCCCACTTGATGGACGAGATGCCCAGGCGGTCGGCGAGCGGCGCATAGACGTCCATGGTCTCGCGCGCCTTGAACAGGCGGCGGTCCTCCTTCAGCGCCGCCAGCGTGCGCATGTTGTGCAGGCGGTCGGCGAGCTTCACGATCACCACGCGGATGTCGCGGCTCATCGCCAGGAACATCTTGCGCAGGTTCAGCGCCTGCTTCTCATCCATGCTGCCCACCTCGATGTTGGTGAGCTTGGTGACGCCGTCGACCAGGTCGGCGACGGTATCTCCGAAAATCGAGGCGACATCGCCCAGCGACGTCTCGGTATCCTCGACCGTATCGTGGAGCAACGCGGCGCACACGACGTCGCAATCCATCTTGAGTTCGGCGAGGATGATCGCGACCTCGACGGGGTGGTTGATATAGAGCTCGCCGCTGCGGCGCTTTTGATCGGAATGCTTCTCCGCCGCGAAGCAGTAGGCGCGCTCCGCCTTCTCGGCGTCCGCATCCCCCATGTACTTGCGGCACAGCGATGCGAGGCGACCCCAGTTGTCCGCAGAGATCTCCTGCGGAAGGTCGTCGGCGTGGCGATAGTGGACCATCTCGCTCGTCGGCATGAGCGTCGAGGCCATCTGCCCCTTCTCGGCAGGAGACGAAGCCTTTCCCGCAGCGTTTCGATGTGTTGAGGCGTCCATAGCTCCCCCTATCGGTTTCGTGGCGTGATAGGTCGGTTCACGCGTGCAAGCATATCATGCGCCGAAGCGTCGAGCGCCCATGCGCGGAACCGCGCGAACTCCATGCGCGCGCGGAGCCCCTCGAGGTAGAGGATGGAGTTCGAGAGCTCCACCCTGCCGGGGTTCTCGACCATCTCGAGCCTTCGGGTGCCGTCGAATCCCGTGACGCGCACGAAGCCGAGCTCCTCGAAGATGGACAGCCCGCAGGGGACGGAGCGCTCGTCGACCGGCGTTCGCGCATCGATGGCGAGGCACATCTGCGCGATATCGAGATCCGTGGCATCGAGCCCGCGCTCACCCGAGGTCCCCAGCTCGCGGCGCCACATCGTCTGCAGCGCGCGATACAGCGTGACCAGCTCGTCGCGCCCCGGGGCGAGCGCATCGAGCAGGCGCTCGTTGATACGGGCGTCGCGGGCGGAATACAGCAGGTGGATGCTCGCGGGACCCCCGTCGCGACCCGCGCGACCGCTCATCTGATTGAACTCGGTCGCTCCGAACGGCATATGGTAGAGCACCACGTGGCGGATGTCCGGGAGGTTGACGCCCTCTCCGAAGGCCGACGTCGAGACGATGCAGCGCAGCGCGCCGTCGCGGAACGCCGCCTCGACGCGCGCGCGGTCGTCCCGGCTCAAGCCCGCATTGTAGAAAGCGATCGAAGCGCCCAGCTCGGGCACGCGCCGACGGAGCATGCGCGCCAACGCGATGGACTGGTCGCGCGAGTTCACGTAGACGACGCATTTCTCACCCGTGGCGACGATGGAGACGAGACGGTTCTCGCGCGATGCGAGGTCGCGCTCGTCGTCGATCGACAGGTTCGCGCGCACGGCGTCGTCCACCAGGACCTCGTCGATGGGAAGCACGCGTCGGATGACATCGGCGACCTCGGAGGACGCGGTCGCCGTGGCGGCGAGGACGCGGGGGTTGCCGAGCTTCCCCAGCACCGCGGGAAACTCAAGGTAGGAACTTCTATCTCCACCAGGGGCCTCGGCGATGTGATGGGCCTCGTCCACGACGACGAATCCGATCCTGTGCGAAGCAGCGAACTCGTCGGCATGGACCGCCAGGAACTCGGGGGTCGTGAGGACGATGTCCACCGCACCCGATGCCAGACCCCGAAACGCCCGATCCCGATCGGAGCGGGTCGTCTCCCCCGTCAGGACGGCGACGCGCACGCCGCAGGGCGCCAGGGCGTCGGCAAGATGGTAGAACTGGTCGGCCACGAGGGCGCGCAGCGGATAGACGAACACGCTCACCCGCCCGCGGCAGAGCGCCTCGCGCACCGCGTGCACATGGAAGATGAGGGATTTGCCGCGACCCGTGCCCATCACCGCCAGCACGTTGCGCCCATCGCCGAGCCGCTCGAGCGCGTCGACCTGGACGCGATGGGGAGAGGCGGAGCCGATGAACGTATGGACCAGCGTCCTCGTGAGCTCCTCATACGAGAGCCGGGCGAGGCGCTCGCGGCGCTCCATCGATACCGCGGGGGCATCCGGGGCGGGAGAGCCCGCGGCCGCTTCCTCCGCGCACGCCAGCGACTCGCAATCGAAACCGCCCGCGCCGGCGTCCTCGCAGCGATGGAGAAGGATGTCCTTGATCATGAGCTTGGGCTTCACACGGCCCTGCCAGTGCTCGGCGACCGCCTCGAACACGAGGTCGACGACGGAATCGCAATTCACGAGCTCGTCTATGCCGGGCACGCGGAACATGATCGCCGGGACGCTCGAGGCGCCGTCGGTCGCCGTGAACCGCATATGGTCCCCCGTCCGGCCCACCACGGCGCGGTCGCACATGGTGACCCCCGAGGCGCCCAGCAGCGGCACCTTGTTACCCTGGCCGAAGGGCTCGAGCAGCGAGAGCTGCTCGACCGTATCGATATCGAGCTCGTCGAGCGAGACCATGGCGGCGATCTCGCCGGTATCCTCGAACTGCTCCTCGGGGAGCTCGGAAAGCACCTCGTCGAGCCGGCGGCGAAGCGCGTCGAGGTTCTCCGCGGCGCACGTCACGCCGACGGCGCCCGCGTGGCCGCCGAACCTGATCAGCAGGTCCGAGCAGCGCTCGATCGCCTCGAACAGGTTCACCGCGCCCACAGACCGGCCCGACCCGCGCGCGACCCCGTCCTCGATGGAGAACAGCAGGGACGGCACGTGGTAGCGGTTGACCAGACGGCTGGCGACGATGCCCTTCACACCTTCATGCCAGCCCTCTCCGCCGACGACGATGGCGCGCCCGCCCGCATACGTGCGCTCGACCATGGCGAGCGCCTCCTCGGTGAGCCGGGCCTCGATGTCGCGCCGCTCCTGGTTCGTGCGCTCCAGCTCCGCGGCAAGGCGACCGGCCTCGACGGGGTCGCGGGCGAGCAGCAGATCGAGGGCGAGCGAGGGGTCGGACATGCGGCCCGCGGCGTTGAGTCTGGGTATCAGGGAGAACGACAAACCATCCGCCGTGATGGAGGCGAGGTCGGTCTTGGTGAGCGCCGCCAGCGCCACGTACCCCGGGCGCGTCGTGGCGCGCATCTGCGCGATGCCGTCCGCGACGAGCGCGCGGTTCTCGGGCGTGAGCTGCATCATATCGGACACCGTTCCCAGCGCCGCCACCTCGGTGAACGAGCGCCACAGCTTCGGCTGGCCCAGGCGCTCGCCCAGCACCTGGACGAGCTTGAGCGCTACGCCGGCGCCCGCGAGCTCGCGAGAGGGCCCGGACTCCTCGAGCTTCGGATCGGTGAGCGGGACCCCGCGCGGCACCATGTCGGCGGGCTCGTGATGGTCGGTCACGACCAGGTCGATACCGCGCTGTACGAGGTAGGCGACCTCGTCGCGAGCCGCGATGCCGTTGTCGACCGTCACCACCAACGAGGGGGAGCACTCCTCCACCACGCGATCGAGCGCCGCCTGGCTGATGCCGTATCCCTCTTCGAACCTATGGGGAATGAAAGGGTGGACCCGGGCGCCGAGGGCGCGCAGCGCCTCGGTCAGCAGACATGTCGACGTGATGCCGTCCACATCGAAATCGCCGAACACCGCGATGCGCTCGCCCGCGCCGATCGCGCGCTCGACGCGGTCGGCGACCGCCTCCATGCCCGGGATGATGAGCGGATCGCACCAATCGCGCTCGAGCGACGGCGTAAGGAAGAACCTTCCCTCTTCCGGCGTCTCGATTCCGCGCGCCGCCATGATGCGCGCGACCAGGGGCGCGACCCCGAGCTCGGCGGACAGGCGCTCCTCGACGGCGGGACGGGGGGCGAGAACGCTCCAGCGGCGGGAGCTCTTAAGCGAGGACATGGCGCAGCCCTCCCCTCGCGGCGAGACGGCCCGCCGCATGCGGGCCGACCCCGGCATCATGCAGAAACGCGCTGAAAGGACAGGCGCGATGACAGTGCGACATGGAAACACATCCTAAGGTATGGCCCGCTGCGGCGGACCGAGCTGTTGAACGCTTCCATTATACGCACGGCGCCGACGCGTTTTCCGCATATCGGGGAACGGCCGCGCACCCGCGGGCGCCGCCGGCGGCGCCCGCGCTTAATCCTCCGAAGCGGGAAGCTCTCCGAAGGCCTCGAGGTATTCCTCATCGGTCATGAAATCTATGATGTCACCCGGCTTGCAATGCAGCGTTTCGCACATGGCGGTAAGCGTCGAGAAGCGGATGCCCTTCAAGCGGCCCGTTTTGATGCGCGAGATGTTCACGGGCGAGATGCCGGCCTTCTCCGCAAGCTCAAGCGACGAAATCTTACGATCGGCCATGACGCGATCGAGCCGCATGATGATAGGCATACCGAACCTCCCAAAGGCATAGCCCCCTTCTGTCCGGCACCCGCCGATTCGCGCAGGCGCACCGCCACCCCCGCAGCGATAGAGCGGGCAGATGAAAGGGCTTTAAAAAGCTATGTCTCCATAATATACGAAACTCAAGGGCACCCATGGTACTTCGAGGGAAATATCTGCAGTATACGGTATGAATCGACGTTTGAAATACATCAGATGACGCCGAACCGCTCGCGATCGGCCGGGCCGGTTCGCATGTCCACGATCCTGGTGCCGTGAAGCTCCCCCGCGTCCAGCTCGCGCGCGATATGGGCGACGTTGCCGTACGTGATTCCCGCGCCCGGAAGCACGACGACGCGGCCGCGTGCATAGGCCATGAGCCGACGCAGGCGATCCACGTTCCCCTCGATGGGCGTGCCCGCGGCTCCCCCCATGGGTGAGGATGCGCGCCGTGCCCATTTCCGCCAGGCGGTCGATCGCGTCGAGCTGCCCCTCGACCGGAAGCGCGTCGAAAGCCATGTGGAAGGTGATGTCCAGCGCGCGGCCGCGCCGCTCCGCCGCGGCGCGCGCGGCCGTCGACAGCCGTTTGCAGGCATCCACGTCGAGCCGGTAGCCTCCGGTGTAGCGGGCGCCTGGGAGCGCGCCCTCCGACAGCTCCCGCTCGCGCGCCTCGCCGTAGGCCGCGGCATCCGCGGGCTGCAGGCAGCCGAACACGACGCCGTCGGCGCCGAGGCGCGCGCTCGACTCGAGGTCGAGCTCCATGGCGCGCAGCTCCCGCTCGGTGTAGACGAAATCCCCGCCGCGCGGCCGCACCATGCACATCACGCGAGCGGAGCGGGCATGCGCCAGCTCGACGGCGATCGCGACGACGCCGGGCGACGGCGAGGTCCCGCCCACCGCCAGGTTATCGCACAGCTCGATGCGGCGCGCTCCGCAAGCTATGGCTCGCTCCACCTGAGTCGCGTTCTCCGCGCAGAACTCGAGCAGAACCGCCCGGTCTCCCCTCGTCATACCTGATCGCCCCCGTATTCGTATTGCCCTCGAACGCGCTTCATCATAGCATGGGGCGGATATGGCCATCTGCGCCCGCCGGGCCGCGCAGCGCGGCGCCACGAGGAGTTCGCGCGGCTCTCCAACCATTTCATCGATTCCCTGCGCGGCCTCGAGACGCTGCGGCTGTTCGGAAGAAGCCGCGAGCAGGCCGGCCGCATCTACGCCACGAGCGAGCGATTCCGCGCGACCCTGGGGGAGAACCTCGCGTTCTACCGCCCCGATGCCGGCGACGGCGAGATTCGCGACGCGGCCCGCAAGCTCGGCCTGCAGGACCTCATCGACGAGCGGCATACGCTGCTGTTCGAGCGCTTCGACCGCGTGGTCCTGCTCGAGGACGGACGCATCGCGGCGGATGGCGCCCCCGGCGAGCTCGCTCGCGGCAACAAGCGCTTCGCCCGGCTCCTCGCCTTCGACCGCAGCTTCTAGGCGGTCGCACGGGATTTTGCGAACAGGCGGCGGGGCGGGCGGGCGGATTTTTGCGAGCAGGCGGCGAGGCGGGTGCGCGGAACCCTCCGCACGAGCCGGGACGCCCCGGCACCCCCCTTTGAAAACGAGGAAGGCGCCTCCGAGACCCCGATGGTCCCGAAGGCGCCTTCCTTTTTCGGCGACGCGCGGATACCGCCCGCCGGTCCCGTCGCCGGCGATCAGCCGCCCAGATACGCCTTGCGCACCTCGTCGTCGTGGAGCAGCTCGTCCCCCGTACCCGACAGGGTCACGCGCCCGGTCTCCATGACGTAGGCACGGGAGGCAATCGAGAGCGCCATCTGCGCGTTCTGCTCGACCAGCAGGATCGTCGTGCCCGCGGCGTGCAGCTCCTTGACGATTTCGAAGATCTGCTCGATCAGAATCGGGGCGAGGCCCATGGAGGGCTCGTCGAGCATGAGCAGCTTCGGCGAGCTCATGAGCGCGCGGCCCATCGCGAGCATCTGCTGCTCGCCTCCGGACAGGGTTCCGGAGACCTGGCGCCGGCGCTCTTTCAGGCGCGGGAAATGCGCGTAGACGCGCTCGAGGCCGGGAGCGATCTCGGAGTTGGGACGGGTGTAGGCGCCCATCTCGAGATTCTCCTCGACGGTCATCTGCTGGAAGACGCGCCTGCCCTCGGGCACGTGCGCGAGCCCCTGCGCGACGAGCTTGTCGGGAAGGGCGTGCATGATGTTCTCGCCCATGAACTCGATGGAGCCCGTGGTCGAGCGCAAGAGTCCGGAGAGCGTCTTGAGCGTGGTGGACTTGCCGGCGCCGTTCGCGCCGATGAGCGCGACGACCTCGCCCTCCGCGACGTCGAAGGAGACGTCTTTGATGGCGTGGATCGCGCCGTAGTACACGTTGATGTTCTCAACCGAGAGAATGCGGTCGCCCATTCCTCGCTACGCCTCCTTCTGCTTGCCGAGATAGGCCTCGATGACCGTCTCGTTGTTCTGGATCTCCTCGGCCGTGCCCTTCGCGATGACCTTGCCGAAGTTGAGCACGCAGATGCCCTCGCAGATATTCATGACGAGGTTCATGTCGTGCTCGATGAGCATGATGGCGATGTTGAACGTATCGCGAATCTTGACGATGTTCTCCATGAGCTCGGCCGTCTCCGAGGGGTTCATGCCGGCGGCGGGCTCGTCGAGCAGCAGCAGGCTGGGATTGGTCGCAAGGGCGCGGACGATCTCGAGGCGGCGCTGGGCGCCGTAGGGAAGGCTGCCCGCCTGATGGCTCGCCAGGTCCTCCATGTCGAAGATCGAGAGCAGCTCGAGCGCCCGCTCATGGGCCTCGCGCTCGCGACGCCAATACGTCGGCGTGCGCAGGATGCCCGACACCGTGGAATACGCCTTCGTGTTATGCAGGCCAACCTTGACGTTCTCCTCGACCGTCATGGTGTTGAACAGGCGGATGTTCTGGAACGTGCGGGCGATGCCCATGCGGTTCACCTGACTGACCGTCTTGCCGCTCGTATCGTTGCCGTTCAGCAGAATCGTGCCGCGCGTGGGGGCGTACACCTTGGTGAGCAGGTTGAACACCGTGGTCTTGCCGGCGCCGTTCGGGCCGATGAGGCCCGCGATCTCGGTCCTGCCGATGGTGAGGTTGAAATCGTCCACCGCCTTGAGGCCGCCGAAATCGATGCCGAGATGGAGCGCCTCGAGCACGGGGGCGTGGTTCACGTCGCGCTCGGGCACGATGGAATGACTGGGAACGGGCACCATCTTGCCGCGTTCGAATTCGAACTTAGGCATCGACATCCGCCTCCTCCTGCTTCTTGGCGGGCTTGAGCCGCGCGACCCAGCCCTGGATGGTCGGATTGTTCGAGACCAGCATGACGAGGATCAGGACGACGGCGTAGACCAGCATGCGGTAATCGGAGAACTGGCGCAGCGCCTCGGGCAGGATCGTGAGCACCGCGGCGGAGATGATCGACCCGCGCATATTGCCCAGGCCGCCCAGGACCACGAACACGAGGATCAAGATGGACGTGTTGAAATCGAATTTCGCCGCGGAGAGCTGCGAGAAGTTGTTGCCGAACAGCGCGCCGGCGGCGCCGGCGAGGGCGGCGGACACCACGAAGGCGATCATGCGGTACTTCATCGTCGAGATGCCCACGGACTCGGCCGCGATGCGGTTGTCGCGCACCGCCATGATCGCGCGGCCGGTGCGGCTGCGCACCAGGTTGAGGATGATGACGAGCGCGACCATGATGAGCACGAAGCCGGCGAAGAACGTCGAGATCTTATCGGTGCCCGATGCGCCCTGGGCGCCCTTGATGATGGCGATGCCGCCCTCCATGAGACCGAGGTCCGCCACGGTCTTGCTGCCGCTCGCGTTGAAGATGACATGCAGCCCGTTCGCATCGAAGCCGACGATGAGGCAGTTGATGATCTCCTTGATGATCTCTCCGAACGCCAGGGTCACGATGGCGAGGTAGTCGCCCTGCAGGCGCATGACCGGCAGGCCGATGAGGAAGCCGGCCACGGCCGCGCACAGCGCGCCCACGAGGATCGCGACGAGCAGGCGAACGGGATCGGACTCGATGACCGTCGACAGGCTCATGGCGGTGATGATGCCGGTGAAGGCTCCCACGCTCATGAAGCCCGCATGGCCGAGCGACAGCTCTCCGGAGATGCCGACGACGAGGTTGAGCGAGATGGCCATCACGATGTAAGAGGTGATCGGGACCAGCTGGCCGGACAGCGAGCGCGGGATCATATGGTTCGCGTTCATGAAGCTCACGATCGCGAACGCCAGGATCACCATGGCGTAGGTGACAAGATCGGAGCGGGTCTTCTTATCCTTGAGGAACTTCAGCATGATCGCACCTACACCTTCTCGGGAACGTACTTGCCCAGAAGGCCCGTGGGCTTGACCAGGAGCACGAGAATGAGGACGGCGAACACGATCGAGTTCGCCAGGCTGCTGGAAAGATACGCCTTGGCCATGGCCTCGATGATGCCCAGCAGGATGCCGCCCACGAAGGCGCCAGGGATGGAGCCGATGCCGCCGAAGACGGCCGCGGTGAACGCCTTGATGCCGGGCATGGAGCCCGTGGTGGGCTGAAGCACCGGGCTGTAGGAGCACAGCAGCACGCCGGCGATGGCGGCGAGCGCGGAGCCGATAGCGAAGGTCATCGAGATGGTGCGGTTCACGTTGATACCCATGAGCTGCGCCGCCGCCTTGTCCTCCGAGCACGCGCGCATGGCCTTGCCCATCTTGGTCTTGTTGGTGAACCACATGAGCGCCGCCATGATGGCGAGGCAGGCCAAGACGGTCACGATGGCGACCGAGGAGATGTTATAGCGCGCGAGCGCCTCGGGAACGGGGAACGATACGACCGAGGTGAAGTTCTTCGGGGTCGCGCCCCAGATGAGCTGCGCGGCGTTCTGCAGGAAATACGAGACGCCGATCGCCGTGATGAGGACCGCGAGCGGACCCGCCTGGCGGAGCGGCTTATAGGCGAGGCCCTCGATCATGACGCCAAGCACCGTGCAGACCGCCACCGCCATCACGACGGAAGCCCATGCGGGCAGACCCAGATAGGATGTGGCGCAAAACGAGATATAGCCGCCGATCATGATGACGTCGCCGTGAGCGAAGTTCAGCATCTTCGCGATGCCGTACACCATGGTGTAGCCGAGCGCGATGATCGCGTAGACGCTGCCCAGGGATAAGCCGTTGACGAGATATTGCAGGAATACCGTCATGTGCCTCTCCCCCTTTCATTATCCGTAAGTGGTTCGACGCGGACCGCTGCGGGCGCGAGCGGTCGCGCGGCCCCGCGGTCCGAACTCAAAACAGGGACAAAGCCGTCGGGCCCTGTCCCTGTCTCCTTGTGTTCGCTGTGCAAGATACAAGGCGGGCGCGCTGCTACGCCGCTACGTATTTGCCGTCCTTGATGACGTAGGCCGCCGGCTCCTTCTGGACCTGGCCCTGCTCGTTCCACGAGAGCTTGCCGGTAAGGCCCTCGATATGGACGCCGAGCATCGCCTCGGCGATGGCGTCGCAAGCCTCCTCGGCAGGGGCATCGGCCGCCACACCGGCCGCTTTCAGGGCCTCAGCCAGCGCATGGACGCCGTCATAGGCGTCGGCGGCGAACTGGTCGGGCACCTCGCCGTACGCATCCTGGTAGGCCTTGACGAAGTCCGCGTTCTTCTCGTCGTCCGCGGAGAACGGCGTGAGCAGCATGACGCCCTCGGCGAGCGCGGTGTCGAAGTTCTCGACGCCGAGGATGCCGTCCATGCCGTCGCATCCGAAGACCTTGACGCCGTAGGCCATCTCGCTAGCCTGGGTGAGCAGGACCGAGGCGGGCGTGTAGTAAATCGGGGCGAAGAGCATCGTGGCGCCGGCGTCCATCGCCTTGGTGAGCTGCACCTTGAAATCCGTCTGCGTGTCCTCGGTGAACGTGAGGTTGTCCGCGACGATCTGCAGCTTGGACTCGGCCGCCTGCGCGGTGAACGCCGCGGCGATGCCCTGGGAATAGGCGTCGTCGTTGCGATAGAAGACCGCGATCTTCTCATCGGGGTACCTCTCCGCCAGGAACTTGGCGGCGTTGACGCCCTGGTTGGGGTCGGTGAAGCAGACCTGGAAGACGCAGTCCTTATCGGCGGTGACGTCCTCGGAGGACGCAGACGGCGTGATCATGAACACGCGGGCGTCGTTCGCCTCCGCCGCGACGGCCACGGAAGCGCCGGTCGTGGTGGGTCCGACGAGGGCCTGCATGCCCCAGTCGAGCAAGGAGTTGAACGCGTTCACCGAGGTCTCGGGGTCCGCGACGTCATCCTCGGCCTTGACCTCGAAGGTATAGGCGTCGCTGGAGAAGTCCTTGGCGCCCAGCGCGACGCCGTTGGAGACGGACGTGCCGTAGGAGGCGTTGTCGCCGGTCAGCGGGCCGATCGTTCCGATCTTGAACGACCCGCCCTCGCCGGCGGGCGCGGAGCCCGCTGGAGCGTCCCCGTTGGAGCAGCCCGCAAGAATGCCCGCGGCTCCCAATCCGGCTACGCCAGCAATAAGGCTCCTGCGATTCATAGCAGGGTTGAATGCGTTTTGATACGACATGCGGCTCTCCTCTCGAGTGCGCACCGAAGAAGGCGGCCTTCTCCGGACTCCCGACGTTGTTCCCCGAGCGCCCTCCTTGCGCGCTCGCGTGAGATGTAGATTACTCGTTTCGCACGCCGTTGGCGAGTTCTTTATTCATTAGAAACAATCGTTTTCCCATATAAGTGCTTTTTTGAAATAAAGTTATTGCTGGGGTTCCCAGCTCAACGAGTTAACGGAACGCATAGGCGGGACCGGCAGCCGATATGTAACAACTCTGTTTCTGCGGAGACGCGCCCGCTTCGCTAGAATACATGCATCCCTAGCAGACATTCGCGTACAGCGTCCGCGCAGAAAGGAATCGCCATGGCAGAATCAAACCGCTCCATCGGCGTCGGCATCATCGGGCTTGGAACGGTGGGCGGCGGCGTCGTTCGCCTCATCGGCAAGCACCACGACGACTACCTCAAAGCATACGGCGTCGACCTCGTCATCGAGCGCGCCTGCGCTCTCGACCCCGCTGCGGCCGCCGAGCTCGGCATCGCGCAGGACCGGTTCACCAGCGATTGGCGCGAGGTCGCCAGCGACCCCGCCGTCGATATCGTGATCGAGCTCATCGGCGGCGAGCATCCCGCCACCGAGATCTTCGAGGCCGCGTTCGCCAACGGCAAGCACGTGGTCAGCGCCAACAAGGCCCTCCTCGGGCGGCGCGTCGAGGAACTCGCCCGCACGGCGGCGCGCGCCGGCGTCCAGCTGCGCTGCGAGGCCGCCGCAGGCGGCGGCATCCCCATCGTGGGCACGCTCGAGCACGACCTGGTGGGCAACGAGGTCCTCACCATCGCCGGCATCGTGAACGGCACCACGAACTACATCCTGTCCCGCATGGCTGACGAGGGCCTCGACTTCGACGTCGTCCTCGCCGATGCGCAGCGCCTGGGCTACGCCGAAGCGGATCCCAGCGCGGACGTCGACGGCTTCGACGCCGCCAGCAAGATCGCCATCCTGTCGTCCATCGGCTTCCGATCGCGCGTGACCACCGACGACGTCTACATGCAGGGCATCCGCAAGGTCTCGGCCGAGGACATCGCGCTCGCCCGCCGCATGGGCTACGCCATCAAGCTGCTCGCCATCGCGCGCAACACGGCGCAGGGCGTCGAGGTGCGCGTCCACCCCACCATGATTCCCGCGACCCATCAGCTCGCAGCCGTCTCGGGCGCGATGAACGCCGTCTACGTCGTCGGCGACGCCGTCGGGGAAACCATGTTCTACGGCGCCGGCGCGGGCTCCTTCCCCACCGCGAGCGCCGTGGTGGGCGACGTGCTCTCGCTCTCCGAGCACATCTCCCGCGACATCGCGCCCCTCGCCGAGCCCGAGCCGTTCGGACGCGAGCTGGCCATCAAGCCCATCGAAGAGCTCCGCACCCGCTACTACGTGCGCTTCTCCCCCGATCCGGAAACGGACGTCCTCGCCTGCGCGGTCACCGCGTTCTCGGAGAGCGGCGTGGGGGTCGACCAGGCGCTGCAGCTCGGCGAGGACGGGACGGGTTCCATCGTCGTGCTCACCCGCACCTGCTCCGAGCGCGACGTGAACGCGGCGCTCGCCGATGCGGGCCGCACCTGCACGGTCGCCAGCGTCATCCGCATCGAGGACGTCGAGGCATGGGCCGAGGGCGCCCTGGAGAACTAGCCCGAACGCAGGCGCTCCGTCGCCGCGCGCTTCGTCCGGTCGGACAGGTGCCGCTGTGCTGAGGCGCGCGGACTTCGGCACGTGAGCCGCGACCCCCTCCCGACGCCTGCCAAAGCTCCGCATAGCTCATATGCTCGCCCGCCGACGTCCGAATAGCCGGGGCGTTCGGCACCTGCCGGCTCAGCCGGGCGGCACGATATGGGCCACCGCCGGCCATGCGGCGTCGAGCGCCTCGTGCGCGCGGTCGAGCAGGTCGCGGCGCACCACGACCACGGCGTCCTCCCAGGCGGGCTGGGGCCCTCGGCGAAGCAGCTCGAGAGCGTGGACGAGGCCGTCCCCGTGGATGAGCTCGAGGCGCCCCAGCTCGTCGACGACCAGCAGCCCCCGACGCGAGGGGGCTCCCGCCACCCGAGCGAGGTTCGCGAAGTGGGCATCCACGCGCGCCACGGCGGCGCTCGACATCGCCCAGCCGAGCCCCGCGCGCTCCGAGGGGCCGCGCACCCCCTCCCTCCCGGCGCTCCGCGCGAGGTCGCGGCGGACGGCCAGGTGGATGCGCTCGCCCGATGGGAGCAGCACGTTGTCTATGCCGACCTTCTCCAGGCCTCCCCCGGGCAGCAGCCGCCACACGCCGGGCGCGAGCACGCCGTGCACATCGATGCCGGCGGCGCGTGCCTCGTCGACGCGTCGCTCGAGCCAACGCGTCTTCCCCGTCTGTATCTCGCCGGTCAGCATGTAGAGCATGACCGCCCCCTTCATCACGTGCCGGGCGGGCCGGCGGTTCGACCCGCGGGCCCGCCCGACGCCCGTGCGCTCCCTCGCGCGGCGCTGCCAAGGGCGCCGGCGATACCCCCGCGGGGACTAGCTCGTCAGGCCGTTGTACGCATCCTCGGTGAGGTCGTATCCGTAGAACGTCTCATAGTAGGATTTCGCCACGTCGTAGGCGCTGCCCTTGCCCTCGAAGCGCTCGGGGTACAGCACGCGCGCCAACCACTGCATGCCCAGGACCTGGTTGACCGTAGGCGGGTAGTTCAGCCAGCAATACGGCGAGGTGGGAACCTTGTAGTAGCGCCCCTCCTGCACCGCGGGGATCGCCTGCCACGCCGCATCGTCCGCCACGTTGGCGTAGATGCTGTCCGGGCCGAACAGGATGACCTCGGGATTCCACAGGGCGATCTGCTCCATATTCGACTCGTTGCCGCTGCCCTTGCCCGACGGCGAATCCACGACGGCGACGTTGTCGGCGAGCATGTCGATCACGTTCGCCTGGAAGGAACCCCGGGCGATCACGTTGGTACCCGACGGCCCCAGGCAGTAGAGGAGCTTCACGCGCTCGGATTCCGGGATGCCCTTCATCACGTCGAACACCTCGGAATACGCGTGGTCGCAGTAGGAGGCCAGCGCCTCCCCGCGATCCTCCACACCGAGCAGGTCGCCCAGGGTGCGATAGGCCTGCGGCCATTCATCGAGCTTCGTCTCGACGAAGACGACCGGGATGCCAAGCTGGTCCTGGAGCGCGTCCAGATCGTCCTTCATCCCGTCCTTGTACTCGCCGGTGTCGATGACGAGCTGGGCGCCCGTCGCCGCGACGGCCTCCTTGTTCAGGTCGCCCTTCGCCCCGAACGCCGCCCCGAGTACGGGAAGGTCGTCGGCAACGCGGTCGTCCAGGTGGACGAGCTGGTCTTCGGTGAGCTCCTGCGAGAGCCCCGCGAGCTTCTCGGGGGCGATGGTGATGAGGACCTGCGTGGCGGTGTGGCCCGAGGGGACGACGCGGTCGACGTGCTCGGGCACCTCGACCTCGCGGCCGGCGGAGTCGGTGAACAGGACGGTCTCGGGCTCCGCATCCGAGGCGCTTCCGAAGGCGCCGCCCGCCGGCGCCGTGCCGCCGCAGCCCGCGAGCGCGAGGGCGAGCGCCGCCGTGGCGCCGCAGGCTCCCGCGACGTTCAGAAAACGTCGGCGCGTGATTATCCGTTGCATCTTCTACCTTGCCTTTCCTAGGTCTCGTGCGCCCTCAGGCACCTCCCCGCCATCTATCTCGGAGACCGGGACGCAGACGCGCATCCGGTCATCGAACAGGGAGCAGATCGTCACGTCGACTCCATAGAGGTCCTCGACGAGCCCCTCGGTTACGACGTCCTTCGGCGCGCCGAACGCGCGCACGCGCCCGCGATCGAGGGCGAGCACCGCATCGGCGAACAGGAAGGCCTGATCGGGCTGGTGCGTCGACTGCACGATGCACAGGCCCTCGCGCGCGAGCTGGCGGACGCACCCCAGCACCCGCATGGTGTTGCCGTAATCCAGAGCGCTCGTCGGCTCGTCCATGATAATGGTGCGGGCATGCTGGGCGAGGGCGCGGGCGATGAGCACGAGCTGCTGCTCGCCGCCGGATATCTGCGTCGCCGGCCGATGGGCCAGCCGCGCGATCCCCACGCGCTCCAGCGCCTCCCACGCGTGATCGACCTGCGCGGCACCGGGCGCACCGAAGGCGCCCACCTCCGGCGCGGCGCTCATCAGCACCATATCGAGCACGCTGTAGTCGTAGACGGCGTCGTGGGACTGCGGGATGAACGCCACCTCGCGCGCCCGTTCCCTCACCGGGAGGGACCGCAGGTCGCGTCCGTTCACCTCGACCGCCCCCGTATAGCCGTCCTCCAAGCAGAGCATGCAGCGGAACAGCGTGGACTTCCCCGCGCCGTTGGGACCGAGGACGCAGGTGAGGGCGCCGTCGGGCAGGTCGAAGCTCACGCGCCTCAAGACGTCGTAGGGGCCGGACCCGCGCTCGCTGCCCGCGCAGCGGCGCGTTCCGTAGCTGAAGGACAGGTCCCGAACGGAGATGCTCATGTGGACCGCCTCCGCTTCATGACGAGGTATAGGAAGAAGGGGGCGCCCAGAAACGCCGTGAGGATGCCGAGCGGGATCTCCGACGCGTACGCGAGGCGGGAGACGTTGTCGACCACCAGCAGGAACGACGCCCCCACGAGCATGCTCGCGGGCAGCAGGCGGGTGTAGTCGCAGCCGATCGCCATGCGCACCATATGCGGGACCACCAGCCCCACCCAGCCGATCATGCCGCTCACCGAAACGCTGGCAGCCGTGAGCAGGGTCGCCGCGACCATGACGAGGACCCGTACGCGCCGCGCGTCGACGCCCATCGTCCGCGCCTCGTCATCGCCCATGGTGAGCAGGTTGATGCGCCAGCGGAGCGCCAGCAGCGCGCCGGCGCCGAGCAGGACGGGGGGAAGCACGAAGGCGACATCGGAGGCGCGCGCGCCGGCGAGGCTGCCCATGAGCCAGTAGGTGATCGCGGGCAGCTGGTCGTTGGGATCGGCCACGAGCTTGGCGAAGGAGACGCCCGCCTGGCACAGGCTGCTCACCATCACGCCCACGAGCACCACCGTGAGCGCATGGTCGCCCGCCCGCGCCCGCCCGCTCACCGCCACGACGACGAGCACCGTCGCCATGGCGCAGGCGAACGCCCACCAAGACACCGCGAACGCGCCCGCACCGGCAAGCAGGGCGAACGCCGCGCCCAGCGCCGCGCCCTGCGAGGCGCCCAGGACGTCGGGCGAGACCAGCGGGTTTCTGAACGTTCCCTGAAACGCCGCCCCCGCCGCCGAGAGGCTCGCGCCCACGATCGCCGCGAGCGCGATGCGCGGCAGCCGCACGTTGAAGAACAGCGTCGCCTGCTGGTCGGTCCAGACCTGCTCGACCGGGACCACGCGGTCGAGCAGCATGAGCACGGCGTGCACGGGATCGATGGGATAGCGCCCCAGCATGAGCGACATCGCCATGAGCGACAGCAGGGCCGCCAGCGACCCGACGACCGCGAGGTGGGCGCGGCGGCGCGCGGAATCGACCATCTCGCGGGCGCGGGCGTCGCCGGATCCGCGCGAGACGGGGGCGGTCCGGGCGGACCCGCCCCCCGACGCGGGGCGCGCCGTCATCCCGACATCGCCCGGCTCATTCCTTCGCTGTTTCTTACTCACGACTACGCCCCTTGTACCAGCAGATATAGCAGACATTATTCTCGCATGAGAATAATGCTCGTCAAGACACCCCCCCTCGCGCCGCCTTCCGCGACAGGACCGTCGAGGGGCGGGGATACTGCGTTGTTTTGCCTTATAGGAGCCACAAGACCAGCGGCCTGTCGTATCATAATGGGGTTTTAGTTTCGTCGTTCGGCTCAAGGGGATGCAGCAGGCGCACCCGGCGCATCGGCCGCCGCCGACGACATGGTCCGACCATCCCTACAGGAAGGCAGGCATACATGGTCTCTCGCGTATACGTAGAGAAGAAACCCGGGTTCGACGTCGAGGCGAAGCAGCTGCTCGCCGAGCTGCGCGACACCCTGGGCATCGACGCGCTCACGGCCCTGCGCGTCATCAACCGCTATGACGTCGAGGGCATCGACGAGGAGCTGTTCGCCCGCTGCGTGCCCACCGTGTTCTCCGAGCCGCAGGTCGACTTCGCCTACGACGAGCTGCCGGCGGACGATGCCGCGACCGTCTTCGCCGTCGAGGCCCTGCCCGGCCAGTTCGACCAGCGCGCCGCCTCCGCCGCCGAGTGCGTGCAGCTGATCTCCTGCGGCGAGCGCCCCACCGTGCGCTCCGCCAAGGTCTATCTGCTTTCCGGCGACCTTTCCGCCGAGGACTTCGACGCCATCAAGGGCTACGTGGTCAACCCCGTCGAGGCGCGCATCGCCGCGCTCGAGTGCCCTGAGACCCTCACCCAGGAGATCCCCGACCCCGAGCCGGTCGAGGTCATCGACGGCTTCCGCGAGCTCGACGAGGCCGGCCTCGCCGCCTTCATCGCCGAGCGCGGCCTGGCCATGGACGAGGCGGACATCGCCTTCTGCCAGCAGTACTTCATCGACGAGGGCCGCGACCCCTCGATCACCGAGATCCGCGTGATCGACACCTACTGGTCCGACCACTGCCGCCACACCACCTTCGGCACCGTCCTCGAGAACATCGAGATCGATGACGCGACCGTCCAGGCGGCCTTCGACCGCTACCTCGAGATGCGCTCGCAGCTCGGCCGCGACGAGAAGCCCATCTGCCTCATGGACATGGGCACCATCGGCGCCAAGTGGCTTAAATCCCAGGGCATCCTCACCGGCCTCGACGAGTCCGAGGAGATCAACGCCTGCACCGTCAAGGTAACCGTCGACGTGGACGGCGAGGACCAGGACTGGCTGTTCCTCTTCAAGAACGAGACCCACAACCACCCCACCGAGATCGAGCCCTTCGGCGGCGCGGCCACCTGCGTGGGCGGCGCCATCCGCGACCCGCTCTCGGGCCGCAGCTACGTCTACCAGGCCATGCGCGTCACCGGTGCGGCCGACCCGACCGTCCCCGTGTCCGAGACCATCGCCGGCAAGCTGCCCCAGCGCAAGCTCGTGACCACCGCGGCGGCCGGCTACTCCTCCTACGGCAACCAGATCGGCCTGGCCACCGGCCAGGTCTCCGAGCTCTACCACCCCGGCTACATGGCCAAGCGCATGGAGGTCGGCGCCGTGGTGGGCGCCACACCCGCGAGCCACGTCCGCCGCGAGTGCCCCGCGCCCGGCGACAAGATCATCCTGCTCGGCGGCCGCACCGGCCGCGACGGCATCGGCGGCGCCACCGGCTCCTCCAAGGCCCATAACGTCGAGTCCATCGAGAAGGACGGCGCCGAGGTCCAGAAGGGCAACGCCCCCATGGAGCGCAAGCTGCAGCGCCTGTTCCGCCGCGGCGACGCCTGCCGCCTGATCAAGCGCTGCAACGACTTCGGCGCGGGCGGCGTGTCCGTCGCCGTGGGCGAGCTGGCCGACGGCCTCTACATCGACCTCGACATGGTCACCAAGAAGTACGACGGCCTGGACGGCACCGAGCTCGCCATCTCCGAGTCCCAGGAGCGCATGGCCGTGGCAGTGGCCGAGGAGGACGTCGACGAGTTCATGGGCTACGCCGAGGAGGAGAACCTCGAGGCGACCGTGATCGCCGAGGTCACGTGCGAGCCCCGCGTCCGCATGGCATGGCAGGGCGACGCCATCGTCGACCTCTCCCGTGCGTTTCTCAACTCCAACGGCGCGCCGAAGTTCCAGGACGTCCACGTCCCCGCGCAGGGCGTCGCGCCCATCGACCCCGAGAGCGAGCTGGCGCAGGCCGCCCTCGAGGAGTTCGGCAGCCTTGAGAACGTCTTCGAGAGCACCGTGCCCATGGTCCCGGGCGCCGAGGAGGTCGACTCCTTCGCCGAGGCCATGCGCCTGCTCGTGAGCGACCTCAACGTCTGCTCCAACAAGGGCCTGTCCGAGCGCTTCGACTCCACCATCGGCGCCGCGACCGTCCTTATGCCCTTCGGCGGCACCCGCCAGCTCACCCCGAGCCAGGCCATGGTCGCCAAGTTCCCGGTCGACGGCGAGACCACCACGGTCTCCGGCATGGCCTGGGGCTTCAACCCCTATATCATGGAGGCCGACCAGTACCGCGGCGCCTACCTCTCCGTCGTCGAGAGCATCGCGCGCCTCGTGGCCACCGGCTTCGACCACACCAAGGCGTACCTCTCCTTCCAGGAGTACTTCGAGCGCCTGCGCGACGTCCCCGAGCGCTGGGGCAAGCCCATGGCCGCCGTCCTGGGCGCCCTCATGGCCCAGGTCGAGCTCGGCGCCGGCGCCATCGGCGGCAAGGACTCCATGTCCGGCTCCTTCGAGGACCTCGACGTCCCGCCCACGCTGATCTCCTTCGCCGTCGCGGTCGATAAGCTCGCCAACATCGTGTCGCCCGAGTTCAAGCGCGCGGGCAGCCGCGTCGCGCTGATCCAGCCCGCCTACCAGATGGACGACCTCCTGCCCGAGACCGACTCGCTGCTCGCCGCCTTCGGCGCCGTCGAGAAGCTCGTCCGCGAGGGCAGCGCGCTCTCCGTCTCCACGCCCGGCTTCGGCGGCCTGGCCGAGGTCCTGTTCAAGGCCTGCCTGGGCAACCGCATCGGCTTCACCGTGTCGGACGCCTACTACGAGGCCGACGCGCGCGACCTGTTCGACCACGCCTACGGCTGCTTCATCGTGGAGCTCGCCGAGGGCGCGGAGCTACCGCAGGTCGACGGCGTGACCGTGGTCGAGCTCGGCACCACCACCGAGGCCTACGAGCTCGCCGCCTACGGCGAGACCCTCGATATGGCCGAGCTGCAGGAGGCTTGGGAGTCCGGCATCGAGTCCGTGTTCCCTTACCGCAGCGCAGCCGACGACGTCGACGCCCCCGAGGAGCTCGTGCCCGAGGAGCGCTACCGCTGCGAGGAGGAGGGCCGCGTCCGCGCGACCTACGGCGGCCTCAAGATCGCCCGCCCGCGCGTGATCATCCCGGTCTTCCCCGGCAACAACTGCGAGTTCGACTCCGCCCGCGCCTTTACCGCCGCCGGCGCCGAGGCCGATGTCTTCGTGATCAACAACCTCACGCCCGAGCACGTCGCCGAGTCCACCCGCGAGCTGGCGCGCCGCATCCGCGAGTCCCAGATCATCATGATCCCCGGCGGCTTCTCCGGCGGCGACGAGCCCGACGGCTCCGCCAAGTTCATCACCGCGTTCTTCCGCGCACCCGAGGTCACCGAGGCCGTTCGCGACCTGCTGCAATCCCGCGACGGCCTGATGCTGGGCATCTGCAACGGCTTCCAGGCACTCATCAAGCTGGGCCTGGTGCCTTACGGCGACATCGTGGACGCCACGGCTGACGCCCCGACGCTCACCTTCAACGAGATCGGCCGTCACCAGAGCCGCCTGGTGCGCACGCGCATCTGCAGCGACCTGTCGCCGTGGCTCTCCCAGTGCGACCCCGAGGAGCTCTACACCGTGGCCATCTCCCACGGCGAGGGCCGCTTCGTCGCTAACGACGAGGTGCTCGCGCAGCTGCGCGCCGGCGGCCAGATCGCCACGCAGTACGTGGACGTGGCGGGCATGCCGTCCATGGACCTCGACGTGAACCCCAACGGCTCCGTGGCGTGCATCGAGGGCATCACCAGCCCCGACGGCCGCGTGTTCGGCAAGATGGGGCACGTGGAGCGCCGCGGCGACGGCCTGTACAAGAACGTCCCCGGCGAGAAGTTCATGCCGCTGTTCGAGAGCGGCGTCGCGTACTTCTCGTAAGCGAGTCATGTTGGGGCGGGTTTTGCCCCGCCCCTCCCCGTGGCAGCATGAAGGCCGCCGCCTGGAACACATCCAGGCGGCGGCCTCTTTTTTCCCGCCTCAAAAAGGGGACAGGCACTTTTTTGAGGCGCGGGCCTTGTCCGGGAACCGCACAGGGCACGCGAAACCTCAAATTGGGGACAGGCACTAAATTGAGGTCTGTCAGCGGCACGGAAATCGGCATCGGCCGCGGCATCAAAGGCAGTCTCCGGACACCGAATCGGAAACCTCGAAAAATCGCCCGCCCCTAAACCTCAAATTCGTGCCTGTCCCTAATTTGAGGTGCACGCCCTAACTGCACGCGGTTCTCACGATTGCCCGCTGAGCGCCTATCTCGCATCGCATCGACGTTCTCGCATGCAGGAGAACACGCAGCTCACGATAGCCACCAGCGCGATCACCGCAACGAACGCCAACTCGCCGCCCACCGGCAGCCAGCCCGTTGAGAAGGGATTGGCGCTCCCCGGCACCGACCGCTCGCACAGCGCATGGTCGAACAGCACGGGCGCAAGCAGCCATCCGAAACCCGCGCACACGGGCACAACGCGCACGAGCATGCCAACATAGCCCGCACTCATCCGGGCAAGCACGAACGACAGGAGCCCCGCAGCCAGACCCAGGCCCACCATCAGCGCGACGCGAGCAGCTACATAAACCCCCAGCGTCATGTCCCAGCCGCAGGCATAGCCGCTCGACGGACCCGTGATAACGCAGTCCATCAGGGTACCAATCCCAGCACCGGCAAGGGGAACAGCCCAGGCACACAGGCTCACGGCAAGAACGAGCGCCGCCGACAACATCGCAGCCGCCAGCTGCGCGCCGAACACCTTGCGACCGATGCGCGATGACCACTGGACCGCCCGCATGCGATGCAGCTGGTCGCTCGCCGCGACAGGAGCCATCACAAACATGGGTGCGGCCACAAGCCACGTTGAGAGACGGTTGAGATACGTCTCGATATCCTGCAACCACATGTGCGAGAGATAGCCGCGTGCGCCCCCTTCCCCCTCTAAAGCTTGAAGCCAAAGGTCCATCTCATACGCCCTCTCATGGGAAGGCAAGGCAAGGATCCGCTCGCTCAAAGCGATATCCGCCTTGAGAGCATCATCGGGCTCGCCTCCCGCTTGCTGTACCCCATATTCGCGATCGAGCACCTCGATTGAAAAGGCATCGAAGTCCGCCCGCGTGCGAAGGTCGCGCTCGGCAGCCCCATCGAGCGTCGCCAAATCAGACTCGAACGCCGTCTCCGCAGCGCGTGCTTCCGCACGGATCTCACGCATCTCGGCATCATCGATCGAGGCCCCGAATCTATCCGCCCACTCCTGGGCAAGCTCGAAATGAAAGGTCGCCTGGCTCCCGTTGGGAAAAGCGACTACCCCAGGCCCCTTTCCAACAAGAAACCAGAAAGCGATGCCGGACACCAGAAGCGCCGCAAAGATACCCGGGCGCCATATCCTATTCAGCTCCTGCGCGAACAGACTCATCTATGCCACATCCTTATCGAACCACATGCGCCGCAGCACCGGATGCATGCACCACAGGACAGCGATGCCGCAAATCACAGCTGCAGCTTCTTGCAATGGGATGAACGAACGAAGCCCCAAGTCGGTAAACCACTGGCCGCTCACGGAAAGCAAGGGCGCTGGAAAGACGTGCATGAGTGCACGGGCGAGGTGCCATCCGTTGAGCGCGCATGCCGCCTGCGCCCCCAGCGGCGCGATCAAGAGCACGCAAGCCGTTACAGCAGCACGGACCGCGCTATAACCGGTTGCCAGCAGGACCGCTTGGACCGTAAGGCACAGCAGCGCCACGAAGCCCGACCCCAGCAGCAGGGACCACATGAGGTACGAGCCGATCGAGCAATCGAACCACGTCACGAACGGCCGCGCGGAGCCTCCGTCCACCACAACGTTGAACAAGCTCGAAACGCTGCTCTCCCACACGGGACCGATTCCCCATCCGGACAGCGCAGCAACCGCTCCGAAGGTAAGCACCGCGAACGCTGCGTACATCGTCAACGCCCATATCAAGGATGCGGTGAGCCTTGTTGCAACGACGCCGCGCCCAACGGGACTCGACAGCGTGATCGACCGCGCCCCCGTTCGCTCGTCCAACTCGCACACAGCAAGCAGCGCGGCCATTCCTATGGCAGAAGCCTCCAAGATAACCACGGGCACGAGCGTCCCGAATAAGAATTGGTGCACGTCGAACGTGTAGGCGGCACCGTATACGTCCCGCTCCTGCCCCGACGCCCGCACCGCATCGACCCGATCCTCCCAAGCCGCATATTTCGAAGCCACCAAGCGCGACGCCAGCGGCGCGTCCATATCGATCGCCGCCGCGGTACCGGCCTCGCCTGCATCAAAGGCGGCGAGTGTGCCCTGGGCGTGGGACACGGACCATGCGAGCTGGTCGCGAACACCGGTCGCCGGACGCGCCATCACCGCGTCCAAGAATTCCTGATCCATATGAACACCCACCAGCTGGGCGACCGAAGCGACTTCCGCCATATGCGGAAACAGCCACGAGTTGCCAAAGATGAGCGCACCGTTCAAGACGAGGAAGGCGAACGGCAACGCGACAAGCAGGGGCATGCGAACGATCCGGCGCAGCTCCTCCGCAAGCAGCGACAACCCAAGCGAGCGCGATACCGCCGCGCTCAGCGCCGTCATTTTCCTCACCGCCCCTCGCGATACCGCACCAGAAACGCATCCTCCAAGGTGGGGGAAACGGCGCGCGCACCCTCGGGGCACCGTGTCGCGCAGATGCGAAGCATCGTGCGTCCATCGCGCTCCCGCTCTCCCAGCACCTGACAGCCACGGGGAAGTTCCGCATGGGCGGGAACCTCGAATATCGTTCCAGCAAGCTCGGCGCAGAGTTCCGCGCTGCCCGGATACGCCTGCACGCGACCGTTTTGGATGAATACGATCTGGCCGGCAATCGCCTCGATGTCCGACACGATATGCGTCGACAGAATCACCGTGCGCTCTTTTGCGAGCTCGTGAATGATGTTGCGAAAGCGCACGCGCTCGCGCGGATCAAGCCCCGCGGTGGGCTCATCAAGAATGAGGATCTGGGGATCGGCAAGCAGCGCGGTCGCGATTCCGATGCGCTGGACCATGCCGCCCGAGAACTCGCGCATGCGGCGGTCTGCCGCGTCGGCAAGACCTACCAGCTCGAGCAGCTCGTCGCATCTCCGCGCGATGTCGTGCTTGCCCATTCGCTGCAGGGCGCCCACGTAGCGCAGGAACGCCCGGGGCGTATAGCTCGGATAATATCCAAACTGCTGGGGCAGGTAGCCCAGCACGGCACGGTAGCGCTCCCCCATCGCATGGATGTCCTCGCCGTTCCAGCAGATTCTTCCCTCGGTTGGAAAGGTAAGCGTGGCGAGCATCTTCAGGAGCGTCGACTTACCCGCTCCGTTTGGCGCTATCAACCCGGTAACGCCCGTGGAAAACGCAAGCGTCGCGTCCTCGATCACAACGTTGCTCTTGAATCGTTTGGTCACGTGTTCGACGGTAAGCATAGCGCATCTCCCCTACGCGTATTCTGCGAACGACATCGTGCAGGCATCAGCAATAAGGCGGACAAATAGGATCGTCGCGGCCGCTGCGACCGCGAAGAACACCGCCGCGGGAACGGCGAGCAGCGCCGTGGCGGCTGCAGGGAGCATTGCCAGCAGCATGCCTGCAAGCGCCCAGATGACAATCGGCATCAGCGGGACGACAACCGCCTGAGCCGCCCCGTACATTCGCCCAGCCACGTTAAGCCGAAAGATCAGAAGCGAAAAGGCGCCGAAGGTCGCGAGGCTCGCCGCGGCAAGGGACAGCATCCACCAAAACGAGACCATGCGCGCGCTCGCGACCCAGGCCGCAGCGGCAAGCGGCACGGTGAGCAGAATCGCCATCGCCCCAAACGCCAGCATGCGGGCAGCATGGAACTCGAGAACCGTCATGCGACATGCCGCGCGCCACGCGATTGTTCCGCTCTCGCGGTCCTTCCACGCAACAAGTCCCTGAAGCACCGCAAAAAACAACGGAGCCAGCATAAAGACCGCGAGCGCCGCGTCCCCGGGTTCTGCGATGAACGCCAGAGGGGCCGCGCCGGCAAGGGTGATGATTCCTGCCAGAATCGCGCAGTCCTCGATCCCGAAGAACAGCGCGCGCAAAGACAGGGCGGCGAAATTGCCCCGCATACGTCCGTATGACGCTTCGCATGAAGGCAGCGCCTCATCGAGAATCGATTCGATGGCGCGATCGCGCTCCTCGCTGCTCAACCCTTCGCGCCATTCCGCTTTGCTCATAGTCGCTCCTCCCGCTCAATGCATGCCCTCATCGCCTTGACCGCCCGGTAGTACTGGGCCTTGGCGGCTGCTTCGCCTTGCTGGGTCGCCCGAGCGATCTCGGCGAAGCTGCTCCCGGCAAACACCCGCAAGCGCACCACCGCCTGCACTCTGGGCTCAAGCCCCAACAAGAGCCCCATCGCCCTCCGCGCCCTGTCCTCGCTCCAAGAGCGATCGATGAGCTCCTCGTATTCATCGCGCATATCCACGGGATCGATCTCTACCCCATCTATGGATAGCGGCGTGAAGCGCATCCGCGCGCGATGCCAATCGATGATCCTATTGGCGGCGATGCGGTAGAGCCACGTTCGAAACGAGGCGCGCCGCTCGTCGAAGGATGCAAGCGCGCGCATCGCCGCAACGAAGACATCCTGCGTCACGTCGAGCGCCTCATCCTTATCTCGCATCTGATGGGCGACAAACCGGTAGATGTCGTCATAGTGCCTGCGAATCAACTTGTCCGCGCATCGGCGCGATCCTGTTCGAACGATCTTGCGCACCAGCGCGACATCCCCGTCCGCCATTCGATCACCTCCTCGCACGGCATCGCGGCCCCTTGCTATGAGACTATACGTGCGCTCCCTCCATCCGTTGCAAATTGGCCCTCGTTCGATTTCCGTATCATGCGCGCGACGGCGCAAGCCCTACCTCGAGACGATATGAGTTGAACATTGGGAGCCCCTCCCCTTGTAGCTCTATCGTGGG
>CAUWGM010000020.1:0-31416 GCA_963558435.1 uncultured Collinsella sp.
TACGACGTCATCGAGTCGTACAAGAGCCTGCGGAACGACTTCTACGGCCTCGACCTGAGGCTCGCCCTCGTGACCAAGGAGGTCGCACGGCTCAGACGCCGCGAGGGCGTGCCGAGGTGGCCGTTCTTCGTAGGCCTCGCCACGCCCGTCGTGCTCACGGCAGCATGGAAATTGCTGCATCTACTGCTCGGCTGACAAGCGCGCCCACGGCCAACATGGCGAGATCGCGGCCGAGACGCCTGGCGGACGCGACCCTCTCCGGGTCGCCGATGAACGGATGGAGCCTCTTCGACTCCCGCTTGTCGCGCTCGAGCCGGTTCCAGGCTGCGACCTTGCGCACCACGGCGCGCCCGACGAAGGACGCCTTGTAGCGCACCTGGTAGAAGCGCCCGCCCCCGTCCGGGATGCGGTGCATGCCGTCCCGCACGAGGCCGAGGGACTCCAGCTGGTCGAACCGCTCGAGGTCGTACGGGTTCTCGAGGTCGTTGGTGAGCCAGCCGCTGCCGCCCCTCTCGACGTCCTCGACGGAGTAGGCGAGGTAGCCCATCTGGAACACGTCGAGCTCCGGCACGCCGAGCGCCTCCGCCGCTTCGCGAGGCACATCGCAGACGACATCGTAGGTCTCCGGCTCGCTCGTCGGCATCTTCGGGATCAGTCCCACTTCAATCACCTCCCCTCACGGGGAGCCTAGCACGAAAGGAGGAACCCATGCCATTACAGAATCTCAAGGCAGAGATGCGACGCAAGGGAATCACCCAAGCGCAGGTCGCCAAGAGCCTGGGCATGTCTGAGAACAATTTCTGCCTCAAATGCAATGAGCAAATCCCCATGACGGTCGATGAGGCAAAGGCGATTCGAGAGCGTTTTATGCCCGAATTTCCTCTCGACTACCTGCTCGCATCCGACGGCGACGTCCCGACCAAGCGCCAGAGGGCCGATGCAGCGGTGGAGTCGTTCATCGAGCGCGCGTTCGAGCACGAGGATGAGCCCCTGCGCTCCATGGAGGCCGACGAGCTGCGCGCGAAGGCGCGCGCGGTCGACCCGGAGCACGTCATCAAGGTCATCGGATAGGAGGAACACGTGACAGAGGACAAGCCCGCATCGGGCATCCCGCCCGGCAGCTGGCCCGTGCCCCTGGGCCTGCCGCTCTACGTGACCGTGGAACACGCGGCGAAGCTCGCCGGCGTGAGCTACGAGTGCATGAGGGCGTGGGCCAACTCGATGGTCGACCCGATACCGCACATAGCGGCGGGACGGGCCAAGAAGCTCATCAGGACGGCGGCGATACCCGCCTACCTGGAGACCAAGGAGGAAAGATGATCGTAGAGAAGTGGGGGCGCGTATACGCCGGCAAGCACACCACGCGCCCCGTCGCGGTCCGGATGCGGACCGCCCCCATCCTATCAGAGGAACGGCTCGGGGACATCGCCGTCGCCGCGATCGGCATCGGAGCGTTCCTCATCACCGGCCTCTTGGAGGCGGCATGCAAGTGAACGGCACCGCAAGCGAAACGCTAAGCAAGCAACGAAGCGAAACGCGAAGCAAACGACTTCGCAACGAGGGAGGCAAAGTAGCGAGCGATATGGACAGCATCGAATCAAGCGAAGCTGTAAGCGATATATATACTCCTCTTCCTCTTCCTGATTCCTCTTCCCCTTCCTACTCCCCTGACCTCGCTTCCAAGACCAGCTCCCCCGGCGAGGCGGACCGCGCGAAGCGCATCGCCGCCAAGGCGTGCCACTGGGTCCGCCTGCACCCGGAGGCCTGGGAGGAGCTCAAGGCCCTCGTGCAGCGCCTCTGCGACGAAGGGGAGCTGGTGCAGCGCGGTGCGCTCTACGAGCTGGCCAGGCGCTACGACCTGCCCGTCACCCTCTCGGGCGTCTACCGGCGCGACCACAACCTGTGGAGCGCGCTGACCCGCTTCATGGTCATGGAGCGCCCGTCCCTGCTCTCCGCCATCACGTTCCGCGACACGCCCCTCGACAGGGTCGACCTCGCGGCCTACTGGCGCGACATCGTGGGCGAGGACGAGTTCGTGGCCTCCTCCCTCGCCGAGGCCAGGGCGATCTGGCGCGTGCAGAGGGGCGCGCGATGAAGGCGGGCATGGTGGTCGAGGGGCACTTCCCCTCGCTCAACGACTACGTGGCCGCCGAGCGGACGAACCGCATCGCGGGGGCCAGGATGAAGCGCCGCGAGACGGAGCGCGCCAGGCTGGCGGCGATCGTGCAGGCGGTGCCGCGCTTCTCGGGCCCGGTGGTGGTCCGCTTCCTGTGGGTCGAGCCCAACCGCCGACGCGACCTGGACAACGTCGCGTTCGCGAAGAAGTTCGTCCTGGACGGCCTCGTCGCGGCCGGCGTGCTCGACAACGACGGGCAGAGCCACGTCGCCGCCCTGCAGGACAGCTTCGCGGTGGACCCGTCCCACCCGAGGGTCGTGGTGGAGGTGGAGGACGTTGACCCGCGCCGATAGCGGGAGGCGCCACAAGTGGTGGCGCGAGTCCGAGCTCGCCTACATCCGCGACCACGCCGGGAGGGTCCCCGCCCGCGAGATCCGCAAGGCGCTGCGCGTGAGCCGGGAGCAGCTCAAGGGCGCGGTCCGCTGGATGCGGGCGCGCGGCGAGGACGTGGACCTCAGGTGCTTCACCAGCAGGACGCTCGTGTGCCCCTCGTGCGGCATGGCCCGCACCCTGTTCGGCTCGGAGGGAGTCTGCGAGCCGTGCAGGCTCGCCCGCAGGCTCGCCGAGACCGAGGCGGAGATAGCGGACCTGCTGCCCCTGCTCTCCCCCGCCGACCGCGCGACCTACGAGCGCACGGACGCGCAGCGCGAGACGCGCGGCGACCCCATGCCCGCCAGCCCCAGGACGTCGGGCATGGGGCCCTACGACCGGGCGATGGCCGAGGAGCGCCACGACATCGCCATGGAGCGTTGGCAGGCGGCGAGGCTCAGGCGGCTGCTCAAGGCGGCGCAGAAGCGCAAGGAACGGGTCTCGAAAAAGGCCAAGGAAGGGATAAAAGATTTCCCCCCTGGCCAAAACCCCAGCTAGGAGGATATGAAATGCAAGAGTTGGTGAACGTCGACATAGAGGACGTCTACCCGTACGAGGACGCGGAGGGCAACTCGCTGAACCCCCGCGACTTCACGACCCCCGCGAGCGCGGAGTACATCGCGCAGCTCGCGGGACAGTTCCGCTTCAACAAGCTGAACCCAGGCCAGCCCCGCGTGAAGCCCATCCTGTACCGCGACGGCGGCATCTACTGGATCATCGACGGCGAGTGCCGATACCGGGCGATGAAGGCGATCGGGACCAAGCGGTTCCTCGCCGAGGTCTACGACGACCTCTCGGACGCGGAGACGGCGCGCGCCGAGGCGGCCAAGGCCATGGTCGAGACCGACTGCAAGCTGAACCTCACCGCCGAGGAGATGAGCCGCGGCGTGCAGACCATGCTCGCGCTCGACCTCCCCGACGAGGAGGTCGCCGCCGTGGCCCGCATCGAGCCCGAGAAGGTGCGGCGCGCCCGACGAGGGGCGCGCAAGGTCGCCGACGCGGCCTACGACATGACGCTCGACCGCCTCATGGCCATAGCCGAGTTCGACGGCGACGACGAGGCGGTCGCCAAGCTGCGCGACTGCGCCGAGAAGGACTGGCGCCGGCACTACGAGGTCCTGGCGCGAGAGAAGGCGCGCCGCGAGCGCCTCTGCGAGCTGGAGCGCGTCCTCGCAGGGGCGGGCGTCCCGCGCGTCCCCGAGGGCGACGAAGTCGTGCGCCGCTGCGCCGAGAGCCTCTTCGCGGACAGCACGGCACCCGAGAGGCTGGAGGCGAGGATCCGCGAGCTGCACCCCACGGCGTACGACATCGAGGGCTCCTGGCTCGAGCTCCTGCGCGAGGAGACGGAGGAGGAGCGGGCGATGGCCGAGGACGACCGCCGCAGGCGCGAGGAGGAGGAGCGCGCGTCGCAGCGCGCGAAGGCCCTCTGGGGCATCGAAGCCCGGACGATGGCCCGCTGGGTCGGTGAGAGGCTCGGCGACCACAAGGCGATGCGCCGCACGGCCGCCGTCCTCTCCGCCCGCGCGATGGAGCAGGCTGAGGGCGCGCTCGACGAGATGGGCGCGACGGCCGACTGGTCCCCCACCCCGGCGCTGTGCGCCATCGGCTGGGCGCTCTCATGGAAGCCCGACGAGGAGCGCGCCGAACCGCTCTCGCGCGGCAAGCTGCTCCCGTGGCAGATATACGGACCCGGCCCCGCGCGCTACATCGGGCTGGTCGACGCCATGGAGGCGGACGGCTACGAGTTCGGAGAGGTCGGCCGCGCGGTCAACGAGACCCTGAGGAAGCACCTGGAGGAGAAGAATGGCTAAGGCGGTTGAGGTCGAGGCGGAGGTCGTGGAGGACGGGCGCGAGCTCGTCGTAACCTGCACCCCGGCCGAGATAGAGGCGAACTTCGACGCGCTCGAGGCGCGCGTGCGCAAGATGGTCGCGGACTACGAGGGCGCGGTCTACGACATGTCCAAGGACGAGAACGTCAAGGGGGCGAAGCGAGACCGCACGTTCCTCAACGGCATCGTCAAGCAGATCGACGAGCGCAGGAAGGCCGTGAAGCGCGAATACCTGAAGCCCCTCGACGCCTTCGAGGCGCGCTGCAAGGAGATCTCGGGCATCGCCAAGGGCGCGTCGGACGCCATCAAGGCCCAGCTCGACGAGGCGGAGGCGGCGCGGCGCGCCAGGGCGCGCGCCATCCTGGAGGCCCACTACGGCGAGGTGGCGGACCTGCTCGCCCCCGTCGTGCCCTACGAGCGCGTCCACGAGGACCGGTGGCTCAACAAGACCACGGGCGAGGAGAAGGCGAAGCGGGCGCTCGAGGAGAAGGTCGCCCTGCTCGCCGAGGACTGGGCGACCCTGAAGGCGCAGCGAGAGGCGATGGCCCACTACGAGGTGGCGGAGCGCGAGCTGTTCCGCACCCTCGACCTGGGCGCCGCGCTCAAGGCGGCGCGGCAGGCGGACGAGGAGGACGCGCGCCTCGCGGAGATGAAGGCGGCGATGGCGCCCGAGACCGCGCCCGAGCCGGAGCTCGCCCCGCAGCCCGCGCCTGCCCCGCAGCCGATGCCCGAGCCCGCGCCCGCGCCCGCGCCGGCGCCCGTCATCGCCCCGCATCCTGGCGAGCCGCGCACCCCCTGGGTCGTGATCGTCCCCGAGGCGTCCCGCAGCGACATGGAGGGGCTGGCCAAGCTGCTGCAGATGTCGGACGTGAGCGGGCGCATCGTCGCGGGCACGCTCGAGCAGGCCTATTGGAGGGCGGTGCAGGGTGGAAGGTAGGACGATACGCCAGGCGGTGGCCGAGGTGCAGCGCGCCGTCGCCGTCCCCAAGGCGAAGTTCAACGAGTTCGGCGGGTTCAGCTACCGCAGCTACGAGGACATCGTGGCCGCGCTCAAGGAGCCGTGCGCCGAGGCCGGCGTGGCGTTCGCCATGAGCGACGAGGCCGTCCAGGTGGGCGACCGCTACTACGTCCGCGCCACCGTGCGCGTGTGGATGGTCGACGGCGAGGGCGAGATGGAGTTCACCGCCCTCGCCCGCGAGGCGGACCACAAGAAGGGCAGCGACGACGCCCAGGTGACGGGCATGGCCTCGAGCTACGCGCGGAAGTACGCGCTGTGCGGGGCCTTCGCCATCGACGGCCAGTCCGACCCGGACGGGATGCGCCCCGCCGCCCCGCCCAGGCCCGAGCCGCCCGAGCACGGACCGTTCGCCGCGCACTGCAAGAGCTGCGGGGCGCGCTACCAGTTCGCCGACCGTGCGCAGTACGAGGCGTTCGCGGCGTCCGCGGCCTGCTGCCCCGCCCCCGCATGGGAGGTCGAGGCGTAGCCCATGGTCGAGCTGCACGAGGAGCTGGACGAGCTCACAGACCGCCTCGAGAGGGAGCTGGAGACCTGCCGCACGAGCGGGTGCGCCCTGGCCAGGAACGAGCAGGCGTACCGCACCGCGCTGCGCCTCGCCATCCTCGAGGAGAGGCGAAAGGGCACGCCCGCGACCGTGACGGGCGACCTGTGCCGGGGCCGCGAGGACATCGCGGCCCTGCGCTGCCAGCGCGACTGCTCCGAGGCCATCTACCGCGCCTCCCAGGAGGCGATCAACGTCCTGAAGCTGCGCATCCGCATGGTGGACGCGCAGATAGCCCGCATATGGAACAGCGGGAACGTAACGCAAGGAGGATACCTCTGATGAAAGACTTCACCATCGACGGGTTCGTGACCCAGAACGTGGAGACCAAGGCCACCCAGAGCGGCCGCATGGTCACCAAGTTCTCCGTCAACAGCCCCGACTACGACCGCAGGACGCAGGAGCGCACGCCGCAGTACTTCGACGTCGAGTTCTGGCACGACGAGGGCGACCCCAAGGCCGCCATGATCCGCGAGGGCGCGCTGCTGCTCGTATGGGGCCAGCTGCGCCAGGACAAGTGGACCGACCGCTCCACGGGCCAGAACCGCTCCAAGGTCGTGCTCCGCGCCCGCGAGGTCGCGCAGATCCGCGGCCCGCAGCCCGGTCGCCAGCAGGCCCGCCCGCAGCAGCCCGCCGCCTGCGCCCCGCAGGGCTACCAGCAGCCCGCCGTGCAGCGGTACGCGCCGCAGCCCGCGCCCCCGCAGCAGTACGCGCCGCAGCAGTACGCGCCGCAGCCGGCGGCGTACGCGCCCGCCCCGCAGGCGGCGCCGCAGCCCGCGCCCGCCCCGCCGCAGGCCCCCATGCCGGACGTCTACGACGATGACATCCCGTTCTAAGGAGGGGCCGTGCAGGTGCTGGATTCGCTGATAGACGGCCCCCTGCAGCTCTCGAACGCGCGCGAGGGGGACGAGCTCATCGGCATGATGGTGCGCTACCTGCGCACCGGCGACGAGCCGTCCCCGCGCACGGACGCCCAGCGGATGGCGCTCGCCATGGTCCGCCCCGTGCTCGAGAAGAGCCGGGCGCGCATCGAGTGCGGGCGCAAGGGCGGGAGCGCAGAGGCCGGGGAGGGGGCCGTCGACGACGGCATCCCCTACCAGGAGGTGGTCGCCCTCCTCAACGAGGCGGCGGGGACGGCGTTCAAGGCGTCGTCCAAGAAGACGCGCTCGCTCGTGCGGGCGCGGTGGAACGAGGGATACAGGCTCGGGGACTTCGAGGCCGTTGTCCGCGCGAAGGCGGCCGAATGGGGTCGGGACGAGCGGATGCGGCGCTACCTCCGCCCCGAGACGCTCTTCGGGGCTAAGTTCGAGGGCTACCGCGAGTGCGCGAGGTCGGAGGGGGCGGTGCGCGATGACGTCTACAGCAGGCTCTGAGCTCGAGGCGGCGAGGGAGCGCGTCCGGGCGTGCATGCTGCGCCGGTCGGGGCTCGCCGGCGGATACGCCCAGGCGGACTCCGACCTGGGCCGCAGGGTCTACGCCCTCGCCAGGTCGGGGCGCGGCTCCTACCTATGGGGCGAGCCGGGCGCGGGCAAGACCCACGCCGCCGCGTGCGCCGTCCGCATGTACGCGGAGCGCGGCATCGGGGCGCGCCTCGTCACCGCCAAGCGGCTGCTCGACGAGGTGCGCGACGGCTACGACGGCGGGGACCGCGGCGCCCTCGAGCGCGCCGGGCGGGTGCCGCTGCTGGCGCTCGACGACCTGGGGGCGGAGCGCCCCACCGACTGGGCGGTCGAGCAGCTATCCGCGCTCATCGACGCGAGGACGGCGGCGGGGCTGCCGACCGTGGTGACGAGCAACTACCGCATCGGGGGGCTCCGCGACCTGTGGGGCGGCATGGCGGGCAAGCGGGTCGCCTCGAGGCTCGCGGGCGCCTGCGAGCCCGTCGAGGTCGAGGGGCCGGACAGGAGGCTCGCATGTTCGCGGACTGCCTGATCGTGTTCCGCCAGGTGCCCGTGAGGCACCGCACGCGGGACGGGCGGCGCTCCTACACCGCCGCCGAGCTCCAGCCGGTCTACGTGGTCGAGGACCCCGCGCTGGCGAGGGAGCTGAGGGACGCGCTCGAGGACGAGTGCGGGATGCCCGCCCACATCGGGCGGGCGAGGCTCTGGAAGGAGGACGGGCATGGCGAGGGTTGACACGCTCGACGAGCTGCTGCGCCCGCTCATGGCGGCGCCGAGCATCCGCCTGGGGAGGTGCGCCGTCTGCGGGAGGGCGGCGCCGCTGAACCAGCACCACATGGTGCGCAGGTCCGCGGGGGCGCTTTTCCGCGACGGGGTCGAGCTGCCGAAGCCAACCATCACGCTGTGCGGCCTCGGGAACCACCTCGCGGACGCGGACGGGCGCCCGTACTGCCACGGGCTCGCCCATGCCAACAGGCTGCACTTCCGCTGGGTCCCCACGGACGCCGTGGGCGGCGGCTTCGGACGCTACCGCCGCATGGAGGGCGGGGACGGCGGGCGCCTCGAGTACATCCTGCTCGACGAGCCGGCGAGCTACGCCCGCGCGCTCGAGATGGACGGATGGCGGCCGCTGAGGAGGTGGCGCGATGAGCCATAGGGCGAGATGGTGCCGCGTGTGCGGACAGCCGTTCCACGGGCGCGGCCTGTGGGACGTGTGCCCGGGGTGCCGGGCGGAGAGGAAGCTCAGGAGAAGGGAGAGGCGCATGATGAGCGACTACGAGCCCGCGAGCGGGGACAACCTGCCGCCGGGCTGCATGGAGGCGGGCGACGCGGGCGACGGCCCCGCGCACTGCCGCGACTGCAGGGAATGGGAGCCGTGCCCGTGCGGCTGCGGGTACGGCTGGTGCCGGCTGGACGGGGACTTCATGGAAGGGGGCGAGTCATGCTGAGCGTCGACGAGCGCCGCGAGGCGGCGGAGCGGCTGCGCTCCATGCGCGAATGCCCCTGCCTTTATGCGGAGCAGTTTTACGAGCTGCTCAAGGAGGCGGTCATGGATGATCTCCACGACTACGACTTCAGCGACGTGGCCCAACGGCTCGCCGACCTCATCGGCCCCGCGGGCCAAGGGCTTGCCGCCGAGGACAACCTGCGCCTCATCGAGCGCAGCAGGCAGCTGGAGGGCGAGCTCGCCGCCTGCAAGGCCAGGCTCGGGGCCGCGTCGCGCGTGGCGGTCGCATGCAGGGAGCGGGCCCGCACCATCGAGGAGGGCTGCGGCGACCGCGAGATCCGCGGCGGCGACCTGGGGCGCATGCATGCGTACCGCAGGGTGGCCGGCGAGCTGGCCGAGGCGGTGGGCGCATGAGGTCGCGCGAGGTCGCGGAGCGCCTGTACGGCCTGCCCGCCGGAGGCGTCAACTGGCCCGCGCTGTCCGATGCGGTGCTCGGGCGGCAGGCGCCGCGGGCCGAGGTGGTCGGGCACGTAGCCGAGCTGCTCGAGGAGGGCGCGCGGGCGGAGATGGAGGCCGAGCGCCTGCGGGCGATGGTCGACGCGATGGACGCGGCGACATACGCGAGAACATAGCCGTGCGGTCATCCTCCGCCGCACGGGGCACTGGGGAGCCGTCCTTCGGGGCGGCTTCCCGCTTTTCGCGGCGGGGCGCGATTGATTGGAGGTGGCGCTTGGACGCCGACGAACCGCTGGCGAACCCGCGCCACGAGACATACTGCCGCGAGCGCGTGGCGGGCAAGACGCAGCGCCAGGCGATGCTCGCCGCGTGGCCCGACCGCTCGCGCTGGAAGCCCGAGACGGTGGACAACAAGGCGTGCAAGCTCGAGGCCGAGCATGAGGTCAAGGCTAGGATTGGCCACCTCAAGAGGCTCGCCGCGGAGAAGGCCACCACGACGCGCGCCGAGGTGCTCGCCGGTATGAGCGAGACCTTCCAGGCGGGCATAGAGCGCGTGCGCGGCGCCGAGGACGGCAAGCCGCTGGACTACACCGCGGTCAACGCCGTCACTCAGCTGGGCAAGACCCTGCTCGACGCGCTGCCCGAGGAGGAGCCGGACGAGGGCGGGCGGCCCTTCTGCCGCGACTTCGCCCTGCTGATCGGGCGCGACTTCTTCCGCCCGCACATGCTCATCGCCCAGGGGGCGCAGCGGGAGTTCTGGATGATGGGCGGGCGCGGCTCGCTCAAGTCGTCCTGGGCGTCCATAGAGCTGGTGAACCACATCGAGACGCACCCGGGCGAGCACGCCGCCGCGCTCATGAAGCGCAAGAACAGCCTCCGTGACGCCGTCTACGCCCAGGTGGTCTGGGCCATCCACGCGATGGGCCTGTCCGACGAGTACGAGATGCCCGTCTCGACGCTGCGTATACGCAAGCGTTCCACGGGGCAGCTCATCCTCTTCTCGGGCTGCGACAACCCCCACAAGTCCAAGGGCCTGAAGCCCCCGTTCGGGCACATCGGCTTCGCGTGGTTCGAGGAGTGCGACCAGTTCCGCGGCATGGCGGAGATACGCACGGTCATGCAGTCCATCGCCCGAGGCGGCGACCGCACCGTGCGCGTGTACACGTACAACCCTCCCCGCACGCGCGACAACTGGGCCAACAGGGAGGCCGACCGCCGCCGCGACGCGGGGCAGGAGGTCTTCGAGAGCTGCTACGCCGACGCGCCACGCGAGTGGCTGGGCGAGCAGTTCATCGCCGATGCCGAGGCGCTGCGCGAGGCGGACGAGCAGGCGTACCGCCACGAGTACCTGGGCGAGCCCGTAGGCTACGGCGGCCAGATATTCGACCGCGTGGAGTTCCGCGAGGTGACGGACGCCGAGATAGCGTCCTTCGAGCGCATCCACGCGGGGCAGGACTTCGGCTGGTTCCCCGACCCGTGGGCGCTCACCCTGTCCGAGTGGCAGCCCGGCGAGCACCGCGTGGTGACCTTCTACGAGGACGGCGGGTGCAAGCTGCAGCCGCCCGAGACGGCCGAGCGCGTCAAGCGGGCCCTCACGTGGCCCGACCGCGAGGGGGCCGAGCCGTCCTACCACCGCCTGCGCGTGCTGTCCGACGACGCCTCGCCCGACCGCATCCAGGCGCAGAAGGACGAGGGCGTGGACGCGCGCGCCGCCGGCAAGGGCAGGCTGCGCGACATGAGCTACCGCTTCCTGCAGTCCGTGCACTGGGTCATCGACCCCGCGCGGTGCCCCAACCTCGCCCGCGAGGTGCGCGCCGCCGAGTTCGAGATGGACCCGGCCACGGGCGAGTACTCGGGCGACTACCCCGACGGAGACGACCACTGGATAGACGCCACGCGCTACGCCCTCATGGACGTGGTGGCGCGGCGGGGTGCCTACAAGAACGCGAGAAAGGGCTGACCATGGCAGACAACCAGTTCGAGATCCCCGCAGTCGCGCGGGCCGAGATCAGGCGGCGCGGCTACGCGCTGCCGCCGGACATGAGCGGCCACATCGAGCGTTGGCACGGCTGGTACACCGGCGACTGCGACTGGTACGAGGAGCGGTACGCGGGCGTAGACGGCCGCGCGCACAAGCGCCGCAAGCTGTCCCTGCGCCCCGCCCGACGCGTCTGCCGCGAGTGGGCCAGCCTCATCGCCAACGAGATGGGCGCCAAGACGGAGAGCCCGCGCGCCAACGAGTGGCTGCAGGGGTACTGCGCAGAGACGGGCCTGTTCACGCTCTTCCAGCGCGGCATCGAGCGCGCCTTCGCCATGGGCACGGGCGCCATGGCGCTGTGGTTCGACGTGGCCGAGGAGGGCGCGTCCATCCTCGTGCGGCGCTACGACGCAAAGATGGTCCTCCCGCTCACGTGGGACGAGGACGGCGCGACCGAGTGCGCCTTCTGCACGCGCGCCACCGTGCGCGGCGAGCAGGCGGTCCAGCTCCAGATGCACGTGCTCGACGGCGGGACCTACCACGTGGTGACCAAGGTGTGGGTCGACGGCGAGGCGGTCTCCCCCGAATCGCTGGGCATCATCGAGGACTTCGACACGGCGTGCGAGACGCCCACCTTCTGCCTGCTCTCCCCTGCCATCGACAACGCCCTGCAGGACACGAGCCCGTACGGCGTGAGCGTCTTCGAGGACGCCGTGGGCGCCATGAAGGTGCTCGACACGGCGTGGACGGCGCTCTACGACGAGACCGACCTCATGCGCGCCGTGCTCATGCTCCCCGACTCCATGATCGACGTGCGGCAGGCGGGTCCCGGCGGCGAGATGCGCGCCGTGCCCTTCGGCGACCAGGAGCAGCGCCTGTACCGCCTCACCTCCTCCGCCATCGGCGAGGAGGGCAAGCCCTACGCCTTCGCCCCGCAGATGCGCACCTCGTCCATCTACGAGACCTACGCCGCCGCGTGCGCCGCCCTGGGCGACGAGTGCGGCTTCGGCTCGCAGTACTTCAAGCCGGACCGCGCGGGCGGGCTCAAGACCGCCACGGAGGTGAGCGCGGACAACTCCGCCCTCATGCGCAACATCCGCAACCACGAGAACGCGCTCGGCAAGGGGCTGGGGCGCCTGCTCACCGCGCTCGTCGAGTGCGCCCGCATCCACTGCGGCGCCCCCGTCGAGGACGACGTGGAGCCCGTCGAGGTCGTGTGGGACGACTCGATCATCACCGACACGCAGGCGGAGAAGCAGCAGATGCTCGCCGAGATCGCGGCGGGGGTCGTGCCGAAGTGGATGTACCTCGCCCAGTTCTACGGCATGAGCGAGGAGGAGGCCCGCGCCGCCGCGCCCGCCGAGGCGGTCCTGGACGCGGGGTTCTAGGATGCTGGGCCCCGAGTACCTGGACGAGGCGGCCGACCTCGTCGGCGCGGTCTACACGGAGATAGAGGACGAGATGCTGCGCTACCTCTCGCGCCTGCTGCTGTCGGGCGTGGACGTGCTCGGGCAGCGCGGCGAGACCGCCCTGCTGCTGCTCGCCCAGGCCCGCGCGGCGGACCTCATGGCCATCGTCGAGCGGCACCGCGGGGACGTGTCCCGCGCCGTGGAGGCAACCGTCGCGGACGCCATCGCGCGCAGCGACGCGGCCGACCTCGCCGTGCTCGGGGACGCCGCCCTGCCGCGCGCCGAGGGGACGCTGCCGATGCAGGCGAGTCTCACCGCCCGCGGCATCGCCGAGGTGCTGGCACGCGACAACGTCGACATGCAGTCGGGCGCGCTCGCCCTGTGGCAGTCCGTGGTCTCCCGCGCCGTCACCCGGGTGAACACGGGCGCCTCGACCACCGAGGCGGCGCTGCACGCCGCGGTGCGCGAGATGATGCGCTCGGGCATCTCGACCATCACGTACAGGGACGCCGAGACGGGCCGCCAGACCGTGACCAACCGCGTGGACGTGGCCGTACGACGCCACGTGCGCACGCAGATCCAGCAGGACGGGCTGCGCCGCACCATGGAGCTGTGCCGCGCGTCGGGGTGCCGACTGGTCGAGGTCACGAGCCACTGCGGCGCCCGCCCGTCCCACGCCGAGTGGCAGGGGAACGTGTACGGCCTGGACGGACCGTGCGAGGTCGAGGGCGTGAGCTACCGCGGACTGGCCGACGCCACGGGCTACGGCTCCGTGGACGGGCTAGGGGGCGCGAACTGCCGCCACTCCTTCGGGCCCTGGGCGCCGGGCACGCCGCGCGCATACCAGCCCGACCCGCCGCACCCCAGCGGGCTTTCCAACGACGAGGTCTACAGGCTCAGGCAGGGGCAGCGCCGCCGCGAGCGGGCCATCAGGCAGGCCAAGCGCGACCTGACGGGGGCGCAGATGTGCTACGAGGACCGCGGCGACGTCAACGACCTCGCCGCCGTGCTGAGGGCCCAGGACGCCCTCAGGAAGAGGCAGGCGGACATGCGGGCCTTCATCGAGAGGTCCAACGGCCTCGGCAGTGCCCCTGTGCTCCACCGCAACCCACGCCGCGAATGGGCGGGCGACATGCCGAGGACCACCCTCGCCGCCAGCGCGCAGAGCAAACGCAGGGCGAGGGAGGTGCTGGACCTCAAGAAGAGGTGCGCGAGGAAGCACAGGCCCGTCTACACCGAGGGCAAGGACGACTTCGGGGCGAACATGCGGGCGAACTTCGGCAAGCTCGCCAAGGAGCACGAGGGCGAGTTCCTGGTGGGCGCGCACGGATCGCCGCAGACGGTGAGGCTGCTCGGCGAGCGGTCGGACCACAGGACGCTCGCAGACGTCATCAGGGCGCGCAGGGATTACTCGCCCGGCACGCCGATCAGGCTCTTCTCATGCTCGACCGGACGTGAGGACGGCGGCGACTGCATCGCCCAGAGGCTCGCCAATGAGCTGGGCGTCCAGGTGACGGCGCCCACCGACAAGCTCTGGCTATGGCCGGACGGAACCGTTGCCATAGGCCGCGAGCTGGGAGATAATGACGGGGAGTGGATAACCTTCAATCCGAGAGGAGGCGCAGATGCCGATTAGACCGACCCATCGGGGCGGGCACGGGTACGGAGTGTTCCACAAGCCGGACCCGGAGAAGGCCGCCATCATGCGCTTCTTCAACGCGAGCAGCTACGAGGTCGCCGCCGCCGGCTGCTTCGAGGACGAGGTCACCGGCGAATACACGGACATCCCAGAGGTCGCCACGATGCGAGACGGCGTCGTGTGGGGGAACAAGGACGCATACCATTTCGAGAAGTACGACATGGAGCTGTCCCCGGAGTTCCGCGCCTACGCCCTCGAACATGCGCCCGCCGAGTAGCCATGGACGACTTCAAGGCCATATACCGCATCCTCAAGGCGCTCGACGCGAGCCTCGACCTCGACGAGCCCAGCCCGGAGGCGTACAGCGCCGAGCGGCTGGGCATCACGGGGAACCGGCGCGACAACCTGCTGTGGATGATGCAGCGCGAGGGCTACGTGGACGGGGTGACGCGCGAGGAGCACCACGACGGCACATCGCGCGTCGACGCCTCCGGCATCCGCATCACCATCAAGGGGCTCGAGTACCTGCACGGCAACTCGATGATGGAGCGGGCGGCGCAGGGCATCCGCCGCGATATGCTCGCGCGTCATCGGAGAGAAATCGACGAGATGTTCTCGTAGCTGCGACATAACTGCGAAGGCCGCCCCACCGGGCGGCCTTTCCCTTAGAAGATGAACTCTTCCGCATTATGAAGCCTTGACGAACCCGTGGACCTAAGGAAGAGGACGAGCTTGGCGATCATCACCAGGTCATCCGTCCCCAGGCGGAAGTAGTTCTCAAGGATCGTCTTCATCGCATTCTCTCGCCGCTCCATGACCTCTTCGGACATGACCGCGACAAACGGCCCCTCGTGTTCATCGTCACCGATGATCATGTCGCTAGGGACATGGAAGTACTTGGACAGCATCCTGATCGTGTCCTCATTGAGCTTCCGGCTCCCCTGCTCCCAATTCCTATATGTCCCCAACGCGACGTCAAGGTCATGCGCGACCTGCTCCTGCGTCTTTTCCGACGCCATGCGGATGCTCTTGAGGTTGTTCATTGATTACCTCATTTCGATTGACTATTACATCACACTGACTTGGTATCCCTATTTGAGTTAATTGTACCCCAGAACGGAGGTGATTTAATGAAGCTGCGCATCAAGGAGCTTAGGGAAGTCCGAAGGGAAACCCAATTCGACCTTTCCCTAGCGACCGGCATTCAGGTCCCCGTCATATGCCGAATCGAGACGGGGGCGACGAAGAACCCGAGAATCGGCACCCTGCTCAAAATCGCGCGACATTACGGCGTGCCGATAGAGGAGCTATTCGCAGAAAAATAGGGCACCCCCGCGCCTAGGAAACGTCAAGGTGCCCCATTCGACCGGGGCGATGCCCCAGAAAGGAGGCATATCCGATGGATACGCCTTACGAGATTGTACCTTTTTCCAATGCCGAGTTCGGCGAGCTCCGTGTATTGGCCATCGACGACGAGCCATGGTTCGTGGCTTCCGATGTCGCATACGCGCTCGGCTACCGCATGGCGTCCGATATGACTCGACGCCTTGATAGCGACGAAAAGGGTACGCGTTCAATGCGTACCCCCGGCGGAGAGCAGCGCCTTTCCATCATTAACGAAGCCGGGTTGTACAGCGCGATCCTCGGGTCAAAGGTCCCGAGCGCAAAGGCGTTCCAGCGTTGGGTGACTCACGAGGTGCTCCCCTCCATCCGCAAGCGCGGCGGCTACATGGCCGCGCGCGAGGACGAGACGCCCGAGCAGATCATGGCGCGTGCGCTCATGCTCGCCAAGGACACCATGGACCGCCAGAAGCGCGAGATAGACGAGCTGCGCCCCAAGGCCATGTTCGCGGACGCGGTTGCCGCCTCGGACGGGACGTGCCTGGTCGGCGAGCTCGCCAAGATGCTCACCCAGTCCGGGTTCCAGATCGGGCAGAACCGCCTCTTCTCGCTGCTGAGGGAGGAGGGCTACCTCGGCAAGTCGGGCAGCAACCGCAACGTGCCGATACAGCGGTACGTCGAGCAGGGGCTGTTCCGCATCAAGGAGACGGCCATAACCCACTCGGACGGCCACGTGACCCTCACCCGCACCACGAAGGTGACGGGTAAGGGCCAGGCCTACTTCGTGGCGCGCTACTGCGGGGAGGCGGCGTGATGGACGAGGCGGCGCTCAGGCGCCGCGACGCCATCGGCATCGTGAAGGGCTGCGCGTGCCTCGCCGCGCACGCCTCCGCCTCGATCGAGTCGACCGTCCACGCCTACGAGGAGCAGGCCCAGGCGATAATCGCCGCCGAGCTTCACCGCGCGGCGGCGATGCTCGAGGAGTGCGAGCGGTAAAGTGATATCGAGGAGAGCCGCCCCACGGGGCGGCTTTTTCATGGCGCTGTTTCCCCTGCCATCGCCAGTAGCGCAGGGAAACCGCGCCACGGCCCCGCCCGGCGACACCCTAGGTACCTTCTCCTCGCATGGGAACGCGAAAAAATCCCGCCTGTCCCGCGCAGGGAAGCGCGCAAACAAACCCAGGAGAAAGGAGAGGGACATGGACCCCGAGAAGGACGAGACGACCCCGCAGGAACCCGAGACCGAGCCCGAGGAGGGCGCGGGGGAGGAGCCCGCAGCCGGCGAAGGCCAAGACGGCGGCGAGGGCGTCGAGGACAAGCACGGCCAGCCCGGCATCAACCGCGAGAAGTACCAGCGCGACATCGAGGCCAAGGACAAGCAGATCGCGGAGCTGCAGGCGCAGCTCGACGAGAAGTCCAAGACCGAGGAGGGCCGCGCGGCGCTCAAGGCGGAGCTGGACAAGCTCAAGGCCGACATGGCCGACGAGCGCACCGACCACAAACTCGAGCTCTCGGGCTGCCTCAACGCGAAGGCCGCCAAGGCGCTGCTCGGCGACTACGACGGCGACGTGGCCAAGCTCAAGGAGGCCTGCCCCTACCTGTTCGGCGTCGAGAAGAAGACGGGCTCCACCGGGCTCAAGCCCGAGGGCGCGGCCGGCGACCTCGACGACAAGCTCGACAAGGCATTCAAGCTCAAGTAAGGAGCGAACATGGCAAACAACCTCAACGGCGCCGTGACCAAGTTCACCACGCGCCTCGACAAGGTCGTCGAGACGGCGACCGTCACCAGCGACCTCAACATCAACGGAGACCTCGTCGGCGAGGTCTCCAACACCGGCGAGGTGAAGATCGCCAAGCTCGACATGCAGGGCCTCGCCAACTACGACCGCGCGAGGGGCTTCACCGCAGGAGACGTCACCCTCGGCTGGGAGACCATCAAGCTCGAGTACGACCGCGGCCGCGAGTTCACCATCGACGCCCTGGACGACGAGGAGCACATGCTCGTCGTCTCCGCGAACGTCATGAACGAGTTCGCCCGCACCAAGGTCGTCCCCGAGATCGACGCCATCCGCTTCGCCCGCCTCGACGCAAAGGCAGCCAAGAAGATCACCGAGGAGCTCACCACGCCCGAGGCCGCACTCGACGCCGTGCTGGCCGCCGAGGAGCACATGGAGGGCCAGGGCGTGCCCCTGACCGAATGCCTCCTGTACGTCTCCCCCGCCGTCAAGACCCTGCTGCGCAAGGCCCAGCCGTGGCGCATGGCCAACGGCGAGGGCGCCGTCTCCACGGACATCCAGACCTTCGACGGCATGAAGCTGCGCACCGTACCCGCTGGCCGCTTCTTCAACAAGATCGACCTCAAGACGGGCGATGACGGCGGCTTCGCCAAGGCCTCCTCCGGCGGCTTCGGCCTCAACTTCCAGGTGGTCCACCCGTCCGCCTGCCAGGCCATCCAGAAGCACGAGAAGCTGCGCTACTTCGCGCCCGACGTGAACCAGGCCATGGACGCCCACAAGTGGCAGTACCGCCTGCACCACGACCTCATCGTCTTCGAGAACCGCGCCGACCTGATCTACTCGCATAACGCGGGAAAATAGCGACTGACCCCGAGCAAGCGGCCGCCTCCTCGGCACGGGGCGGCCGCACGGCGGTCAGGAAGGCGGCGCCGCGCAAGAAGGCGGTGGGCGTCGATGCCTAGGCCGGACTACCCGTTCTATTCCATGGACTACGGCGGCGCGCTCGACCAGGACGCCTTCGAGCGCGCCCTGCCCCGCGCCCTCTCCGAGGTGCGCCGCCGCACGTGGCCGCGCGGGGAGGCGGACGCCCCCGGCGCGTGGGCCCGCGCGGTGTGCGCGGCCTGCGACGTCGAGGCGGCCCACGGCTTCTCGGGCGGAGCCTGCGAGGGCGGCAGCGTGAGGCTGGGCAGCTTCTCCGCGAGCGACGGGGAGGCGGGCTCCTACGCCCGCGACATGGCCGACGCCGTGGCGCGCGAGGTCGCGGGCACCCCGCTGCAGTACGCCGGGCTGGGGTGAGGCGCATGGTACCGATCCCCAAGAGGCTGCTCGCCAGCTCCTGCACCGTCCGCCCCATGGAGGACGACCCCGTGACGGGCTACCGCGCCCCGGGGCGCCAGCGCGCCATCGGGTGCGTCCGCTACGAGCGGAGTGCGGGCGTGCGCCGCACCGAGTACCAGACGCAGGACGGCACCACGGGCCTGCTGTTCATCGACGCGGCGAACAGCCCGGGCGCCTTCGAGGTGCCCGCGGGCAGCCTCGTGAGCGTCGACGGCGGGCCCGAATGCTGCGTGGCGTCGTGCACGCGATACGAGGACGGCGGGCGCGTCCACCACTGGGAGCTGGAGCTGCGATGAGCGTGAGCGTGGAGGTCGTAACCGACGGGCTCGACGCGCTGCTGTCGGCCTCGGAGCGCAAGCGCCGCCAGCGGCTCTACGCCATGCGCGCCGCCGAGCTCATGGAGCCCTACGTGCCGAAGGAGGAGGGCGGCCTGCGCGGCAGCGAGGCGCTCAGCAGCGACTACGACCACGGCGTGCTCACGTGGAACACGCCCTACGCGGCGCGCCAGTACTACGAGAAGGGTTACGACCACACCGAAGAGGGTGCCACGGACCACTGGGACGAGGCCATGTGGCGCGACCACGCCGACGAGATGGAGAGCTACGCGGAGGCCCTGCTCATGGGCAGGGAGTGAGGAGGGGCGAATGCCCGAGAGACCGAGGCTGGACCTCGCGGACGTGATCCGCGCCAGGCTCATGGAGGCGGGGCTCGGCGAGGTCTCCATCGACCCGCCGAGCGCCCTGGAGCGCCCCGAGAGCACGGTCGTGCGGCTCGGCGTGCCCGGCGCGAACGAGTGCTACTTCGACATGAGCTTCGACACCCCCGTGCGCGTCACGGTGCTCGTGAGGCGCCTCCAGGGAATCGCCGCCGCGGCGGACGCCCAGGAGGCCGAGCGCGCGCTCAGGACGATGCCGCTGGACAGCGCCAACGGCAGCTACAGGATGATCAGCATCGACACCGCGGCTCCGCGTCCCGTCCGGTGGGACGGGAGCGGCAGGGACGTGTGGGCGGTCGAGGCCGTCTGCCACATCGAAAGGAGTTTCTAATGGACATCGGATTCGCCCTGAACTACCAGCACATCGTCGAGGTCGACACCACCCCCGGGGGCGAGGCGCGCACCTGGGCGTGGGTCGGCCCAGGCATCAGCTCCATCTCCAACGGCTCGTCCGAGACCACGAGCGAGGACAGCTACTACTCCGACGGCGGCGACACCAAAGTCGACGTCACCGGCGTATCCAAGAAATACGACGTCGAGGGCCACCGCCGCATCGGCGACCCCTTCCAGGACTTCGTCGCGTCCATCGAGGACGCCGTCGGCAGCGGCCGCGAGACCCGCTACCGCATCACCGATCCCCAGGGCCGCTGCATCGAGGCCGCCTGCACCATCACGGACATCGCCGCGAGCGGCCCCAACGGCGCCGCCAACGAGAAAGCGTCGTTCAAGTGCTCCATCTGCCGCTGCGGCGCGCCCGTGGTGGTATCCGAGGCGGCGGGCTCCTCCCTGCCCGAATCGGTGGAGGTGTCCTCCCCCGTCACCGTTCAGCAGGGCAAGACCTCCGCGGTCAAGCCGACCGTGGCGCCCTCCGACGCCTCCCCGCGCTGCCTGTTCGCCGTCGAGGACCCGAAGGTCGCGACGGTGGCCCCGGACGGCACCGTCACGGGCGTCAAGAACGGCAAGACCCGCCTGGCTGTGAAGTGCGCGGCCAAGCCGAGCGTCTCCACCGTCGTGGAGGTCACGGTGTCCGCCTAGGCGCCGACACCTGCGAGATATTGGCCGCACGGGCCGGGGCTACGCGCTGCAGCCCCGGCCCTTTTCTCTAGAGCAGCGCGATGGATTGGAGCAGCGCATGAAGACGTTGAAGGTACAGAAGAGCTACGAGCGATTCGATGTCGAGGTCGGTGACGAGACGGTCCGCTGCCGCATCGACTGCACCGACGGCTCCATCAACCGGCTGGGCGCGCGATGCGTCGAGGCATCGGACCGCGCGGCCGCGCTCGACGCCAAGCGGGCCGACCTCGCCGACCCGGACGCGCTGGACGCCCTGGCCGCCGAGATGGCGGACCTGATCGGCCCCGTCATCGCGGACGCCATCGGGCGCGAGTCCTACGACGCCATCCTCACCGCGTGCGGCGACGGCGTGCGCCTCGAGCCCGCGCAGGCGAACCTCGTGATGGTGCAGGTCTTCTCGGTCGTGTGCCAGGCGGTCGTCGAGCGCGTGTCCGCGGTCAAGCAGAACAAGGCGGCGCACTACCTGCAGCGGGAGGCGGCTCATGCGCCGCAGCTTGACCCGTTGCAGTAGGTCCGTAAACGGGCGCTACTGCAACGAGTACGAGTACGAGGGGGCGCGGGTCAACGTTTGCGACTCCGCCCTCGTCGCCGTGCTGGTCTCCGAGCTGTTCGCCGACGAGGGCCTCGAGGCCTCCGAGAAGGAGGCGCTGTTCCCGGCCATGGTGCTGGCGGACCCCGACGCCGCGCTCGCGGCGGTCGGACGCGACTCGTTCTGGCCGATGCTCGCGCACGTGAGCTGGGAGGCCTTCGGGCTCGACCTGCTCGGCGAGCACGAGGGCGATGTCGAGGAGCCGGTCTTCGACTGGGCGGAGGACGCGGGGCGCATCCGCGCGTCGCTCCTGCAGGCGTACGGGATCTCGTGGGACGAGGCGGCGCCGAGAACGAGCTACACGGAGATGTGCGACCTGCTGGCGGGCCTCATGGAGGCGGGCGAGACGCCGCTGCAGCAGGCGGTGCTCTACCGCACCGCCGAGCCGCCCAGGGAGACGAAGTACAACCGCGAGCAGGTGGAGGCGTTCCGCGCGAGGCGCGAGCACTTCCGCCTGAAGGGCGCGGGGCGGGCCGCGGACGCGGCCGAGGCGGCGAACGACGCCATGGCGAGCATGTTCATGGCCGAGTTCGCCGCGGCGAAGAGAGAGGGGGCGTGACATGGCGAGCGGAGAGGTCAGCATCCTCGCGCGCCTGCGCGACAACGGCGTCGTGTCCGGGGTCCGCAAGATCAAGGCGTCGCTCAAGGAGCTGAAGGGCGAGGACGGCAAGCTCAGCTGGAAGGGCATCGCCAAGGGCGGCGAGGCCACGAAGGCGCTCGGCGAGGGCGTCGCCCAGGCAGGCACCGCGCTGACCATGGGCGTCACCGTCCCGCTCGTGGCGGCCGGGGGTGCGGCGGTGGCCACGGCAACAAAGTTCGACGACGCGATGGCGCAGGTCTCCGGCGCGCTGGGCGACCCGTCCGCCGACATGGAGGGCCTGCGCCGGCTCGCCCTGCAGCTGGGCGCCGACACGGTCTTCAGCGCCACGGAGGCGGGAAACGCCATGGTCGAGCTCGCCAAGGGCGGCATGACGGAGGCTGACATCAAGGGCGGCGCCCTCGCGGCGTCCATGGACCTCGCCGCGGCGGGCCAGCTCGCCCTCGCGGACGCCGCCGCGACCACAGTCCAGATGATGGGCAGCTTCGGGCTGGGCGCGGGAGACGCCGCGCGCATCGCTGACGCGCTGGCTGGCGCGGCGAACGCCTCCTCCGCTGACGTTTCCGACCTCACCCAGGCCATGAGCCAGTGCTCCGCCCAGGCGAGCCTCGCGGGCTGGTCGCTCGAGGACACGGCGGCCGCGCTCGCGCTGTTCGCCGACAACGGCATCAAGGGGTCCGACGCGGGCACGTCCCTCAAAACGATGCTGCAGCGCCTGGCGGCACCGACCGACGAGGCGGCGGCGGCAATGGCGCTCTACGGCATCGAGGCCAGGGACTCCGAGGGGCACATGAAGGGCGTCTCCGACATCGCGGCGGAGCTCCAGGGAAAACTCGGCACCCTGTCCGAGGCCGAGCGCGACATGGCACTGCAGACCATCTTCGGGTCGGACGCCAGCCGCGCCGCCGCCATCATGATGAAGAACGGCGCCGACGGCATGGCGAAGTACACCGACGCCACCCACGACGCGACCGCCGCCGAGGAGATGGCCGCGGCCCAGAAGGGCGACCTGTCCTGGGCGCTCGAGAACATGCAGGGCTCGCTCGAGAGCGCAGGCATCGCCTTCGGCACCGCGCTGGCCCCCGCGGTCCAGGTGGCCGCCGAGGCAATCGGCGGCGCCGCCGAGGCGTTCTCGAGCCTCCCGTCCGGCGTCCAGACCGCCATCGCCGTCGTGCTCGGCCTCGTCGCCGCGCTCGGCCCTCTGCTCGTCGTCGGCGGCGCCGTCGTCTCGGCCATCCCGGCCATCCAGGGCGGCCTGGCGGCCCTCGGCGGCGCCGTCGTCTCGGCCATCACGGCCATCCAGGGCGGCCTGGCGGCCCTCGGCGGCGCGCTCGCGGGCATCTCCTGGCCGATCGTCGCCATCGTCGCGGGAATCGCCGCGCTTGTCGCCGCCATCATGTACCTATGGAACACGAACGAGGGTTTCCGCCAGGCGGTGGGCGCCATCTGGGCGAGCGTCCAGGTCGCCTTCGGCGAGGCGTGCGCGGTCATCGTCCCGCTCGTGCAAGGGGCGTTCGGCGCCATGGTCGCGTTCGTCGACGACCTCATGAACAACGGGCTGGCCACCGCCATCTCGGGCGCGCTGCAATTCATCGCGGGCGTCTTCGGCATAGACCTCGGGCAGGCCTTCGAGACGGTCAAGTCCATCTTCACGGACATCTACAGCACCATCACCGAGAAGCTCGACGCGGCGAAGGGCTTCGTCAAGGGGGTCATCGACACCATCAAGGGATTCTTCAACTTCAAGATCACGTGGCCGCACATCCCGCTGCCGCACATCAGCTACGAGCTCATCGACGTCCCGCTCCTCGGCTCGATCCCCAACCCCGCCACCCTCTCGGTCAACTGGTACCGCACGGGCGCCATCGCGACGGGGCCCTCGGTCGTGGGCATCGGCGAGGCGGGTCCCGAGGCGGTCGTGCCCCTCAGCGGCGGCGAGATGGACCCGTTCGCGGACGCCGTGGCGCGCCGCATCGGGGCCGCGGGGAACGGCAGGGACGCCGCCTCCCAGGTAGCCGCGCTCAGGCGCGAGCTGCCGCGCATCATCAGGGACAACGCCCCGCGCACCATCGTGCTCAACAGGCGCGAGTTCGCGCGACTCGTCACGGAGGCGATGTGATGCTCGACACGACGATGACATACACCAACGGGGCGGGCGAGTCCATCGAGTTCGCGCCCGGGAGCCCCTGGGGCTACGGGGAGACCGACCTGCGCGACTGGACGTGGGACTACGAAGAGGCCTGCGGGCGCGCCACGGGCTTCCGCCGCTCCCCGCGCGACTTCACCCTGGACGCCATCATGCGCGGCGGGTCCGCCGAGGAGAGGGACCGCGCCTACGACGTGCTCGAGCACGACGTGAGGGCAGGCTCGCCCGGCACGCTCCGCGCGGGAGGGTCGAGCATGAGGTGCTACGCCGTCGGATGCGAGAAGGACCGGTGGTGGTACGACGGCTCGCGGATGCGCCTGACGATCAAGTTCCACGCCGACGAGCCCATGTGGGTGCGCGAGCGCACCGTGGACTTCCCGAAGGACGCGGGCTCCGCATATTCGGGCGGCGGGTTGGACTACCCCCACGGCTACCCGTACGACTACAAGCGCGAGGACCGCGCCTCCCGCGCGGAGAACCCCTTCCCCTCGCCGTGCCGTTTCCGCTTGACGTTCTACGGCCCCGCCGAGAACCCGTACGTGACCATCGCGGGCAACCGCTACCAGGTGAACGCATCGGTCCCGGACGGCGGCCTGCTCGTCGTGGACTCGCGCGAGGGGACCATCGTCATGCGCGACCGAGAGGGCGTGGAGAGCAGCCTCTTCGCCAGCGGGACGCGGGCACCCGGCGCCCGCATCTTCGCGCCGATGCCGGGCGGCGTGTCTGACCTCTCGTGGACCGGCGACTTCGGCTTCGCCATCACCTACATCGAGGAGAGGAGCGAGCCCGCATGGACGTGACGCTCATCTACACCGACGAGGCCGGCATCGACCGCGGACGCCTCGACGGCGCCAGCGGGGACTTCTCGGTCGGGGTCGAGAACGACTTCGAGCTGACCGTACCCGCCGACTCCACCGTCGACCGGGGCTGCTACGTCTACATCGACGGCGAGGAGTTCGGCGGCATCGTCGACGGGGTCGAGGAGGACACGGGACGCGGTGACAAGGTGATCACCGGACGCACGTGGCACGGAATCATGGCCACGCGCGTGGTCTGCCCCGCGGCGGGGACCGACTACGTCGAGGTATCGGGGGACGCGAACGCGTGCATACGCGCGGCCATGGAGGCGGCCGACGCCGGGGCGCCGCTGGCGGGCTCCGCCGAGCCGAGCGGCATCGAGGTGAAGGGCTACCGCTTCGACAGGTTCGTCGACCTCTACACGGGGCTCGCCGACATGCTCGCGTCCGCAGGCGCCCGCCTCGACATCCGCTTCGAGGGCGGATCGGCCGTCGTGCGCGCGGCGAGGGCAGCCACGGCGGTCGTCGACTCGGACGCCGCCCGCTTCGAGGTGGCCCGCCGCCGGGCGTGCAACCACCTCGTGTGCCTCGGCAGCGGAGAGCTGCGCGAGCGCGCGGTGCTGCACCTCTACGCCGACGAGCGGGGGCGCGTCTCCGCCACGCAGAGCATCTTCGGCGCAGCCCATCTCGCGCAGGTCTACGACTACAGCAACGCCGGCGCGGACGAGCTCGCCGCGGCGGGCCGAAAGAAGCTGCTCGAGCTGCAGTCCTCGGACTCGGTAGACATGCTCGGCGAGCCCGTCGACGGCCTGGCGGTGGGCGATGCCGTGGCCGGATACCACGCGGCGGGCGGCTTCACGGTCGTCGAGCGCGTCACCGAGCGCATCGCGCGCCTCAACGGTGGCCAGGCGACCGTCGAGTGCAAGACCGGCGCCGCCCAGGCGTCGGGGACGATCACCGGGTCTAGCGAGGCCTCGCCCGGCGGCACCGCGGCGCTGGTCGCGGGGGACGGCATCCTCATCTCGGGGTCGACCATCTCCGCCGAGGTGACGCCCGCGGCCCTCGAGCGGGTGTCGCGGGCCGCGGAAGACGCCCGGAGGGCCGCGAGCGACGCCTCGTCGGCGGCGGGGGCGGCGCAGGCGTCCGCCAGCGAGGCGCTGCTCGAGGCGTCCGGCAAGGCGCCGCTCGGGCATGCGCACAGCTACGCGGGCAGCTCCTCGGCGGGCGGCCCCGCGAGCAGCGCCGAGAGGCTCACCGCCCCGCGGAGGGTCTCCATCGCCGGCGCCGTCTCGGGCAGCGCGACCTGGGACGGGTCGGGCGACCTATCCATCACCGTCGCCGGGAGGGAAGCCGCCGCGAGCTTCCTCGCCGCGCACCCCGTCGGCTCCTACTTCATGACGAGCGACCCGTCGGACCCGGCGGCGACATTCGGGGGAACATGGACCAAGGCTCCGAGCATGGGGCCGCACACATGGCACAGGGAGGCTTAAGTTGGCTCTTCAGATAGTCACGGGCTATACGGGCACGGCCCACATCAAGTCCGCCCACGACCGCACCCGCAACGCGGGCGTGGTCGGCACGGGCTCCTATGTCCTAAAGGTCGGCAAGCGCCTTTCCGCCGCGATGCAGGATGCCAACACGCTGCGGATCTCCGACGGCGACCTGATGATGCAGGGGGTGCACGCCACCATCGAGGCGGGGACGCACGAAGACCTGGGCATCCACAACGGAACGCAGGGGAAGAAGCGCAACGACCTCGTCGTGGCGCGCTACGAGCGGCTCGCGGGCGACCCCAAGACGGAGAGCGTCACCTTGAAGGTCATCAAGGGAGCGCCGGCCGTCGGGGCGGCAGCGGACCCCGCGCACGTCGAGGGGAACATCCTAGAGGGGGACCTGGTCTCCGAGATGCCGCTCTACCGCATCCCCATCGACGGGTTGAACGTGGGGGCGCCCGTCCCGCTCTTCGAGAGCGCCGCGCCCATAGACGAGGTCGACGCCCGCACGGGCGGGGCGGGGCGAATCTTCTCCGGGACCCTCGGCAAGGTCGCGGTGGACCGCAACGGCCACGCGCAGCTCTGGACGACCGAGGAGTTCCGCAAGGCCTTCGGCGCCGATCCCAACGATTGCTTCGTCGCCGTCTCGAACCGCGCGAGCGGCGGCTCCGGCATCTGGCTCGCCACGCCGCGCTGGAACGGAACCTCCGTCTACACCACGCAACTGGAGGCAAGGGACGGGGCCATCATGGTCGTGCCCGGCGACGGGTCGGCGACGCTGCCCGTGGCGTACCTCGTCGCCGTCTACCCCCGATGAAGGGAGGTGGGGACATGCACATGAGCGAGGCAATCGCACTCGGCTCCCTGCTGATCGCGCTCGTCGCGCTGCTCGGCTCGCGGGCCAAGGAGACGCGCGCCGACGCGGCGCGCCACCAGCTGGTCGACGACAAGCTCGACAGGAACAACGAGATGACGCGCGAGACGCGCGACACGGTCCGGGACATGTCGAAGAAGCTGGACGACCACGGGCAGCGGCTCGTGAAGGCGGAGACGGACATCCAGACGCTCTACAGGCGCGTCGGGCGCATCGAGACGAACATCGACGTCCGCTTCGCACCGGAGAACAGCGATTAGAGAGGGAGACAGATGAAGATCAACTGGAAGGTTAGATGCAAGAACCCGGTGTTCTGGGCGCAGCTGGCCTGCGCCGTCGTCATGCCGCTGGTCGTCGGCATGGGCGCCACATGGGAGGACATGACCACGTGGGAGGCGCTGGGTTCCACCATCATGGCGGCGCTCGGCAACCCCGTGGTGGTCGTGGCCATGCTCACGTCCGTATGGGCGTGCGTCACCGACCCCACGACCAGCGGCACATCCGATAGCGCCGCCGCCCTCGGGCGCTCCGAGGTCGCTCCGAACGCCAACCATTGGAAGGCCTAGGCGATGGACTACAGGAATCTCAAGGCCGACGTGGAGCTCTACATCTCCAAGCATTACACGCCCGGTCGCAGGGGGCGGCGCATCGAGTTCGTCGGCATCCACCACACGGCGGCTGTCGGCCTGACCGTGCGCGGCTGCTACAACGTCTGGCAGGCCCGCCCCGCGTCGGCGCACTACCTCGTGCAGACCGACGGCGTGATCGGGCAGCTGGTGCACGACGCGGACACAGCGTGGGCGCTCGGCGACTTCGACGCGAATTGCCGGAGCATCAACATCGAGCACGCGGACAGTCGCTCCGGCCCATGGACGGTGAGCGAGTCGTGCCTGGACTCGGGGGCGCACCTCGTGGCGGCGCTCTGCCTGGCGTACGGCCTGGGTCGACCCGTGTGGGGCCGAAACGTACGCCCGCACAACCAGTTCATGGCGACCGCATGTCCGGGCGAGCTCGCAGGCTCCCAGCGCGAGGCGTACATCGCCCGCGCCCAGCATTACTACGACCTTATGGCGGCGGGTGCCGCCGAAGACGAGGAGGATGAAGTGAAGGACGAGGATATCGAGAAGATCGCTCAGCGCGTTTGGTCCATCGAGAAGGGCCGCGAGACCCACGACCGCTGCTATCGCATGGCCTCCATGCTGAAGGCCATGTGCGGCATCGGCGCCGAGGACACGACCGATCCCAAGAGCATCGCGGGCGAGATCTACAATCGCACCATCGACCGATGGGCGCGCTGCACGGCCATGCTCAAGGGCCTGTGCGGCATCCCGAAGGAGTCCGTCGCGATCGAGGACGTGCCCGAGACCGTCCAGGTCAAGCTCTCCGCCGCCGACATGGACGAGATCGTCGCCCGCGTGACCGCGGCCCTCAAGGCGGGCGAGTAGCATGATCGAGCACGTCGCGGCCGTGCGGGGCCGCATCGTCACATGGGACGACCGCCGCGTGGTGCAGCACGGGATGGGCGCCGACCGCGTCGTGCTGGACCTCGACGCCGAGTGGGATGCCTGCGACCGCATCCAGGTCGCCCTTGCATGCGCATCCTTAGAAAAGCCCGTGCGCGTCATCCCCGAGGAGCGCGCCTTCCTGCTCCCCGCGCAGATGCTCCTGGTGCCGGGCCAGCTCCGCATGCAGGTGATCGGCTACGAGGGCGATTCCGTGCGGCTCATGACCGAGCGCGAGGCCTCCCCGCTCGTCGTGGTCGAATCGGGGGCCTATGACGGAGCCGTCCCGCCAGAGCCGGACCAGCCTGATCTCTGGGCCAAGTTGATGGCCGACGTTGAGGCTGCGACCAAGGCCGCCTCCAGCGCGGCCGGCGCGGCGACTCAGGCGGCGCAGGCGGCTGAGGCGGCGGCGAAGTCCGCGACCGATGCCGCCGCCAAGGCCGAGTCCGCCGCGTCCTCCACCATGGAGGGCGAGCTCCGTCGCGTCCGGGCGGAGGCATCCCGAGTAGAGGCCGAGCGATCCCGCGCGGCCGCGGAGTCCGCCCGCGCAGGCGCCGAGGACAAGCGGGCCGCGTCCGAGTCCGCCCGCACGGAGGCCGAGGGCGCCCGCGACGCAGCCGAGAAGGCGCGTGAGGCGGCGGAGCAGGGGCGTGCGGCCGCGACGGAGGAGGCCGTGAAGAAGGCCGCCGACGCCGCCGCGAAGGCAGACGAGGCGGCCACGGACGCCGCCGCTGGCGAGCAGGGCCGCGTGACGGCGGAACATGGCCGCGCTGAGGCCGAGAAGGCCCGCGCGGCTGCGGAAGCCGACCGCGCCAAGCGGGCCGACGCGGCTATCGCGGCAGCCGGTGAGGCCGCGGCGAGCGCGGAGGCTGCCGCGGCGAGCGCCACGTCCGCAGCGAACAAGGCGGAGTCGGCCGTCGCGCAGCTGCCGATCCCGTCCGGCAACGTCCTGAAGGGTGAAGCGGAATCAACCTTTATCAACCTTCACGACTCTTGGAAGGCACCGATTCTTAAAGGCAAGGTATTAGGGCAGAGCAACCAGGTTAGAACCACTGGCAAGAACCTATTAGGCGGGGAACGCTACGTATCTGGTTACAACATCAGGGGATTTAAGAACATCCTGAAGCCGAACACCAAATACACCTACTCAAGTAGCGGTATCACAGACGGTAAAGCGGCCTTTAAACTTCTCGCCTTCAACGCCCAGCAGAGCAAAGAGATTAGCCTGACAGTCGGTTATATCAAGAACGCTTCTGAAACCTTCACCACGCCAGAGAACATCGGTGAGTTTGAAGAACTCTACCTTGGCGGCAATTACAGCGATGCTGGAAAGAACTGTATTAGCAGCCATTTCCAAATCGAAGAAGGCGCGAAGGCAACCGCTTATGAACCCTACACAGGCGGTAAACCCTCACCTAGCCCAGAGTATCCACAAGAGATAACCAATCTCACAAAGGCTGAATTGGTGATTGCGGGCAAGAACCTACTCGAAATTTACAGTCTTCCAAATCAGCCCGATTCAGGTATTTCTGCGAGTATGGAAAACGATAAATCAGTCACAGTCAATGGCATGACTACGAAAGATAATGTCGATTTGGTTTTAATCGACGACAGAAATAAGATGGTGCTTCCTGCGGGTGTTTACACTTTAAGCGTTGATTCCATCGGATTCCCGAAAGACTGCATATTTTTCATTCGCAATGCTTCTGACAATACGTGGTTTGCGAATACCAATGTGGAAAAACCGACAATCACCATCTCTTTGGACAAACCAACGATAATCGGCGAGTGCAGCGTGCGTATACCAACGGCTGGCACTAAGTTTTCCAATGCTCGTATCGCCGTTCAGCTCGAAGTTGGCGGCAAAGCGACTGGGTATACCGCGCCCGCGACGAAGGCTTTAACCCCAATTGACTTGAAGGGCAATGAACTATGCTCCATGCCCAATGGGGTAAAGGATGAAGTTGTAATTGACGCAGAAGGCAACGTTAGCCTGATAAAGAGAGTTGCAAAGATTCAATCTGACAAACTCGCAGAGCTTGTATATGAGGTGTATCCCGCTGACGAAAACGGAAATCTACCTTATGTAATTTGCAACTTCAACGATCCCAACGATTTCCGCACCGATGAAGTCAGATGTAATGTTCGTCCAACGGGAAATCTGAAAATGGATAAGAGCGTATACGCGACTTTTAACGCCTTGGTGGTAATTGATACAAGATTCACTGATATAGAGACGGCAAAGCAGATTTTGAAGTCAGAAAATGGAATCTATTATTACGAAGCGACTCCCCAGACAATCCCACTGGGCAAGGTAGAACTCCCCGCACTACCAGAAGCAACCTCAAACATCTGGAACGATGGCAACATCCCCGCAAACGTCTATATCAACTACCTCAAAGACGTGAACATCGCCTTCGCCGACCTCGAATCCAAGCTCACCCAGGCGGTCGTGGCGACCGCCGCGAACATCTAGGAGGAACCATGTTCGACCTCTCCACCTTCGTCTTCGACGGAATCATGGACGGTATCGCGCAGGGCCAGTCCCGCTTCGTGATCACCGAGCGCGCAGCCGCTTGGATGGCGCGCGGCGTTCTCGCAGCCGACCAGATGCAGGCCATCTCCGACGCGTTGGACGCGCGGGATGCGCCCGCCGAGGACGCGCCGACGGTCATACCGGAGATCTAATCAACTTATACACTCGACAGCGAAATCTATTCATCCCCCGCCGCCGTCCACACCGGATGGCGGCGGGGCTTTTCTCGCTCCACCAAGCCCTGTTTTCGCCTGCCAAAACTTGCCATTGACACGCGCGGCGATTTGGGCGTCTGCCATAATCTGCCAAAGATATACGGCGCTACGAAGAGCTAGAGAAAAAGAAACAGGCCGTCTGAGCTGCTAGAACTCAAACGGCCTGCTGTAACGGTTGGTGGAGGCGCGGAGAATCGAACT
>CAUWGM010000021.1:0-31302 GCA_963558435.1 uncultured Collinsella sp.
GCGCGGTCCCGCGGACCGCGCTATCCATCACCCAAGTTCTTGACTGTTAGATTTCAAAGTGCTACGGTGAGGCCAGTTTTATCGGTCCAGGTCCTTGCCTGCGGTTCGCGAGGGCGTCGAAGGGCGGACATCGTGAATCGCCGGAGGACTCGGGATCTCATAGATTGGAGAATGTATGAGATTCAAACGGTTTATGGGTCTCGGGGTGCTTTCACTTGGGCTTGCGGTCACCGCGGCGCTATCAGGGGCCGGTACCCCCGCGGCGTATGCGGCGGCCACGGAGCCCGAGCTGCTTCCGGTACCCAAGTCTGCAACGTATCAGGGGGGGTGTGCTGACCCTCTCGCAGGTTGAGCTGGTTGGTTCCGACGTGGCCGACGCCGATGCCGTCCGCGTTGTGAAGCAGCTGCTCAACGATGCCGGCATCTCGGTGACGGAGCGAACCGCCGCGCAGGGCGCCAGCGAGGGCGCCACCGCCATCTACCTCACCGAGGCCGATGACGCCTGCTCTGCACGCGATGCTGCGGCGACTGCCATGGGTCTTGCGAATGCGTCGCAGCTCGACGAAGAGGGTTATGTCCTGGGTGTCGACGCCGCGTCCAAGGCTATCGTCCTCACGGGTGCGAGCGGTGACGGCAGCTACTATGCCGCGCAGACGCTCGCCCAGCTCATCGAGGGTAAGGACGTTACCGAGGCGCGCATTTCCGATGAGCCGGCGTTGCCGGTCCGTGGCACCATCGAGGGCTTCTACGCCCGCGGCCAGGAAGACTGGTCATGGGAGGACCGCATGGCGCAGGTGCGCTTCTACGGTCAGACCAAGATGAACACCTACATCTACGCCCCCAAGGAGGATCCGTACCATCGCGACCGCTGGCGCGAGCCCTATCCGCAGGACCAGATGGAGAAGATGATCGCCCTCGTCAACGAGGCCAAGGCCAATAAGGTCGACTTCGTGTTCGCCCTGTCGCCGGGCAACACCATCGACCTCACGAGTGATTCCGACTTCCAGGCGCTCGTGAACAAATGCGAGCTCATGTACGACAACGGAGTGCGTGACTTCGCCATCTTCTTCGACGACATCAGCAACAAGGACGGTGTGGGCCAGGCCAACCTGCTCAATCGCTTCAACGCCGAGTTCATCAAGGCGCAGGACGAGCCTTGCACGCTGGCGACGGTTCCCACCGAGTATGATTCCAACGCCATGATGGATGGCGCGAACACCAAGCAGTACACCACCGATTTTTCCAGGACGCTCGACGCCGATATCAAGGTGATGTGGACGGGCAGCTCCGTTGTACCGGACGGTATTCGTGTTGAGGATGCCGACTTCATGACGAGCGTCTATGGCGAGCGCTCCGGCATCTGGTGGAACTATCCTTGCAACGACTATCAGCTCAACAAGCTGGCCATGGGTCCGATCCACGGCATCGACAAGGCCGTTTTCGACAAGATCGGCTACTTCGTCATGAACCCCATGGGCCGCGCGAGCCTGTCCCGCGTTACGCTGGGCACGGGCGCCGACCTTAGCTGGAACGTCAAGGCGTACGACGAGGACGCATCGCTCAAGGCCTCCTGCGAGCTCTCTTATCCCGAGCAGGCCGAGGCCGTCCGCACGCTGGCGCTGCATTCCTCGCAGATCTTCGGCGGATCCTTCTCGTGCGGCCGTCCGGATGCTCCCCAGGCCAAGGCGCATGCCGACGCGCTGCTGAAGTCCGTGGTCGTCTCCAAGGACCCCGCCCGGGACGAGAACGTGCTCGCCCTGCGCGCCGACCTCAAGGCCATGGTGGATGCATCCGCCGCGCTGACCGGTGGCGACTTCACCGCGGTCCGTGCCTTCGTTACCAAGCTCGGCCAGGTCGGCCAGGCGGGTGGCAAGGCGATCGACCTGGTGATCGCCAAGGTCAACGGCGACCAGGACAAGGTCGACAGCCTCACCGACGAGCTCGAACGCACCGTGTCCTCCCTCGAGGCCGGCAAACTCGTTTCCGAGCGCAGCATGGTCTACTTCATCAAGGATGCCCTTGCGTACCAGGTCCAGCCCAAGGCCGGTTTCGAGGTTTCTGCCTCGCTGGTCCAGAAGGGCACAAAGGTGACCTTTAAGAACACCAGCTCCACCTCTGCCGCCGAGTACGAGTGGAGCTTCCCGGGCGCTACCAAGGCCACCTCGAACGAGGCGGAGCCCACGGTGGTGTATACCAAGCCGGGTCGCTACGACGTGACCCTTACCGTGCGCAACCGCTTTGGAGAGGACACCGTCTCCAAGAAGAGCGTCGTCTACGTCGTGGACTCCATGCCCGAGACGATGGATAACCTCGCGCTGAAAAAGCCCGCGAGCGCCAGTTCACAGGCAGCACCCGCCGAGGGTCCCGAGAAGGCTGTCGATGGTTTGATTACCGGCAGCAAGTGGTGTGCGGTCGGCTCTGGCGGCCAGTGGCTGACTATCGACCTGCAGGATACCTACACGCTGTCGAGCTTCCGCATCCACCATGCCGAGGCCGGCGGCGAGGGCGCTTCTGCCAACACCTACTCGTATACCATCTCCGTCAGCCCCGATGGGAGCGCGTTCACGCCTGTCGTCGATGTGACCGACAACACGCAGGGCGTGACCGAGCATGCCATCACGCCGACGGCTGCTCGCTATGTGAGGCTGAACATCCGTCAGGCGGTTTCCCCGGGTACGCAGTGGCCTGCTGCCCGCATCTTCGAGCTCGAGGCATACGGCATCACGGGCGATGTGTCGCAGCTGCCCGAGTACGTGGCTCCGAACACCGCCGATCTCGAGGCGCTGCTTGATGAGGTTGCCGGCTTGGTTGACACCGACCACACCGCAGCGAGCTGGGGCAAGCTGGTCGAGGCCCGCGATGCCGCCACCGAGCTGCTCGCCCGTGGCGACAAGACCCAGGACGAGGTCGACGCCGCCCATACCGCGCTCGTCGCAGCCCGCGACGCCCTGGTGAACACCGCTGCCCTCAAGGCCGAGCTGGCCAAGCACGAGGGCCTGGCCGAGGGCGACTACAACAAGGCAACCTGGGCCGCCTTCAAGTCGGCCCGCGACGAGGCCCAGCAGCTGCTCGATAACGGCCGCGCCTCCCAGGACCAGGTCGACGCCGCCGCCAAGCGCGTCGCCGACAAGGCCGCCGCGCTCGTGAAGGTCGCCGACCTCAAGGCCGCCCTCGAGAAGCACGCCGGCCTGAACGAGGCCGACTACACCAAGGCCAGCTGGACGGCATTCAAGACCGCCCTCGACGAGGCCCAGGCGCTCGTCGACGGTGCCGGCGCGACCCAGGAGAAGGTGGCCGCCGCCATCGCCAAGCTCGATGACGCCGCCGCCAAGCTCGTGAACGTCACCAGGCTCGTGGCCGAGCTGGCCAAGTGCGCCGACCTCAACAAGGCCGACTACACCAGCGCGTCCTGGAAGGCGTTCGACGCCGTCCGCGCCGACGCCCAGAAGGTGCTCGACACCGAGAACGCCACGCAGCAGCAGGTCGATGACGCCGTGAAGGCGCTCTCCGAGGCCTTTGCCTCGCTCGTGAAGGTCAACCCCATCGACTTTATCGACGTTGACGACAACACCGATCACGCCGAGCACATCGCCTGGCTGGCTGCCAACGGCATCTCCACCGGCTTCAAGAACGAGGACGGCACCCTCAGCTTCCGCCCCTATGCGAAGGTCACCCGTAACGACATGGCCGCGTTCCTCTATCGCATGGCCGGCGAGCCCGAGTACGACGTCGAGAGCGCCCCGGCATTCTCCGATGTCGACGAGAGCACCCCGCACAGCAAGGCCATCCTCTGGCTTGCCGCCGAGGGCATCTCCACCGGCTTCAAGGGCGCCGATGGCACGGCGGAGTTCCGTCCCTATGCCGAGGTCACCCGTAACGACATGGCCGCGTTCCTCTATCGCATGGCCGGCGAGCCCGCCTACGACGCCTCCGACGTCTCGTTCGCCGACATCGCGGCCGACACACCGCATCGCGAGGCCGTGCTGTGGCTCGCCGCTTCCGGCGTGTCCACCGGCTTCGACGAGGCCGACGGCTCCAAGACGTATCGTCCGTACGACCAGATCACCCGCTGCGACATGGCTGCGTTCCTGCATCGTATGGCCGACAAGAACCTCGTGTAAGACTGCCGGGATCACGTTCGATCCCCGCGGCAACGTGGTGGGTGCGCTGGCATCATCCGTCCAGCGCACCCGGTAGCAAGAAGAGGCCCCGACGGGTTCCGTCGGGACCTCTTCGTCATTTCGCCCCCCCCATGTGCTCAGAAAAGGGACAGGCACTAATCTGAGAGGGGGGACTGCGGGCGCGTTCCGGACTGCCCCGGCGGTCTGCTCGGAAAAGTGCCTGTCCCTAATCTGAGAGTTAGTCTGAGAGGGGTCAATCCGAGGGCGCGGGCGGCTCCGGGGTTGCCCGCTCGGGCGTGGGGCGGCCTATGCCGCGCGCGCCATGGCCTGCTCGTAATCGTGCGTGCCGCGGAATACCTCGTGCTTGTACGGGTTCACGCCCAGCTTCTTCGCACGGTACATGATGTAGCCGAACGCCGCGATGTTGGCGGCCAGCGCGATGATGGAAACAACCAGGTTGATCTGGGGGTTGTTCACCGAATCGACGGAGAACACGCTGTAGTCCTGGAACATGGGGAACACCTGGGCGAACATGCACCACAGCGCCAGGGTGTTGGCGCGGTTCTTGATCCAGCCGCCCTTGTTCCAGAAGAAGTTCGCCACCGTGGGCGCGAGCAGCAGCGCCAGGCCGCAGTACCAGGCGTGCGTGGGCAGGCAGTTGTGGGTGTAGCAGAAGTTCCACAGGTCGTAGGCAACGATGAACACCCACGTCATGTCGGGCCACAGCATGTCGTCGCGCTTCTTGGAGCGGTAGATGCCCCACAGCGTTCGCGGCTCTGGGGCCGCTTCGGTTTCCATCCGCGATTCGGCGCGGTCTCAAATAAGTGCCTGTCCCCTTTTTGAGGATTCGGGGTTTCGGAACGGGGATCCTACCGCTCTGGTCAGCACTCGGGGTGCTTCCTCGTGTACCCCTCGATATGCAGCGTGTTCGCGATGATGTCCTTGAGCGTTTCGGGCTCGACGTCGGGATGGGTGCGCACGTACATGATGAGGCCGGTGATGAGCACGTAGAACGTTTCGTAGAGATGGTCGATGTGCACCTCGTGCAGCGAGGCGAAATCAACCACGGTGGACTCGCAGATGTAGCGGGCCGTGCGGTCGGCGACACGGTGGACGAACGCCGCATACAGCGCGGAGTTGCTGCCGGTGGCGACGGAGCGGGAGAACGCGTCATCGCGTTCGAGCACCAGGCGCTTGAGCAATGCGACCGCGCTATCGAGCGAGCCCTCGATGTCGCCGGCGACGCGCCGCGCGTTCCAGTCAACGAGTTGGTCGACGAAGGAGTCGATGCTCTCGTCGATGAGTGCGTCGAACGCATCTTCCTTGGTGGGGAAGTAGTGGTAGAACAGCGACCGGGTGCACCCGACATGCTTGGTGACGGCGGAGACGGATAGGCGGCTGAGCCCTTCTTCGATGCAGACGGCGCGCACGGCCTCGAGGATCTCCTCGCGGCGCTCGTCGTGCGCCTGCCGCTTGCGATTTGATTCCGATCCCATCGCCATAGCCGTCTCGTTTCCTTTTTACATTTGCCCGTCACTTGCCGAATACAGTCTTGACCTATATTGACAAAACGTCAATATAGTAAATTGACATATTGTCAACAAATTGCGCGAACGGCTGGCGATGCCTGCCAGGCGTGCAACTTGCGCGGGTGGGCGCCCCGCCGTCGAAAGACGATGGGCCGTTTCGGGGTCGGTCGATGCCGGTCCGCGCACAAGGGTTCGCGTTGCCGCCGCAGCCCGCATTGCGCAAGAAGAGCGTAGCCGATTGGAGAACCTGCATGGCAGACGTGCGCATTCTCGAAGTGAAGGAAAGCGTTTTCGCGAACAACGATCGCAAGGCAGACGAGCTGCGCGACGACCTCAAGCGTCGCGGCACCTTCCTGCTCAATCTTATGTCGAGCCCCGGATCGGGCAAGACCACGACGCTCGCGCGCACGATCGAGGCACTGCGCGATGAGCTCTCGATCGCGGTGATGGAGGCCGATATCGATTCCGATGTGGATGCGCGCACCATTGCCGATACGGGCGCCCGCGCCATCCAGCTCCATACGGGCGGCATGTGCCACCTCGACGCCTACATGACCGAGCAGGGTTTGGACGGGCTGCTGGCAGAGGGCGATGGCGCGCCCGTGGACCTCGCGATCCTCGAGAACGTGGGCAACCTGGTGTGCCCGGCGGAGTTCGATACCGGCGCCGCGGCCAACGCGATGATCCTGTCGGTGCCCGAGGGCGATGACAAGCCGCTCAAGTACCCGCTCATGTTCAGCATCTGCGACGTCGTGCTCATCAACAAGATCGACGCGCTGCCGGTTTTCGACACCTTCAGCATGGAGCGGGTGCGGGAGAACATCCTGATGCGCAATCCCGAGGCGACGATCATCCCCATCAGCGCGAAGACGGGAGAGGGCATCGACGAGTGGGCGACGTGGCTGCGCGAGCGCGTGGCCGCCTGGAAACGCGCCTAGCTCGAGCCATCTCGCAACGCACCTCAAAAAGGGGACAGGCACTAATTGAGGTGCGTCGACTGCCCGTCGGCGGGCTGTTCGGCGCCGCTGCGAACCACAGCTCGCCGCAGCGGGTCTTTTACCGACCTCAATTTCGTGCCTGTCCCCTTTTTGAGGCGACGTCATCCCATAGCGCGTCAACGCCTGCGACGCGAGAACCATAAGGAGAGGTACATGTCCCAAGACACCGACAAGATCGTGGTCAACGGCCCCGGCATCAGCTGCTGCGAGCCGGATATCGGCGCGGAGTTCGTTCCGCCGCTGCCCGAAAACCCGCGCCCCAAGATCGTGGCGCTGTGCGAGCATTGCACGAACCGTATGCTCAAGCGCGACGAGCTGCTGCCCTATGAGTACTGGGCGTTCGACGCCGCCGCCACCGACGAGATGGCCGACGTCCTGCTCAAGATGAAGATGCGCAAGCCCTATACCCTCGACGCCATGGTCAAGGCGACCGGCATGGATGCCGAGCCGCTCGAGAAGCTCCTCGACGAGATGAGCTACATCGGCCTGCTAGAGTACAACTGGGAGAACCCCGAGCGCGCCAAGCAGTGGGTCCTGCCCATGCTGGTGCCGGGCTCCGCGGAGTTCATGAACATGCGCCAGTCCCAGCTCGACGAGCACCCGGTCATGGCTAAGTTCTTCGAGCAGTCCTCCAAGAACGCGCTTGCCAAGGCGTCCGCCATGGTTCCCCTGGGAGGCGGCGGCGTGGGCCTGCACGTCATCCCCGTCGAGAAGGCCATCGAGACCGAGAACCAGTCCGTCTCCGTGGAGCACATCGAGCACTGGCTCGACAAATACGAGGGCAAGTACGCCGCGAGCCCCTGCTCCTGCCGCATGAGCCGCGCTCGCCTGGGCCAGGGCTGCGGCGACGATCCCAGCGACTGGTGCATCGCCGTGGGCGACATGGCCGACTACATCGTCGAGACCGATCGCGGTCGCTACATCACGCGCGACGAGGTCTACGAGATCCTGCAGCGCGCCGAGGACAACGGCTTCGTGCACCAGATCACCAACATCGACGGCGAGGACAAGATCTTCGCCATCTGCAACTGCAACGTGAACGTGTGCTACGCGCTGCGCACCTCGCAGCTGTTCAACACGCCCAACCTGTCCCGCTCCGCCTATGTGGCACGCACCGAGACCGAGAAGTGCGTCGCGTGCGGCCGCTGCGTCGAGGTCTGCCCCGCGGGCGCCGTCAAGCTCGGTCAGAAGCTCTGCGCGGCCAGCACGGGCGAGGTGCCCGAGTACCCCAAGCAGGAGCTGCCGGACGAGGTCAAGTGGGGCCCCGAGAAGTGGAGCCCGGACTACCGCAACAAGAACCGCATCGAGACCTACGACACCGGCACCGCGCCCTGTAAGACGGCGTGCCCGGCGCATATCGCCGTCCAGGGCTACCTCAAGCTTGCCGCCCAGGGCCGCTACACCGACGCCCTGGCGCTCATCAAGCGCGAGAACCCGCTGCCCGCCATCTGCGGGCGCATCTGCAACCGCCGCTGCGAGGACGCCTGCACGCGCGGGCGCGTCGACGCCGCCATCGCCATCGACGAGGTGAAGAAGTTCATCGCCCAGCGCGACCTGGACGCCGAGACCCGCTACGTCCCGCCCGTGGTGACGCCCACCACCAGCGGTGGCTTCGGCGAGAAGATCGCCATCATCGGCGCCGGCCCGGCCGGCCTGTCCTGCGCGTTCTACCTGGCCGAGAAGGGCTACAAGCCCGTCGTCTTCGAGAAGAGCAACCGCCCGGGCGGCATGCTCACCTACGGCATCCCCAGCTACAAGCTGGAGAAGGACGTCATCGAGGCCGAGGTCGACATCATCCGCGAGATGGGCGCCGAGTTCCGCTACGGCGTCGAGGTCGGTCGCGACGTGACCCTCGACGAGCTGCGTGAGGAGGGCTTCAAGGCCTTCTACGTCGCCATCGGCTGCCAGGGCGGCCGCCTGCCCGGGATCGCCGGCGAGGACGCCGAGGGCGTGTCCGTGGCCGTCGACTTCCTGCGCCGCGTGGCCGAGCAGCAGGAGAACGGCGGCACCGCCGAGCCCATGCCCGGCCGCACCATCGTGGTGGGCGGCGGCAACGTCGCCATCGACGTTGCCCGCACCGCCGCGCGCCTGGGGTCGGAGCACGTCGAGATGTTCTGCCTCGAGAGCTCCGAGGACATGCCCGCCAGCGCCGAGGAGGTCATGGAGGCCAACGAGGACGGCGTGCACATCTCCTGCGGCTGGGGCCCGGTCGAGGTCCGCGCCGGCGAGGACGGCCGCGTGAAGGAGATCGTCTTCAAGCGCTGCCTGCGCGTCTTCAACGACGAGGGCCGCTTCGACCCGACGTACGACGAGAGCGAGACCCGCACCGTGGCGGCCGATCGCGTCGTCTTCTCCATCGGCCAGTCCATCGTGTGGGGCGACCTGCTCGAGGGCGAGGCCGTCGAGCTCGGTCGCGGCCAGGGCGCCGTTGCCGACCCCAAGACCTACCAGACCGCCCAGCCCGACATCTTCGTGGGCGGCGACGTCTACACCGGTCCCAAGTTCGCCATCGATGCCATCGCCGCCGGCCACGAGGCCGCCGTCTCCCTGCACCGCTTCGTGCAGGACGCGACCCTCACCATCGGCCGCAACCAGCGCGCCTACCGCGAGCTGAACAAGGACGACGTCGAGTTCGGCAGCTACGACACCGCCAGCCGCGGCGATGCCGTGCACAACTACGCCCGCGAGAAGGCGGAGCCCTTCCGCGAGTACCTCGAGACCTTTACCGAGGAGCAGGTGCGCGCCGAGACCGCGCGCTGCCTGGGCTGCGGCGCCTCCATCGTGGACGAGAACAAGTGCATCGGCTGCGGCCTGTGCACCACCAAGTGCGCCTTCGACGCGATCCACCTGCATCGCGAGCACCCGGACGCGAGCCGTATGGTGAAGTACGAGAAGAAGCTTCCCACGCTGGCGAAGTACGCGCTCAAGCGCGAGCTCAAGATCCGCTTCGGGAAAAAGGGAACGAAGTAATCCAATCCCACCGCTTCGGCCCCACCTCAAATAGGCGCCTCAAAAAGGGGACAGGCACTTTTTTGAGGTGGGCGGAGCGGCGCCCGGGGCGTTACCCCGGCATGGGCACGCACTTCGATGAGACGGTCCCAACACGGGGTCTCAAATAAGTGCCTGTTCCCTTTTTGAGTACCTGCGGGGTCTCAAATAAGTGCCTGTCCCCTTTTTGAGTAACCTGATTTGAGGTTTGACAAGGGAGCTGCTGCATGCACGAGCTCGGCATCGTTTTCCATATCATTCGCAGCGTCGAGGACGTGGCGCGCGAGAACAACATCCACCGCGTGTCGAGCGTGACGCTGGAGCTGGGCGAGGTCTCCGGGATCCTGCCCGACTACCTGGCTGATTGCTGGCGCTGGGCATGCGACAAGAAGGACCTCATGCGCGGCGCCGAGCTGGTGGTGGAGGAAATTCCCGCCATCACGCAGTGCGAGGCATGCGGCGCCGCATACGGGACCGTCGAGCACGGTCGTATCTGCCCGCACTGCGGGAGCGACCGGACCTACCTGCTCCAGGGCAACGAGACCCTCATCAAGGAGATCGCGACGCCGGACGAGGAGCCCGCCTAGGATTTCGCCTCATCCGGCCCGGCCGGGCTTCCGTTTCAGCCGCCCCCGCGCCCACGTGGGCGGCTTTTGCTGTATAACTGCACTGTGCAAACAGACTGTCGCGCGGTGCGGGCTCGCATCCGGCGGCGGAGCGACGCGCCCGCGGACGGCGCGGGATTGGAGGACGGCATGGAGGCTATAGAAGCTCACGAGGTGCAGGCTGCTCGGGATATGCTGCGGTTCATAGAAGGCTGCCCCAGCATGTTCCACACCACGGCGACCATCGCCGCGCGTCTGGAGGCGGTGGGCTTCACGGAGCTGCCCGAGGGGGCCGCGTGGGAGGTCGAACCCGGCGGCTCGTATTATGTTACGCGCAACGGCTCGAGCATCATCGCCTTCCGCGTAGGCGCCCGCGCGCTCGCCGCCCGCGAACGCTTCCATTTCCAACTCGCTGCATCTCATGGCGATTCGCCCTCGTTCAAGATCAAGAGCGCCGGCGAGCTCGCCGGTCCCGCCGGATACCGTCGGCTCAACGTCGAGGCATACGGCGGCATGATGGACTACACCTGGTTCGACCGCCCGCTGGGCATCGCCGGTCGCGCCCTGGTCGAGGAAGGCGGCGCGGTGGCGAGTCGGCTGGTGCATCTGGACCGCGACGTCGCCATCATCCCGAGCGTGGCGATCCATCTCAACAGGGATGTCAACGGCGGTTTCGCCCCCAACCGAGCGAGCGACCTGTGCCCGCTGATCTCCGCCGGGGTCGCGGGTGAGGGCGACTTCGATTCGCTGGTGGCCAACGCCGTGGGCGTCGAGGCCGAGCACGTGCTCGCGTCCGACCTCTTTCTCGTCAATCGCCAGCAAGCGCGCGTATGGGGCGTGGCAGAGGAATTCGTCTCCTCGCCGCGCATCGACGACCTTATGTGCGCATACACCTCGCTCGAGGGTTTCCTCACGGCGGCGAACAGCGCGTGCGTGACGGTGTACTGCTGCTTCGACAACGAGGAGGTGGGCTCCAATACCAAGCAGGGCGCCCTGTCCACCTTCCTGCCCGACACGCTGGTGCGCCTGTGCTCGGCGCTGGATCTGGACGACGACGAGTATCGCCGTGCGCTGTCCCGCTCGTTTATGGTGAGCTGCGATAACGCCCATGCGCTGCACCCCAACCGCCCGAGCCTGCACGACGAGCAGAACAGCTGCACGCTCAACGGCGGACCGGTGATCAAGGAGGCGGCGAACCAGCACTATTGCAGCGACGCATTCAGCCGCGCGGTTTTCATGGCCCTGTGCCGCCGTGCGGACGTGCCGTTTCAGACCTTCGCGAATCGCAGCGACATGGCCGGCGGGTCCACGTTGGGCAACCTGTCGAACATGCAGGCGAGCATGCATGCGGTCGACATGGGCTGCCCGCAGCTGGCGATGCACTCGTCCTACGAGACGGCGGGTACGCGTGATGTCGATCTGGCCATCCGTGCGATGCGGGCGTTCTTCGACACCGATATCCGCATCGACGGGGCGCATGGCTTCGAGCTGGTGAGCGCGTAGGCCGAAGCGGGCGCGGCGTCGGCCTTGCCAGATGACCTGATCGAATGGTGAACGGCTATCGAGTTCCATGTTCAGGTGGTAAGCTGAGCCGCATAGCGATAAGACCGGCAGCGGCGGATTGGGTCGCTGCCGGTCTTATCTCTGCGCCCGATGAAACGCAAGCGCCCGTGGCAATCACCCGATTCGATCCGGGTTCTCTGGGCGTTGAATGATCGGTCTCGGGCTCTAGTCCACGCGTCCTGCCAGGAAGCCCTCGCGGATGGCGTCGATGGCGCGGCGCGGGCGCTCGGCGTCGCCTACGGTGCAGTGCGGGATGCCCGCGGCGTCGAGGGCGGCGATGAGCTCGGTGTTATCGACCGCGCGGGAACCCACGGCAACCACCACGGCATCGCAGGGGATCTCGCGTTCCTCGTCGCCGGACTTCACCTGCACGCCGTTCCCGGTGAGGCCGGCAAACGCGGTGGAGGTGAGAATCTCGACGCCAAGCTTGGCGAGCTTTCCAAAGACGCAGGTCGCGCGGGCGGAGCCCAGGTCGGCGCCGGCGCGCTCGGCCATCTCCAGCACGGTGACCTTCTTGCCGGCGACCGCCAGCGCGTCGGCGACCTCCAGGCCCACCAGACCGCCGCCGATCACGACGACGCGCTCGCCCGCGACCGGCTCGCCCTCGAGCACGTCGTGCGCAACGTGGACGTTCTCGCCGGAAAGGCCGAGTGTGATGGGGGAGGCACCGTTGGCGATGACCACGCGGTCGAAGTGCTCGCCGGCGATGGTCTCGGGCGTGAACGGGGTGTTCAGACGCACCTCGGCGCCGGCGCGCTTGGCCTGTTCGCCCATGAGCTCGGCGGCGACCTCCATCTCGTGCTTGCCGGGTGCCTTGCCGGCGGTCACGAACTGACCGCCCAGGTGGTCGCCCGCCTCGAACACCACTGCCTCGTGGCCGCGTGCCACGAGGGTCTCGGCGGTCATGAGGCCGGCCACGCCGCCGCCCACGATGGCGACGCGCTCGGGCTTGTCGGTGGTCTCGACCTTCCAGTCAAGCTCGTGGCCCACGAGCGGGTTGCGCAGGCAGGTGATGTGCGGAAAGTCGCGCAGGTTGGCAAAGCCGTCGAGGCAGCCCTGGTCGCATCCCACGCAATACACGATGCTGTCCGTCTTGCCCTCGCGCGCCTTGTTGCAGAACTCGGGGTCGGCGAGCTGCGCGCGACCCATGACCACGAGGTCGACCTGGTCGTCCTCGAGGATCTGCTCGGCGAGCTCGGGCGTGTTGATGCGGCCGACGCCGATGGTGACCATGCCGGTTTCGCGGCGGATGCGCGCGGCGTTGTCGATGTTGAAGCCGGGCTTGAGGTCGATCGGCGGTACCTCGAGCGCGTTGGCGGCGGTGATGATGTTGCCACGCGAGACGTCGAGCACGTCGACGCCGGCCTCGCGGGTCATCTTGCAGAACGCGATGGTGTCCTCGATGGTCATACCGTTTTCAAGGCAGTCGTCGAACGCGCCGATGCGCATGAACAGGGGCATGTCCTCGGGGATGTTCTTGCGAATCGCGCGGATGCAGGCGAGCGGGAACTTGGCGCGGTTCTCCAGGGTGCCGCCCCACTCGTCGTCGCGGTGGTTGAGGCCCGCGGAGAGGAAGGAGTGCGGCAGGTAGTTGTGGGCGCAGTGGAACTCGATGCAGTCGTAGCCCGCCTCGACGCAGCGCGCGGCGGCCTTGCCGTAGCAGTCGATGACCTCGTTGATCTGCTCGACGGTGATGCCGGGGATGGTGAAGCCGTGGACGGTCATCTCGTTGGGGACCAGGATCTGCGCCTTGGGATCCATGGCGACGGCGATGGATCCCTGCCACAGCTGGATTCCGGCGCGTCCGCCCTCGCCATGGATGGCGTCGGCGAGGCGGCGGTGTCCCTCGATGTAGCGGTCCTCGGCGATGGACAGGAAGCAGTTGGGGGAGCTGGGCGCATGGACGGCGGAGACCTCCACGATAGAGAGGCCCAAGCCGCCCGCCGCGCGGACGCGATGGTACTCGACGAGCTTGTCGGTGACCTCGCGCTCATGGCACATGCGCGTGCCCATGGCGGGCATCACCACGCGGTTGCGCACGGTGAGCGACTTGATGGAGAAGGGCTCAAAGAGCTTGGGGAACATTCTGCCTCCTTGTGCTGTTTGAAACGAACCCTTCAACCATAACGCATTTTGTCGTGCGGCACCCGCTGTGCTAGACTATCAGAAATGCCTCCGTAGCTCAGGGGATAGAGCACCGCTCTCCTAAAGCGGGTGTCGACGGTTCGAATCCGCCCGGGGGCACCAGTGAAAACAACAGGTCGGAAGCCATGTTGCTTTCGACCTGTTCCGTTTTGCAAAGATGCGCGCATCCGGCCGCGCCGCTTGCTGCCACCTCCCGCCGCCGCGTTCGTCGGTCCCATCGGCGCCTCCGTTGCCTGCGCCAGCACCGCGTGGCGCTACAATAGGGCGTATATCGAAACGGCGATTTCTCCGCTTGATCGGAACAGCGGTTCCTCCGCTTGCCCGGAATAGCGGTCTCGCCGCTGGTCGACCACGGCAATCAATTGCTACTGCAAGGGGGATGGTGCGCATGAAGCGCGTATTCGGCGTCGATGTGGGTGGAACCACGATCAAGCTCTCCGTCATCGATGAGGCGGGGACCATTTTGGAGCGCTGGGCGATTCCCACGAACACCAGCGACAGCGGAGCGGGCATTCCCGGCGATATCGTTGCGGCGCTCAACGCGAAGCGCGACGAGTTGGCCGAACGCGGCGAAGGGGTCAGCGCCATAGGCGTCGGCGTCCCCGGCCCCGTCTGCGGAGACATGGTGGAGCGCGCGGTCAACCTGGGCTGGTCAAACATGCCGTTGGCACATCTGCTCCGTGAGGGGACCGGCCTGCCGGCGACCCTGCTCAACGACGCGAACGCAGCGGCTTTGGGCGAAGCGTGGATGGGCGGCGACTCGGCGTGCCGCGGCGGCACCGCGCTGTTCGTGACGCTCGGCACGGGTGTGGGCGGCGGCATCGTGGTGGACGGCCGCGTCCTCAACGGGCAGCATGGGTGCGCCGGCGAGGTGGGGCACATGCCCGTCGCCGCGCACGATACGCGCCAATGCGGTTGCGGCAAGACCAACTGCCTCGAGTGCTACTGCTCGGCGACCGGGTTCGTGAAGACGGCAAACGACCTGTACGAGGAGGCGGGAGACCCGCGGAGCTTCATCGAGGGCAAGGAGGTCTTCGACCTCGTGGCCAAGGGCGAGCCGCTTGCGGTGAAGGCCCGCGATATCATGGTCGATTACCTGGCGAGCGGCATCGCCTCCATCATGTGCGCAGTCGACCCGCAGGAGGTCATCGTGGGCGGAGGCCTGTCCCATGCCGGCGATTTGCTCATGGGGCCTTTGGCTGAACGCCTCGAGGAGCGCGTGTTCCCCGCGGTGCGTGGGAAGTACCTGCTGCGTCGCGCGACGCTCGGCAACGATGCCGGCGCCCTGGGTGCCGCCTACCAGGCGTTCCAGCTGCTTGAGGAAGGTATGGGCGAGGAGCAGATCTAGCGCCCGGTCGCCGGCAGGCCGGCCGGTGCGGTCCGGCCGGCGGCAGACCAGCCGCTACGTGCGTGCCGCCGTGCAGGGGCCCTGCGGCGACCTCGCCGATTGCTGTGCGATACGGTTCGTCGCGTGCGCTGCTAGGCGCCGTATCGATACGGGCGCACCGAGCGCTCGAGATTCGGCGCCCCGAGCGCGCGGAGCCGCTCGAAGAGCTCGGGCTCCAGCTCGACGCCGTCGGCGGTATCGGCTCCGCCCGTCGCGCACTGGCGTTCGAGGTCCCGCTCGCTCGCCGCGACGTGCGAGCGGCCGGCGCGGATGCGCAGCCGAACCTGCTGGTAACCGCGTGCGCCCAATTCGTCTTCGCAGCGGCGGATGATGTCGAGCGCCGCGGGCGTCAGCCGCTCTCCGGTTGCCACGCGCGTGGCCAGGCAGGCGCCCGCCGGCAGGTTCCAAACAGCGAACCCCCAGGCCCTAAGGACGGCGCGCTCCTCATTTTTATGCCATCCAAGGTCTCGCAGCGGCGAGCGCACCCCCAGCTCGCGCGTCGCGCGCGAGCCCGGGCGCAGGGTCTCGTCGTCATCGGCGTTGCTGCCCTCGAGCAGCGTCTCGATGCCGCGTTCTCGCGCCGCCTGCTCGATGGCGCGAAAGCCGAGCAGTTTGCAGTGGTAGCAGCGGTCGTCGTCGTTGCGGGCGATGCGCTCGTCGAGCAGGGGGTCGAGTGCCACGCGCACGACGGGCAGGCCGAGCATATCGAGGGAATGCTCGAATGCGTGCTGCTCGGGCGTGCCGATGAACGGCGTGTCGAGATGGAACAGCACGACGCGATCGGGCGCGCAACGGGCGCAGACGGCGGCGAGAAACGTGCTGTCAACGCCGCCTGAGAAGCCCAGCCCCACCTTATCGAGATTCCGAATATGCTCCATGAGTTTATCGAGCTTCGGCAGGAGCGGGGCGAGCTCGTCGTCGAGGTGCGAATCGGGGGTTTTCAAGATCGGCATGATGTAGCCACCTGCTTTTACAGGTATGTACCCAGGTCGAGGCCCGGTTGGGCGGCGGGGTTCGACCTGACGTTCGCCTGCACGGTGCTTTGCCGTGCGAGGAGGAAGGGGCGGACGAGCGAGCGATGGCAGGGGTTCTCGTCGGCTTCCTGGCTCATCGACGCGGCCGCCTCGACATCACCCTGCTCGGTCAGGGTCTTCTCCGCTTTTGCGCGCTCGATCTGCTCGATCAGGAACTGCACGCCGCGGCGCCCGATCTCGTAGCCCGCGGGCGCGCACGTGGTGAGCGGGACGCCGCCGCTCCAGGCAAGGGGGTTGCCATCGCAGCCGGCGACGGCGATGTCGCCGGGGACGGATAGGCCAGCATCCTGGATGCCGGCGATCACGCCGGTTGCGAGGACGTCGGTGAGCGCGAGGACGAAGTCGGGGCGCTCGCCTGCCGGTTCGCCGGCAAGGCGGCTGCCGATCATGTAGCCGTCGCGTGCGAGGTTCCACGCGCCCTCATCGAGATGGCGGAAGACCACATCGGGGTATTTGAGCGCGATTTCCCGGATGCCCTCGATGCGGCGTTCGAGGTTCGGGTCCTCCGCGCGCCCGACGACGGTGATGCGGCGCGCTTGCAGGGAGATGGCGTGCTCCGCGATCAGACGGCCTTGGGCGACGTTGTCGACTGCGACGAAATAGCCGGGTTGCTTGGAATGGGTGTCGAGGTATACCACGGGGATGGGCAGCGCCCCCGCGCGCGGAGCCCAATCCTTGCCGGCGAGCGGTTGCACCAGGATTCCCGACATCTGCGTGCCCATGAAATAGCGCAGGTAATCCTGCTCGAGAACGAGGTCCTCGTCAGCGTTGGCGATGAGCAGGCCGTAGCCGTGGCGCCTCGCCTCGCTGTGCGCGCCGTTGGCGATCTGCAGGCTGAAGCCGTGATCGAGGCGGGGGAGCACCAGGCCGAAGGACGCGTTGCGGCCGCCCGCTAGCATACGGGCGCTTTGATTGGGAAGAAACCCCAGTTCGGACATGGCGTCGCGCACGCGCGCAAGCGTTCCGGGCCGGAGCTTGTTCGGATGGTTGATGGCATTCGACACCGTGCCCAGCGAAACGTGGGCCTTTCGTGCGACATCTTGGATGGTGACGTGTGCCATGGGATGGTCAATCCTTAATATTGATACGTTTCAATAATACATCCAGTGTACCACGGCTTTCAAGATGACGTCCCCCGACCGCGGCGATCGGGCGATCTAGAGAAAGGGAACGCGCGGGCTATCGGATGGTGCGGCGGGCGGATTCGTCCGCCGCACCATCTCGCTTCCGCGTGGGCGCGAGCGCGGCGCGCCAGCCGTCGCATAGGGCGCGCCAGCGCGGGGCGTACTGGCTGCCGCGTTGCCAGATGAGGCAGAAGTCGTGCTCGACGTGGAAATCGCACGGGGTGATATCGACGAGGTCGCCGCGCGCCAGCTCGTCTTCCACCGCCACGCGATACAGGAACGTGATGCCGGCACCCGCCTGAACGCATGCCTTGATCGAGGGGATGCTTTCGAGCTCCACCGTGCTTGCGAAATCACTCGGTGCGAGGTCGCGCGCTGCCAGGTGCTTCTCTAGGATCTCGCGCGTTCCCGATCCGGCTTCGCGCAAGATGAGGCGCTCGCCTAACAGGTCGCGAACGGACGACGGCGCGCGGCGTGCGCGAGGGTTCGATGCCCGCGGGTCCTCGCCATCTGCTCGCCACGGCGCCGCCACGGCGCGGTAAGGCTCAGTCGAAAGCGTGGCGAATGCGAAGCGCTTGCGATCGAATGAGCCTTCTACCAGGGCGAAGTCGATATCGCCGTGTTCGAGGGCCTCGATAAGCCCTCGCGTGTTGCCCGCCACCAGCTTCACCTCGGACCGCGGGTGCTCTAGGACTTGGCGCGCCACGAGCCTCGGGGCAAGGTAGTCGGCGATGGTTCGGGTGCATCCGAAATGCAGCGGCGCATCCGCGGTCCTCTCCTCGGCCCCCGCCGCGAGCGCCGCAGCGGCCGCGCGCAGCCGCTCCTCGTCGTTCTCCATCGTGAGCAGCCGCTGGTAGAGCATGTCGCCCGCCGGGGTCGGTTCGACGCCGCGGCTCGTCTTGGTGAAGAGCGCGCAGCCGTAGTATGCCTCGAGCTGGCGGATATGCTGCGACACCGCGGGCTGTGTGATCAGGAGCGCGGCGGCGGCGCGCGTGAAGCTCCGCTGCCGATAGACTTCCAGGAACGTATGGGTCCGATAATCTAACATGGGTGCCTCATAACAAATCATAATGTGATGATAACCAAAACGATACATCTAATTATAAAGCGAGGTCATAGGATGAAAACGTTACGAATCAACGGGATATCCTGTCGTCTCGGTCGTCGGCTCGCCGCTAAGCGCGCCCGCTTCGCGGCGATAGGGACGGACCGGTAGACGGGGTTCGACTCCAGAAAGGCGAGGTAACGTGGAGCTCTTCAAGGATTTCAAGGATGTATGGCGCGGCGTCGCGCTGGCGCTGGTCATCGCGGTGCCGGCATGGGTGCTGGGCAAGCGCTTCGAGGTGATCGGCGGCCCCGTGTTCGCCATCCTCATCGGCATGGTGCTCGCCACCATCCTGCGCAACCGGGCGGGCGTGACCGAGGCGACCGCCGCGGGCATCAAGTACACGTCCAAGAAGGTTCTTCAATACGCGGTGATCCTGCTGGGATTCGGCCTCAACCTCGGCGAGATCGCCAAGGTCGGTGCCAGCTCCCTGCCTATCATCGTAGCCACCATCACCACGTCGCTCGTCGTGTCCTACGCGCTGCATCGCGTGATGAAGGTCCCTACGAAGATTTCCACGCTGGTGGGCGTGGGTTCATCTATCTGCGGCGGTTCGGCTATCGCCGCAACGGCTCCCGTCATCGATGCCGATGATGAGGAGATCGCCCAGGCGATCAGCGTCATCTTCCTCTTCAACATCCTGGCCGCGCTGATCTTCCCGACGCTGGGCAGCATGCTCGGTATGACCAACGAGGGCTTCGGGCTGTTCGCCGGCACCGCGGTGAACGACACCTCCTCGGTCACCGCGGCCGCAGCGGCGTGGGATGGCATGCACCCTGGATCCAACGCGCTCGACCACGCCACCATTGTGAAGCTCACGCGTACGCTGGCCATCATTCCCATCACGCTCGGGTTGGCGTTCCTGCAGGTCCGCAAGGCCAAGCGCGCCGCCGAGGCGGGCGAGGGCACGGGACATGCCGCGGGCACCTTCGATATCAAGAAGATCTTCCCGTTCTTCATCCTGTTCTTCGTTCTGGCAAGCATCATCACCACGGTATTCGCGCTTCCGGCCGCGGTGACGGCGCCCATCAAGACGCTGTCGAAGTTCTTCATCGTCATGGCGATGGCCGCCATCGGCTTCAATACCGATGTGGTCAAGCTGGTGAAAACCGGTGGTAAGCCGATTTTCATGGGCATGTGCTGCTGGATCGCCATCACGTTGGTGAGCCTGGGCATGCAGAGCCTGCTGGGCATCTGGTAGGTCGGGTCCCACCCGGTGCCGGGCGACGCCGCTCCAGCAAGCATCGCCCGCCCGCCTGCCTTGCCACGCCGCGCCGGAAGCGGTCCGGGTCCCGCTTGGCGGGTGCCCGAGCCCGCGCGCGGTTGTGTGAAATCTAAAGGTATTGCTTTAAGAAAACCAGACTGTAACAAAGAGGCAGAACCAGCTCGCTACAATTGCTCCCGCGCGGCGCTTCAGGAAGGCTCGCGCTCGATGCCATAGAGAGGAAGGTTGCTGCATGTGCGGAATCGTTGGCTATACAGGGGACGGGCAGGCGCAGGAGGTGCTGCTCGCCGGGCTTTCCAAGCTTGAGTACCGCGGGTATGACTCCGCGGGCATCGCGCTCGAACGCGCCTGCTCGGGAGCATGCGAGCTCGATGTGGTGCGTTGCACGGGCAAGGTCTCCGCGCTCGTGGAGAAGGTGTCTGCGATCGACGCCGCGTCGTCGTGCGGCATCGGTCACACACGCTGGGCGACGCATGGACGTCCCAGCGAGGCCAACGCGCATCCCCACGTAAGCTGCGACGGCCGCATCGCCGTGGTCCACAACGGGATTATCGAGAATTTCACCGAGCTGCGCGAGGAGCTGACCGCGCGCGGCCATGTCTTCCGGAGCGAGACGGACTCCGAGGTGATCGCCCATCTTATCGAGGAGGCATACGAAGGCCGGGAGCCGGAGGGAGAACGCCCGGCGGGATCGACCGGGGCACCCGCCCGCGACCTGTCCTCGGCGTTGCGCGCGGCGTGCTCGCGCCTGGTCGGCGCATACGGCATCGCCGCGATCTGCGCGGACGAGCCCGGCGTGATCGCGGTCGCCCGCAAGGACAGCCCCATCGTCATCGGGCGCGGGGAGCGGGGCAGCTACGTCGCCTCCGACGTCATCGCGCTTATCGATGCGACGCGCGACGTGGTCGTGCTCGAGGATGGCCAGTTCGCCCGCCTCGCCCCGGAGGGCATCACGTATACCGACGAGCAGGGCCGCGCCATCGAGCCCGCGGTGACGCACGTCGACTGGGACGTGGACATGGCGGAGAAGGGCGGCTATCCCGACTTCATGCTCAAGGAGATCTGCGAGCAGCCCCGCGTCGTGCGCGATACGCTCGTGGGCCGCATGAGCGCCACGGGCGAGCTCGATATCGACGAGCTCGGGCTTTCGTTCGAGGAGCTCAACCTCATCGACCGCGTCTACGTGATCGCATGCGGCACGAGCTATCACGCCGGCCTCGTCGCCAAGAACCTCATCGAGGGTTGGGCGCGCATTCCGTGCGAGGTCGAGGCGGCGAGCGAGTTCCGCTACCGCAACCCGATCATCACCCCGTCCACCCTGGTGGTCGCCGTGTCGCAGTCCGGCGAGACGGCCGATACGCTCGCCGCGATCCGCGATGCGCGCATCAAGGGCGCCAAGGTGTTCGGAATCACCAACGTCGTGGGCAGCCCGGTGGCGCGCGAGAGCGACGGCGTCATCTACACCAAGGCGAACAAGGAGATCGCGGTGGCGTCCACCAAGAGCTTCATCGGCCAGATCGTGAGCCTGACGCTGCTTGCCCTGTTGCTCGCGCAGGTAAAGGGCAAGATCACGGTGCGCCAGGCACGTATGCTGTTCCACGAGCTGGGCGACACGGCCGAGCAGATCCAGTGGATCCTGGATACGCAGACCGATGCGGTGCGCGAGGCGGCAGAGGCCTGCGTGCCGGCGCAGTCGGCGCTGTTCGTGGGCCGCGGCATGGGCGCGGCCATCTCGTACGAGGGTGCGCTCAAGCTCAAAGAGGTCAGCTACCTGCACGCCGAGGCGTACGCGGCGGGCGAGATGAAGCACGGCCCCATCGCGCTGATCGACCCGGGCTTCCCGGTCATCGCCGTGGCCACGAAGAGCCCCACCTACGACAAGGTCGTGTCGAACCTCAAGGAATGCGAGGCGCGCGGCGCGAAGATCATCGCGCTCGCGACCGAGGGCGACGAGGACATCAAGCAGATCGCCGACTACGTCATCTACGTGCCGCGCGTGCGCGACGCCTTCTCCGCCATCACGGCTTCGGTGCCGCTGCAGCTGCTCGCGCGCGAGGTCGCGATCATGCGCGGTTGCGACGTGGACCAGCCGCGCAACCTGGCGAAGAGCGTGACGGTGGAGTAGCCGCCGAGCGGGCGCGGGGCCGCTTTCGCCGCGGCGGGGCCTCGCCCCGCCGGGCGGCGGACCCCGCGTCGCGGCGGCGACCCCGTCACGCCCCGCCTCGCGACCCCGTCACGGCGCGGGGCCGCGAGATATGGTGAGTCTGCAGCCGAATTGTCCTCATTCCGTCGAGGTTTCCGCGTATCGGCGGGGGACACGTATCATATTTCGGGCAATTCGTCCGAAAGGTTCATCCATGCAAGAGGCATTCTTCCAGTTCATCAGCGACTTCGGTTATTTCGCCGTCGCCGCCCTCATTCTGCTCGAGAACGTTTTCCCGCCCATTCCCAGCGAGGTCATCCTGCCGCTCTCCGGCTTCCTCGCCACGCAGACCAACATGTCGCTCGGCGGCGTGATCGCCTTCGCCACCGTGGGGTCCGTGGTAGGCGCGTATTTCCTCTACGGAATCGGGCGCCTGCTCTCGCAGGAGCGCCTCGAGGGCTTTTTCGATACCAAGCCGATGCGCATGCTCGGTTTCAAGTCCGATGACGTTTCCAAGGCCATCGGCTGGTTCGACCGCAAAGGCCAGATCACCGTCCTCATCTGCCGCTGCATCCCGGTGGTTCGCAGCCTGATCTCCATCCCTGCGGGCACGGCGAAGATGAACATGGTCCGCTTCGCCCTCTACACGCTGGTGGGCTCGCTGGCATGGAACGCGATCCTGTGCACCCTGGGCTTCTGGGCCGGCGGCGCGTGGGAGCAGGTCACCGCGCAGGCCGAGTGGGTCTCCGGCGTGGTGAAGGTCGTGATCATCGTCGTCGCTCTCGCCGTCATCGCCTGGTGGGTCGTGAAGCGCATCGTCCCCGCGATGAAGGAGAAGGACGCGACCAGATAATTCGCGCGGAAGGGCGCTGCCGACCGTCCGCGCTGCCGGGCGCCACCAAATAATCCGTGCCACGGCGTGCATCAAATCTAGAACCGAGCTGCTTGTTTGCGAGCGATGTCGGAATACTTTCGGCATCGCTCGCTGCGTTTGCGCCCATCTTGCTACCGTTGCTCGAACATGCATGCCGTCTGCCTATTTCATCATGGCGGCGTAAGCTCCCAGGCGTTAACTGTGAGGTAGGTAATGTTACCCAAACGCCCGAGCGGGCGTACGACGCCAAGGAGGCAGCCATGGGATTGAAGGCAGACGATACCCTTGCGTTTTCGTTTGAGGAGCTGCTGACTTACCTGCGCTCCAAGACTCGCGTATTCATGGATGTCGATGGACATGAGTATTACATCACCCACACCGACGGGTACTGGCGCGTTCAGGACTGCGAGAAGCTGAACCCCAAGGGTCGCTTCAGCGATTGCTCCGATCTGGTCACCACGCTGTCCGAGCTCATCGAGCTGCCGTGGCTCGACGGCAAGAGCGTCCACGACCTCTTCGCTGACGCGACGTTCCACGCGTCCATCCAGGAAGGCTGGGTGCGTCCTGAGTAGCGCCCGCGCAAGCTTCGTCCCCCTTTTCGGCCCCGGTGCCTCGTGCGCCAGGGCCGTTTTTCATTGCCGTGGCGCAACCTTCGCGAGTCTGTTGACCGTGATTCTATCTCGGTAGTATCCTGCTCTATGTCCGAAATCGGATAAAACGTGAAGGCTTGGGAGAAGGGGATCATCTTGGCAACCGATATCGATAGCCCGGCGCAACTCGACTATCTCTACAACGCCGCCGACCGCCTGTATGGGCAGTTCGCCCGGAGCTGCGGGCTGTCGAGCTGCGCTTACTGGATGCTGTACGAGCTGGTACGCGCGGGCGGAACGGCATCGCTGCGCAGCATCGCCATCGCCTGGTCGTACAGCAAGCAGACCATCAACTCGGCGCTCAAGTCGCTGGAATCGCGCGAGCTCATCGAGCTGTCGTTCGAGCCCGGAAGCCGCAAGAGCAAGCAGGCGTCGCTCACGCCCGCGGGCGTGGTCTTTGCGAAGGAGAACATCGTGCCCGGTATCGAGGCAGAGCGCCGCGCTTTCCGCACGCTCACGGCGGACGAGCGCGCTACCCTGCTCGAGCTGGCGAACAAGTACACCGAGGCGCTCGACGCCGAGTTCACGAGCATGAACGAGGGCCGCGGGTAGCGTGCCGCATCTGCGCGCGGCTGCGGGTTGCTCGAACACGACCGGCAGCGGCGCTTGCGGGAGCGGGGAACGGGCCCGCAGGCAGAGGGAGGGGCGACCGCTTTGCGGCGCCGTAAGGAGGAGATGCGTATGAAGCTGCTGTTTCGATTCATGAAGCCCTATCGCGCGCTGGTGGCGGTCACGCTGCTGGTGCTGCTGGTCGACAACGTGGGCACGCTGCTCGTTCCCACGATGCTCGCGGATATGATCAACACCGGCATCGGCACGGGCGATTTCGACTATATCGTGCGCGGCGGCCTGGCCATGCTGGGGGCCTCGCTGCTGGCGAGCGGCGGCGCCATGACCGGCGCGTACCTGGCGGCCAAGCTCGCATCCAACGTGGCGCGCGACATACGCAACGCCGTCTACGACGCGTCGCTCGCGTTTTCGGGCGGCGATTTCGAGCGCTTCGGCACGGGTTCCATGATCACGCGTACGCTCAACGATACCAACGTGATCCAGCAGTCCGTCATCGCTACGATCCAGCTCGTGCTGCCGGTGCCGTTCCTCTCGGTCGCAGGCATCGTCATGGCGTGCATGATCGATTACCAGATGGGCATGCTCCTCGCCGCGGTGGTCGCGATCGTGCTCGCGATCGCCGTGGTGACGGTCGCCAAGGCGGCGCCCATCTTCATGAGCCTGCAAAAGCTCATCGACCGCATGAACGTGGTGCTGCGCGAGAGCATCGTGGGCGCCCGCGTCATCCGCGCCTTCAATAAGGAGCGCCATGCCGAGCGCCGGCTCGACGAGGTGTTCACGAGTTACGCGGACCGAGCGATCAAGGTGAACCTGCTGTTCGCCGGCCTCGACTGCTCGGCGTTCTTCTTCATGAACATCGCCGAGGTGGCGGTCTTGTGGCTGGGCGGCAACCGCGTGGGCGCCCATGCCATGCAGATCGCCAGCGTGTCGGCGGTGCTCGAGTACGCGATGCTCATCCTCTTCTTCGTGATGATGGCGCAGATCGTCGCGCTCACCCTGCCGCGTGCGAAGGCATGCCTCGATCGCGCCGCCGCCGTCATCGACCTTCAACCGGAGATCGCAGACGGCGTCGAACCCGCGGCGTTCGCCGCTCCTGCTCCCGGCGCCGATCCGGCGGCTGCGTCCGCGGCGCGCGAGGCGGCTTCCGACGACGTCGCCGTCTTCGACCACGCGTCCTTCCGCTTCGAAGATGCGGACGAGGACACCTTGCACGACCTGTCCTTCGCTTGCAAGCGCGGGCAGACCACGGCCATCATTGGATCGACCGGCTCGGGAAAATCGACCATCGCGAAGATGCTGCTGCGCCTGCACGACGTGACGGAGGGCGCGGTGCGCTTCCGCGGCGTCGACGTGCGCGACCTGGCGCAACGCGACCTGCGCGGCGCGATCTCCTATGTGCCGCAGAAGGCGTGGTTGTTCTCGGGCACGGTGGCGAGCAACCTGCGCTACGGCGACGACACGGCGGACGAGACCGCGATGCGCCATGCGCTCGAGGTCGCGCAGAGCGAGTTCGTCTTCGATTTGCCGCAGGGCCTGGAGACGCCGGTGGCACAGGGAGGCACCAACTTCTCCGGCGGCCAGCGCCAGCGCCTGTCTATCGCGCGCGCCCTCATGAAGCGCGCCGACCTCTATATCTTCGACGACAGCTTCTCCGCGCTCGACTTCAAGACCGATGCCGCCCTGCGCCGCGCGCTCGTGCCCGAGACGCGCGACGCCGCGGTGCTCATCATCGCCCAGCGCATCTCGACCATCTTGCACGCCGACCAGATCGTCGTGCTCAAGGACGGACGCATCGAGGGGAAGGGTACGCACGAGGAGCTCATGGAGACCTGCGCGGTCTACCGCGACATAGCGAGGTCGCAGATGAAGGGAGGCGAGTGATATGGCGGAACAGTTTGAGAAGACCGGCGGACTGGAACAGGTCGGGCAGCTCGAGGAGCGGGCGCTGCATAGCGTCGAGCAGGATGCGGCGACGGGTGCCTGCGCGGTCGCGGGGGTCGAGGACGCAGGCGGGGGCGCGTCCGACGAGGCCGACGAGGCCGAGGTGCCGCGCGATATCAAGCGAACCGTGATCCGCCTCTGGCACGAGGCGCGCGACCAGCATTGGCGCTTCGTGCTCGTGATCGTCTCCATTATCCTGTACACGGCGTTCTCGGTAGCGGCGCCGGCGTTCTCGGCACGCGTCATCGATATCCTGTGGGCGAGCATCCAGGATGCCTTCGCGCGGGGCCGCTCGTTTACCGTGGGCTGGGAGACCGGCGGCCGGGCGATCGCGATCTACCTCGCCGTCTGGACGCTCGCCGCTTCGTTCTACACGCTCCAGTGCTTCGTCATGGCCGGTTTCGCGGAACGCCTCAACCTGTCGCTGCGAAACAAGCTCGCAGCCAAGATGAACCGCCTCCCGCTGGCGTTTTTCGACGCGCATCGACCCGGCGAGGTGGTGAGCCGGGCGACGAACGACCTCGATAAGATGTCCGAGGTCCTGCAGACCGGCTTGCTGCGCCTGCTCATGGCGGTCGGCGGCGTGACGGGCGCCGTGGTGATGATGTTCGTCTACAGCCCGCTGCTCGCCTGCGTCTTCCTCGCGTTCTCGCTGCTCTCGGTGCTGGTGACCAAGCTCACCGCGCGCCGCAACCTCGAGCTCGCGGCCGAGCGCCAGAAGTGGGTGGGCCATCTCACGGGCGCCGTCGAGGAGGCGTACAGCGGCCGCGTGGTCATCCGCGCGTTCAATCGCGAGCCCCAGAGCTCGGCCGAGATTCACGAGCTCGCCCAGAAACTCGCCGATGCGAGCCGTCGCGCGGACTTCCTCACCAACGCGACCGGCCCCGCGATTCGCTTCATCGGCCGCCTGTCGCAGGTGGCCATCGCGGTGATCGGCTGCGGCATGCTGATCGCCGGGCAGATCACCATCGGCGTCTTCCAGGCGTTCTTCCAGTACATCAACCAGGCGTCCGAACCGCTCACGCAGATGTCGATGACCATCAACACGCTGCAGAGCGCGCTGGCCTCGGTGGAGCGCGTGTTCGACATCCTCGACGAGCCCGAGGTCGATCCCGAGCCCGAACCCGGCGTCGCCGCCCACGTGAGCCGTCCGGTGAAGGGGCGCGTCGCGTTTCAGCACGTGCGCTTCGGCTATTCGCCCGACAAGCCGCTCATGAGGGACGTGTCCTTCACCGCCGAGCCCGGGCAGAAGATCGCCATCGTCGGCGCCACCGGTGCGGGCAAGACGACCTTGATCAACCTCCTCATGCGGTTTTACGAGGTCGATGGCGGGCACATCACGCTCGACGGCGTGGACACGCGCCAGATGGACCGCGGGGAGCTGCGCAGCAACTTCGGCATGGTGCTGCAGGATGCCTGGCTGTTCGACGGCACCATCGCCGAGAACATCGCCTACGGCAAGCCCGATGCGACGCGCGAGGAGATCGAGTGCGCCGCGCGCGCCGCACATGTGGACTTCTTCGTGCGGACGATGCCCCATGGCTACGACACGCACGTGGCCAACGATGCCGAAAACATCAGCCAGGGTCAGCGGCAGCTGCTCACGATCGCGCGCGCGATGCTCTGCGACCCCAAGATCCTCATCTTGGACGAGGCGACCTCGAGCGTCGATACGCGCACCGAGCAGGCGATCGTGCGCGCCATGGAGGCGCTGATGCACGGGCGCACGAGTTTCGTGATCGCGCACCGCCTCTCCACGATCGTGGACGCCGACCTCATCTTGGTGATGGAGGCGGGCACGATCATCGAGCAGGGTACGCACGAGGAGCTGCTCGCGGCCGACGGCGCCTACGCCGAGCTCTATCGCTCCCAGTTCATGTAGGGCTCCGTCGCCCTCCGGGCTTCGGGGAGCCGCCGTATAGCGACGGCGTCCAGCGCGCGGGTGCTGGACGCCGTTTATTCATACCTGGATGCTGTCTGGTCGCAAGGGGCTTAGCGACGGTCCCCGGCGAGTTGCTGCACGAGCGCGGTGAGCTCGGCAACCTGCCGCTCGAGCTCGCAGATGCGGCGCTGGTTACCGGCGATGCTCTCGCGGTTGATGAGGGATTGCTCCTGGAGGGGGTCGGGCATCGTCTCGCGGTGCTCCCGCGCGTCCATCGTGGCGCCGAGCACCCGGCATCCGGAACGGCGCACGACGCGTCCGGGGACGCCGACGACCGTGGACTCGGGGGGCACGTCCTTCACGACGACGGAGTTGCCCCCTATCTTCGCGTCGTCGCCGATATGGATGGCTCCCAGCACCTTCGCCCCGGTGCCCACGGTGACGCGGTCGCCGAGCGTGGGGTGGCGCTTGCCGGTCTCCTTGCCGGTGCCGCCCAGGGTGACGCCTTGGTAGAGCACGCAGTCGTCTCCGACGACGGTGGTCTCTCCGATCACGACGCCCATGGCATGGTCGATGAAGAGGCGGTGTCCCAGCTGCGCGGCGGGGTGGATCTCCACGCCCGTCATGAAGCGCGTGAACTGCGACATCACCCGCGCGAGCCCGCGCAGCCCGTGGTTCCACAGCCAGTGCTCGGGGGTGTGGGCCCATTTCGCGTGCAGGCCGGGATAGGAGAGGAAGATGACCAGCCCGCTCTGCGCGGCGGGATCGTGCGACTGGACCGTCTTGATGTCCTCGCGGATGGTGGTGATAAAGCTCATCGCTACCCCTGTTTTCGATAGGAATACCAGTTGAGGCAATGGTAGCGGCATCGAGCGCTAAAGTCGAGAGAATCACTAGGGTTTAACATCGTGGATCGAGCACGAGGCGCAGCGCTTTGGGAATCCGGGGCCGATTCCCCGCAAGGCTCCAAGCGCCGCGGTCCATGGTTCCGGCTCGGTGCGAACCGCGCTCGCAGCCGTGTTGGAACGCGGTTTGTTTCGTGACCGCAAACAGCTTTATCAAAATAGAGGGAGCGCGTTACGGGCGCGGCGCGCGCGGTAGAATTGCCATGGCACGGCACTTGGGCGGCCTGCGGGCCGCACGCATGGCGAGGAGAAGGAGATATCGATGACGGTCGAAAAGAAGGATCTGGACTGGGGCAATCTCGATTTCAGCTATCGAAAGACGGACTACAGCTACGTGTCCAATTACAAGGATGGCGCCTGGGACGAGGGGGGCCTCACGTCCGATCACAGCATCACGTTGTCGGAATGCGCGGGCATCTTCCACTACTGCCAGGAGGTCTTCGAAGGCCTCAAGGCGTACACCACCGAGGACGGCTCCATCGTCTGCTTCCGCCCCGATATGAATGCGCAGCGCATGGCTGACTCTGCGGAGCGTCTGGTCATGCCGGCCTTCCCGCAGGATCGTTTCGTTGAGGCGGTCAAGCAGGTCGTCAAGGCGAACGCCGCCTGGGTGCCGCCGTTCGGCTCTGGCGCGACGCTCTACGTGCGCCCCCTCATGATCGCCACGGGCGACGTCATCGGGGTGAAGCCCGCGGACGAGTACCAGTTCCGCATCCTCGTGACGCCCGTGGGACCGTATTTCAAGGGAGGGGACACTGCGGTCAAGCTGTGCGTCTCCAAATACGACCGGGCGGCCCCGCACGGCACCGGCAACATCAAGGCGGGTCTCAACTACGCGATGAGCCTGAAGTCGGGCATGGAAGCGCATGCCGCTGGCTATGCCGAGAACCTTTACCTGGACTCCGAATCGCGCACCTATGTCGAGGAGACGGGTGGCGCCAACGTCCTCTTCGTGGCGAAGGACGGGACGCTCGTGGTGCCGCGGTCGCACACCGATTCGATCCTGCCCTCTATTACTCGGCGTTCACTCGTGCAGGTTGCTCGGGACCTGGGAATCTCGATCGATGAGCGCCCGGTCGCATGGGCTGAGGTGCTCTCGGGCGCCTTCGTGGAGTGCGGCCTGTGCGGAACCGCCGCGGTGATCAGCCCTGTTGGGGAGATTCACGACGGCGAGACCGTCGTCGCGTTCCCGGATGGGCATGAGACCTCGGGTCCGGTGATGAAGCGCCTGCGCGCGACGCTCACCGGCATCCAGGGTGGCACCATCGAGGACGTTCACGGCTGGGTCTGCAAGATCTGCTAACGCCAGGCCGCCCTGCGCGGCAAATGGAAAGGCCGTCCCCTGTGGATGAGACGGATCGGCATCTTCGCGATGCTCGTCGGCCCGCCTGCGGTGAATCGCGGGCGGGCCATTTCGTGGCGCGAGGGCACGTCGCTTCTATCTGCGGAGATGTTGTTGGAATGGGCGTCTTTCACGTTGTGCCGCGGGTCGCGCCCCTTCATACTGGTCTAGACCTCTTTGCGAGTCTGAATGATGTAAACGTACCTCAACCACACCAGATTCCCACGATGGGATCAGATTAAGGAGGATTCATGGCACGGCCTCGTCACAAGGCTATCGTTGCTGGTTTGACCCTTACGCTCACCTTTAGGGGGATGGCCAGGAGTCCGAGGCGGTGCGAAAGTACGAGGTCACGTTTGATGACTGCGATCCGCTGACGGATAACGTGGTGCTTTCGGTGAGCGCGAATGCTGCGTTCAGCTCGGAACACGCCCTTCCGCAGGCGTCCGTTTATGAAGGATTCACGTTCGATGGCTGGTATTACTACGACCGTGCGACCCGCACGTATGGCGAGAAATTCGATCCGAGCGCTCCTGTGACGGTCGACACGTACGTCGCGGCGAAGTGGACTGAAGTGGAGCAGCAGATCGTTGCGACGCCGGCTCCCGATGTGAAGCAGGGAGAGAGCGCGTCCGTGTTGCCGCAGACGTTCGACCTGGCGGGTGCGGGAGCAATCGCGGCGACGGTGTTTTCGGCAACAGGTACGGCCGCCATCGCTTATGGCGGCAAGCGCAAGGACGATGTGGCGGAATAGCCGCGTCTTCTTCTAGGCTCAACGGCGGTTACGTGTGGCTATCTGCGAAGGAGCCGCTGGGCAGCGCAGAGCGGGATGCGAGCGAGCCTACATGGGTGAGCCAACCTATATATAAGAGATCGGATCGGGGCTCGAAACGGCTTCGAGCGAACCTAACGGGGAAGGCCCTTCGACCACGGCGGCATGCCGAGTGGCGAAGGGCCTTCCATATATAAGAAGGGAGACGGGATCTTTTGGCTTTGAGGGCGTCGCGAAGGGTGGAGTGTCTGGGAGGCTCCGAGAAGGTTGGGTAAGTAAAATATGGAGGAATAGTGACGATGAAATAACCACTAGACGATGGATAGGGTCTCTGGCATTATTAATCCCTGCCGCGCGGCACCGAGCGTACCGCACGGCGCGTACCTTGAGAACCGGATA
>CAUWGM010000022.1:0-30915 GCA_963558435.1 uncultured Collinsella sp.
CGGGGCAGGGCGAAACGGCCATCCGGGGCGGTCGGTCGGCGACCATCGGTACGGCCCAATCGTAATGCCTTGAAGGTGAAAGGGCCGCCCTTATGGACGACTCAAACTGTAATGGCCCGCAGGGCGTCCAGGGCGAGCGCGGCCCCCAGGGGAACCCGGGCAGGGACGCCGTGACGGATCCCTACCTTTCGACCTCATCTTCGAACGCCGTGCGCAACTCCGTCGTCACGTCCGAGGTCAACGCCATAAACGGGATGTTCTCGGGCGTCTCGCGCGTGTACTCGGGGCGTCTGGCGAAGATGCCCGCCGACGGCGCGGGGCACGTCAGGCTGTGGACGACCGAGCAGTTCCGCTCCGCTTTCGAAGCCGACCCCGACAAGTGCGCCATCAGCGTGAACAACCCCGCGTCGGGATCATCGGGAATCTTCCTCATGCCGACACGGTGGAACGGCGACGCGGTGTGGACGACGCAGGCCAAGGTGCAGCCCGACCTAACGATCAAGGCTGTGGCGGGAAGCGGCTCGACCGCTTCCATCGCGGCGAACTACATCGTCATCGTGTACGAATAGGCTTCAGCACCCCTCTTGCATCGCGCGGGAGGGGGCTTTTTTGTTGCCGTAAATGTATACAACTCTAAAATTGTTCTTGCATTGTATACAACTACGCTATATAATAGAGTTGTAAACAATGAACACCAAAGAAAGGGGCACACAATGGCGGAGCAGGAGTACAAGGTTCTCGAAAGCGACGAGTTCGGCACCCTCTACAGCGTGTTCTTCCCGCAGGTTCAGCAGGAGGTCAGCGTCTGGGTCGACAACGACGGCAACGAGTTCTACCCGAACAACTTCCAGGGCGAGCAGGCGCAGTCCATCGCGGATATGGCCGACTACGACTGGACTATCTCTAGCGAGATCGATTACTAAGCCGAAGACAGGAGGAGACATGAGGAAAATCATCGACGGAAAATCATACGACACCGATACGGCCGAGTGGATTGGCGAGTACGAGAGCGGGTTCGGCAGGGGCGATTTCGATTGGTTCCGCGAGGAGCTGTACCGCAAGCGCACTGGTGAGTACTTCCTGTGGGGCGAGGGCGGGGCGAAGACGCGCTACGCCGTCCATCTCTACGGGATGTGGGCGATGGGCGAGGCGATCACGCCGCTGTCCTACGAGGAAGCGCGGCAGTGGGCCGAGGACCATCTGAGCGTGGAGGGCTACGAATCGGAGTTCGGCATCCCCGAGGAGGACGACGGCCTGAAGGTCGTGGCGAGCTATCGAATCTCCACCAAGGCACGCGCCGCCATCCAGCGCGAGGCCGCGCGTGTTGGCGTGTCCCTCGGCGATGTCGTGGAGCGCCTTGCCGCCACGCTAGAGGAGTAATCGTGAGCCCCGTTGAGTTCAGGGCCGTGCGCCTCACGTACTACCGCACGCAGGAGCGGGCGGACATGGACGCCGAGGTGATGGGCTGCGAGGCGGGACCGTACCAGTTCGTCAACGCCGTGCGCCGCAGCGTCGGCGAGCGTCTGACCGACATGGGGTACCTGGTCAGCTTCAAGTACCCCGACGAGGAGCGCAGCGAGGTTAAGCGGGTCGATTAGCGGGCATACGAGACCAGCGCCCTTTTATGCGAAACCCCTCCACTTGTGCAGACGGTGGAGGGGTGTTTTATTTTGCCCTCGCTTTTCCCAAATGCCCTAGAATACCCGTAGTTACACGTTCTACTCGTTGTATAACCGCTGGTAGATGGGCTTGCGTGACCTACCCGTAACTAACATGTATACTCGTACGTTGACTACTCGGGGGCCGCAGCGCGTGTCTGCGGCTTCCTTGCAAGAAGAACTCTGGAGGCGTCGTGTTTGGAATTAGTTCCACCGAGCTGATGATCATCGTGATCTTCGGCTTCTTGCTTTTCGGTCCCGACAAGCTGCCGCAGATGGGCCGCACGATCGGTCGCGCCCTGCGCCAGTTCCGCGAGACCCAGGAGAAGATGACCTCGGTTGTCCAATCCGAGGTGATCGACCCCATGGCCGCAGCCGCCGCGGCGCCGGTCAAGCCCAAGAAGGCGCATGGCTCCTCCCAGGGTGCCGCCGCGGACGATGACCTGGATGCCGATCGCTCAGATGCGACCGAGGTAACGCCTCGTCGCAAGGAGACCTTTGCCGAGCGCCGCGCCCGCCTTGCGGCGGAGAAGGCCGAGAAGGAGGCGGCTGCCGCCGAGTCCGAGGCCGGCGCCGCGGTCGTCGCAGGGTCGGATCGCGCGGCCGCGACGACTGCGCAGCCGACAGCCGATGGCTCGCGCACGGAGAGCGCCGAGCCCGCGCCCGCGTCCGAGCCCGAGCAGCCCGTCGTCCGCACCACCGAGGACCTGTACGCGCGTCGCCCGCGCAAGCGCAAGGCCGCGGTGGACGAGCGCGCCGAGGACGTCGCGCCCGCATCCGACGTGTCTGCCGGGGACGCTGCCTCGGATGCCGCCGCTGTAGAGGGGGGTGAGCAGTAATGCCCATCGGACCTGCTCGGATGCCGCTCTTCGACCACCTGGGCGAGCTTCGCCGCCGCCTCACCATCGTGGTGGTCTCCGTTCTCACCGCCTCCCTCGTGCTCTACTTCGCCACGCCCGTCGTCATCGACATCCTGCAAGATCCCATCCGCGAATTCGCTGATGAGTTCTACGTCATGACGGCGCTGGGCGGCTTCAGCCTGCGATTCTCCATCGCGTTCAAGCTCGCCCTGGTCATGTGCACGCCCATGATCATCTGGCAGATCCTGGCATTCTTCCTGCCCGCGCTCAAGCCCAGCGAGCGCCGCTGGGTGGTCCCCACCATCGTGAGCGCCACCGCGCTCTTCTTCCTGGGCGTGCTTTTCTGCTATTTCGTGATCATCAGCCCGGCTTTCGGCTTCCTCATCGGCGAGTCCGAGGCCATCGGTACGGCCATGCCCATGCTGGAGGACTACATCAACATCGAGCTGCTCCTCATGATCGGCTTCGGCGTCGCGTTCGAGCTTCCGCTCATCGTGTTCTACCTCGCTGTCTTCCACATCGTTCCGTATGTGAAGTTCCGCGGGGCGTGGCGCTACGTCTATGTCGTGCTGCTGGTCGTCGCCGGTTGCGTCACGCCCGACGCCTCGCCCGTGACCATGGCGTATATGTACGCCGCCATGCTCGCCCTGTATGAGATCGCGCTCGCGGTCACCCGCGTCGTCATCGTGAAGCGCGAGGGCAAGGCCGGCTTGAAGGAAGGCCGCCTCAGCCTGTTCGACGACGAGGACGAGGAGTAGGCGAGAGCGTGCACGAGCTCGGTGTTGTTTCCGGAATCATAGATGTTGTTCTGCGTACGGCGCGCGAGGCTGAGGCTTCGCGCGTCGTCGCCGTTTCGCTGCGCGTGGGCGATCTGTGCGAGATCGTGCCGGAATCCATGGATTTCGCTTGGGAGGTCCTGCGGGAAGAGGACGAGCTCACGCGCGATGCGGAGCTGCGCGTCGAGCGCGTGGCGCCGCGCAGCGCATGCGTGCAGTGCGGTGCCGAGTTCGACCACGACCGGTTCCATTGCCGGTGTCCCGTATGCGGCAGCGGCCAGACCCTCACGGTGCGCGGGCGGGAGCTCGACATCGTATCCATCGAGATCGAGACGCCCGACTGATCCCCTCGCTCTCGACGCAGCTGCCGTCGCGTGCGAACGGGGCGGCGCATGCGGGCGGAGGCTCGCGCGGGGTTGGCTCCCGCGTGCCTGATGGAATCGCGCGGGGCGGGGACTCATCGGACGGCGCCGCGCCGGATGCATCGGCGGCGGATGGCGCCGCGCCCGATGGGGTACACAAGCGTACGTATGGATTGAACGTGGAAATGGAGTGCATGCATATGGCAGGCAAGACCATCGGTATCGAGCAGCCCATCCTTTCGCGCAACGAGCGCTTGGCGGAGCAGCTCCGCGCGCGTTTCGCCGAGAACAAGATCTTCGTGGTCAACGTGCTGTCGAGCCCTGGATCCGGCAAGACCTCGACCATCCTCGCCACCAACGAGCGTCTGCGCGGCCGCTATCGCTGTGCCGTGATCGAGGGCGATATCGCGTCGGACGTGGATGCCCTCACCATGAAGGAGGCCGGTATGCCGGCCATCCAGATCAACACGGGCGGCCTGTGCCATCTCGAGGGCAATATGATCGGGCAGGCGGTCGACGCCTTCGAGGCGGGCGTCGGCCTGGACGACATCGACGTCATCTTCATCGAGAACGTCGGCAACCTGGTGTGCCCTGTGGATTTCGATCTGGGCGAGAACCTGTCCATCATGATTCTCTCGGTGCCCGAAGGCGACGACAAGCCGCTGAAGTATCCCGGGATCTTCCAGCACGCCGGCGCTCTGCTGCTCAACAAGGTGGACGTGGCTCCTGCCTTCGACTTCGATATGGACGAGTACGGCCGTACGCTGGACGACCTTAATCCGCGCGCGCCGCGCTTCAGCGTGAGCGCGACACGCGGTACGGGTATGGACGAATGGTGCGACTGGCTGGTGGAGCGGATCGAGGCCGCGCGCGCATAGCGCCGCCCCGCGTCGGTTCGCGTCGGTCCGCGTGTGGGGTCGCCCCGCGTGGGGCCGCGTATGGGGCCGCGCCGCGCCGGTTCGTACGTGGGGCCGCTTCGCATCGGTCCGCATGTGGGGTCGCTTCGCATCGGTCCGCGCAGAAATCGTGCATGATTCGCCAGGCGCGTCCGAGTCGCTATACTGCTGACCATACCTGTACGTGTAGCGAAGGAGCCCCGTTGAAGCTCGTCATTGCAGAGAAAAACATCGCAGCGCAGAAGATCGCGCAGCTCTTGGCCACCGGTAAGCCGAAAAACGACAAGGTGTACAACACGCCGGTCTATCGTTTCGACGTGGACGGCGAGGAGTGGGTGTCCATGGGTCTCGCCGGCCACATCCTGGCGCCCGACTTTCCCGACGAGATCCTCTTCGATGAGAAGGAGGGCTGGTACTCGCTGACCGGGGACGGAGAGGTGCTTCCCGCCGCGGTTCCGGACGGCCTCGCTCGGCCGCCTTACGACACCAAGCGCCGCCCCTTCCTGGCGAACGGCATCAACATCAAAGGATGGAAGGTCGAAAGCCTGCCGTATCTCACCTGGGCCCCCATCATCAAGAACCCCGCTGAGAAGGAGATCATCCGCGTTCTCAAGAATCTGGCAAAGAAGGCCGATTCCGTCGTCATCGCCACCGACTTCGACCGCGAGGGCGAGCTCATCGGTTCCGATGCCCTTTCCTGTGTGCGCGAGGTCGCACCCGACGTGCCCGTGAGCCGAGCACGCTATTCGGCGCTCATCAAGGGCGAGGTCACCGAAGCGTTCAACAACCTCGTGGAGCTCGACCAGAACCTGGCCGACGCCGGCGAGTCCCGCCAGTACATCGACCTCATCTGGGGCGCGGTTCTGACGCGCTACCTCACGCTCGCCAAGTTCGGCGGCTTCGGCAACGTGCGCTCCGCCGGCCGCGTGCAGACGCCGACGCTCGCCCTGGTGGTGGAACGCGAACGCGAGCGCATGGCCTTCGTACCCGAAGACTACTGGCAGATTCGCGGCTTCGCCTGTGCCTCCGAGCAGGATTTCAAGATCGGCCACGCGACGGCGCGCTTCACCGATAAGGACGCTGCCGAGACGGCGTACGCGCACGTGTCGTCTGCGACGACCGGCACCGTGACCGATGTCGCCCGCCGTTCGCGCAAGCAGCAGCCCCCGGTCCCGTTCAACACGACGGCGCTGCAGGCTGCGGCCGCTGCCGAGGGTATCAGCCCGGCGCGCACCATGCGCATCGCCGAGTCCCTCTACATGAGCGGTCTCATCTCGTATCCGCGCGTCGACAACACGGTCTATCCCAAGTCGCTCGACCTCGAGGGCATCGTGAACGGCCTGGCTGCTAACTCCCCGGCGCTCGCGCCCGTGTGCAAGAAGGTGCTCGCCGGACCCATGCAGCCCACGCGCGGCAAGGTGGAGACCACCGACCACCCGCCCATCCACCCCACGGGCCAGGGCGACCCCACCTCGCTCGACGGCGGCCAGCTCAAACTCTACAACCTCATCGCCCGCCGCTTCCTGGCGACGCTCATGGGCCCCGCGACCATCGAGAACACCAAGCTGTCGATCGACGTCGCCGGCGAGCCGTTCACCGCGAGCGGCGACGTGCTGGTGGAGGCGGGCTTCCGCGAGGCGTACCCCTACGGTCTCAAGCGCGATGAGCAGCTCCCCGCGCTCGATGCGGGCGATACGGTCGACGTACACGACATCAAGCTCGAGGCAAAGCAGACCGAGCCGCCCGCGCGCTACAGCCAGGGCAAGCTCGTCCAGGAGATGGAGAAGCGCGGCCTGGGCACCAAGTCCACGCGCGCGAGCATCATCGAGCGCCTCTACACGGTGCGCTACCTCAAGAACGACCCGATCGAGCCCAGCCAGCTGGGCGTGGCCATCATTGACGCGCTCTCCCAGTTCGCGCCGCGCATCACCACGCCGGAGATGACCGCGGAGCTCGATGCCGACATGACGCATGTGGCTGAGGGCGTCGACACGCAAACGCACGTGGTAGATCACTCGCGCGCGCTGCTCGCGGGTATGCTCGACACCCTGATCGAGCATAAAGACGACCTGGGCGAGGCCATCAGCGACGCCGTCACCGCCGATGCGCGCGTGGGCGCGTGCCCCAAATGCGGCAAGGACCTCGTGATGAAGACGAGCGCCAAGACGCGTGGCAGCTTCATCGGCTGCATGGGTTGGCCCGATTGCGACGTGACCTATCCGGTGCCCTCGGGCGTCAAGGTGAGCCCGCTCGAGGGCGAGGCCGCCGTGTGTCCCGAATGCGGCGCCCCGCGTATCAAGTGCCAGCCGTTCCGAAGCAAGGCCTACGAGCAGTGCGTCAATCCCAAGTGCCCCACCAACTACGAGCCCGACCTCAAGGTGGGCGAGTGCCGTGTCTGCGCGGAGGCCGGTCGCCATGGCGACCTGATCGCGCATAAGAGCGAGAAGAGCGGCAAGCGCTTCATCCGTTGCACCAATTATGACGACTGCGGCGTGAGCTATCCGCTCCCCGCGCGTGGCAAGCTCTCCGCCACCGGTGAGGTGTGCGAGCACTGCGGCGCCCCCGTCGTGGTGGTCGAGACGGCCCGCGGCCCGTGGCGCATCTGCGTGAACATGGACTGCCCCGGCAAGGAGAAGAAGGAGAAGCCCGCTCGCGGCAAGGCTGCGACCAAGAAGGCGTCGGCCAGGGGTGCCGCGGCGGACAAGAAGCCGGCTGCGACTGCGAAGAAGACGGCGGCGACTGCGAAGAAGACGGCGGCGAAGGGGGCCGCGACCAAGAAAGCGGCCGCGACCAAGGCTACGACCGCGAAGGGCGCCGCGACCAAGAAGGCGGCCGCGAAGCCCGTGGCTGAGTAATCGGTTGTCGAGCCGCTGCAGCTAAAAGCCGGCGGCGGGGCGCAACAGGGCTGCAACGGGGCGCAACAGGGCCGCGACGGGGTGCGACGGGGCGCGGCGGCCCTGCGCCGGGCACGAGAAATGGTACTTCGCTTGTGCGTATACCATTCGAACGCCGGACCAAGTTCCATGTTCGCATGGTATACGCATGAGTTGGGTAGCATTTTCTTCAGGCGTCGAAAGGCGCCGTTGTTGCGAGCGCGGGCGGGGGTGCGTCTCGCCACCTGAGGCATGCAGCCGTTCATCTAGTAAAATCATCCGTTCGCGGAATCTCGGATGCTTGATTACGCGGTAGCACGGTCGATTCCTGCCGTGTTAGCAGCATAGAGATGGCTTGTTTGAGACTTGAAAGGACCCGGCCTGCTATGGTGCCCTCGCATGGGAAGTGGGGGCGGCGGGTTGTTGCGTCGAGGTAGGTGATCGGCCCGCTATGATGCTCTCGCGCGAGGAGGTGCATCTATGAGCGAGCGATGTTTGCCGATGGCTGATTGCTTATTTGACGAGGCAGAAGCCACGTATCGATATGCTTATGCGTCGACCAGGGCAGAGGCTATAGGGCTGCAGCGCAGAGTCGCGGCGAGCCGTGCGGTCGAGCCGTCGAAAGGTTTTTTCGCGCGCTCGGAGTACTACCTGGGTCTTTCAGAGCGAGCGCGGGCGATGCATCTTGTGCGCGCGATGGCGCGAAGCCATCCCGACTATGTCTTTTCGTCGTACTCGGCCGCGTTGGTGCATGGCCTGCAAGTCCCGTATGCGCTTTTGGATACGGTGCATCTAGCGAGAGGCGATCGCTGCAATAGAAGGTTGCGCTACGAGGGCATTGTCTGCCACAAGGCGCCTTGTCGGCCGTTTGAGGTGATAGATGGCATCAGGGTGACGCCGCTTGATAGAACGGTGCTGGACTGCCTGTGCCAGACGGACTTCGCTCAGGGCTTGGCGATCGCGGATTCCGCTCTGCACGAAGGCATGATATCAAAGGCCGAGCTGATTGCCTTCATGGTCCGGAATGGGGCGCGGCGCAAAGGTGTTTCCACAGCACGGCGCGTCGCGGCTGCGGCCGATAGCTGAAGCGAGAACGGGGGCGAGTCCATGGCTCGGGCGACTATGATCGAGTTGGGCTTCATGATTCCCGAGCTGCAGGTGGAGCTGGATGACCCTCTTGAACCTGGTAGGGTGTATCGGGTTGACTTTCTTTGGGTACTGCCTGATGGGACGGTTGTGGTCGGCGAGCTCGATGGAGGATGGAAATATGTATCCAAGGGGCGAAGCGCATCGGCCGCTATCAAAGCAATGAGGAAGGAGCGGCTGAGGGAGTCGCGCCTGAGCCTGACGGGGGTGAAGGTCCTGAGATTTTCATTCGAGCAGGCAATCGATCGGGCGTATATGCAACGGTTGCTTACATGCGCCGGCATACCGATGCGCGCGACATGATGCGGCAGGGCGCTCGCGGGCGCAGGCATGCACCGACCGCTCTGCTGGCTGGAGCGCGCGGCGGGCGTTCGCGCCGATCAAAATGCTGGCCAGTTCGCGATGATTGCGCCTCTGAGGTCTTGATGCGGCCTTCTGCGCCACTCGAAAAAATGCTAGCTGGCTCAAACGTATATCATCCGAACGCCAAATCGAGGTTCGTGTTCGAAAAGTATACGCGTGACACCAGTAGCATTTCCAGTAAGCGATGCGGCCGTGGATGTGTGTTCGAAGTATTGTTGTTGGCGCGGGTATGTGGGTGCGCGCGGTATGATGGAGCTTCGTTTCAGTGCGTTGAAAGGGCGTTTTCGGTATGGATCGGGGATTGTTCATCACCGTGGAAGGTATAGACGGCTGCGGCAAGTCGACGCAGGCCGTCCGTATCGCCGACGCGCTCGAGCGCAGGGGCCACGACGTCGTGCGTCTGCGAGAGCCGGGCGGCGTGGCGATTTCCGAGCAGATCCGCGCGATCCTGCTCGATCCCTCCCATGGCGAGATGGGGGACGTGTGCGAGCTGCTTCTGTATGAGGCGGCACGCGCCCAGTTGGTGCACGAGGTCGTGGCGCCCGCGCTCCGGGCGGGGCGCACCGTCGTGTGCGATCGCTTCTACGATTCGACAACGGCGTACCAGGCGTATGCAAACGGACTCGATCGCACGCTGGTCGCTCAGGCGAACGCCATCGCGGTCGATGGTTGGCATCCCGACGTCACGCTCGTGTTCGATGTTCCCGTGCGGGAGGCGCTTGCGCGGCGCGCGGCGCGCTCTTCGGCCGATAGGCTCGAGCAGAAGGGCGCCGCGTATCAGGAGCGGGTCGCTGCGGGCTTCCGCGTGCTCGCCGAGCAGGAGCCCCGCCGCATCGCGCTCATCGATGCATCCGGTTCGATCGACGAGGTTTTTGCGGCGGCGTGGTCGGTAGTCGAGAAGCTGATCGCAGGGTCGGTCGGCGGCGTGCTCGAGCAGGTCGAGGGCGCGGGTATCGTTGAAAACGAAGGACGGCAGGGGTGAGCATGATGAGGGAAGCGCTATCCGATCGATGCCTGCTGGCGCAGCTCGAGGCGCAGCCGCGCGTGCGCGATTTTCTCGTCCATGCCGTCGCTTCGGGCCGAGCGAGCCATGCGTATCTTTTTTTGGGCGCGCCGGGTTCGGGCAAACTCGACGCCGCCTGGGCTATGGCGCAGCAGCTCCTGTGCGGCGAGGGCGGCTGCGGTGCATGCGACGATTGCGTGCGGGTCGCTCGCCATACGCATCCCGACGTGCATTACTATGCGCCGGAATCCGCTACGGGATACCTGATCGATCAGACGAGGGCGCTTCTGGAGGAGGTGGCGCTCGCACCCATTCGCGCGAAGCGCAAGGTGTATATCATCGACCGGGCCGAGCAGCTGCGCGCCAACACGGCCAACGCGCTGCTCAAGACGCTTGAAGAACCTCCTGAGAACGTGACGTTCATCCTGCTCGGCTCGAGTGCCGAGGTCATCCTCCCCACGATCGTATCCCGCTGCCAATGCGTTCCGTTCCGCATGGTTTCGCCCGTGCGCGCCGCGGAGATGGTGGAGCGCGCCACGGGGGCGCCGCATGCGCGCTGCCGCATGGCGATCGCCGTGGCGGGCAGTCCGGCGCACGCCGTCGAATTTCTCAAGAGCGCCGAGCGCCAAGAGGCGCGTCGCGAGATACTGCGCGTGGTGGACCAGCTGGCGTACGCCGACGAGGCGGACATCCTGTGTTCGGTTGTAGACCCAAAATGGCGTAAAGAGACCAAACCGGAGGATAGGCGCCGCTGCCCTCGGGACCTCATGGCGGTGATCGATGCGCCGCTTGACGATGTGAAGTCGACGCAGGAGGCCCTGCTCGCCAAGGATGCCGATTACCTTTCGCGAGGCGCTCTCAAGCAGCTCGAGGACCGCTTCAAGCGCGAGCTGTCCCATAGGGAGCGTTCGGGTATCATGGAAGCGCTGGCATGCGTTCGGTCGCTTCTGCGCGACGCCCTCATGCGCGTCCAGGGCGTCGACGACCCCATCGTAAACGAGGACGTTTCCGGAATGGTCGATCGCCTGTGCGCCCGCGCGACCGTCACCGGAATCACGTCCGCCCTCGATGCCGTATCGGCGACCGAGGCGCGCATCGCTCGCAACGTAACCCCCCAGCTGGCCATCGAGGTCATGCTTCTCGATATAAGGAAGGCTCTTACATGCCCGTAGTTGTTCCCGTAAAGTTCGCTTTCGCCTCGCGCGAGCTGTGGTTTGATCCCAAGCAGCTCGATATCATGGCGGGCGACCACGCCATCTGCTCCACCGAGCGCGGCACCGAGATCGGTTTGGTCACGGCCGACCCCTTCGAGGTCCCCGCGTCGGAGCTCTCCGCCCCGCTCAAGCCCGTGCTGCGCGTCGCAACCGACGACGACCTCGATTATGCCGACGAGCTCGCCGATCGCGGCGAAGACGCCATGCGCGACTTCCGCCGCATCGTAGCGCGCAACGAGCTCGATATGAAGCCGGTCGCCGTGGAGTACCTCTTCGGCGGCGAGAAGGCCGTGTTCTACTTCGCTGCGGAGGACCGCGTTGATTTCCGGCAGCTCGTGCGCGATCTGTCGAGCTTCTTCCACGTGCGCGTCGACATGCGCCAGATCGGGGTCCGCGATGAGACGAGGCTGGTCGGCGGCTACGCCACCTGCGGCCAGGAGCTGTGCTGCACGCGCTTCGGCGGTCAGTTCGAGCCCGTGTCCATCCGCATGGCGAAAGAGCAGGATCTTCCGCTCAACTCATCAAAGATCTCCGGCGTATGCGGTCGTCTCATGTGCTGCCTGCGCTACGAGTTCGAGGCATATAAGGATTTCAAGTCCCGTGCTCCCAAAAAGAAGGCGCTGATCGACACTCCGCTGGGCAAGGCGAAGGTGCAGGAATACAACACCCCGCGCGAGGAGCTGATCTTGCGCTTGGAGAACGGCAAGGTATTCCGTGTGAATCTTGCCGATATGACGTGCTCCGACAGCGGCAAGAAGAAGGCGAGCGAGCAGGGTTGCGCGTGCCGGCCGGACTGCGTGACGCGCGACGTGCTCGAGCGCATCGAGTCGGCGGATATCGCGCTGGCATTGCTCGAGCTCGACCGTGAAAACGGCGTCGACACGGGCGACGGGCTCGATCGTGCGGACCGCATCGCCGCGAGCGGGCCGACGCCGCGCCGTCGTCGCATGCGCGAGGAGGAGGCTGCCAAGTTCGGCGGCAAGGGCGGATCGGCCTCCAAGGGTTCCGGCTCTCGCGGCCAGGGTGCGAAGCAGGGCGAGGGCGACCAGGATCAGGGAACGACGCGCCGCCGTCGTCGCCGCTCCGCTGCCAACGAGGGCGCCGAGCAGGCGCGGGGTACCTCCCGTCGCAATGCGCCGGCGCAGCAGCAGGACGGCTCGGCTGGGTCCTCGCGCCGTCGTCGCCGGCATCTTTCGGGCGAGGAGCGCGATGCCGCGTTCCTGAACGCCGCCCGCGCCGAGCAGAAGCGCTCGGAGCAGCCGGGCGCTGCAGGAGCCGAGGGGCAGCCGACGGAATCCGGTCGCTCGCGCAGGCGCCATACGTCCAAGAAGCCCGAGGTCGCCTCCGTTGCCGAGCAGATTTCTTCCGGTGACATCAAGGTGACGCGCCGCCGTCCCGGCGATGGCGGGGGTGCGGCGGCCGAGAAGCGCGCCGCCGGCCGCGGGGATAAGCCCTCGGATGCCGCCCGTCCGGAGGCCAGGCGTTCGAACGGGGCTCCCGAGGACGGTGCCGCCGAGGGCGCGCCGAAGAAGCGTCGCCGTCGTCGTTCGCGCAAACCCAAGCAGGGCGGCGGAGAGGCGTCGCGCGGTGGCGCCGCGGACTCCTGTTCCGCCGGCGAATAAATCCGAGCTCGGCCGTTTGGCGTCGGAGGTTATCGGGTACATTTGAATCACATCGCCCTCTCTCGTCCGTGCAACGGGAGAGGGCTGTTTATGTTGGGTGAATCGAACCATGGGAGCGCGAAACGGACGGCTCGCCTGTCCGCGATGATGGATCGCCTGGGCGACCAGCTGCTCGAGGCGCTCTCGCCCACGCGATGCGCGGGATGCGAGCGGCTGGGAAGCCTGGTGTGCGATGAGTGCTTGAACCGTCTGGAGCTGATCGATCCCGGTCTTGCCTGTGCGCGCTGCGGTGCGCCGTTCGGCAGGATGCTGTGCACGGAGTGCTATGGCGTGGAGGTCGCAACACAGGCGTGCCTGGCGTGCGCGACGTTCCAGGACCCTTTGTCGCGGATGATTCGGGCGTATAAGGATGGCGGTGAGCGACGGCTCGCGCCCCTTTTCGCCGAGATGCTCTACGATACGGCGCTCCATGCCCAACGCTTCGATCCGCAGCGATTTGGCGCGTTTCTCGACGGATCAGATTTCTTGCTGTTCGTTCCCGCAACGGCGCGCGCGTTTCAGCGCCGCGGCTTCGACCATATGGAGGCGGTCGCGCGCTCTCTTGGCGACCTATCGGGGGTTCCGTTTGTAGATGCGCTGGTCAAGCATGGCGTTGGGGACCAGCGCGAGATGGGACGCGCGCAGCGCATAGAGGGGTCTCGTGGCGTCTACGAGGTCGTGGAGCCCCTGATCCCGGTGGTGCGGGGAGCATCGATCCTGTTGATCGACGACGTGATAACGACGGGGGCTACCGTCACGGCGGTCGCGACGGCGCTGCGCGACGCCGGCGCCGCCTCCGTACGCGCGCTCGCGCTCGCGCGCGTAATGGGCTAGCGCTGGTATTCAGCAGATGCATCTTTGGTGCTCGTGCTCATCACCCCGTCTTTACGCACCGTTGATCAAATGGGGTATATAGGCGGTGTTTGTAGGGCGCGGACGTAGGTGCGCCTTCCAGCCTGCGAAAATGGCGTGCAGCATCCTGTCGTGTCGTGTATAACCTGCTATAATGCCCTTCGTTCCTCCCAGGCTGTGGTTGCGGATGGGCGATGGCGTCCATCCTAGTCCATGACAGACGCGGTCAAAGGGATCCACGTAAGCCGCGGCGCGCGCGCCAAGGCGATCATGGCGCGTCCTAGAAGTAAGCCGCACCGTCCGTTCTATCTTTTCTTGAGGCAATAATGCTTCGCGGGCGAGCGGGCTAGTCGTGATGCCGTTGTGGCGGCTGAGCAAACGTCCCGGTGCGCAGGTGTGGGGTCAAATACCAGGTCAGCTGGGAGGACGGCGGCGTTTCCTGCCGATGGGCCGGTCGATGCCGCCGCGTAATTCAAGTTCGATGCATCTGCGGGGGATCTTTGATGGATATGGGACGTGTGCGCCGTCTGGCGCGACTGACGGCGTGCTCGCTTGCGACGGCGGGCGCCTTGGGCATGTGCGGCTGCACGCTGCTCGTTCCGACGCGTGCCGAGCTTCCTCCGCGCTCTGTTCGCAGCAGGGTGTCGACGCCTGCCATCGCGAGCAAGGGCGTGCTGGTGGTGGGGATCGATTCGAGCGACGCCCCGCAGGCGATGCTCGATGCCGATGGCAGGATGACCGGCTACGCCGCCGATATCGCCTACGCCTTGGGCGACCGCCTTGGACTCGATGTCGAGTTCGACACCGATGCGAGCCCCGACAAGGTGGGGTCCTCCGGATCGGTCGACGTCTACATCGGGGCCGATGCGGACAGCGATGCCGAGGACGTTTCGGTCGTCGGCGCCTACCTCGAGAGCGCGCCCGCCCTCTTCACCAAGACCGCGGCGGGAAAGCCCTCGCCGGTCTCCTCGTCCGTTTACGATCTGTCCGATGCGACGATCGGCGTGCAGGCGTCATCCGCTGCCCAGGATCTTCTGGTCGCCGCCGGCATCGAGGCCGAGCAGAAGACGTACGGCAACGTCAACGAGTGTCTCGGGGCGCTCGACGCGGGCGAGGTCGATTACGTCGCCTGCGATGCCACCGCGGGCGCCTATCTCTCCCGGGCGTATGGGGACATCGTATTCGCCGGCGCGCTCGATGCGTCCGATGGCTACGGAATCGCCGTGAGGACCATGAACCACGAGCTGCTCGACGCCGTGACGTCCGCCATGGACGAGATCGCCGCCGACGGCACCCTCGAGGCAATTCATACCGCCTGGTACGGCACGATGCCCGTCAGCATCGAGGATGCCCTGGTCTCGGGTCTGTCCACCTCTTCCGAGCGCCGTCGCGCAGAGGAGGAGAAGGAGGCCGACCGGTCCGATGGCGAGGATACCGCGGAAGGCGCCTCCTCGGACGCCGCTTCTTCCAGCAGCTCGTCGTCCCGCGCGCATTCCGATGCGGATGACACCTCTGCTGGGGACGAGGGCTCCACGACGAGCTCGGGTGACCTGAACTCGCTTTCCGAGTAGACGCGCCGCGCGCCGCGGCATCGCGTTATCGCACATCCAACGGCTTTGTTCGGACTCTTCGGCATTCGGCGGTATACCTTTCGTTAACGGGTTTGCGTATCTTTTTCATGCCGCAGCGCATGAAAGTGGGTACAACCTAATCACGAAGTCATATCCCCGGATAGATTGGAGTCACGTATGGATATCAAGGTTACTGGGCGCAAGACCACAGTTACCGATGCTCTGCGTGCTCACGTCGACGAGAAGATCGGCGAGGCCTGCAAGGTGTTCGACATCGATCCCATGTCAGTCGATGTTGTCCTTCGCTATGAGAAGAATCCCTCCAACCCCAACCCCGCCATCGTCGAGGTTACGGTCCGCGCCCGCGGTTCCGTCATCCGCGTGGCGGAGCATGGCGCCGATATGTACGGCGCGATCGATCTGGCCGCTGAGAAGGTGACGCGCCAGCTGCGCAAGTTCAAGACGAAGGTGGTGGACAACCGTCAGAGCGGCCCCAGTGCCGCCGACGTCGCCCCAGTTCCGCGCGTCGAGGACTTCGCTGACCTGCTCATTCCCGAGGAGGAGGAAGACGGTCAGCTCGTACGCGAGAAGTTCATCGAGCTCACGCCTATGACGGAGGAGCAGGCGCTCGTCCAGACCGACTTGCTGGGCCATGACTTCTACGTCTTCGAGGACGCGGCCACCGGGTTGGTGAATGTGGTGTATCACCGTAAGAATGGTGGATACGGCATCATCAAGCCCAAGTTCGAGGTTCCTAGCGAGTAGAATGCCAGTACGTGCATGAATAGGATGGCGGCCATCCCGTTCGGGGTGGCCGCTATCTTTCGTATGAAAGGCGTTCATGAATACTGCAATCCATACCACCGGGCTCGAGCATCGCTGCCGCATCGTGATCGATACCTGTGCGGATCTTACGCCCGAAGTCGCGGCTACGCTCGATGTCGATATCCTCGGCTTCCCCTACATTCTCGATGGCGTCGAATACATCGACGACATCTGGGCTTCGATCACACCGAAGGAGTTCTACGACAAGTTGCGTGCGGGCTCGCGCGCCTCTACCTCGGCGGTTTCGCTCGGTCGCTACCTCGAGTTCTTTACCCAGTGTGCCGAAGAGGGGACGCCTACCGTGTACCTTTGCTTCACGAGTGCCCTGTCATCGAGCTATAACTCCGCGGTAAACGCTGCGGAGGAAGTGCGTGCGAGGTATCCCGGGTTCGAGCTTTTCGTCGTCGACAACGCCCTGCCCTGTGCATGCGGCGAGCTGCTGGCGATCGAGGCCGTGCGCCAGCGCGCGGCGGGTTTGACGGCGAGGCAGCTTGCAGCCTGGGCGGATGAGGCGAAAACCTGCATTCATGGCTACTTCATGCTCGACGGTCTCGATTCGCTGGCAGCGGGCGGCCGTATTCCACCTGCGGCAGCGCAGTTGTCGAGCAAGCTCGATATCAAGGCGGAGTTCTCATTCGACTTATCCGGCTCGCTCTCGCTCGTAGGCGTGAACCGCGGTCGAAAGAAGGCGCTCAAGGCGCTGGTCAAATCCTTCAGGGACAACCATATCGCCGACCCCGCGATGCCGATCGCGATCGTGTCCAGCGATGCGGAGAAGGATGCCGATTGGCTCGAGGCCGCGATTCGCAAGGAGGAAGGATGCTCCGATGTGCCCGTCATCCGCGGCTCGGTGGGCACGGCCATCGGATCTCATGTGGGACCGGGTATGGTCGCCATCGGGTTCTGGGGCGGTAATCGCGCCGATAAGATCTCCCTCTCTGATCGTATCGCTAAGCGCGTCCGCACGTCGTAGACGGTCCCTCGCGCGGGATGCAGCCGGTGGTTTACGCGTTTCGGCTGTTGCAGGGGTCGTTCTTCATGGAGCGGTATAGACCCTTCCAGCTCAAAGTAACGCCAATCCAAGTTAGGAGCAGATATGTCCCATAAGAATCTCAAGGTCGCCTTCATCGGCACCGGCATCATGGGTGCGCCCATCGCCGGCCACCTGCTCGATGCGGGTTACTCCCTGCGCGTCTACAACCGTACGCGCTCGAAGGCCCAGGGCCTTGTCGACCGCGGTGCCGTGTGGGCGGACAGCCCCGTCCTGGCGGTGGAGGACGCTGACGTGGTGTTCACCATGGTCGGTTATCCGCAAGATGTCGAGGAGCTGTATCTGGCGGGAGACGGGATGCTCGCCGCCGCGAAGCCGGGTAGCTACCTCATCGATCTGACGACCAGCTCCCCGGAGCTGGCGCGCGATATCGCCGAGGCGGCGGAGGTGTGCGGCAAGCACGCCTTCGATTGCCCCGTTACCGGAGGCGAGGCCGGTGCGATCGCCGGCACGCTCACGGCGATCATCGGCGCCACCGAGAGCGATGTCGAACCCGTTCGCCCGCTCATCGAGACGTTCGCCCGCACGCTGTTCTGCTTCGGCGGCGCCGGCAAGGGCCAGGCGGCTAAGCTCGCGAACCAGGTTGCCCTCGGCGCTTCCATGGTGGGTATGGCGGATGCCCTCGCCCTCGCGCAGCAGTGCGGTTTGGACGCCGAGCAGACGCGCCAGATGATCTGCAGCGGTACGGGCTCATCGGGCGTGATGGAGCAGCTCGCGCCCAAGGCGCTCGACGGCGATTACAAGCCCGGTTTCATGGTCGAGCACTTCATCAAAGACCTCGGGCTCGCGCTGCAGGTCGCAGAGGAGAAGGAGATCGCGCTTCCCGGCGCCGATACCGCGTTCACTTTGTACGACATGCTGGACGCTATCGGCGGATCCCGCATGGGCACGCAGGCGATCACCCTGCTGTACCAGGAGGAGGTCGACGCCGTCGCCGCCGGTCTCGATTGGTCGCTGTACACGCAGGCGCACGATGGGGACGAGTGCGGCTGCGGGCACGACCACGACCACGAGTGCGGCTGCGGGCACGACCATGACCACGACCACGAGTGCGGCTGCGGGCACGACCATGAGGACCACGAATGCTGCGGCGGCCACGGGCACGACCACGGTGATCATGAATGCTGCGGCGGCCACGGGCACGACCATGGTGGCGGCTGCCGCCACCACGGGGAGTAGCCTCAGATGACGGGCTTTTCGTTTATCGTTCTTTCGGCGCTTCTGTTCGTGTTCTTCGTCTACCTGGGCGTCCAAGTAGGTTCATGGGCGGGTGAAAAGGCGGTCACGAGCGGTGATTACTGGAAGATGAACGCCGTCACCGTGCTTGTCGCCGTGCTGCTCACCATGCTCTTTACGGCGCTTCCCTTGCTCTACTCGGCGATTATTGGCATGCTTGCAGGTACCATCGTCGGCCTCAAGCTCGCGTTCGGCGAGTCGGTGGGTCCGTGGAAGGTGATCGATCGCTTCCTCAACGTGAACCGCTCGCATCGCAAGGCGGCGGAAAACGGCACGGGGGAGGCGCGCAGAGCGCGTCGTAAGACGGGGGAGAAGGCGCCCGATCTCATTTCCGTCGACAGCACGAAGAAGAAATCGAGGTAATGGTATGGCAGAGCAGAACGCGCGCGAGTTGGGTCCCGAGGAGTCGGAGCTGCTGCTTCGCATCGAGCAAGATCCGTCCGCGCTGGACGACGTGGTGGAGGACCTTTCCGCGCGCAATCGCCGCAAGCGCCAGCTCGCTGCGTGCATGCTCGGTTTGGTGGCGCAGCGCGATGCCGGCTTGCTGGCGGGATGCATCCCGGAGATGATCGACGCGCTCGAGCTTCCCGAAGCGCAGACGCGTTGGGAGATTCTCGATGCCTTGACGCTGCTCGTTCCCGAGCACGCCAAGGAGCTCGGCTCCGCCTATGAGGGCGCGGCCGACGCGTTGTTCGACGAGGTGTCCGCGACGCTTCGTCTTTCGGCCTTCCGCTTCCTGACCGCCTGGGGCGCCACGGAGCGCGGTCGCTCGAAAAAGGTCTGGCCGGTGGTCGACGAGGCGATCCAATGCTTCCACGGCGACTTGGAGTACCGCGATATGCTGGTGTGCCTGCATGAATTCGCGGGTGGCAAGATCGAGGGCGGCGTCGCCGGCGAGCTCGCGGGCCGTCTGCGCTTCGATGCCGAAAGCGGGAAGGGCGTCTTCATCAAGGGCCGTTCGGCGGAGATCTATGAGATGCTGGTGGCCCGCTTCAAACTGGATAAGCCGCAGAAGCGCGCTCGCGCCGTGGCGAAGTCCGAGTCCGAAGACGACGAGTAAGGGGGAGCGCATGGCTCATAAGGTCGCTCTTATCCCAGGTGATGGCATCGGTCCCGAGATCACCGCGGCGATGCGCCGCGTGGTCGATGCCACCGGTGTGGAAATCGACTGGCATGTCGTCGATGCCGGAGCGGGCGTGATGGAGGAGTACGGGACCCCGTTGCCCCAGCACGTCCTTGATGCCGTGGCCGAGGCGAAGGTCGCCATCAAAGGACCCATCACCACGCCGATCGGCTCCGGCTTTCGCAGCGTGAACGTAGCGCTGCGCAAGCATTTCGATCTGTATGCCTGCGTGCGGCCCTGCTTATCGCAGCCGGGCGATGGCTCGCGTTATGAGGACGTCGACATCGTCATCGTGCGCGAAAACACCGAGGACCTGTATGCGGGCATCGAGTTCGATGAGGGCGCGCCCGAGGTCGCGAGGTTGTCCGAGCTCGTCGTCGAGTCCGGCCAGAAGGCATTTCGCCCCGATTCGGCCATCTCGGTGAAGCCCGTTTCCGTAACGGGCTCGCGTCGCATCGTCGAGTACGCCTTCGAGTACGCGCGCCGTTGCGGTCGTCGCAAGGTGACCGCCGTGCACAAGGCGAACATCATGAAGGCTACCGACGGCCTGTTCCTCCGCGTCGCTCGCGAGGTCGCCCAGGCATATCCCGATATCCAGTTCGAGGATAAGATCGTCGACGCTACGTGCATGGGTTTGGTGCAGAATCCCGACGACTTCGACGTGCTGGTCCTTCCTAATCTGTACGGCGATATTGTGAGCGACCTGGGCGCCGGTTTGGTCGGCGGCCTGGGCATGGCTCCGGGCTCCAATATCGGCCGGGATATCGCCGTGTTCGAGGCGACGCACGGATCCGCACCCGATATCGCGGGCAAGGACATCGCGAATCCGACCGCCGAGATCCTTTCCGCCGCGATGATGCTCGATCATCTGGGCGAGCACGATGCCGCGGAGCGCGTTCGTCGCGCGGTCCGCGCAGTCTTGGCGGACGGCTCCCGCGTGACCGGGGACGTGCGTCGTGCACAGACGGGCAGCACCGCGGGCGCGGTGGGCACGCAGGCGTATGCGGACGCCGTTATTGCATCTCTGCGCGCAGAGGTTTAAGTTAAAGATAAGTAGGGAAGCGGGCCGTCTTGCGGTATGGTGGGACGGCCCGTTTATTATGTGAAAGGTGTGTAACCCATGGGTTTGATTCAGAAGAAGGATGAGCGCGAGGTCGTCGACGGCGTCGAGGTCATCGAGCGCAGCGACGTTCCGAACGACCTGCCCGAGGCAGAGTGCGAGCTGGTCGAGGGGGCTTCTGCCGAGGATATCGCTGCCGAGCGCGAGGGGGAGCCGGGTTCCGAGGAGCCGTCCGCTACCGAAGAGGTCGAGCAGGATGCCGCCGACGCGGTCGAGGAGCAGAAGGAGTCCGGGAACGAAGCCGTCGAGGATGAGCCCGCGGCTTCTAAGGACGAGGCCGCTGCATCCGCTGACGTCGCCGCCGATGCGGACGACACCGCTGCCGCCTCCAAGAAGGATGGCGCCAACCGCCATAAGATGTATACCGCGATTGCCGTGATCGCGGTGATCGTCGCCGCTATCGGCGGCTTCTTCATGGGCAGCGGCGGCTTCGGTGCGAAGGGTGCCGGCACCGCTACGCTTACCGAGGACCAGCTGGACTCTGCTGTGGCGACGTGGACTTATAACGGCGCGACGAAGAACATCACCGCGCGCGAGGCCATCGAAAGCCAGTACAGTCTCGATGCCGTGAAGAGCACCGATGGCACGTACGCTGCTCCCAGCGGCGAGATGATCCTTGGGTACGCCCGCAACCAGATTCTCGTCTCCGAGGCGGAGAACCGCGGTCTGTCCGTGAGCGATGAAGACCTCGAGACCTATGCGAATGAGCGTCTCGGCACCACCGATTTCGCCGCCATCGCGAAGCAGTACGGCGTTTCCGAGGACCAGGCGAAGCAGATCGTTCGCGAGAACGCGCTGATCGGCCAGCTATACGAGCAGATCGTCCCTGATGTATCCGGCGCGACGATGCCCGAGGCTCCCGCCGAGCCCGCTGACGGCAACGAGAAGGCCCTCACTAAGGATTACGCCGACTACATCATCTCCCTGCTCGGCAAGAACTGGGATAGCGAGAAGGCCACGTGGGCTTCCGAGGACAACGAGTACTACGCCGCGCTGAAGGATTCCACCTTCACGGCCGAGGGCGCTTCCTACGCCGATGCCCAGACCGCGTACTACGTCGCATACCAGCTGTACGCCAAGGAGGCCCAGACGGCTAACCAGGCTTGGACCACCTTTGCCAACGAGCTGTATGCGAAGGCCAACGTGAACCTGTTCGGCCTGTTCGTCTAGCGATTGCTTAAAAGAACGCCCGCCGGCGCGAGTTGTGCGTGAGCACAGGGCGCCCGGAGCGTACGATAACGCCGCGGCGTCGTGCCGCGGCGTTTTTATGCAAGGGATGCGAATTCGCCGATGCGAACGGGGTATGCTGAAGGGCAACGGTAACGATGCGTCGTCCAAACACGGTCTTGCGACGGCGCGTTTCGATGAGGAGGAGATCATCGTGGCACAGGAGGAACTCGCTGCCTATTGCGCTCCGAGCATGGAGCATCCGGTGGCTATCGTGCTCGGCAGCGGCCTGGGGGCCCTGGCCGATCGCGTGCACGTGGTGCGCCGCATCCCCTATGAGGATATCGAGGGATTTCCGCGCGAAGCCATCCCGGTGGAGGGACACCGCTTCGAGGTGCTGGTCGGTACGATCGACGAGGTGCCGGTCGTGGTATATCCGGGCCGTGTGCATCTCTACCAGGGGTACTCTGCCTTGCAGGTGACTTCGCTCGTGCGCCATGCCCATCGCTTGGGATGCCGTGACATCATCCTTACCTGCGCGTCCGGCGCGGTGGGGGATGTCGAGCCCGGAACATTCGGCTTGATAACCGACCATATGAACCTCACGGGCTGCAATCCGCTCGCCACGCCCGAGGGCGCGAGTCACTCGCTGCACGATACGCCCTTCGTCCCCGTTGCGGGCGCATACTCCAATTACCTGACGCAGTTCGCCCGCGAGGCGGCGGCCGAGGTCGGGGTTCCGGTCGCGGAGGGCACCTATGTGGGTATGCTCGGCCCCTCCTATGAGACTGATGCCGAGGTCCACGCGCTGCATGTTTTGGGAGCTGATTTCGTCGGATGCTCTACGGTGTGCGAGGTGATCATGGCGCAGGCGCTGCGCATGCAGGTGCTCGGCTTGACGCTCGTCACCAATAAGGCCGGCAGACCCGATAACAACCACGCCGAGGTCGTTGCCGCGGCGGAAGCGGCGGCGGATAAAACCACCGGCGCCTTGCTCGGCGTGCTTCGTCGCCTTCGCGAGCTTTAGGGGGACAGCGGGGACCTTCAAGCGGGCGGCGAGGATCCTTCGGGTTCCAGGCACAGGTTTCAAGAAGAAATGCGAAGAATGACCCTTGCGTAATTCCTGAAAACCCCGTACTATATACAGCCGTCGGCAATCTTGTCGTCCATGCGTGCCAGCATAGCTCAGTTGGTAGAGCACCGCTCTCGTAAAGCGGGGGTCACCAGTTCAAGCCTGGTTGCTGGCTCCATTGCAACTAAGAAGCGCTCCTTCGGGGGCGCTTTTTTCTAATCAGGCCGAGTCAAGCCGAAGTGATGAGGGGTTGGGAACATGGTCTCGATGAAGGCCGAGGAAGGTCATCGATCGAGGGCTTCGGTCGTTTCGCTATGGGTTCGGAGGGGTCGAGGCGTAGGTGAGCCGGATCGATCGGCGTGAATGGATGCCCGAAAGCGGACGCATCATCGGCAAGTGGTAGGGAAATGGTATATGAACACCGTTCATAGTGAAATAGATACCGTTCACGAAAGAACGCATCGGGTATAACCAGATAATACAAGTGGAATGGCCTTCACAATTAACTAGCAGGTGAGCGGCATGTAGAAAGAGAGATTTCGGGTCCGACACGATTTGGATAAGGGTGAGAAAAACCGATCCCATCCTATGCCTGAAAAGAGAAAGTGCAGGTAAATGTATATGAAGACTGTAAGCGGTAGGAATGTTGCCGCAAACGGTCGGATCCGCTCGCTCAACCAAATTCAAATTGACGAAACCTCCATGGGTGCTAATATATGGATGAACTTATCACGTGGTTACAACCAGTTGCGAAGAAGTTCGCAAGATCCTGAGAAAAAAGGAGACGTTGGATGATTGGCTTTATCCTGACGGGTCACGGACAGTTTTCGAATGGCCTGAAGAGCGCGCTCGATATGGTTGCCGGCGATCAGCCTGCTTTCCAGATCGTTCCGTTCGAGGGCTCTGAGGCGGCTACGTACGGTGATGACCTGCGTGCTGCCATTACTGCCATGCGCGCTGAGTGCGAGGAGGGCGTCATCGTCTTCGTCGACCTGTTGGGCGGCACTCCGTTCAACCAGTCCATGATGATCGCCAACGATGTCGATAAACTCGAGATCGTTACCGGCACCAACCTTCCGATGGTCATCGAGCTTCTCTTTGCCCGCAACGGCGTCACCGATGTGACCGCTCTTGCCGAGCAGGCCGTTACCGCCGGTAAGGACGCCGTCACTCGTCAGTCCCTCGCTTCCGTGATGGGTAATACCGACGATGACACCGAAGAGGACGGCATTTAATGGCTGACTTCGGAGCCAACGTTCTCGCCTCTTCTGTAGCGCTGCTCATCCTCATCGCCGTGATGGGCGTCGTGTACTTCTTTTGGTCTAAGGCCAACATCAAGAAGAAGAGCAAGTATTTCGAGAAGATCCACACCGAGCTGGCCCCTGGACAAAAGGTAATGTTCGGAGGCGGAATCTTCGGAACGGTCAAGAGCGTTGATGGCGACGTGGTCGAGGTGAAGGTGCGCTCCGGCGCGGTCCTCGATGTTTCTCGTTATGCCATCCAGGAGATTAGCCAGTAGGCATTTGTTGGAACGGCCACGCGGCCATCCAGTAATGTAATAAGCCAAGATCACGTGGACGAAAGGAACGGATCACCATGGCAGAGCCCAACATTCTTCTTACTCGTATCGATAACCGCCTGATTCATGGTCAGGTCGCAACCCAGTGGAATTCCACCCTGGGTTCCAACCTCATCCTCGTTGCCAACGACGAGGTTTCCACCAACACCATGCGTCAGAACCTCATGAAGATGGCCGCGCCCGCTGGCGTTGCCACCCGCTTCTTCTCGTTGGACAAGACTATCGAGATCATCGGTAAGGCTTCTCCCAAGCAGAAGATCTTCATCGTGGCCGAAACTCCGCAGGACGTGCTGAAGCTCGTCAAGGGCGGGGTGCCTATACGTAAGGTCAACATCGGCAACATGCACATGGCAGAGGGAAAGCGGCAGGTAGCCACTTCTGTGGCTGTCGACGACTCCGATGTCGCCGCTTTCAAAGAGCTGCAGGAACTGGGGGTGGAGCTGGAGATTAGGCGTGTTCCGAGCACGCCGGTCGAGGATACGTCCAAGCTGTTCGCGTAAGAGCTTGCGTATCCTAGGCATTCGATCACCGATCGAGTGTAATTGTTAGTTTTCTCATGTAAACATTATTGAAAGGAGGAGCATAAGATGGACGTCTCGTTTGTTCAGGTCGCACTTATCTTCGTGGTTACCTTTATCGCCGCTATCGACCAGTTCGACTTCCTCGAGTCCCTGTATCAGCCCATCGTCACCGGCGCTATCGTTGGTGCGATCCTCGGTGATGTGCAGACCGGCCTTGTCGTCGGTGGTACGTATCAGCTGATGACCATCGGTAACATGCCGATTGGTGGTGCTCAGCCGCCTAACGCTGTTATTGGTGGCATCATGGCTGCAGTCTTCGCTTGCTCTCTCAACATGGATGTCAACGTTGCTGTTGCCGCGGCTATCCCGTTTGCTCTGCTTGGTCAGTACGGCGTTACCCTGTTCTTCACGCTCCGTGCTCCCATGCTCGAGTCCTTCCGCGCCGCTGCTATCAAGGCTGACACGAAGGCTATCACCCGCCTGACCGTTATTTCCGAGTGCATCCTCGGCCTCATCTTCGCCGCTATCGTCACCCTGTTCTTCATCGGTGGCCAGGCCTTCGGCGAGACCGTCGTTAACGCCATTCCTGAGTGGGTTAACACCGGCCTTTCCGCTGGCGGCGGTATGATGAAGTTCGTTGGCTTCGCCATCCTTCTGAAGATCATGATGAACCGCGATATGTGGGGCTTCTTCTTCATGGGCTTTGGCCTCGCTCTCATCGCGGTCAACATCCCGGCTATCGCCGGCCCTGCCCTGCTTATCCTGACCTTTATCGGCTTCGGCATCGCTTTCTGGGACTTCCAGCAGCAGACCGAGCTCAAGGGCGCTGCTTTTGACGGAGGTGACATGAGCGATGGCATCTAATGAGTTTGTTGTACCTGCACAGTATGAGGATCTTACTCCCGCTCCGCAGGTTGATTCGAAGACGCTGAACCGCATGGCTCTTCGTTCCTACTGGCTGCAGTCCTCGTTCAACTATGAGACCATGCAGTCCGGTGGCTGGCTGTTCGCTATGATCCCCGGCCTCGAGAAGGTTCACACCAACAAGAACGACCTCGCTGCGTCGATGTACCACAACCTGGACTTCATCAACACGCACCCGTTCCTGGTCACCTTCGTTATGGGTATCGTTCTCTCCCTCGAGCAGAACAAGCTTGATACCCAGACCATCCGCGCCGTCCGCATCTCCGCTGCCTCCCCGCTGGGCGGCATCGGCGACGCTCTGTTCTGGCTGACGCTCGTGCCGATCACGGCCGGCATCACCTCGAACATGGCTATCGAGGGCAACATCGCTGCTCCGTTCATCTTCCTGCTCATCTTCAACCTGGCTCAGGCTGCTTGCCGCTTCGGCCTCATGAAGTGGGCTTACAAGGTGGGTACCGGTGCTATCGATGCTCTTACTGCTAACATGCAGGCCTTCACCCGCGCTGCCTCTATCCTCGGCGTCTTCGTCGTTGGTGCTCTTACCGTTACCATGGGCGGCACGCAGATCAACCTCACCATCCCTAACGGCAGCACCCGTAGCCTTGTTGCTCACACCGCTGTCATGTCCAACGAGGATGCTGAGAACTTCGCCGACCTCAAGGGTATCGACACTGAGACCGCTGAGCCTGGCACCCTTGCTCTCGAAGACGCTGACGGCAACGCTCTGTCCGCTGTCGCTGGTGAGGGTGAGGATCCTGTCGAGTGCGGCATCGTCGACCTTGGCAACGGCATGAGCTCCGTTACCTACGCTGAGGTTACCGAGACTGAGGTCAGCTACTCCGTGGCTTCCACCCTCGACACGGTTCTCCCCAAGCTGGTTCCGCTGGCTCTCGTGCTTATGCTGTACTTCCTGTTCGCTAAGCACAACTTCACGCCGATCAAGGGCATCGTTCTGCTGCTCATCATCGGCCTGCTCGGCGCTGGCCCCTTCGGCCTGTGGCCCAGCATCTGGTAAGGCTCTGAGGCCCCGTGCGCTCATAACCATATGAGCGCACAGCCCCTTACTTCATGTGTGTGTAATTTGGGCCGTGACTCGTACGTATCGGGTCACGGCTTTCTTGTATAGATTTAACCATTCGGTCATGTAAAGGAGGCGAAGGTAGATGGTGACTGCTGCTCGTAAGCAGCCATTGTACGATCAGCTCGTTGATATCCTGTCCGAGAAGATCGATCATGAATACCGCCCCGGCGATCTTATGCCGTCTGAGCGTGAGCTTTCGGAGCGTTACGGCCTTTCGCGCACCACTGTTCGCCTTGCTTTGCAGGAGCTTGAACGTTTGGGTCTCGTCATTCGCCAACATGGCCGCGGTACGTTCGTTGCGGATCGTTCTGCTCAAACGACGAACCTCATGCATTCATATAGCTTTACCGATCAAATGCGAGAGATGGGACGTTCTCCGGAAACGACTATCCTTGAATTCTGCGAGTTCGAAGCCGATAAGAATCTTTCCGATCATATGGGCACGCGCATCGGCGACCGTTTATTCAAGCTCAAGCGCTTGCGATCCGCTGATGGCATGCCGATGATGGTGGAGCGTACCTATCTCCCGGTCCGTAAGTTTCTTTCCTTGAAGCGGCCCATGCTCGAGCACAAGGCGCTTTACGACTTGATCGAACAGGACTTCCGCCAAAAGATTCGCGTGGCCGAAGAGGAGTTCTTTGCAAGCATCGCTCGCCCCGCCGATGCTCGTCTGCTTGAAATCAGCGAAGGGGCGCCTGTTCTCGACCTGGTGCGTACTACCTACAACGAGAGCAATGAGATCGTCGAATATACCCTGTCGGTCGCTCGTGCCGACCAGTTTAAATATAAAGTCTACCATCATCGAAACGAGTAAGCGGTCCCGTTTCATCTTGATACCAAGCCGTTTCGTTCTCCCTGGTGCGCCCGACAGCTTGCAAGCGCCCTTGCAACAGGGTTGAATATGGTGGGATTGTATGGTTTCATTATTGGCAAACTGGTTACAACCAGCAAACCAATAGAGGCATATACTACAAGGTAGTTGGCCTACTGAGAAAGAGAGGTATTGTTAATGTTCGAGAAGGATCATGAGAGCCTGAAGGCCCTCGGCGCTGACATCACCACCGGTGAGATTAAGCAGCAGCCGGAACTCTGGCTGGACACCCTCAACATCTACAAGGAGAACAAGGACGCCATCGATGCGTTCCTGGCTGACGCTCGCGCCATGGGCGAGGGCCGTCTGTCCGTCGTCTTCACCGGTGCTGGCACCTCCGACTACGTCGGCGATACGTGCGCTCCGTATCTTCGCCACGCTGGCGATACCACGCTCTATGATTTCAAGCCCATCGCTACCACGGATATCGTCTCCGCTCCCCGCGATTTTCTGAATCCCAACGAGCCCACCGTCCTGGTGTCCTTCGCTCGTTCCGGCAACAGCCCCGAGTCCCTAGCGGCCGTCCAGGTCGCCAAGACCTTCGTGAAGAACGTCAAGTTCATCAACATCACCTGCGCTCCCGAGGGCAAGCTCGCCGTTGAGTCCGAGGGCGATGCGGATCAGCTCACGCTGCTCATCCCGCGCGCTAACGACAAGGGCTTTGCCATGACCGGCTCCTACAGCTGCATGACCCTGCTCTCCACTCTGATCTTCGACTGCGCCGACATCGACACCAAGGAGGCTTGGGTCAAGCAGGCCGCCGAGATGGGCACCGAGGTCATCGAGCGCGAGGCCGAGATCGCCGACGTCCTTTCCGGCGATTTCAACCGCGTCACCTATCTGGGCTCCGGCTCCTTCGTCGGCCTGGCTCAGGAGGCCCAGCTCAAGATCCTCGAGCTCGCTCACGGCCTGGTCGCCACCTCCTGGGACTCCTGCATGGGCTATCGCCATGGACCGAAGTCCTTCGTCGATGACAAGACTCTCGTCTTCGTTTTCATGAACAACGATGAGTACACCCGTCAGTACGACCTCGACATCCTGAACGAGATCAACGGCGACGAGATCGCTCAGAAGACCTTCGCCATCCAGCAGGACCTGGCTCCTTCGTTCGAGGGCGCTTCCTTCACCTTCGCTGGTCGCGAGGCTCTGCCCGAGGGCTACCTGGCGCTTCCGTTCGTCATGTTCGCCCAGGTCGTCTCCCTGCTCAACTCCGTTCGCGTTGGCAACACGCCCGACACCCCGTCGCCCACCGGCACCGTGAACCGCGTCGTCAAGGGTGTTACCATCCATCCGTTCGAGGCCTAATCGTCGCTCGAACTACCTGTAATTCGGATTATTTCGAAGTACAAGCCTTATGAGAAAGGCGCCCGCCCGGTCTTCATGGACGGGTGGGCGCCTTTTGGGTATATAGACGAACAATGTCACATAGTGTCTTAAGGAGACAGGCATGAGCACTTTTGCAATCAAGGCCGATGCATTCTATCTTCCCACCCGCGTGGCTCGTGGTGGCTACCTCATGGTCGAGGACGGTGTGTTCGGCGCGTATGTGACCGAGCAGCCTGACTGCGAGATTCTCGACTATTCCGGCAAGCAGATCGCCCCCGGCTACGTTGACACGCACATCCACGGTTTCGATAACCACGACATCATGGACTGCAAGGCCGAGAGCGTCGCCGCTGTTTCTCGCGGTATCCTGCGCAACGGCGTCACGAGCTACCTTCCCACCACGCTGACCGCGAGCACCGAGCAGCTTGAGCAGGCGTGCGCCAGCGTCGCTGAATACGTAGAGGCCGGAGACGACACCCCGCATGCGCGCATCCAGGGCATCTTCCTCGAGGGCCCGTTCTTCACCGAGAAGTACAAGGGCGCCCAGAACCCCGCCTACCTCTCTGCTCCTACTATGGAGAAGCTGCAGAGCTGGCAGGATGCCGCCCACGGCCTCGTCAAGAAGGTCGCGGTCGCGCCTGAGTACGAGGGTGCAGCCGAATTTACCGCCGAAGCGGTGGCCTCCGGCGTCGTGGTCGCGCTCGGCCACTCCGCCGCTACCTGTGATCAGGCCAAGGCTTGCCTGGACGCCGGCGCCAAGGTGTTCGTCCACACGTACAACGGTATGAGCGGCCTGCATCACCGCGAGCCCGGCATGGTCGGTGCCGCGCTTTCCAGCCAGGACAAGTCGTTCTCTGAGCTCATCTGCGACGGCCATCATGTGAACCCCGTCGCCGCTGGCATCGTCATGAACGCCAAGGGGCACGAGCACGTCGCCCTCATCACCGACTGCATGTGCGCCGGCGGCATGCCCGATGGCGATTACTTCCTCGGTGAGCTTCCCGTCGTGGTGGCCGGCGGCACGGCTCGTCTGAAGGACGGCGGCTCGCTGGCCGGTTCCATCCTCAACATGAAGGATGCCGTCAAGAACGTCGTCGACTGGGGCATCGCCACGAAGCAGGAGGCCGTCTACATGGCCACCCAGGCTCCTGCTGAGGCCAACGACATCGCGGACGCGTGCGGCTCCATCCGCCCTGGTCGCAATGCGGATTTCGTCGTGCTCGAAGACGATATGTCGCTCGTCGAGACCTATCTCGGCGGCGTGTCCGTCTACAAGGCGTAGAAATCAAAGAAGGAGAGCAGAATCTTGGAGCACATCCTTAAGAACGACCAACTTACCGTGGCTCTCACCAGCGCCGGCGGTTCCTTTACGTCCATTGCCGCTAACGGTCGGGAATATCTGTGGCAGGGTGATCCCGCCGTGTGGAGCGGGCAGGCGCCCATCTGCTTCCCTATCTGCGGCGGTTTGCGCGATAACCGCGCCGTGACCGCATCCGGCAAGCAGATCAACCTTGCTCGCCACGGTTTTGCCCGCAAGCAGGAGTTCGAGTTCGTCGATGGCAGCGATACCGCCGCCGCCTTCAAGCTCAAGAGCTCGCCCGAGCTGTTCGACCAGTATCCCTTCGATTTCGAGCTTATCGCCCGCTACGCCATCGACGGGACGAAGCTCACCGTGTCTTACGAGGTGACCAACAAGGGCGATGAGGGCATGCCGTTCTTCATCGGCGGTCATCCAGGCTTCGCCTGCCCGTTGGACGAGGGCGAGCAGTACAGCGATTACATGC
>CAUWGM010000023.1:0-27991 GCA_963558435.1 uncultured Collinsella sp.
TATGCTGAAAAACGAAAGCCGCCATAGTTGACAAAACCATAGAGACACCCCCCTGACTCGCTCCATTATAGGAAGGAGAACGTGCCCCCATCGGTTGCAATTTCCAATTAATAGATAGTCCATAAACTGTTAATATAGTATCAGTATCGAATGACTAACATTTAAGTGATTCGACGATTTCCCAAGAGATAAAAGGTCGTCACCTTCAGGAATCCCCAACGACGAGTCTACCGACAGGGCATCCCATCCCCTATACCGCATATAGAGGGTGCCCCCACCGCTCACGGAACGCAAAAAGAACATTCATACCACCGTGACGGCGAAGGTCCATACTGGAAATCATGAGTTATGACGGGGATCAATCCGAAGCCGCATCTTTCATTCACGAGCAAAGGAGACCGCAACATGGTTGGATCGAGCCGCACCGAGCAAACGATGAAGTATCTCTCGCTGCTCTCGCAGCAGTTCCCCAGCCAGCAGGCGGCGTTCACCGAGATCATCAACCTGCAGGCGATCCTCAACCTGCCCAAGGGCACCGAGCACTTCATGAGCGACGTGCATGGCGAGTACGACGCGTTCATGCACATCCTCAACAACTGCTCGGGCGTGGTGCGCGAGCACGTGGACCTCATCTTCGAGGACATGACCGTCCAGGAGCGCGCGGACCTGTGCACGCTCATCTACTACCCGCGCGAGAAGATCCAGCTGGTGCGCGAGGCCCGCAAGGACTCCCCCACCTGGTACAAGACCATGCTCGACCAGCTTATCATCGTGGCGCGCAAGCTCTCCAGCCGCTACACGCGCTCCAAGGTGCGCCGCGCGATCCCGCACGATTACGCCTACATCATCGACGAGCTGCTGCACACGCACCCCGACGAGAACAACTACCGCGTGCGCTACCACGAGCGCATCATCGACTCGATCCTGGAGACCGATTCCACCGAGGACTTCATCTGCTCGCTCGCCGAGCTCATCAAGCGCCTGGCCGTGGACCACATCCACCTGGTGGGCGACATCTTCGACCGCGGCGGCGGGGCCGCCAAGATCATGGACCGTCTAGAGCGCTGCCACGCGCAGCGCCTGGACGTGCAATGGGGCAACCACGACGTGCTGTGGATGGGCGCCGCCGCCGGCGAGCCCGCGTGCATCGTCACCGTGCTGCGCAACAACCTGCGCTACGGCAACTACGAGATCCTGGAGAACGACTACGGCATCTCGCTGCGCGGGCTCGTGGCGTTCGCCGACCGCACCTACGCGGCGGGCGAGAAGATCTCGCCGCTCATCAAAGCCATCAACGTGCTGCTGTTCAAGCTCGAGGGCCAGATCATCCAGCGGCATCCGGAGTTCGACATGGTCGACCGCCTGCTGCTGGACAAGATCGACCACGACGCCGGCACCGTGGAGATAGACGGCCGCGCCTGGCCGCTCGTGACCAACGACTTCCCCACCGTCGACCCGAGCGACCCCTACGCGCTCACCGACGAGGAGCGCGAGATCGTGGACAAGCTGGTGAGCGAGTTCACCGGCTCCGACCACCTGCAGCGCCACATCGGCCTGCTGTACAGCCAGGGCTCCATGTACCTGGTGAGCAACGACAACCTGCTGTTCCACGGCTGCGTGCCCATGAACGAGGACGGCACGTTCAGCGCGGTGAACTGCATGGGGACGTGGCGCAGCGGACGCGACTACATGGACTTCTGCGACTCCATCGCGCGGCGGGCCTGGCGCGACCGCGACCGCGACGCGCTCGACTGGATGTGGTACCTGTGGATCGGGTTCAAGTCGCCGGCGTCGGGCCGTTTGGTGAAGACGTTCGAGCGCGCCTACATCGCGGACAAGTCCACGTGGAAGGAACCGATGGACCCGTACTTCACGCTCACCGAGGAGGCCGGGCCGTGCGACACCGTGCTGCGCGAGTTTGGCATCTACCCCGGCGGCGGGCACATCATCAACGGGCACACGCCGGTGAAGACGCTCGCCGGCGAGCAGCCGGTGCGCGCGGACGGCAAGCTGCTGGTGATCGACGGCGGCTTCTGCGCCGCGTACCACCCGGCGACGGGCATCGCGGGGTACACGCTCATCTCGAGCTCGCGCGGCATGCGGATCAAGGCGCACGAGGCGTTCCGCAGCGTGGAGGACGCCATCGTGCGCAACGTGGACATCCAGAGCGAGACCACGAGCTTCGAACCGCACGAGCAGCGCATCATGGTGAGCGACACGGACACGGGCGACGAGATTCGGGCGCAGATCAGCGACCTGCGGCAGCTGCTGGACGCGTACCGCAGCGGGTTGCTGCCCGAGACGCGGCGGCCGCGGTAGCGGGCTGCGGGCTGCGGACGGCGGCGGGCCGCGGGCGGCTGCGGGGTGCACGGCAGGCGGCGGGGTGCGGGCCGCGGTAGCGGTAGCGGGCGGCGGACCGCGGCGGGGTGCGCGGCGGACCGCGACGAACCCGTTTAACGCGCGGCGCGCCTCTTCGGCATAGACGGCTCCTGCACGCGCGGGGGCCGTTTTCGTTTGACGGCGTTCGGCTACACCGGGTCCATCCCGATGGCCGCGCGCAGGCTGTTCAGCCATGTGCCCTGCAGCACGCGCTGGCCGTCGTTCACGTCCCGATACCGCACGCCCACGGCGCGGTGAAACAAGCGCGCGATGGCTTCGAGCGCCCGGATGTCGCGCATTTGGCCGCGGTTCACCACGACGACCTTGATGCCCATGCCGCGGATGCCGTTGTTGCGCTCCCCGTCGTGCACGCGGGCCGATTCCTCCTCGTGCCCGATGCCGTTGTACTCGATCTCGGCCTTCGCCGCCGGTATGTACGCGTCGCAGATGGCGTAGGGCATGCCCGACGACATGAGGACCGCGTCGTGGTCGAAGTCGATACGATGGTTGAGCAGCATGCCGCCCCGCAGCGCCGACAGCCCGAACCCGCCGAGGCGATGCGGCGCCCCCAGCATCCCCGCCATCACCGACTCCATGGGCGACGCGGCGTCGGGCAGCGCGATCGCGGCGGCCTGCGCGAACACGCGGCCCGAGCTGACGCGCGCGAAGGCGTCCAGGTCCTCGCGCGTAAACGCGGGGTCGCATCGGTAGTGCGCCTGATCGGCGGGCGCGGGGAGGTCGGGGTCGGTCGCGCAGGCGGGCACGGCAAACGCGGGGTCGGTCGCGCGGGCGGACGCGGCGAGGTCGGGGTCGGTCGCGTCGCCGGGCACGACAAGCGCGGGATCGGTCGCGTCGGCGGGCGCGGCAAGCGCAGGGCCCTCTTCTTTGCCAGGCCAGACGCCGCCCCATGCGATGGTCATCGTTGCTTCCTCGGAAAGACCGTACGTGCCCATGAGCTCGGATAGCAGCATGACGACCGCCGCTATCCCGCGGCCCTTCGAATACTGCCATGCTGTATACAGAGGCGAGGTGGCATAGAGGCCAGGCGCAACGCGGCATAGGGAACCCTCGGGCAAGGGACCGGATGCGCAGCGGCAGCGCACATGCGCCACCCTGCGGCGATCGGCGGGGCGCCCGACCAGAAGCTCGAGCTCCTCCGTTTCCTCTTCTCCCCAGAAACCATGGCGCGCGAGCTCTTCAAAGTCGATCAGGGACTTGCGCGACGTTGCCGCAGCGAGGACGCGCTCCTGCTCCTGTGCATCAAGCGGCGTCCAAGACCAGAGGTCGTGGACGCGCCGCGCGCGGCGAATGCCCCGAAGCGCCGACAACCCGCATACGATGATCGCAGGGTCCGCCTGAGCGGAATGCGCTTGGTCGGGCGCTGACGAGCCGCGGGTCGCACGGCGCGGCGCGACACGCACCACGTGATACGTGCCGCACGATATGTACAACGAGATGTGCCTAGAACCAACACGGATGCGTCAAACCAGGCGCTGCACAAGAAAGATGCGATTGTGCCGCAAAATCCAGCGGAAGCTGAAGCCCTCCCACTCGATTCGCACTCACCAGGCGCGAAATACATAAGATTGTCCATATAATGTATAGAGATATTCCTCAAATGTTTCGCAATATGATCCCTAACCACTTATGCCACATCGCGGTGGCACTAAATGTCAATTTTGAGTCTTTTTGGGGACGGCACTCTTGCCTTGCAGCCGCTCAAAGACCCTCGAGGCGGCATCTATAAGCCATTGCAGCCATGGTAAAGCAACAAGTGTAGAAAAACTTGCATCAAGCAGTCCTTCAGCATGTCCCAGATGCTTATACATTTCGAAAAGTGGAGCGACAAAAGACTCAAAATTGACATTTAGTGCCAGGCGGCGCGAACCGAGGGACTGCGGACGATTTCTTGTACCTACACCGCATAGCCTAGCGCAAGGCGGTGCTCGTCGGGCGTGAGCCAGCCGAGCGCCTGGGATATGCGGCCCGAGCGGAACCAGCGCATCCAGGCGTCGAGCTCGAAACCCGAGCAAACCAACGCGCCGCGGCAAGCGCGGGCGCACCGCCGCCAGTGCAAGCGCTGGCACCGACGTCAGCGCGGGCGCACCGCCACCGTCGCAGGCGCGGGCGCAAGCAAGCGCGGGCGACAACCCCCGAACGCGCTAATCCGAAGTACGGTCTATGTCCAGGTGGATCTCCGGGGCGCGCGCGAGGTCGGCCAGCGTCACGCCGTCGACGTAGGCGTCTATGGCTTCCTCGAGGCCCGTCCAAAACTTCACAGTGGAGCACAGGTCCGCGCGCGTGCAGGTTCCCTCGAGGCCGTCGCACGCAACCGTGGAGGAAGCGCCTTCCGCGGCGCGCAGGATATCGCCGGCGGTCACCTCGGTCGCAGGCTTCGCGAGCACGTATCCCCCGCCCTTGCCGCGTACGCTGCGCAGCAGCCCCGCGTGCATGAGCGGGCGAACCAGCTGCTCGAGGTACTTGAGCGAGATGGATTCGCGCTCGGCGACCTCGCGCAGGGCGATCTTGCCCTCTTCATCGCCGAACGCCGCGATGTAGATCATGAGTCGAAGGGCGTATCGGCCCTTGGATGAAATGAGCATTCGCCCTCCCTGACGACAGCACCCCACGAAGGCGGCGCGCTACCAGCAAACCCCGCTCGCGACGATGCCCCGCCGCGAGGATTGGCGAGGTCGACCCCGCCGTATCGGTAAATCTTAGTAGATTAGTCGGATTAAGCCAATCGCATTTACCCCGCTTGAGTTAACGGCTACAATCTTATCGTTAATCCGAGGGAATTCCTAGGGTTTCTGCACGCGCACACCTCCCAGCACTTCAGCGCGCTCCCGGCCTGCAGAGACTCCTTAGCAGAAAGGCATAGCATATGAGCACCAATTCACCTGCCGATACGCTGCTGTCCGTGCGCGGACTCACCGCGTCGGTCGATGAGAAGACCATCCTGCACGGCGTCGACCTCGACGTCGCCGCCGGCGAGACGCACGTCATCATGGGACCCAACGGCGCCGGCAAGTCCACGATGGGCCACGTCATCATGGGCGACCCCGTCTACACCGTCACGCAGGGCTCAGTCCACTTCGACGGCCAGGACATCACGGACCTCTCCTGCGACAAGCGCTCGCGCGCCGGCCTGTTCCTGTCCTTCCAGGCGCCCGTCGAGATCCCCGGCGTGCCGCTGTCCAGCTTCCTGCGCGCCACCCTCGCCGGCCGCGAGGGCCTCGAGATGAAGGGCAAGCAGTTCCGTCGCCGCGTCACCGAGCTCGCGCGCGAGCTCAACATGGACACCGCCTACCTCAACCGCGAGCTGGGCGTGGGCTTCTCGGGCGGCGAGAAGAAGAAGATCGAGATGCTGCAGCTGCTGCTGCTCCAGCCCAAGCTCGCCATCCTGGACGAGACCGACTCGGGCCTGGACGTCGACGCGCTGGGCGTGGTCTCGCGCGGCATGGACGCCTACCGCAAGACCACCGACGGCTCGCTGGTCATCATCACCCATAACACGCGCATCCTCGAGCACCTCGACGTCGACCGCGTGCACGTGATGGTGAACGGCCGCATCGTCCGCGAGGACGACGCGTCGCTGATCCCCTGGATCGACGCTAACGGCTTCGACACCTTCGAGCGCGAGGCCGCAGCAACGCTCGCCGCCGAGCACGAGGCCGCCGACGATTCGGCGAACGCGTCCGCTGCCGCAGCCATGGACGCCGTCCGCGCCGCCGCCGGCAACCTGGGCGCCGGCATGGTGCAGTCGCTGCGCGCCACGCTCGACGCAAACGGCACCGCCGACGCCGCGGACAACACCGCCGCGGCCAACACCGCCGCAGCCGCCGACGCCGCGGCCGGCGAGACCCGCTAGGAGGTCCCGCGCATGAGCAAGAACCGCACCGAGGTCGCGGATATCGACCGCAGCCTCTACGACTTCAACTACGGGGAGGAGGGCTTCGAGCGCCTGGACGCCGGCCTCACCCCGGACATTGTCACCGAGATCTCCCAGCGCAAGGACGAGCCCCAGTGGATGCTGGACTTCCGCCTGAAGTCGCTGGAGATCTACCACAAGATGCCCAACCCCACCTGGGGCCCGGGCATCGAGGGCCTGGACATGGACAACATCGTCACCTACGTCAAGCCCAACACCGAGCAGAAAAACGACTGGGAGTCCGTCCCGGACGACATCAAGAACACCTTCGAGCGCCTGGGCATCCCCGAGGCCGAGCGCAGCTACCTGGCCGGCGTGGGCGCCCAGTACGACTCCGAGCTGGTCTACCACAACATGCAGGACACGGCCTCTAAGATGGGCATCGTCTACTCCGGTATCGAGGAGGCGCTGCACGAGCCCCGGTGGGAGGCCATCATCCGCGAGAAGTTCATGACGCTGATCCCGCCCACCGACCACAAGTTCGCCGCCCTTCACGGCGCCGTGTGGTCCGGCGGCTCGTTTGTCTACGTGCCGAAGGGCGTCAAGCTCGACTTCCCGCTGCAAAGCTACTTCCGCCTGAACGCCAAGGGCGCCGGCCAGTTCGAGCACACGCTCATCGTGGTCGAGGACGATGCCGACCTGCACTTCATCGAGGGCTGCTCCGCGCCCAAGTACAACGTCGCCAACCTGCACGCCGGCGCCGTCGAACTCTTCGTGGGCAAGCGCGCCCACTTGCGCTACTCGACCATCGAGAACTGGTCGAAGAACATGTACAACCTCAACACCAAGCGCGCGCGGTGCGAGGAGGAGGGCGAGATCGAGTGGATCTCGGGCTCCTTCGGCAGCCACGTGGGCTACCTCTACCCCATGAGCGTGCTCGCCGGCCGCAAGAGCCGCTCGAGCTTCACCGGCATCACCTTTGCCGGCACCGGCCAGAACCTGGACACGGGCTGCAAGGTGGTCCTGGGCGCGCCGGACACCTCCGCCACGGTCGAGACGAAGTCCATCTCCAAGGGCGGCGGCATCTCGACGTTCCGCAGCTCCATCGTTGCCACGCCGGCCGCCGAGGGCGCGACGGCGAGCGTCTCGTGCCAGTCGCTCATGCTCGACGACATCTCGCGCTCCGACACCATCCCGGCGATGGACATCCGCGCCAAGGACGTGAACATCGGCCACGAGGCCACCATCGGGCGCATCGGCGACGACAAGATCTTCTACCTCATGAGCCGCGGCATCTCCGAGGAGGAGGCGCGCACCATGATCGTCAACGGCTTCGCGAACCCCGTGAGCAAGGAGCTGCCGCTGGAGTACGCCGTCGAGATGAACAACCTCATCAAGCTCGAGATGGAAGGAGCGATTGGCTAATGGACGCCCTCACGATCAGAAATGCCAACGCCATGCCCGCTCCCACCTGGAGCTGGCTCAAGATGAACGACACCAAGGTCACCGTGCCCGCCGGGCTCGAGCGCAACTGCCAGGTGACCATCGAGGCCGATAAGGAGCTCTACGAGGTCAACGCGAGCTTCGAGGGCGCCGTCGAGCAGCTCCAGGGCCGCGTCGACGCCGCGCGCGGCGACGCCGTGGACGACCGCTCCATCATCCGCGCCGCCCAGGGTGCCGACGCCGGCGCCGCCGACCTGGACACGCCCGCGCTCTCGGCCTACGAGCGTCACTGCGCGCTCTCGCAGGCGGCGGGCGACATCTCCGCCGATTTCGAGACCGGCGTGGGCCGCGACGCGCGCGCCTACCTCAACTTCCTAGCGGGCGGCACCGCCGTGCTCGCCACGGAGCCCGGCGACGAGGCCGAGGCCTTCGTGCGCGTGAACGCCGCCGAGGGGACCTCGTCCTCCGCGAGCGTCGACGTGGTGGCCGCCGCGGACTCCACCATCGACCTCGTGATCTCGCTCGATGCCGCGTGCGGCGCGAACGGCAGCGCCTTCGCGGGCTCGACCCTGCGCGTGTTCGCGGGCGCCCGCTCGCATGTGAACGTCACCGTGTACGTGACCTGCGGCGCCGGCGTGACCTGCGTCGAGGACTCCGGCTTCGTGCTCGATGAGGACGCCCGCGTGAACGTGCGCCACGTCGTGCTGGGCGGCGCCTTCACCGCCACCGGCCTGGCCGCCGACCTGCGCGGCGACCGCTCGCGCATCGACATCGCCACGAGCTACCTGGGCGCCGGCGAGGACGCGCGCGACTTCAACTACATCGTGCGCCACCGCGGCAGGAAGACCGAGTGCAACCTGGACGCCAACGGCGTGCTCACCGGCACGTCCAAGAAAATCCTGCGCGGCACCATCGACCTCATGCACGGCGCCAAGGGCGCGCAGGGCAACGAGCGCGAGACCGTGCTGCTGGCCAACAAGGGCGTGGACAACAAGACCATCCCCATGATCTTGTGCGACGAGGACGACGTGGCGGGCAACCACGGCGCGACCATCGGGCACGTGCGCCCCGAGCAGCTCTTCTACATGGGCTGCCGCGGCCTGTCCGAGCAGCAGGCCGAGGACCTGTTCATCTCGGCGAAACTCGAGGAGGCGGCGCTCTCCGCCCCCGACGACCAGGTGCGCGAGGCCGTCGTCCGCCTGGCCTCCACCCTGGTCGATAACTTTGAAGAGGAGATCGCATGATCGATACCGAGAACGTAACCTGCGACACCTGCACCGCGCCCGGCGTCCCCGTGTTCGACGCCTCCGACGAGGCGTCGCGCGCCTGGCCGCGCGTGGACATCGAGGCCAACCCCTACAAGGCCGACTTCCCGCTGCTCGCGCAGAACCCCAACATCGCCTTCCTCGACAGCGCCGCCACCGCGCAGCGCCCGAGCTGCGTGCTCGATGCCCAGAAGCGCTTCTACGAGACGATGAACGCCAACCCGCTGCGCGGCCTGTACTCGCTGTCCGTCGAGGCCACCGAGGCCGTCGCCGCCGTGCGCAAGCAGATCGCCGACCTCATCGGAGCGGGCGACGCGAACGAGGTCGTCTTCACGCGCAACACCTCCGAGAGCCTGAACATCGTGGCGCAGGCCTTCGCGCCCACGGTGCTCGAGCCCGGCGACGAGGTGGCCATCACCATCATGGAGCACCACTCCAACCTCATCCCGTGGCAGCAGGCCTGCCGCGCGGCGGGCGCCAGCCTCGTCTACCTCTACCCCACCAAGACCGGCCGCCTTACCGACGAGGAGATCGCCGCCAAGATCGGCCCCAAGACCAAGATCGTGGCGGCCGCGCAGGTCTCCAACGTGCTGGGCGTCGAGAACCCCATCGCCAAGCTGGCGCAGGCCGCGCACGCCAACGGCGCGTACCTGGTGGTCGACGGCGCGCAGTCCGTCCCCCACATGCCGGTTGACGTCGCCGAGCTGGGCGCGGACTTCTTCGCGTTCTCCGCACACAAGGCGCTCGGCCCCATGGGCGTGGGCGTGCTGTGGGGCAAGATGGACCTGCTGCAGCAAGCGTGCCCGTTCCTCACCGGCGGCGAGATGATCGACGCGGTGACCGAGCAGGACGCCACCTGGGCGCCCGTGCCCGAGAAGTTCGAGGCGGGCACCCAGGACGCCGCGGGCATCTACGCCACCGGCGTCGCCCTGGACTACCTGGTCAACCAGGTGGGCTATGAGGCCGTCCAGGCGCGCGAGGCGGCCCTTGTGCACTACGCCATGGCGCAGATGAGCCAGCTGCCCTACGTGGATATCATCGGCTCCATCTACTGGGACCGCCACCACGGCGTGATCAGCTTCAACGTGCGCGGCATCCACCCGCACGACGTGGCGAGCATCATGGACATGCAGGGCGTGTGCATCCGCGCCGGGCACCACTGCGCGCAGCCGCTGCTCACCTGGCTGGGCGTGGAGAACCTCGCCTGCTGCCGCATGAGCGTGGCGTTCTACAACGACAAGCACGACATCGACCGCTTCCTCGAGGCGCTCGACGCCGTGTGGCGCACCTTCAACGGATAGACCGCCCGCCGCCCGCCTCAGAAAGGGGACAGGCACTTTTCTGAGGCGGGCACTCACCTGAGCAGCAAGCGCCTCAGAAAAGTGCCTGTCCCCTTTTTGAGAATTCGCCGAGGGCCAGCAGACGAAAGGAACCCCATGGGAAACCTCTACAGCTCCACCAGCTTCATGGAGCACAACTCCCATCCCGACTACAAGTACGAGATGGAGAACCCCACGCATAGCCACGACGGCATCAACCCCAGCTGCGGCGACGAGCTCACGCTCACCCTGCGCGTGGAAGACGGCGTGATCGAGGAGGCCGCGTTCACCGGCCACGGCTGCGCGATCAGCCAGGCGTCCGCCGACATCATGGCCGACCTCATCACCGGCGAGACCGTCGAGGAGGCCAAGCGCCTCGCCGCCCTCTTCCTGGGCATGATCCGCGGCGAGGAGCTCTCCGAGGAGGACTTCGAGGACCTCGACGAGGCGGCTCAGCTCAAGGACATCTCGCACATGCCCGCACGCGTGAAGTGCGCCGAGCTCGCCTGGCGCACGCTCGACGGCATCCTGTCGGCTTAAACGACCCCCGCGACCACGATTGGAAACACCGGTGATCGAGCAGATCGCGACATATTTCGCGCAGCACGGCGGCGACTGGCTGGAGATGCTCGGGCAGCACCTCGCCATCAGCGGCATCTCGCTGGCGATCGCCGCCCTCATAGCGCTGCCGTTGGGCGCCCTGTGCGCCCGCACCGCGCTCGCCGAGCGCATCGCCACCGGCGCGGCGAGCGTGCTGCGCGTGGTCCCCAGCCTGGCCGTGCTCATCCTGTGCGTCCCCTACCTGGGCGTCGGCGCGCTTCCCGCCGTCGTGGCGCTCGCCGCGCTGGCCGTCCCGCCCATGCTCATCAACACCGTCTCGGCGCTGCGAGGCGTCCCGGCGGACATCCTCGAGGCCGCGACCGCCATGGGCATGGGCCCGGTGCGCCTGTGGCTCACCGTGAAGATCCCGCTCGCCTTCCCCGTCGCGTTCGCCGGCATCCGAACCGCCGCCAGCGAGGTGGTCGCATCCGCGTCGCTCGCCGCCTATATCGGCGCGGGGGGCCTTGGCGTCCTCATCTACACCGGCATCGGCGCCATGCGCTTCGACCTCCTCTGGATCGGCGGCCTATCCGTCGCCGCGCTGTCGCTCGTGGTGAACCGCGTCCTCGCGCTCGTCGACGCGCGCGTGCGCCGCTGGCAGACGGCCGCGGAACCCGGCCGCTAGAAGCGCCGCGCCCGGGCGCCCCCGCGCACCGCACCCGGCTGCAACCGCCCCGCATCCTCGCCCCGCGCACCGCGCACGGACCCGAACACCCCCACCGAAAGGAACCACATGACCGCATCCATCACCCGTCGCGGAGCCCTCGGCCTTATCGGCACCTCCGCGCTCTCGCTTCTGGGCGCCGGCGTGCTGGCCGGCTGCTCGAACGGCGGCGCGGACGCCGCCGGCGCGACCGTAACCGTGGGCTCGAAGTCCTTCACCGAGGGCGTCATCCTCTCCGAGCTGTACGCGCTCGCGCTCGAGGACGCCGGCATCCCCGTCGAGCGCGCCTTCGAGATCTCGGGCTCCCTCATCCACACCGCGCTCGTCGAGGGCGACATCGACCTCTACCCCGAATACACGGGCACCGGCCTCATCTCCGTCCTGCAGATGGAGCCCATGACCGATCCCGACCAGGTGTACGACACCGTGAAGGACGAGTACGCCAAGCAGTTCGACCTGGTCTGGCTCGCCAAGTCCGAGGCGGCGGACGGCCAGGGCCTCGTCATCCGCACCGAGGCGGCGAAGAAGTTCGGCATCGAGACCATCTCCGACCTCCAGGCCCACGCGAGCGAGCTGCGCTTCGCCAGCCAGGGCCAGTTCGACGAGCGGTCCGACGGGCTGCCCGCGCTCGAGGCGACCTACGGCCCCTTCGACTGGGCGGAGCACGAGGTTTACGACGAGGGCCTGAAGTACCAGGTCCTCGAGAACGACCAGGCCGATGTCACGCCCGCCTACACCACCGAGGCACAGCTCACGAACGACGCCTTCACCCTGCTCGAGGACGACAAGCACGTCTGGCCGCCCTACAACGTCGCCCCCGTCGTGCGCCGCGAGGTCCTCGAGGCGCACCCCGAGATCGAAGACGCGCTGGCCCGCGTGGACGACGCCCTCACCACCGAGAAGCTCACCGAGCTGAACGCTCGCGTCGATATCGATAAGGAAGAGTACGAGGACGTCGCGCGCGACTTCTTCGAGAGCCTGTAGCCTGCCGCGTGCCCGGCCACCCGCTGTCGGCCGCCGGCCGTCGGCTGCCCCGGCTGCCCCGGCCGCCCCGGCCGCCCGGCTGTCGGCCGCCCCGTCTGCCCGCATGTCGGCTGCACGCGCCCCGGCCCCGGCCGCGCCCCGGTCCCGTCCCACCCGTTCACCCTACCAGAAGGAACGCCATGATCCCTGCGGTTGAATTCGCCAACGTATCCAAGCGCTTCGCCAACGCCTCCGCGCCCGCGCTCGACCACGTGAACCTGGCCATCGCCCCCGGCGAGCTCGTCTGCGTGCTGGGCACCTCGGGCGGCGGCAAGACCACGCTGGTGAAGTGCATCAACCGGCTGAACGAGGTGGACGAGGGGCGCGTGCTGGTGCACGGCGAGGACGTCGCCGCGATGGACCCGGTCGAGCTGCGCCGCCGCATCGGCTACGTGATCCAGCAATCGGGCCTGTTCCCGCACATGACCGTCGCCCAGAACATCGCCTGCGTGCCCAAGATCCTCAAATGGGATAGCGGGCGCATCGACGCGCGCGTGGAGGAGCTGCTCCGCCTGGTCCATCTTGACCCATGCGAGTTCCGCGACCGCTATCCCGCCCAGCTCTCGGGCGGTCAGCAGCAGCGCGTGGGCCTCGCCCGCGGCCTGGCGGCGAAGCCCGACCTCATGCTGCTCGACGAGCCCTTCGGCGCCGTGGACGCCATCACGCGCAAGAGCCTGCAAGACGAGCTGCTGCGCATCCACGCGGAGAGCGGCGGCACCTTCGTGTTCGTGACCCACGACGTCGCCGAAGCCTGCCGGCTCGCCACGAAGATACTGGTCATGGATGCGGGCCGCGTCCAGCAATACGGAACGCCCGAGGAGCTCCGCGCGGCGCCGGCGACGCCGTTCGTGGCCGAGCTATTCGGCAGCGGCTCCGACGCGCGCCGCGACGAGGCGTCCGCTCCCGAGCAGACGGGCGGGCGCCCCTGATGGAAACGATCTCCTACTTCCTCTCCCATCTCGACCTCTTCACCGAGGCCGCGATCGAGCACGCGGAGCTGGTGCTCGTCACGCTCGCCCTCGCCATCGTCATCGCCGCCGCCATCGCGCTCGCCTGCCTGCGCTCGCGCCGCGCCGGGTCGGTCGTGGTCGAGCTGCTGGGAGCGTTCTACTCCATCCCCAGCATCGCGCTGTTCGCGCTCCTCATCCCCCTCACCGGTCTGGGCGAGACCTCGGCCGTCATCGTCATGGTGGCGTATTGCCAGTTCATCCTCGTCCGAAACGCGCTCGAGGGGCTCAACGGGGTCGACCCCGCCGTCCTCGAGGCGGCGCGCGGCATGGGGATGTCGCCCGCGCAGGCCATGCTCCGCGTTCGCCTTCCGCTCGCGGCGCCCGCCATCGTAGCGGGCATCCGCATGGCCGCCATCTCGTGCGTGGGCATCGCCACGGTCGCCGCGACGATCAACGCCGGCGGCCTGGGAGCCGTGCTCTTCAGCGGCCTGCGCACGCTCAACGTGCCGAAAATCCTCGGCGGCACCGTCTGCTGCGCCGCGCTCGCCCTTAGCATCGACGGCCTGCTGCGCCTCGTCGAGCACCGTCTCACGGCCTATCGGCGCATCCGCTAGCAGGCGCCCGCCCCGCTCGCGCCCGCGCAGACACCCGAGACCGCAGGTCGACCGCATGTCGATTCTTTTGGCATATCTTGTGCGCTCCACCTCTCCACGCCGAAGGGCCCCACAACGGGTAAACTCCCAAGATATGCCCTGATTACGATCGAAGCCGAAGGCAAGGGAGGAATCTATGGCGGCCACGCCCCATAACGATACGAAAGACCCGGAGGTTGCCGGGACTCCCGAGCACGGGCGCGCGCCGCGCGCACCCGAGCGCGTCGCGCCCAAGATCTCCGTCGGCGACCGCAGCTCCGCACGCGACCAGCAGGCGGACAGCTCCTCGATGAAGCAGGTGCGGACCACCTTCATCTTCCTCGCCTTCGTCGCCGTCGCCTACGGCGCGTACCTCGTGCTGAGCGGGCAGGTCGACGACTTCTTCCGCGCGCTCGCGGGCGTCGACCCCAAGTGGATCGCCGCCGGCATCATCTGCTTCCTGTTCTACTACGTCTTCGGCATCCTCGCCTACGCAGCCATCGTCGTGGTCGACCACGACTCCCCCGTAGGGTTCCGCGACCTCATGAGCGTCGAGGCATCGGGCGTGTTCTTCATGCGCCTCACCCCCGGCGGCGCGGGCGTGATCCCCTCGCAGATCTACCGGCTCACGCGCGCCGGCCTCCCCCTGGCAGACGCCTCCGCCCTGCAGTTCGTGCGCTTCACCCTCTACGAGGCGGGCGAGGGCATCTTCGCCGCGATCATGCTGCTGTTCTGCGGCGGCTACTTCCTCGACACCTTCGCCGACGTCACCATCCTCGGGCTCAACGTCACCTTCATCGGCATCTTCATGTTCGGCTTCAAGTTCATCCAGGTGGGCGGCGTGCTGCTGCTCTGCCTGCTCCCCGGGCCCATCCAGAAGCTCGGGACCTTCGGCCTCAAGCTGGGGCGCATCCTGCATATCCTGAACGAAGAGCGCTACGAGAAGTACCTCGACGTGGTGAACACCCAGGTCGCCTCGTTCTCGAGCGCGTTCCGCGCGGCGGCTTCCCAGTGGCACGTGCTGCCCGTGGTCGAGCTGTTCACCCTGCTGCAGCTGGGATGCATGTACGCGCTCCCCTACTTCGTCCTGCGCTCCTTCGGCCTCGAGGCCGACCTGCTCATCTGCCTCGCCTCGGGCTCCATGGTCGAGCTGCTGGTGAACGCCATCCCGCTGCCCGGCGGCGCGGGCGGCGCCGAGGTGGGCTTCACCTGCCTCTTCCAGAACATGTTCGGCTGGCACCTCTCCGCCGGCCTGGTGATCTGGCGCAGCATCGAGTACCTGCTGCCCGTCCTCATCGCCGCGCCCTGCATGGGCATGCGCTCGACCACGGGCGAGAGCATATACAACCGTTGGACCCGCCGCATGGGCAACGTCAGGCACGTGGCGCACGGCAACTTCAGCGGCATCAAGAAACCCGCGGGCATCGCCTACAGCCCCGCCGCGAAGAAGGCGAAGGCGCCGGCAGCGAAGGGCGGCGGCATCACCGTGCGGATCCCGGCGCGCAGGCAGCCGACAGACCGGGAGAACGACGACGCCGCGGCCCCGCGCGGGTAGCGCGGGCCCCTTTCGTACCCATGGGGTTTTCCGTCAGTCCCATATTTCGGCCCATTCACCGATATATCCTCCCTTCTTCGCGGTAAACTATAAAGGCATGTCGTGTTACTACAACAGAGAGGAGAGGCATGCAGTACTCATCTGAAGTGGAGAACATGTGCCCCGTCGCCAAGGGCGCATACCACGGCCCCGCACCCATCCCCGAGGAGGGCAAGTGGGTCAAGGCTAAGGAGATCAAGGACATCTCCGGTCTCACCCACGGTGTGGGTTGGTGCGCTCCCCAGCAGGGCGCGTGCAAGCTCACGCTCAACGTCAAGGAGGGCATCATCGAGGAGGCCCTCGTCGAGACCATCGGCTGCTCGGGCATGACCCACTCCGCCGCCATGGCTTCCGAGATCCTCCCCGGCAAGACCATCCTCGAGGCCCTCAACACCGACCTCGTCTGCGACGCCATCAACGTCGCCATGCGCGAGATCTTCAAGCAGATCGTGTACGGCCGCACCCAGACCGCGTTCTCCGAGGGCGGCCTGCCCGTCGGCGCCTCCCTTGACGACCTCGGCAAGGGCCTGCGCTCCCAGGTCGGCACCATGTTCGGCACCAAGGCCAAGGGCGCTCGCTACCTCGAGCTGGCCCAGGGCTACGTTACCCGCATGGCTCTGAACGACAAGAACGAGATCATCGCGTTCGAGTTCATGAACCTCGGCAAGTTCACCGACGCCCTCAAGGCCGGCAAGACCCCCGAGGAGGCCATCGCCGGCGCCATGGGCCACTACGGCCAGTGGGAGAACGCCGCCAAGTACATCGACCCGCGCACCGACGAGGAGACCCACACGGTCGCCAACGTCTTCCCGGTTCACGAGTAGAAAGGGAGGGATAGAAAATGGCTGTTACTTTCGAAGGTTACGAGCGCCGCGTTGAGAAGATCAACGCCTGCCTCGCCGAGAACGGCATCGCCTCCCTCGAGGAAGCCGAGCAGATCTGCCTCGACAAGGGCGTCAACGCTCGCGAGATCGTTCACGACACCCAGTCCATCGCGTTCCAGAACGCCGAGTGGGCCTACACCCTGGGCTGCGCCCTGGCCCTCAAGCGCGGCGTGAAGACCGCTTCTGAGGCCGCTTCCGTCATCGGCGAGGGCATCCAGGCCTTCACCGTTCCGGGCTCCGTCGCCGAGGACCGCAAGGTCGGTCTGGGCCACGGCAACCTGGGCGCCATGCTCCTCTCCGAGGACACCGAGTGCTTCGCGTTCCTCGCCGGCCACGAGTCCTTCGCCGCCGCCGAGGGCGCCATCAAGCTGGCCCTCAACGCCAACAAGGCCCGCACCAAGCCGCTGCGCGTCATCCTGAACGGCCTCGGCAAGGACGCCGCCCAGATCATCGCCCGTATCAACGGCTTCACCTACGTGCAGACCGAGTTCGACTACTACACGGGCGAGCTGAAGATCGTTCAGACCATCCCCTACTCCGATGGTCCCCGTGCCGCCGTCAACTGCTACGGCGCCGACGACGTCCGCGAGGGCGTTGCCATCATGTGGCACGAGAACGTCGACATCTCGATCACCGGTAACTCCACCAACCCCACGCGCTTCCAGCACCCCACCGCTGGCACCTACAAGAAGGAGCGCCTCGAGGCTGGCAAGAAGTACTTCTCCGTCGCTTCCGGTGGCGGTACCGGCCGTACCCTGCACCCGGACAACATGGCTGCCGGCCCCGCCTCCTACGGCATGACCGACACCATGGGCCGCATGCACTCCGACGCCCAGTTCGCCGGCTCCTCCTCGGTGCCTGCGCACGTCGACATGATGGGCCTCATCGGCATGGGCAACAACCCCATGGTCGGCGCCACCGTCGCCTGCGCCGTTGCCGTCAACGCCGCTCTGAACGCCTAAGAGCGTACCGGCTCATGCGGGCCGCTATCACGCGCTCGCATCTGGCTGAAGAAGGCCGTCACCTTTCGGGTGGCGGCCTTTTCGCTTTCGAACGGGGTCCGCGGCGGCGTATCCACGCTGAGGCGTCGCCCCTATGGTTGCACCAGCGCCTCAGCCGCGTCCAGGATCACGCGAATCCCAAGTCCTCCGCTCCGCAAAACGGCGGGAGCCGAATATCGACCCCCGCCGCCGTCGGACCGATGATGCGTCCCGCCCTAGAGCTCGGTGGCGCACTCCCCCGTCGCCATCGCGACGATGCCGCCCACGCCCTGCTCGACCATGGAGTCCACGTCAACATCGGTGTAGAAGGCGATGTGCTGGGTGAGCACCACGTTGGGGAACTGGCGCAGGTAGGCCATGTTGCGGTTCGCCAGGATATCGTGGGTGCGGTTCATGTGGTAGATACCGTCCTCCTCCGCGAAGACGTCCATCGCCAGCGCCCCGATCTTCTCGCCCTCGATGCCGTCGACCAGCGCCTCGACATCCATGAGCTCGCCGCGGCTCACGTTGACGAGCACCACGCCGTCGCGCATCTTGGCCAGCGCGCCCGCATCGATGATGCCGCGCGTCGCATCCATGAGCGGCATGTGCAGCGTGATGAGGTCGCTGCTCGCATAGAGCTCGTCGAGCTCCACGTACGTCGCCAGGCCGCGCTCCTCGAGGTCGCCCGCGGGGAACGGGTCGTAGGCGAGGATCTTGCAGCCGAAGCCCGACAGGTAGTCGATGACGGCGCGGCCGATGCGTCCGGTCCCCATGACGCCCACGGTGAGGTTGCGCAGCTCGCGCCCCTGCAGGCCCGCGAGCGAGTAGTCGTTGACCTGCTGGCGCCACATCGCCGGCTTGTACTTGCGCAGCGCGATGAGCATGAGCATCACCGCGAACTCCGCGACGCCGTACGGCGGATAGGTCGTGTTGCACACGCGGATGCCCAGCTCGCGCGCCGCTTCGATGTCGATGTGGTTGAAGCCGATGCTGCGCGTGGCCACATAGCGAACGCCCTCGGCATGCAGCCTTGCCAGCATCTGGGCATCGAGCGGGCTCTTGTTGACGATCACCACGGCCTCGGCGCCGTCGAGCGTATCGAGGTTGTCGGCGCGCAGGGTATCGCTCGTCGAGGAGAGCTCGTAGCCGGCGGGGAGCTTCGCGACGGCGCGGTCGAGCGCCGCGTGCTCGTCGTCTCGCAATTCGTAGAACTTGATCTTCATAAGGACCTCCAGGACGTCCGGATATGCATACGCCTGTTGTATACCCGAATGCGGCCGCGTGCGATCCGCCGCGTCGGACCGCTTCCGCAAGCGATGCCCCCCGGCTCGTCCCGGGCTCGGGGCTGCGCCAATCGATCCGCCCCACCGCATGCGAGGTGCCGCGATATGCCGGCGGCCGCGCCGCTCACCAAAGGCGACGCCAACGGTCCCGCGATAGCGCGCCGCCAGGAACGGCCTCCACCGTCCGCCCGGCGCGCATATTCGTCTGAATGCCGGGGGCTAACGCGCCAGCTTCACCGGGGACCTGCGAACGAGGCGATCCGTCGCCTTGTTGAACACGTATTGGGTCCCCTTGAGCACCGTGCAGTCGATCAGGGTGGCGTAGGCAAGGGAGAGCACATAGCTCAAGAGCACCTCGGCGACCCAGATCGCGAATGCCGGGCAGGGTGAGAGCTCGGGATACGAGCCTGCGAGCACCATGTTGTTGATGAAGGGGAACACGGTGTTGATCGCCAGCATGTTGAGGAGGTAGATCGAATAGGAGCGCTTCGCGGTCCACTGCACTGCCCGATTCAGCAGCTCGTTCGATATGCGCACCCTCTCGAACAGGATGAAGATCGCACAGGTGGCCAGCAGCCATTGATAGCTCGGATCGACCAGGTCGATATGGTAGAACTTCGCCAGGAGATCGTAGGCAAAGGAGGCGATGCCCGCCAGCACAAGGCCTACACGCACCTTCCCCGAAAGAGCGGGCAGGCAGCGCCTGAAGAAATAGCCCGCGCAAAAATACATGAGGTAGGTGTTCGGAATCGGCAGGACGGGAACGATCTTGGTTGCAACGGTGACCGCGGCGGCGCACGTTTCGTTTCCCCCGACATTGAACAACCAACCCAAGCCAAGGGAGATCGCGGCCCAGGCGCTAAAGCCCAGCAGCGCGAACAGGATCCATCGGGAGGCCTTGTCGGAGAGCGCCTCGAAGAACACCCCGAGGAACGGAGCGATGATCAAGTAGGGTATCAACGTCGGAATGAACCACCAGGGATCGATGAGCTGCGTCGCGAAGAACTTCACGAAACCGAATATGCTCAATCCAGTGAAATCGGCGGATATAGGATACAGCAGCAGTGCGAAAACAAAGAGCGGAAGGACGATCGCGCAGATCTTCTTTCGGTAGTACGCGCTCAACGGCTCCTTCACGATGCGAATGGCGAAATAGCCCGAGAGCGCGAAGAATACGGGATCGCAGATGATCGCCGCGCGCGCGATCATCCCGCCCAGACGCGGGCCGAACACCGGGTCGAGAAACGCATGCGAGTGGACGAAGAACACCGCCAGCATCGATAGGGATCGCAAGAGGTCCCAATTGGTCAATCGCGTTTTTCCTGTCTCCGCCATGCTGCTCCCGATCTTCTTCCGTCGTCCCGGCCGAACTCCTGCGAACGAAGCTCGGCGCGCGCACCTTCGAATACATCAATGATAACCGCCGCGCGCCCGCATCGCCACAAAGGCCGGTCCGGCTTCGACGGAACCCGGACGGCGTCGAAGCACCATGAAAGAACCCGGCCCCCGCAACGCATGCGATGGGGACCGGGTTCGATCTATAGACAGGTAGCTACTCCTCGGAATCGTCCGAGACGCCCTTCGCGCCTGCGGCGACGACGGCGGTCCCCATGACGGCGGCGGCGCCCATCACGAACGCGGCCGGGTCACCGGTCTGGGGAAGCGAGCCGCCGGGCTTGCTCGTCGCACCGCCGGTCGAGCCACCGGGCTGGGGCTGCGGCTCGGGTTCGGGCTGGGGCTCCGGCTCCGGTTCGGGCTGGGGCAGCCAGCTTTCCGGCTTCAGCTTCTCGTAGAACAGGCCCGTGCCGAACGGATAGATCACATGGTCCGTATCGATGAGGGTCTGGCCGTCGACCAGCTTCGTGCCGTACACGTCGACGGGCAGCTTGCCCTGGGCGTCATGGCCGCCGAAGACGACCTCGACGCCGGCGGGGACGTTGGGACCGAAGGCGGCGTCCGGCATGAGCGCCTCGGTGGGGTCCATGCCCTTGTTGCCGTAGGCGGCGAGCACCGCGGGGGCATCCGTGTACATGGCAACGTCGTAGGGCTTGGAGATGCTCAAGACGGCGCAGGGAACGCCGGCCTCCTTCGCGGCCTTCGACACGCGGGTGGGGACGAAGGTGCTGCCCTTGGCGACCACCTCGGGGTTGAGGTTGGCAGCGGTGCCCACCTCGGAGATGACCACGACGTAGTTCGCGCCCTCGACCTTCTCGCAGATCGCGGCGGCGGCCTCGTTCATATCCTTGTAGGCGCTCGCGTAATCGATCGCCTCGTACGTGACGTCGGCCGGGATGATCTTCTCGTCGATCAGGCGGCGCATGGAGAGCTCCATGCCGGGATGCTCGTTCGCCCATGCGGGGACCAGCAGCACGTGCTCGCCGGGCTTGGGTCGAAACGGCAGCACGCCGCCCTCGTTCTTCACCACGGTCACGGCGTCGGCAGAGATCTCGCGCTCGCCCTGGCGGTTCTCGTTCGAACCGACCTGCGCCTCGGCGAGCGGCAGGCACTCCTCGTAGGTGCCCGTGTTCGCGGCGTAGGAGAGGATGCCGCGGCGCTCCTTGAGCTCGAGGATGCGACGGACCGACACGTCCAGGCGGTCATCGGTGATATCCTGATCCGCCTCGAGGTCGTCGATCATCTTGTCGAGCTTCTCAAGATCGGCGGCGGTGCGCAGAACCATGGGCATGAGGGCGATGTCGACGCCGGCGAGGAAGGCGCGCTTCACAGCTTCGGTCTCGCCGAAATTCTTGGAGATGGCGTCCATGTTGAGCGCGTCGGTGACGGAAACGCCCTTGAAGCCCATCTCGGTGCGGAGGATGTCGGTCATGAAGATCTTGGAGAGCGTCGCGGGAAGCTCCATCATGACGCCATCCTGGCCCGCGATCGGAACCTTGTTGGTCTCGATGTTGGGGTACTGGATGTGCGCGGTCATGACCATGTCCACACCCGCGTCGATGGCGGCCTTGAATGGGATGAACTCGCACTCCTCGAGCTCCTCCCTTGTCTTCTCGATGCGGGGCAGGCCCACATGCGAGTCGGTGGCGGCGTCGCCATGACCCGGGAAGTGCTTGGCCGCAGTGGAGACGTTGTACTCCTGCATGCCCTTCATCATGGGGATACCAAGCTCGGAGACGAGCTCGGGCTTGCTCGAGATGGAGCGCAGGCCGATGACGGGATTGTTGGGGTTGTTGTTGACGTCGAGCACCGGCGCGAAGTTCACATTGAGCTTGAGCGCGGAGAGCTCGCGACCGATGATCTCGCCGGCCATGCGCGCGTCGTCTGCGCTGCGGGTGGCGCCGACGGCCATGTTGCCGGGCAGCGCGGTGCCGGAACCCAGGCGGTAGACGATGCCGCCCTCCTGGTCGATGGTGAGCAGCAGCGGGATGTCGCCGAACTGCTCCTTCGCGCTGTTGCGCAGGGCGGCATCCTGCATATCCATGGCGAGCTTGAGGGTCTGCGGGGTCTCCTTCACGTTGTTTGCGAAGAGGATGACACCGCCGAAGTTGTAGCGATCGATAGCGTCTGCGACCTCGGCGGACAGGACGGTCATATCCTGCTCCGCGCCGTCGACGGTCCACTTGCGGAAGTCGGGCATGAGCATCTGCTCGATCTTCTGGCGGCGCGTCATGCCGGCGAGAATCTCATCGACGCTCGCAGCGGCGGCGGTTTACGCGGCGGCGGCATGGGGACGCGAGGCGACACCGAGCGTGACCGCGAGGGCTGCGGTACCGGCAAAGAGGCCGCGACGGGTGACGATGCGATCCGTATACAGGTTTTGCGACATACAAATCCTCCTTTGTGTTCCGCATGGTCGTATTTCTGCTCACTTTATGCAAGCGGAGTGACGATACCAGCCATGCTTATGCAGAATTGCATCTACTTCTCTTTTTACTCTTTAGGGGTATCTGTTTCGGCGTACGGCTGGTTTTGAAACATGAACGAAATGTGTCGAATACGAGTATGATTTGCATGGCCGGCGTGCTGCGGACCAGCCCCGTTTCTGGAGTCCGATCGGATGTACGCGACCGCGGGCCAACCCCGATTCTAGAATCCAAACGGATGAACGCAGTCGCGAGCGCCCCTGTTCAGAATCTTCATCTATAAGAAAAAAGCCCCTTGGGAGGGGCTGGAGATTACGTGGTGGACCGTCAGGGATTCGAACCCTGGACCTTGGGATTAAGAGTCCCCTGCTCTAGCCAGCTGAGCTAACGGTCCAACTATGTTAGACAACGCGTGAAGAGGATGGTGGACCGTCAGGGATTCGAACCCTGGACCTTGGGATTAAGAGTCCCCTGCTCTAGCCAGCTGAGCTAACGGTCCAACTATGTCTTCAAGGTGAAGCGTGGGGTGGGTAAAGGGACTCGAACCCTCGACCTACGGGACCACAACCCGTCGCTCTAGCCAACTGAGCTACACCCACCATGTCTTCACTCGCGCGAAGCGCTAGGCTATTATGCAACGGAATCGCGGCGCGTGCAATACCCAATTTGAAAAGATTTTTATTCATGTGGACGCTCTTCACAACCCGGCTGTCATCGTCGCAGCTCACGGCACCTATCCCCTATCAATAAGAAAGCGCCCCGTCGTCCTGGCGAGGCGCTTTCAAAAGCAATCTTATCCGCGTGCAAGCCGGAAAGACTATAGGGGCGCCAAAGAGGGGCGCCATCCCTTCCTAGTAGGTAAGGTCGGAATCATCCAGGCTACCGCTAAAGATACGGTAAGAGATCACGTGGTACACCAGCACCAGCGGAACGCCGATGCAGGCGATGACGGTCATGGCGATCAACGTGAGGTCGCTCGAGGCGGCGTTGGCGATGGTGATGGAGAACGCCGGCGCGGTCGCAGGGATAAGGTTGGGGAACAGCGAGGCCGCGAACATGCCCACCAGACCCACGCAGCCCAGGCTCACCAGCACGTGGCGGGCGATGTCTGCCTTGCGGCAGGCACTCTTGCAGGCGACAACGGCCGCCAGCGAGGCCACAAAGACCAGGGCGAACACAGAGGACACCGTGTTGGCGGTGATGCCGGCGGCGCTATTGGGCGCAACCACCATCATGAACTGCAGGCCAACCAGCGCAAAGACAACCAGGTCGGCGATCGCCAGGCGTCCGCGAAGGACGGTGGCGCGGGCCTTGAGGCCGCTGCCCTTGGGCGCCTTCAGGGCGATCCAGGAGCTCCCCTGCACCAGCATGTGCACCAGACCCAGCACGCCGCAGGAAAGGGCGAACGGGCTCAGCAGGTCAAAGAAGGTGCCGGTGTAGTCGCCGGCGGCGTTCAGGGGCAGACCCTGGACAACGTTGCCCACCGCGACGCCAAACAGCAACGCGGGCAAAAGGCTGCCGACAAAGAGCAGCGCGTCCCACAGCTTGGCCCACGCCGGATCGTGCGCGCGGAACTCAAGCGCGGTGGCGCGGACGATGAGGCCGAAGAGAACCAGCATGATAGCCAGATAAAAACCGGAGAAGCTGGTGGCGTAGGCCGGGGCGAACGCGGCGAACAGCGCGCCGCCCGCGGTGAGCAGCCAAACCTCGTTGCCATCCCACACCGGGCCGATGGCGCGGCGGATCACGGCGCGGTCGCGCTCGTCGCGGGCCAAGAACGGATAGAGCACGCCGGCTCCCAAGTCAAAGCCGTCCAGAACAAAGTAGCCGCAGATCAGCACGGCGATAAGGACAAACCACAGGATTCCCAAAGCGGTCATCTACTCCACCTCCCCTTCTGCAGCGGCAGCATCGGCGGCAAAGGACAGCGATGCGGACGAGGAATCCTCGTCCTTGTCGGTAGCCAGGAACGCATCCGGGCCGGCCTTGATGGTCTTGGCGACCATGCGCACCCAGCCCGCGAACACAACCAGGTAGACAACAATAAACAGGCCCATGGTGATCATGAGCTGCGTGGCGTCGACGGATGCCGATGCCGCGTCGACCGTCTTGAGCTCGCCAAAGACGATCCACGGCTGACGGCCGAGCTCTGCGGTGATCCAGCCAAACTCGATGGCCAGGTACGGGGCGAGCCACGCCAGCATGAGGATGACCAGCGGCCAGCGCTTGCCGGCCAGCTTGCCGCGGACGATGAGGAACGACAGGATCAGCGTGATGCAGATAACGCCGAACAGCGCGACCATGGCGTGGTAAGACTGGAAGATGGCGTTTACAAACTCGGGACGCTCGTCCTCGGCGAAGTCGTTGAGGCCGGGATACTCGGTCTCAAAGCTCTGGTCCGCCAAGAAGGAGGTGCCGCCGGGGATGGAGAGCGCGTAGGTCTCCTGCTTCTCCTCGTCCACCCAACCAAAGAGGGACAGGGCGACGGGGCCCTCCTCATACTGGCCCTCCATAGCGGCGAGCTTGCTGGGCTGCGTGCGCGCGACGGCGAGCGCCTGGGCGTGGGCGGCGGGCAGCATGAGCAGGGCGGTCACCACGCCCACGATGGTGCCCACGCGGATAAAGATCTGGGCGGAACGCTGGTCGCGCTTTTTCCACAGGTAGAAGGCTCCCACGGCGATGCACACAAAGGCGCCCAGGATCAGCAGGGCGATGACGGTGTGGAAGAAGCGCTGCAGGGTGGTGTGGTTGAGCGCGGCGGCGAAGAAGTCGGTGAGCACGGCCTTGCTGCCGTTGTAGGAATCGACCACCTTGTAGCCCGCGGGCGTCTGCATCCAGGAGTTGGCGATGATGATCCACAGCGAGCTGAGCATGGAGCCAAACCACACCAGCCAGGAGCTGACCATGTAGAAGCGGCGCGACACGCGCGAGCGGCCAAACAACAGCACGCCCAAGAAGACCGACTCGAGGAAGAAGGCGAACAGAGCTTCGGCCGCAAGCGGCGCGCCAAAGATGTCGCCCACAAAGCGCGAGTAGCCCGCCCAGTTGGTGCCAAACGAGAACTCCATGGTGATGCCGGTTGCGACGCCCACGGCAAACGTCATGGTGAACAGCCTGGTCCAGAACTGCGCCCGGGCCTCGTCATGGGCATCATGGCTTTTATACGCCTTAGTAGTCATGATGGCCACGATGAGTCCGAGACCGATGGACAACGGAACGAACAGATAGTGATACAGCGCGGTGAATGCGAATTGCATCCTCGCCAAGCTAGCTGCGTCCACGTACATCCCCTCCCTTTATTCCGACGGGACCACGTGGATTCTGCCATCCGGACAGCCGCTTCCCGTACGATGCACAGCGTGTAATGATACCCGATTAGAAGCACATGCATAATCAGGTACAGGATATACTTCTGCACCATGATACAAAGCTAGAGAAGCCGTGGGAACATAGGTTAGCTTATGGAGCGCTTTGCTATCCTGCGCCTTACAAAAGAGCTCGCGGCGACGCCCGTTATAGCGCCCATGCAATCGAGGAGCACGTCTGCCACCTGGCCGCAGCGGCCGGGAACAAAGAGCTGGATGACCTCGTCCAAAGAAGCCGCGATCAGCACGGTGGAGACAATGGAAAGCACGCGGGCGCAGTCCAGATGCGCATGGCGATCAAGCGCGGCGGACACGGAAACGCCCAGCGCCGCGTACTCGGTGAAGTGGGCCATCTTGCGGATGATGAAGTTGCTGACCCAACTTGCGGGCAGGCCGAGGTCGACGAGGAAGCCTTGGACCATGGCGAGCACGCCATGGCTGATCTCCGAGCTGTCGGATCCCGGAACCATGGAATTGCACCATATGGCGAGGACGATGACGATGGATGCCGCCAGCCAGGGAATCGATATGGAGGACCGCAGCCTCTGCATGGGAGCCTACGCCTCCTCCGCCTGCAAGCGCGGCATGGCGGCGGTGCCGCCCTGGATAACGCGCAGGAACTCGCGGCTGGTATGACGCATGCTTTGCGACTCGATGTGGTTGAGCTCTTGGTCCAGAAGCTGGTTGACGTGGGAATGCACGGCGGTTGCGCGGCGCCCCTCATTGACGGCGGCGACGCGCGGGGCGAAGTGCGCTCCCATGGGCGCCGCGGGCGCGGCGGGCTCATCCAGAATCGCCAGGGCCTCCGCCCACATCTCCTCATGACCGGAATAATCGACCATGGGGACCTCGACGGTCTGGGATTCATTGTCCGTGGACGAGGACACCGCGGAGGCGACGGGCTCTGCAGCGACGTCCGCGGCATCTGCGGCATCTGCGGCATCTGCGGCATCTGCGGCATCTGCGGCATCTGCGGCAACGGCGACGGGGCCTGCCTGGGCGGGCTGGAATACAAAACCGGAGGGCTCGTCCAAATCAAAATCGATCAGCGAGGTTGCCTGCACGGCAGCGCCCGCCTGCGGAGCGACCGTTACGGGCTGCGCCGGCTGAGCCACGGGTGCCACGGCCGGCATGTCCTCTTCTGCGACCATGATGTCGAGAGAGCCCATGGCGGCCTCGCGCGAGGCGATCTCGTCCAAGCGATCTTTGGAAAGAGACTCGGTAACGCCCTCGCGCGATGCGGCTATCGCCATGAAGGTGGCCGTAGCGTCCGCGGGGACGGAGGCGTCACCGGCGGCGGCTGCGTCGGTTGCGACGGCCGCATCGGCGGATGCTCCCGCGGCGGCCGCAGAGGCGGCATGGCGGGCCGCGGAGGCCCTGCCGACCACACCGGTAGCGCCGGAGCGGGCGAGCTCCTCGAGCGCGATCTGGTAAATGTCCTTGGACTGCAAGGGATCGCAGCTAACGGGCGAGCTGTCCGAGAGCATGGAGTCGATTTCCTCCCACGCCTGGGCCTCGGACATGGCGTCGGCGGCGCGCGCGATCACGGGAACGTCGTCGGGCTTGCCGTGGCGGCCAAAGAAGCGCTCGATATCCGCCTCAAATGACGTGGTGACGGCGGCAGACGCGCACTCGCCCGCGGCAAACGACGCCGCATCGCCGGATTCCTGCGCAAAGGCGCCCTGCGCGGAGGCGGGGGCGTCGGCCTGGGCGGTGGCAGAAGCTGATTCGGCGGCGCGCTCGGCCTCGCGGCGATCCATCATGTCGAACAGCGAGCTCGAGAGCACATAGGCCCCCACTCCCGCAAACGACCCCAGAGCAAAGGGGATGCTCAAGGAGGCAACGGTCGCCTGGGCCTCGGGCGAGGACTGCGTGGCGACATGGGCAAGAAGCGGCACGGCGAGGCCTATGCCAC
>CAUWGM010000024.1:0-26780 GCA_963558435.1 uncultured Collinsella sp.
AGGAGGGTCTTATGACCGACGTTTCGACCGATGTCTCCTCGTCCGCCGCATCCGCCGCCGGCGACCGCCGCGTCATCGCCGTCATCGACGGCAACTCGCTGATGCACCGCGCCTTCCACGCCGTGCCTCCCACCATGAATGCGCCGGACGGGCGCCCCACCAACGCCGTCTTCGGTTTCCTGAACATGTTCCTCAAGATGGTCGACGCTTTCCATCCCGACGGCGTGGTCTGCGCCTTCGACCGCGGCCGCCCCGCCGTGCGTATGGAGATGCTGCCCCAGTACAAGGCGCAGCGCCCGCCCATGGACGACGGCTTGCGCCAGCAGTTCCCCATGATCAAGGAGCTGCTGCAGGCCATCGAGGTACCCATCGTCGAGGCCGAGGGCTGGGAGGGCGACGACATCCTGGGCACGCTCGCCCGCGCGGGCGAGGCGGCCGGGTGCGACATGCTGCTCATCACGGGCGACCGCGATATGTACCAGCTGGTGACCGACCACGTCAACGTCGTGTCGACGCGCAAGGGCCTGTCGGATATCGCTATCATGACGCCCGAGAGCGTGGATGACCTCTACCACGGCATCACGCCGGAGCTCGTGCCGGATTTCTACGGCCTCAAGGGCGATAGCTCGGACAACATCCCCGGCGTGCCCGGGATCGGCCCCAAGAAGGCCAGCGCCCTCATCGCGCAGTACGGTAGCCTGGACGAGGTGATTGCCCACGCCGACGAGGTCAAGGGCAAGATGGGCGAGAACCTGCGCGCCCACATCGACGACGCCCTGCTCTCGCGCGAGGTCGCCCGCATCCGCACCGACGCCCCCGTCGAGGTCGATTTCGCCGATACCGTCTTTCCCGCCTACGATGCCGCGCAGGTGAGCGCCGGCTTGGGCGAGCTGGGCATCACCGCGATGCAGGGTCGCTTCCTGGCGCTGCTGGGCGAGGGCGCCGCCGCAGACCTGCCGGCGTCTTCGTTCGAGTTGGCCCAGCCCGTCGCGCACGCGGTCGCGGAGACGGGGGAGGGCGTCGAGGAGGCCCTCGCCGTGGTGTTCGGCGCCATCGAGGCGGGGGACTGGGTGGCCGTCGCACTCGACGACGACAGCTCCGCGGGCACGCTGTTCGGCACGACCAGGACCCTGTGGGTCTCGACGTCCAAGGGGCTGGTCTCCTTCGAGGAGGTCTACCAGGAGGGCTACGCGACCGCGCCGCTCGCCGCCCGAACCGCGTCGAGCCTGGGCGTCGACCCCGAGGCGGGCCTGGTGCGCGGCGTGCTGCTGTGCCTGTTCCAATGCGCATCGGTGGCGTCGACGGATATCAAGGCGCTCATCCACGCGGTGTCGCCCGTGGACTCGTCGCATCGCGCGTTCCTCGACCCGCTGATGGTGGATCCGGAGCGGACCTTCGACGTCGTGGTCGCGGCGTATCTGCTCGATTCCATCCGCTCCGATTTCGACGACCGCTATCTCGCCGAGACGTACCTGCATACGGGGCTGCCCGCCGTCCGCGGCGAGAAGGACGCGCCGGCGGACGCCCCCGCCCCCGGCGCCCGCGCCGCCGAGCTGGCGCGCGTCGTGCTCGAGCCGCTGGCCGAGGCGCTGCGGCGCGACGGCGACGTCGATGTGTTCGCCCGCATCGAGATGCCCCTCGTCCCCGTGCTCGCCGATATGGAGCGCTCGGGTATGCTGGTCGACCCCGATCGACTCGCCGGCCTATCCGCCGAGCTCGGCGACCAGATCGATGCGCTCGCCGCGCGCATCCGCGAGCTCGCGGGCGACGAGGCGTTCAACATCTCGAGCCCCATGCAGCTCTCGCGTATCCTCTTCGACAAGATGGGACTGCCCACCAAGGGCCTCAAGAAGACCAAGAGCGGCTATTATTCCACGAACGCCCGCGTGCTGGAGGAGTTCGCGCGCGACCACGAGTTCGTCCGCCTGGTGCTGGAGTATCGCGAGAAGACGAAGATCAAGTCGACGTATCTGGACGCGTTGGGCCAGCTGCGACGCGCCGACGGCCGCGTGCACACCACGTACAACCAGACCATCACCGCGACGGGCCGCCTATCGAGCTCCAATCCCAACCTGCAGAACATCCCGACGCGCTCCGAGCTCGGGCGCACGGTGAAGACCGCGTTCTCCGCGGGCGAGGGCTCCGTGCTGCTGGCGGTCGACTACAGCCAGATCGAGCTGCGCCTGCTCGCCCATCTCTCCGCCGACGAGCACCTGGTCGCCGCCTTCAACGAGGGCGAGGACTTCCATGCCGAGACCGCCGCGCGCGTCTTCGGGGTGCCGGTGGACGAGGTGACGCCGGATCTGCGCAGCCGGGCCAAGGCGGTGAACTTCGGCATCGTCTACGGACAGCAGGCCTACGGCCTCTCGCAGGCGCTCGACATCCCCATGGCCGAGGCACGCGAGATGATCGACCGGTACTTCGAGGCGTATCCCGGCGTGCGCACCTATCTCGACCGCACGGTCGAGGATGCGAAGGCGTGCGGCTATGCGATCACGATGTTCGGGCGCCGTCGGCCCATCCCCGAGCTCAAGATGAAGAATCCGGTGCAGCGGGGGTTCGGCGAGCGCACGGCGATGAACCATCCGATGCAGGGCTCCGCCGCCGACATCATCAAGATCGCGATGATCCGCGTGGCGCGCCGGCTGCGCGAGGAGGGGTTCGCCTCCCGTATGGTCCTGCAGGTGCACGACGAGCTCGATTTCGAGTGTCCGATCGACGAGATCGAGGCGCTGACCGCGCTGGTCCGCGAGGAGATGGAGAACGTCGTGGAGCTCCGCGTGCCCCTCATCGCCGAGGCGAGCACGGGTACCACCTGGGCCGACGCGAAGTAGGGAGGCGCGCGGCGTGCCCGGACGCCGCCGCGCGCTTGGAAAAAAGGGGGAGCGCCGAGGCAGGGCGGCCTCGGCGCTCCCCCTTTTTCTGCTCTTCCGATCGACGGGGCGGGGCGAAACCCTTTTCACCCCGACGCGATTCACCGTGCGGCGAGGATCGCCTCGAGGACGGTGGCGACGCCGCGGTCGTTGTTGCCGGGTGCGATGAAATCGGCGTGCGCGTGCATGTGCTCCTCCGCGTTCGCCATCACGAATCCGTGGCCCGCGGCCTCGAGCATCTGGATGTCGTTATAGGTGTCTCCGAAGGCGGCGGCATCCGCCGTGTCGATGCCCAGGTGCTCGCACAGGCGCGACAGGCCCGAGCCCTTGTTGATACCCGGGTTCATGATGTCGATCCACTCGCGGCCCGCGTTCGTCACATGGAAGCGCTCGCCCCAGGTGTCGCGATAGGCGGTCGCATAGACCTCCTCGGCATCGTGCTCGGGGAAGTAGACCGTATATTTGTTGACCTCGGCATCGAGGTCCTCCAGGGAGTCGACATAGCGGATCGTCGTGAAGAACTTTCTGAAGTAGCCGTCGTGGATGCGGTCGCAGGCCCTGATGTAGCATGCCTCGAGGCCGCAGACGGTGGGGCAGCCGCGTCCGTCGGCAAGGGTGAAGTCGAGCAGCGCGCGCACATCCTCGGGCGCCATGAGGCTCTTGTAGATGATCTCATCGCGATAGGCGATGGCGGCTCCGTTATCCGACATGAGCGCGATCTTGTCGAGCTGTCCGGCGAACATCTCGCGCAGCGTGTAGCACGGCCTGCCGCTGGCGGCGCAAAACACGATGCCGGCGTCCGCGAGCCGGTCGACGAGCCGATCGAACGACGGGGGCAGCGTTCCGTCGTCCGCGAGCAGCGTGCAGTCCATATCGGATGCGACGAGCTTGATGGAGGAGAGCCGGGTGTCGGCGTCATAGGAAGGGAGCATGGCGTCCTTTCTGATTCGGGTGCCCGTGCGGGCCGCGTTTTTCGACGCCTATTGTAGGGCTATCCGCCGCGCGGTGCGTGTGGAGAATCATATGCAGATTCAGGCATAAGAAATGTAACTAATGTATTTCCCGGAATACCTCATGGACGTGCTGCGGCAAAACGGAGTATCCTGCCTACCAGCACGCGGAACTTTCACGCATTTAGTTGCAAGGGAGAGGGGGATGGGCCCCCTCTGGTTGCGTGGTGCGGAAGGGGTCTCAGACAAAAACCGGAGGTAGCATCATGACTCACGAGACTGTCGATGTATCTGCACAACACGCCATGCGCTCCCGTAGGGAGTTCCTGAAGCTCACGGGCATGACGGTTTTGAGCGTGGGAGGCTTGATGTTCCTCGCGGGCTGCGGCCCGGCTCCCCAGGATGACGGAGGAGATTCCGCTGCGGACGGCGATGCCGGCTCGGCGCAGCTGGGCGACGGCAAGACGCTGCGCGTCGGTATGGAGGCGGCGTACGCCCCGTACAACTGGCAGGTCTCCGAGGAATCCGATTTCACCATTCCCATCGAGAACGTCTCGGGCGCCTATGCCGACGGCTACGACGTCCAGGTCGCCAAGATCATCGCCGAGGAGCTCGGCGTGGAGGCGGTCGCGGTCAAGCTCGAGTTCGGCTCGCTCATCGATGCGCTCAACAACGGCCAGGTCGATATCGTGTGCGCCGGCATGTCCGTGACGCCCGAGCGCGCGGCCGCGGCGGCGTTCTCCGATTCCTATGTCGACGACGACATCATCATGATCACGAAGAAGGATTCCGCATATGCGGGGGCGACCACCTTCGCCGAGCTCAAGGATGCATCCATCCTGGGTCAGGCCGCGACGATGTACGACGACGTCATCGAGCAGATCCCCGACGTCAACCATATGACGCCCGCCGAGACCGTCCCCATGGTCGTGGAGAACCTTCGCAACGGCACCTGCGACATCATCACCTACTCGAAGCTCTCCGCCCCCAAGCTCCTCGAGGTCTATCCCGACTTCGTCCAGCTCGAGATGGCCGACGCGTTCGAGGGCTCCCTCATGCCCGATAACGCCGCCGTCGCGAAGGGCAACGATGCGGCGCTCGACCGGATCAACGAGATCATCGCCGGCATCGACGAGCAGGACCGCCAGGATATGTGGTCTGCCTGCATGGATCGCCAGCCCGCGTAGGGTATCGCCGGCAGCTGTTCGGAACATCAATCGAATTCGCCCGAGGCGTGCGACGGGACCGGAAGCCCGCGCGCGTCTTGGGCCGTATCAGTCGATATAGGGGAGAGGGTATGGGCTCCAATGCATCCGGCGCGGTCGACGGCCGCCTATCGCGCCTCGTTTCATTCATCCGTGCCGACCATCGCTACGTGCTGCTCGGAACGAGCGTCGTGGCCGCGCTCGGCCTCGTTCTGTCCAGCCGGCCGCGTCCGGCGATGAGCTTTCTCGCTCATGCGTATACAGTCGAGGTCGTGATGTACTACCTGCTCGTCGCGTGGCTCGCGGTCTCCGCGGTCGCGCTGGCGTTCAAGCTCGCGAGGTGGAAGACGTATGCGCAGGCGTCGCCGTTCACGCGGCCCGCGGTGGCGCGCGCGCTCCGTTACGGCTCGTATGCCGTATGCGCCATGACGGCCGTGCTCGTCGTCGACCGCCTCGTGCTCGGCCTCGCATCGGCCTGGCAGGTCGCGGTCGCGGCCGAGATGCGGCCCGATACCACGCTCGAGAGCATGCTCTTCATGCTCTACGACAGCCGCTACATCTTCTTGTCGGGCCTGCAGACGACGGTCGCGCTCGCGGTGTTCGGCACCGTCATCGCGTTCTTCCTTGCGCTGCTCCTCGTGTTCCTGCGCATCCAGGTCGTCGACCGCGCCGACAACGACTTCATCCGCTTCTGGAAGGTCCTGGGGACGGGATTCGCCAAGGTGTACAGCACCGTGATCCGCGGTACGCCCATGATGGTGCAGGCCATGATCATCTTCTTCGGCATATTCAAGCTCTTCAAGATGACGAGTCTCACCACGACGGAGATCAACGCGATCTGGAGCACGTTCGCCGCCGGCCTCGTCACCATCGTGCTGAACTCCACCGCGTACATGATGGAGGTCCTGCGCGGCGGCATCGAGTCGGTTGATTCGGGCCAGATGGAGGCGGCGCGCTCGCTCGGCCTCTCGCAGTGGCAGGCTATGAAGAAGGTCGTGTTCCCGCAGGGCGTGAAGTTCGCCATCCCCGGCCTCTCCAACGAGCTCATCATCAACATCAAGGATTCCTCGGTGCTTTCCGTCATCGGCACCTTCGACCTCATGTTCGCGACGACGACCGTGGGCGGCATCTATTACAGCCAGTTCGAGGCGGCGCTCGTGACGAGCGTGATCTATCTGTGCCTCACGCTGTTCGCCTCCTGGTTGCTGGGCCGCTTCGCCGCTCGGCTCAACGTGAAGTCCGTCAAGCTCGGCAGCACGTCCAACCAACCCGTCAACGTTGAGGAGAACTAGATCATGAGCATGAGAGGGATGGTCCCTGCGGCGCCGCAGGGCGCGTATATGGTCCGTATCGAGGGGCTGCGCAAGTCGTTCGGCGACCTCGAGGTCCTGCGCGACGTCAACCTCGACGTCGCACCGGGCGAGGTCGTGACGATCATCGGTGCATCCGGTTCGGGCAAGTCGACGCTGCTGCGCTGCATCAACCTGCTCGAGACGCCCGACGCGGGGCATGTGTGGTTCGAGGGCAGCGACCTGACCGCCGACCACGTGGACGTGAACAAGCTGCGCGAGGACATCGGCATGGTGTTCCAGGGATTCAACCTGTTCAACAACATGGACGTGCTCGATAACTGCACGCTCGCCCCGGTGACGCTGAAGAAGATGGGGAAGGCCGAAGCGGAGGCCGTCGCGCTTGGGCACCTGGAGTCCGTGGGGCTCGCCGCCTTCGCCCACGCCGCCCCGGCGACGCTGTCCGGAGGCCAGAAGCAGCGCGTCGCGATCGCGCGCGCCCTGTGCATGAACCCCAAGATCATGCTGTTCGACGAGCCGACCTCCGCGCTCGATCCGCAGATCGTGGGCGAGGTCCTCGAGGCCATGCGCGGCCTCGCGCGTGACGGCATGACCATGGTCGTCGTGACGCACGAGATGGAGTTCGCGCGCACGGTATCCGACCGCGTGGTGTTCATGGACAAGGGCGTGATCGCCGAGCAGGGCGATCCGGAGCAGATGTTCACGGCGCCGGCGCATCCCCGCACACGCGAGTTCCTCGCGCGATACCTCGAGGCATAGCCCGTGTCGACGAGGGCGCTCCGGGCGCATCCGCGCTCGGAGCGCGCCTTCACGCGCCGCCGTCGGCTCCGTGCGCCGGCGACGCCCGGCGGGCTTCGGATCGGTTGCGTGAGACGGCCCGGGAGCGGTTCAAACTCGCTCCCGGGCCGCCTCGCGTTTGAAAAGGCATTGAAACACGGTTGCAATAAACGAGAAAAAGCGTGTACGCGGCGGCGCTTTAGGCTACTATAGCAAAGCAACGATTGACACGGCTGGTATGTAAGGAGATGAGCGACCGTGGTACAGCTTTCGGCTACCTATAGGGACATGGCGCGCATCGCCATCGTTTCATGCCCGAACGCCGCCGATGCGGCCGTTCGACGCCAGCGTGCAATCTCCCGACGACGATAACTCGTTGTCTCTGTACGCATGAAGGCCGTGGCCTTCGACAGGGTTCAACCGATATCGTCTGGGAGCATCCGCCGAGAGGCGGATTTTGCTATCCATGCGCTTCGTTCCAAGACGCGCATGCAGCTGGTCGATGCACTGCAGGGCATCGCACTATCGGTTGGGCTCACCCGCAAGCTTTCAATGAAACACGCACGGTGAAGGGATGAACCCATGAACGAAACCACTTCCAAGGACAAGGTCGTACTCGCCTATTCCGGCGGCCTCGATACCTCCGTATGCATCAAATGGCTGCAAAACGAGATGGGCCTCGATGTGATCGCGATGCTCGGCAACGTGGGACAGGAGCACGACGGCCTGGAGAAGGTGGCGCAGAAGGCGAAGATGCTCGGTTGCGTCGCGGTCGAGGTGATCGACATGACCGAGGAATTCGCAGACGAATACCTTACCTGCGCGATCGCCGCGAACGCCATGTACGAGAACAAGTACCCGCTGCTCTCCGCGCTCTCGCGCCCGCTGATCTCCAAGCACCTCGTCGACGTCGCCCATAAGCACGGCGCCGTGTGCGTGGCCCATGGATGCACGGGCAAGGGCAACGACCAGGTGCGCTTCGAGACATCGATCACGGCGCTCGACCCTTCGCTCAAGGTGATCGCCCCGGTTCGCGAGTGGGACCTGGGGATGCGCCCGGATGAGATCGCCTATGCGCAGAAGCATGGCGTTCCGGTCGACCAGAGCATCGCCAAGCCCTATTCGATCGACGATAACCTGTGGGGTCGCGCGATCGAGGCGGGCGTGCTCGAGGATGCTTGGACCGAGCCGCCGGCGGACATCTGGACGATGACGGTCGATCCCGTCGACGCCCCCGACGCCCCGGAATACGTCGAGGTCGGTTTCACCGCGGGCGTCCCCACGAGCCTGGATGGCGAGCGGCTCCCGCTGGCGGAGCTCGTCGCGAAGCTCAACGGCATCGCCGGCGCGAACGGCTACGGGCGCATCGACATGATCGAGAACCGCTACGTGGGCCTGAAGTCCCGTGAGTGCTACGAGGTGCCGGCGGGCCTCGCGCTCATCCAGGCCCATAAGGCGCTCGAGGACCTGTGTCTGGAGCGCGACGTGCTCCATCACAAGCTCGCCTTGGAGCAGCAGTGGGCCGACCAGGTCTACAACGGCCGCTGGTTCAGCCCGTTCAAGCGGGCGCTGGACGCTTTCATGGGCGCGACGCAGCAGGATGTCACGGGCGCGGTGCGCCTCAAGTTCTACAAGGGCGGCTGCGTGGTCGCGGGCCGCAAGAGCGAGGCGGCGCTGTACGACCCCGCCCTAGCGACGTACGAGAACGACGATGCGTTCGACCAGAAGGCCGCGAAGGGTTTCATCGACATCCAGGGCCTTTCGGTGAAAACCTGGGCGATGAAGCATGCGCAGCCTGCGGCGGGTGCCTCGACGCCCGCTCCCGCGTTCGGCGTGCTGGACGGCAGCGCCGCCGCTTCGCAGCAGATGGCAGACCAGGCGGTGAATTATTAGGGCCCGCACGGCACGGGCGAGAGCGGGCGGGATGACGCCCGAGAGGGAAGGAAGGACGCAGATGGCGCTATGGGGCGGACGGTTCGAGGGCGGCGTGGACGCCTCGACGCAGGCGTTCGGGGCATCGCTGCCCGTTGACAAGCATCTGTATCGGCAGGATATCGCGGGGTCGCGCGCCCACGCCGGCATGCTTGCCGCGCAGGGCATCATCTCCGGCGACGACCTCCGCGCGATCGACGGGGGGCTGGACGAGATCGAGGGGCTGATCGATGCGGGCGAGTTCTCGTTCGATATCGAGGACGAGGACATCCATATGGCGATCGAGGCCGAGCTCACGCGGAGGATCGGCGAGGCGGGCAAGCGCCTGCATACCGGTCGCTCTCGCAACGACCAGGTCGCGACCGATACGCGCTTGGCGGCCAAGGCGCTTTGCAAGGAGCTGATGGAGGCGAACCTGCGCCTGCGTCGCGTGCTGGTCGCATCGGCCCGGGCGCACGGGGGCGTGGTCCTGCCCGGCATGACGCACCTGCAGCACGCGCAGCCCGTGCTGCTCTCGCACCACCTCCTGGCATATTCCTGGATGCTCACCCGTGATTTCCAACGGCTCCTGGCGGCGTTCGACGCCGCCGACGCGTCGCCGTTGGGCGCCGCCGCCCTCGCCGGGACCACCTATCCGCTGGATCGCGCCGCCTCGGCGCGCGCGATGGGCTTCTCGCGGGTCATCCCCAATTCCCTCGATGCCGTCTCCGACCGCGACTTCCTCTTGGACCTGCACTTCGCCTGCTCGACCATGGCGATGCACCTGTCGCGCCTGGCGGAGGAGATCGTGCTGTGGAGCAGCGCCGAGTTCGGCTACATCACGCTCTCCGACGCGTTCTCCACGGGCTCGTCGATCATGCCGCAGAAGAAGAACCCGGATTTCGCCGAGCTCATCCGCGGCAAGACCGGTCGCGTCTACGGAAACCTGCTGCAGTTGCTGGTGACCTGCAAGGGGCTGCCCCTCGCGTACAACAAGGACCTGCAGGAGGACAAGGAGGGCGCGCTCGATTCCTCCCGCACGCTCGTCCAATGCCTTTCGATCATGGCGGGTATGGTCGAGACGATGACGGTGAACGCCGACCGCATGCGCGCGGCATGCGCGGTGGGCCATCTCGCGGCCACCGACGTCGCGGACTACCTTGCGAAGAAGGGCATGCCGTTTCGAGAGGCGCACGCCGTCGTCGGACGGCTGGTGCTCGAGTGCGACAAACGCGGCTGCCAGCTGGGCGACCTGCCGCTATCGACGTTGCGGGATGCCAGCGACCTGTTCGACGAGGATATAGCCGGCGCGCTCGATATCGACGCCATCGTGGCCGCCCGGACCACGGAGGGCGGTACGGCCCCGGAGGCGGTGGAGGCGCAGATGGAGCAGGCCTTCGCGGCGCTCGCGGACGACGAGGCCGCCGTGGCGGGGCTGAGCCCCGTCGTCTCCATGGGAGCGGGCGCGTGAGCATCCTTCGCGCATGCGCTCGGCGCGGATGCGGTCTATGCAGACCGCATCCGCCCGCGCCCGTGCCGTCCAGCTCGATGAGCACGCGCTCCCGTGTTCGAACCGCCAATCCGCCCCGTTGTCCGATTCGGTAACGGGGCGGTTTTATTCATGAGGGGGAAGCTCGTACAATGGAAGCGAGTTTCTATTATGAGGAGGCAGTCGTGGGAGACAACACCATGGAGAAGGATGGGGCCGCCGCGGGTTCGGCAGGTAGCGACCGGGCGCTGCGCGACCTGTTGAACGGGGAGCTGATCTGCGCGCTGGGGTGCACGGAGCCCATCGCCGTGGCCTATGCGGCGGCGCTCGCGCGCCTGGTTCTGGGTTGCGAGCCCGAGGCGCTGTCCGTGGGGTGCTCGGGAAACATCATCAAGAACGTGAAGAGCGTGACCGTGCCCAATTCGGGCGGTCTGCGCGGCGTCGAGGCGGCGGCGGTCCTGGGCGCCGTCGGCGGCGACGCGTCGGCGGCGCTCGAGGTGCTCGAGGGCGTCACGGATGCCCATCGCGCGCGGGCCGGGGAGCTGCTCGGGGATGAGGGCTATTGCGAGGTGACGCTCATCGAGGGCGTTCCCAACCTGTATATCGAGGTGCGCGCCGAGGCGCTGGGCCATGTGGCGGAGGTCGCCATCTCCGAGCATCATACGAACGTGGTCCGCTGCACGCGCGACGGCGTGCCCGCCAACCAGCTGTGCCCCGCCGCGCGCGGAGGGGATGTCGAGGACGTCTGCTCCGGTACGTGCGCGCTCATGAGCATCGCGGGCGGCGAGGTTGCCGACGAGGCGCCCGCGGCCAAGCCGATCGAGGGGCTTTCCCTCGACGCCATCCTCGACTTCGTCGAGAAGGGCGACATCGACGGAGCCCGCGACGCGCTCCTGCGCCAGCTGAGGCTCAACCGGGAGATCTCGGACGAGGGCCTGCGCAGCGCCTGGGGAGCCGAGGTGGGTCGCACGCTGCTCGCGACGCGCGGCGACGACGTCGCGTGCCGCGCCCGCGCCCGCGCCGCCGCGGGGTCCGATGCCCGCATGAGCGGCTGCGCCCTGCCGGTCGCCATCGTATGCGGCTCGGGAAACCAGGGCATCACCTGCGCCCTGCCGGTGCTGACGTACGGCGAGGAGCTGGGCGTATCCGAGGACAGGCTGGTGCGCGCGCTCGCGCTGGCAGACCTCGTCGCCATCCATACCAAGAGCTACATCGGCGCGCTCTCCGCGTTCTGCGGCGTGGTCTGCGCGGCGTGCGGGGCGGGCGCCGCCATCGCGTGGATGCGCGGCGGTACGCGCGAGCAGATCGGCGCGACGATCGTGAACACCCTGGGTAACGTGGGCGGCATCGTGTGCGACGGCGCGAAGGCGAGCTGCGCGGCGAAGATATCCGCCGCCGTCGACGCGGCTATCCTGGGCTGCGACATGGCGCTCGCGGGGCGGGGCTTCCGCGCCGGCGAGGGCGTGGTGCAGGATACGGTCGAGGAGACCATCGCCGCGATGGGGTACGTCGGCCGCGTGGGCATGAAGGATACCGATGTCGAGATCCTGAAGATCATGACGGGGGAGACCGAGGTCGAGGCCTGCTAGCCTCTACCGCTCTGCTGCGAAACCCGGCGCGCCCCGCCGTTCGCAAGCGCGAGCCGCCTCCCCTTTCGCGGGCGATGCGAAAGGGGAGGCGGCTCGCGAAAGCGGGCGACGGGGCGCTTTGCTGCGGCTCGGGGGGCGAAGCTAACTCGTACGGGCGCCTTGACGCGCGTGGAAGCGCTCGACGATCTCGTCGAAGCTGCCGGCGAAATCCGCCATCGAGCCCGACCAGGTCGCGCGCGCGTGCGTGCCGGATCCCACATAGGCGGTCTGGATGCCGCAATCGGGGGAGGGGAAGTCGCGTTTGGGGTCGTTGCCCACCATGAGGACCTCATCGGGCTGGAGCCCGAGGGTCTCGAGCCCCGCGAGGTAGTAGCTCGCGGCGGGCTTGCAGCTGTAGGAGTTCTCCATGGTGGTGATGAGCTCGAACGGCATGTCGAGCATGTCGCCCCAGCCCATGCGGCAGCGGATGCAGGTCTCGCTGAAGCTGGGGTTGGTGAACAGCGCGGTGCGCAGGCCGTGCGAGACGACCGCGTCCATGGCCTCGCGCGCGCCCTTGCGCGGACGGGCGTTGATGATGGCGTCGTTGCGCTTGGGGAGGACCTCGTGCTCGTAGTAGCGGAAGGCGTCGAGGATCACGGGGTCGTTCAGCGGAATGCCGCAGCGGCGCAGGATGAAGTCCTCGAGGAACTCGCGGTTGCACAGGTCCTGGTCGGTGCGGTCCGGATTGTTGAGCTCGAGCATGGCCGAACCGTACAGCGCGAACATGGCGAGTTGGTTCTTCCGACCGATGCGCGCGAGCATCGAGGAGAGATCCCTTGCGTGGACGGCGATGAAGGCGCTCAGGTTGATGCTGAGCAGCGTGTCGTCCATATCGAAGAGTACGGCTTTAAGCTCTGCCACGGGCGCCTCCTCAGTGCCGGGTTGCCTTGTAGATGTCAATTATGCCCAAAGAGCCGCCGCGCGTCATCGCGGACGGTAAAAGTTCGCCTTACGTTTATGTAACGGGGCCTCGGTCGCAACGTGTCGCGGTGCCGGGCTGCTCGCCGTCGGGCGCGGGCGCGGCGGGAATCTCCGAACCGTTCCGCGCGGCCGACCGCCTGGCGAACATATTGTAGCCATAGGGGAGAAATTTGCGGTTGATGCTTGAAAAGGAGCTCGTTTCCACGTAATCTACTGTTCCGTGAATGCATATGCTTCACATCAGTATCTGTCGGCCCCCGAGTATGTTCCAAACAGTGAGCAAATGCGCCAGGGCGCTCGTCCCCGCAGGCGTTCATCTGCAGGTCCTAGCAATCGGGGCCCCGTAGTTCGAAAGGGGTCCACCTTTGAGTGAGATTCAGAACTCGTCCATCTTCTCCCTCGACGATGTAAACGAGGAGGAGATGAACAGCCTTATCGACGGTAGCATCACCGACTTCGATGAGGGCGATCTCGTAAGCGGCACCGTCGTGAAGATCGAGCGCGACGAGGTGCTCGTTGACATCGGATTCAAGTCCGAGGGCGTCATTCCCGTGCGCGAGCTCTCCATTCGCAAGGATGCTAACCCTGCAGACATCGTCGCTATCGGCGATCCCATCGAGGCCCTCGTTCTCCAGAAGGAGGACAAGGACGGTCGTCTGGTCCTTTCCAAGAAGCGTGCTGAGTACGAGCGTGCTTGGAACCGCATCGAGGAGAAGTTCAACGCCGGCGAGAACGTCGAGGGCGAGGTCATCGAGGTCGTCAAGGGCGGTCTCATCCTCGATATCGGCCTTCGCGGCTTCCTGCCCGCCTCCCTCGTCGACCTGCGCCGCGTGAAGGACCTCACCTCCTACATGGGCACCTCCATCGAGGCTCGCGTCATCGAGATGGATCGCAACCGCAACAACGTCGTTCTGTCCCGCCGCGTGGTGCTCGAGGAGTCCCGCAAGGCCGAGCGCTCCGAGATCCTCTCCAAGCTCAAGAGCGGCATGCGCCTCAAGGGCACCGTCTCCTCCATCGTGGACTTCGGCGCCTTCGTGGATCTGGGCGGCATCGACGGCCTCATCCACATCTCCGAGCTCTCTTGGAACCACGTCAACCACCCCTCCGAGGTCGTCAAGGTCGGCCAGGAGGTCGAGGTCGAGGTTCTGGATGTCGACCTCAACCGCGAGCGCATCTCCCTTGGTCTCAAGCAGACCACCGAGGATCCGTGGCGTGCACTCGTCAAGAAGTACCCCGTGGGCGCTATCGTCGAGGGCACCGTCACCAAGCTCGTGCCCTTCGGCGCGTTCGTTGACCTTGGTGAGGGCATCGAGGGCCTGGTCCACATCTCCGAGATGGCTAACAAGCACGTTGACCAGCCCAGCCAGGTTACCCACGTGGGCGACACCGTCCAGGTGAAGGTCATGGAGATCGACCTCGACCGTCGTCGTATCTCCCTGTCCATGAAGTCCGCCGCCGAGACCCTCGGCGTCGAGATCGAGGTCGCTCCGCTTCCCTCCGAGAAGAAGGACGACGAGGCAGAGGCTGCTGACGCCGAGTAGCGTTTAAGCTCGATTCCTCACACACATTACGCGCGCTGGCCCCTGGGCATTGCCCGGGGGCCTTTTCATGTTGATCGCTGCATCCCTTGAACGTTCAGAGGACGGGCGCTCCATCTGGTTGACAGCCGCCTTGCTGGGTAGAATCGCCAAACTTGACCTGTCTGCCGCCGCATGTTCGGCATGGATGGAAGGGGATATATGCTTGCTTTCAACGGGGCGCGCTCGACTGCGCGCCCGTTACCCGACTACCCGGTCGTGCTCTTCGATTTCGACGGGACCGTGGCGGATACGCAGCCCGCGATCTTTCGATGTGCGCAGGACGTGTTGCGCAAGCATGGATACGAGTGCGATCCCGAGCGCATGCGTCTGATGATCGGCCCGCCGCTCGAGGAGGGCTTCTCGCTCGTGAGCGCCATGGGGTCCGAGGAGGCGCTGCAGTGCGCAGAGGAGTATCGCGAGCTCTTCCATGCCACGGTTACCCCCGATGAATTCCCCCTGATGCCCGGTATGCGCGAGCTTCTCGACGGGCTCGTCGCATCGGGCCGCCGCATCGCGGTCGCGACGTCCCGCATGGAGGATTCGGCGCGAGCCATGGTCGAGGCGCTGGGGCTTGATCAATTCGAGGCCGTGGTGGGGCGGGTGCACGGCGTGCGCTACTCGAAAGCCGAGTCGATCGAGGGCGCGCTGATGGCGTTGCGCGCATCTGCTCACGATACCGTGATGGTGGGCGACCGGATGCACGATGTGATCGGCGCGGCGGATTGGGAGATTCCCTGCATCGGATTCTATTCCGGAGCGGCCCATCCCGGCGAGCTGGAGGACGCGGGCGCCGTGGCGACGTGCCGTTCCGTCCCCGAGCTTGCCTCGCTGCTCGGGTTGTAAGATAGGGTGCGGTCGTTCGACCGTATCGTAAACCCGCTAAGAATGAAAGCGAGGTCCGTATGAGCTCAGAGCTGCATGCGCGCGTCGACGCTTATGTCGACGAGGTCTGGGAAGACGTCGTCTCCGATATCGCCACCCTGGTCTCCCATCCGTCGATGGCCGACACAGCCGCCGGCGTACCCGGCGCGCCGTTCGGCGCGAGCGTTCGCGCCGCCCTCGATGATGCGCTGCGCATCGCCGAGCGCCTGGGTTACCAGGTGGGCGATGACGAAGGGTATGTCGGTTATGCCGACATCCCCGGTGAGTCCGAGAAGCAGATCGCCACGATCGCGCACGTCGACGTCGTCCCCGCCGGTCCCGGTTGGGTCACCGATCCGTTCAAGATGACGCGACGCGAGGGCTGGCTGCTCGGCCGTGGCGTGATCGACGACAAGGGGCCCGCGGTCCTGTCGCTCTATGCCGGCGCCTTCCTTCTGCGCGAGGGCATCGTTGCGCGCTACACCTTCCGCGCGCTCCTCGGCTGCGACGAGGAAGTCGGGATGAGCGACGTCCATCATTACCTCGAGCGCCATGATGACCCGCTGTTCCTCTTCACGCCCGACGCCGAATTTCCGGTCTGCAATGCGGAGAAGGGCTGCTTCGGCGCCACCTTCAGGACGGCGGCGATCCCGGGCGGTCTCATCCGCTCGTGGAGCGGTGCCGAGGCGACGAACGCCATTCCGGGAGAATCCGTGCTCGAACTCGCGCTCGATGCATCCGAGCTGCCTGCTCCCGTTGCCAACGCCGACCGCCTCGCTATCGAGCCGATCGAGCCGGGTGCGAGCCGTATCGTGGCCCACGGCATCGGCGGTCACGCCTCGCTGCCCGACGGGACGGTGAACGCCATCGCGCTCATCGTCGGCTATCTGCGAGAAAGCGGGATTCTGGGCGAGGGCGCCGCGCCGGCGCTCGACCTTCTCGAGCGGATTCATGCCGATACCGCGGGATCGGGTATCGGCATCGCGACGCAAAGCCCTGCGTTCGGGCCGCTCACCTGCAACGCCGGCACCATCGCGCTCGCCGATGACGGCGCGCTCGAGCAGACGATCGACGTGCGCTTTCCCGACACCATCACCGAGGGGGAGCTCGCGGCGGCGTGTTCCGCGCTGGCGAAGCGGTTCGGCGGTGCGGTCGAGGTCGATCGCGCGAAGCCTCCGTTTTCCGTCGATGCGACCTCTCCGCAGGTGCGGGCGCTCATCGATATCTACAATCAGACTACGGGCCGCGATGCGGAACCCTTCGCGATGGGCGGCGGCACGTACGCGCGCAACTTCAAGAGCGCCGTCTCCTTCGGTCCCGAGGACAACGGTATGGAGCTGCCCGAATGGGCGGGAACCATGCACGGCCCCAATGAGGCGGCGAGCGAGCAGCTCCTGCGCGAGGCCTTGAAGATGTATATCCTCGCGATCCTGAGGCTCATGGAGCTCGGTTACGACGAATAGCGCCAAGCGTTTCGACATGGCGCATCCCTTTCGGCGCGCCGCCCTTCGAGGCGGCGCGCCCTGCATCGCGACGGCGTTTCCCTCTCTGCCGCAGCGGCCGTATGTTAAGCGAGTCCATCGCAAGAAGCGGTGCATGTAAGCGCCGTGTAAGCGCGCGGCATGAAGCGCGTAATGATTCATCAAAGGCCGGTAATGGCCTGTGAACGTGCGCTTTTCCTCCGCGAGCGAACGATATTGTACTGACTCGAAGAGCGAGCGGGCGGCATGGGGCCGCCTGGATTCGCAGACGCGCGTCAGCGCCGTTCATTCCCGGAAGGAGAACCATGTTCGAATATAACTGCTCCCGTCGTCAGTTCCTCGGTTTCGCGGGCGGCCTCGCCGCCGTCGCCGGTCTCGGCCTCGCCGGTTGCGGTAACTCCGCAGCCCCTGCCGCCGGTTCCGCCGAGGACGCCGCCGCTTCCGCCCTCACCGGCGAGGTGACCTACGACGGAGCATCCTCGTTCCAGGCGCTCGTCGAGGCTGCTGCCGAGAAGTTCATGGACGAGAACCCCGACGTCTCCGTCTCCGGTTCCGGTAACGGCTCCGGCACCGGCCTGACCGCCGTTGCTGCCGGTACCGTCACCATCGGCAACTCCGATGTGTTCGCCGAGGAGAAGCTCGAGGCCGCCGATGCCGAGAAGCTCGTCGACCACGAGGTCGCCGTCGTGGGCATGGGCCCGGTCGTCTCCAAGAACGTGACCGTCGACGACCTGACCCTCGAGCAGCTTAAACGCATCTTCTCCGGTGCCATCACCAACTGGTCCGAGGTCGGTGGTGAGGACGCCGAGATCGTCGTCCTCAACCGCAAGGCCGGCTCCGGCACCCGCGCCACCTTCGAGTCCGCCGTCTTCGCCGGCGAGAAGAACGCCTTCAAGGGCGATGCCGAGCTCGACAAGTCCGGTGACGTCCAGACCCAGATCGCCGCGACCGACAACGCGATCTCCTACCTCGACTTCTCCCACTTCGACGATTCGAAGTTCAACGCCATCAAGGTGGGCGGCGTCGAGCCCAAGAGCGAGAACGTGTACGACAACTCCTTCCCGATCTGGGCGACCGAGCATATGTACTGCGCCAAGGACGCCGACGAGGCGACCAAGGCCTTCCTCGAGTTCATGTTGTCCGACGATGTCCAGGGTTCCCTCGTCGAGGAGCAGGGCTTCATCCCCGTTTCCGAGATGAAGGTCAAGAAGGACGCCTCCGGCAAGGTTTCCAACATCTAACGAAGTAAATAAGTAGCCCTAAGGACTAGAAGGGGTGCGCTATGGCTTCGCATCTGCCTAAGCGCGACCTTGAAAAGGTGGGCATGGGTGTCACGGGTGCGTGCGTCGCGCTCGTGACGCTCGTCGTCTGCGCGCTGATTCTCATGGTCGCTCAGAAAGGCCTGTCGTCGTTCTTCAAAGACGGCGTGAACGTGGTTGAGTTCTTCACCGGCACCACGTGGGACCTGCATAACACCAACGCGGAGGGCATGCCGTTCACCGGTGCGCTTCCGTTGATCGTGACGTCGTTCTCGGTGATGGTGCTCTCGACCGCCATCGCCCTTCCAATCGCCATCGGCTCCGCGATCTTCGCCGTCGAGATTCAGCCTAAATTCGGTCAGAAGATCTTCCAGCCGCTCATCGAGCTGCTCGTGGGCATTCCGTCGGTGGTCTTCGGCCTCATCGGCTTCTACGTGATCGTGGGCGCCATGAAGGCGATCTTCCAGGTGCCCACGGGCCTGGGCATCCTGCCCGGCTCGCTGGTGCTCGCCATCATGATCCTGCCGACGATCACCACGCTGGCGATCGATGCGCTGCGCGCCGTGCCGGACGGTTACCGCCAGGGCTCGCTGGCGCTGGGGTATACGCGCTGGCAGACGATCTGGCACGTGGTCCTGCGCAGCGCGCTGCCCTCGCTCATGACGGCCGTGATCTTGGGCATGACCCGCGCTTTCGGCGAGACGCTCGCGGTGCGCATGGTCATCGGCGGCATCGAGACCATGCCGAACGGCCTGCTCGATGCGGCGTCCACCATGACCACGACGCTTACCACCAGCATGGCGGTGTACGCCGACGGCTCCGTCCAGAACGACGTGCTGTGGTCGCTCGCCCTGCTCCTGATGGGCATGTCGCTCATCTTCATCCTCATCATCCATCTCATCGGCAGGAAGGGGGCGACCGAGCGTGCTTAGTCTTAGTACTGAAGCGAGCCTCTCGGCTCAAGAGCCGCTTCGCTGGGAAGCGGATAGCGCGGACCGGCGCGAGGCCGAGGCAAAGCGCTCGGCGCATATCAAGCGCGCGGGCACCCAGGACCGTATCGCGACGTTCGTGCTCACCGCCATCGCGGCGCTCGTGATGCTCCTCGTGGTATCGATGGTCGCCTACATCCTCTACCAGGGGATCGGGATGCTGTTCCGCCCCGGCTTCCTCACCGAGGCGTCGCGGGCCAACGGCACGCAGGGCGGCGTCGCCTACCAGCTGTTCGACTCGTTCTACATGCTGTTCCTCACCCTGGTGATCTCGGTGCCCATCAGCCTGGGCGGCGCGGTGTTCCTGGTCGAGTACGCGCCGGACGGTCCTATCACCAGCATCGCGTCCACCGCGATCGAGACGCTGTCCTCGCTGCCCTCCATCGTCGTGGGCATGTTCGGCTTCCTGGTGTTCTCGGTCAACCTCGGGTGGAAGTACTCGATCATCTCCGGCGCCGTCGCGCTGACGATGTTCAACATCCCGATCCTGGTTCGCGTGATCCAGCAGGCGCTCGAAGACGTGCCGCAGTCGCAGCGCGACGCGTGCCTGGCTATGGGCCTCACGCGCTGGGAGGCGACGATCCACGTGCTGATCCCCGCGGCGATGCCCGCTATCGTGACCGGCATCGTGCTGTCCGCGGGCCGCGTGTTCGGCGAGGCGGCGGCGCTCCTGTTCACCTCGGGCATGTCCAGCCCCGTGCGCCTGAACTTCCTGTCCCTCAACTTCTCGAGCCCCACGTGCGCGTGGAACGTGTTCCGCCCCGGCGAGTCGCTGGCCGTGCACATTTACAAGATCTACGGCGAGGGCAGCCCGCAGGCGCAGGAGATCGTATGGGGCACCGCCGCGCTGCTGATGGTATGCGTGCTCATGTTCAACATCATCGCCCGCGTGGTGGGCAAAGTGCTTGCGAAGAGGATGACCGCCGAATGAGTAACGATGTAACGAGCTTCCTGGACAGCGCGGCCGCGAGCGAGCGCACCGGCAAGGCCTCGCGCGGGCACGCCACCGCGGGCGAGACGGTGATCGCGGCGAACGACGTGAACGTCTACTACGGCGAGCACCCTGCGTTGCACGGGGCCACGCTCGATTTCCATAAGGGCGAGATCACCGCGCTCATCGGACCGTCCGGCTGCGGTAAGTCCACCTTCCTGCGCAGCCTGAACCTGATGAACCGCGAGATACGCGGCTGCCGCGTGACCGGCGAGATCATGTACCAGGGACGCGACATCAACACGCCGAAGGAGAACCTCTACGAGCTGCGCCGCTCCATCGGCATGGTGTTCCAGCAGCCCAACCCGTTCCGCAAGTCGATCTACGAGAACGTCGTGTTCGCCCCGAAGCGCCACGGCGTGACGGGCAAGGCCGAGCTCGACCGGCTGGTGGAGGAGAGCCTGCGCGCCGTCGCCCTGTGGGACGAGGTGAAGGATAGGCTCGACAAGAGCGCCTTCGCGCTGTCCGGCGGGCAGCAGCAGCGCCTGTGCATCGCGCGCACGCTGGCGCTCAAGCCCGACGTCATACTGTTCGACGAGCCGTGCTCCGCGCTCGACCCCATCTCGACGCTGGCGATCGAGGACCTGATGAACACGCTGGCCGAGGAGCGCGCGATCATCATCGTCACGCACAACATGGAGCAGGCGTCGCGCGTATCGAACCGAACCGCCTTCTTCTACATGGGCGATATGGTGGAGTACGGCGAAACCGAGCAGATCTTCACCCGTCCGCGCGACCAGCGCTTGAACGACTACCTCACCGGAGCGTTCTCCTAGTCCGGAACGCTCCCATGGCCCGATGCGAGGCGCCTGCGTCCATCGCGCGCCTCGCGTTGCGGATTCCCCATGCGCGGCATCCCGGGATTGGCGGGATGCCGTGGTGCATTTTGGGACGGGGCTTTTTGTCCCAGGCTCGGCGTGCCGGGTCGGGGAGGCCCCTCAGCAGGGTGGGACAAAAAGCCCCGTCCCAAAATGGCCGTCGCAGAAGAGCGTGCGTGCTACGATGGGATGCTGTGAGGTACGAACGTGGCAAGGAGCGCGTACATGGCAATTCTGCTGGGCTGCGATTCCGTGGGGCTCGAATTTCCCACGAAGCACATCTTCGATTCGGTGACGCTCGGGGTGAACGAGGGCGACCGCATCGGCATCGTGGGCAAGAACGGCGATGGCAAGTCGACGCTGCTGTCCGTGCTCTCCGGCGCCATCGAGCCCGATTGCGGGCGCGTGACCCATCGGCGCGACGTGACCGTGGGGGTTTTGGGCCAGCGCGATGCGCTCGACGATTCCGCGACGGTCCACCGCGCGGTGGTGGGCGACGCGCCCGAGTACGAATGGGCGGCGTCCCCGCGCGTGCGCCAGGTGCTCGACGGTCTCATCGCCGACGTGCCCTGGGAAGGCATGGTGGGGGAGCTGTCGGGCGGCCAGCGCCGTCGCGTCGACCTCGCGCGCCTGCTCATCGGGGACTTCGACGTGCTCATGCTCGACGAGCCCACGAACCATCTCGATATGCGCACCATCAGCTGGCTGGCCGCCCATCTCAAGGAGCGCTGGAACGCGAGCGCGGGCGCGCTGCTGGTGGTGACGCACGACCGCTGGTTCCTCGACGAGGTGTGCACCTCGATGTGGGAGGTGCACGACGGGCGCGTGGATCCCTTCGAGGGCGGCTATTCCGCCTACATCCTGCAGCGGGTCGAGCGCGACCGCATGGCCGCCGTGACCGAGGAGCGCCGGCGCAATATGGCGCGTAAGGAGCTCGCCTGGCTTTCCCGCGGCGCGCAGGCGCGCAGCACGAAGCCGAAGTTCCGCGTCGAGGCCGCGCGCGAGCTCATCGCCGACGTTCCGCCCGTGCGCGACGAGCTCGAGCTCAAGCGCTTGGCGGTGAGCCGTCTGGGCAAGCAGGTCATCGACGTGGTCGACGTGGACGCCGGGTATGCAGGGGAGGGCGAGGCCGCGTCGAGGCCCGTGCTCTCGGATGTGACCTGGCTGATCGGCGCGGGCGACCGCTACGGCCTGCTGGGCGAAAACGGCGCCGGCAAGTCGACACTGCTCAAGGTTATCCAAGGCAAGATCGCGCCCGCGCGCGGGCACGTGAAAATCGGCTCCACGGTGAAGTTCGGCGTGCTGTCCCAGCAGCTCGACGAGCTCGCCCCGCATATGAACGAGACCATCCGCGAGGTCCTGAAGACCTGCAAGCACCATTACATCATCGATGGTAAGGAGACGAGCCCCGAGAAGCTCTGCGAGCGCCTCGGCTTCACCACGCAGCAGATGTGGAGCCGCATCTGCGACCTGTCCGGCGGCCAGCGCCGTAGGCTCTCGCTGCTGCTCACGATCCTCTCCGAGCCCAACGTGCTCATCCTCGACGAGCCCGGCAACGACCTCGATACCGATATGCTCGCCATCGTGGAGGACCTGCTCGACGGCTGGCCGGGCACGCTCATCCTCGTGACGCACGACCGCTACCTCATGGAGCGCGTCACCGACCAGCAGTGGGCGATCATCGACGGCACGTTGCGCCATGTTCCCGGCGGCGTCGACCAGTACCTGCAGCTCGCCGCTCGCAACGAGGCGGGGAAGGCCGCCCGTCCGCAGGCGCCGGGCTTCGACGCGCCGTCGCCGTCCGACCCTTCCGCGGCGGAGAAGCGGGAGACGGGCATGTCCAACGCCGAGCGCCAGAAGCTGAAGAAGGAGGTCGCCTCGCTCGAGCGCAAGATGGAGACGAGGCGCTCCAAGATCGAGCAGCTCGAGCAGGGGATGTTCGACATCGATCCCACCGATTTCGCCGCGCTCTCGGAACAGCAGGATGCCATCGCCGCCGCCCGCGAAGAACTCGATGAGCTCGAGATGGCATGGCTCGAGGCGAGCGAGCGGCTCGAGGGATAGCTTCTCGCGCGAAACGAGTATAGATGCGCTGCGTACGGGAAATATGTGTGCCAGTGCTAGAGATGAAAACCCGCCGCCGTGCAGCTCTCTGCGCGGCGGCGCCCCGTATAGGGCGCGGTGAAGAGGGACGAGTATGATCGAGATTCGCGATATCACAAAGACGTATACGACGGGCGGCCTGGTCCAGCGGGCGCTGGACGGCGTCTCGGTGACGTTTCGCGAGAACGAGTTCGTGGCGGTGCTGGGGCCCTCGGGCTCGGGCAAGACCACGTTCCTCAACATCCTGGGCGGCTTCGACCATGCGGACTCGGGCGACATCGTGGTGAACGACGTCTCGACGCGCGACTACGGCGATGCCGAATGGGACACCTACCGCAACCACCGCGTGGGCTTCATCTTCCAGAGCTACAACCTCATCCCGCACCAGACGGTGCTCGCCAACGTGGAGCTCGCCCTCACGCTGGCGGGCGTGGACCGCGCCGAGCGCACCCGCCGCGCGACCGCCGCCCTCGAGCGCGTGGGGCTGGGGGCCCATGTGAACAAGCGCCCCTCGCAGCTCTCCGGCGGGCAGATGCAGCGCGTGGCCATCGCGCGCGCCCTGGTGAACGATCCCGAGATCGTGTTGGCCGACGAGCCCACCGGTGCCCTCGACACCGAGACGGGCATCCAGGTCATGGACCTGCTCGCCGAGGTCGCGCGCGAGCGGCTCGTGATCATGGTCACGCACAACCCCCAGCTCGCCGAGGACTACGCCACGCGCATCGTGCGGATCCAGGACGGGCGCATGGTGGGCGACACCGACCCCGTCACGCCGGCTGAGCTCGCCGCCGCGCGCGCCGCCCGGGCCGAGCGACCCGACGAGAGCCCGGCGCACCGATCCTCGATGGGACTGCTCACCGCGCTGTCGCTGTCGTTCAACAACCTGATGACCAAGAAGGGCCGCACCATCATGACGGCCTTCGCGGGGTCCATCGGCATCATCGGCATCGCGGCGATCCTGGCGCTGTCCAACGGCGTGAACGACTACATCGCGAAGGTCGAGCAGGACACGCTTTCCAGCTATCCGCTCACCATCGCGCGCCAGAGCTACGACCTCACGAGCATGATGACGGGCGATGCCGGCGCGGACGGCACGGGGGACGACGGCGATTCGAGCGCATCCGAGACGCGCGGCGACGCGGCGCGGGGCGAGGGCGGGGAGAGGTCAGAGAAGGTGGACCTGAAGAAGCCCATCCCGGTGTTCACCATGCTCTCGGACATGTTCGCGAGCGTGAAGTCCAACGATATGGCGGGCTTCAAGTCTTTTCTCGACGAGGATGCCAGGGAGCTCGACGGCGAGGTCTCCGCTATCCAATACGACTACGGCATCACGCCGCTCGTGTACCGTGTGGACGCGGACGGCGGCGATCCCGTGCAGGTTTCACCTAACGCGATGTCGACCGCCATGTCCGGCGGCGCTTCGAGCGGGGCCATGGCGGGGACCATGATGAGCGGCACCACGGCGTTCAACGAGATGATCGACAACCCCGAGCTGCTCGACGAGCAGTACGACGTGGTGGCGGGCCGTTGGGCCGAGGCGGCGGATGAATGCGTGCTCGTGCTCTCCGCGCGTGGGAAGGTCTCCGATTTCACCCTCTACAGCATCGGCGCGCTCGATCCCGCGGAGCTGAATCGCATGGTGGACAGCATCATGAGCGGGTCCGGCGAGGTCGACGTGCCTGCGGTCAAGGCCGATTTCACCTACGACGACGCGCTGGGCACGAGCTTCAAGGTCCTGAGCCCGTCGGATTCCTATCGCAGGAACGCCGAGACGGGCGGCTGGACCGACATGTCCGACGACGCCGCGTTCATGGCGCAGCAGGTCGCGAGCGGTCTGGACCTCAAGGTGGTGGGCGTGGTCCAGCCGAGCCCCACGGCGAAGTCCGCCGCGCTCTCGCAGGGGATCGCCTACACGCACGGGCTCACCGAGGAGCTCATGGCACGCGCCGCGAACTCCGAGATTGTGCGCCAGCAGCTCGCCGACCCGGAGGTCGACGTCTTCACCGGCAAGCCTTTCGCCACCCTGCAGGAGGAGGCGAAGCAGGGCGTCGATCTGGCGAGCCTGTTCACGGTGGATGAATCCGGCCTGCGCAGCGCGTTCAAGGTCGATGCATCGAAGCTGACGGCGGGCCTCGACCTATCGGGCTTCTTCAACCTGGCCGGCGTCGACCTGGGCGGTATCGACATCGATGTCTCGGGAGCGCTGGGGTCGATCGACCTCTCTTCTGTTCTCGCCGGTGCCCCGATGCCCGACCTCGAGGGGATCCTGGGCGATCTGCAGAACGACTCGGTGCTCGATAAGACCCAGCTCGAGCAGGTGGTGGATCTTTCGGGTCAATTCGTCCAGCGGTTCCTGACGGCATGGCTGCCCGCGCATGGCGAGGGGCTTCGCCCCACCGACCCCGATTTCGGCAAGAAGCTGGTGGAGCAGTTCGCCGCGTACGCGGCGAGCGATGCGCCGGAGGGCGGCGCCGCGCTGCTCGAGCAGGTGGGCGAGGTCGCGGGCAAGCCCGTGTCGGAGCGCCTGGAGCAGATCGTGCGTTCCTACGTGGAGAGAGATCTCGCGCCCTATATGGCGACGGCGCTTCAAGGCGTGGCGGAGCAGGTGGGCGCGCAGCTTTCCGCGGCTATCGGCGCCCAGCTCCAAGAGGGGCTCGGGCGCGCCATGGCGGTCATGGCCCCGCACCTCGCCCAGCGCCTCGCCGCGAATATGCAGAGCGCGTTCTCGGTGGACGGCTCCGCGTTCGCGAACGCGATCCATTTCAACATGGATGCCGAGGACCTGGCGTCGCTCATGGCGAGCTACGCCAACGCGGGCAAGCTGACGTATGCGAACAACCTGTCGACGCTCGGCTACGCCGATCAGTCCGATCCGCAGGCGGTGAGCATCTATCCGGTGGACTTCCAGGCGAAGGATGCGGTGCTTTCCGCGATCGACCGCTACAACCAGGAGATGCGCGACGCGGGCGAGGAGGACAAGACGATCGTCTACACCGATTACATGGGCGTGCTCATGGGCAGCGTGACGAGCATCGTCAACATGATCTCGCTCGTGCTCATCGCCTTCGTGAGCATCTCGCTCGTGGTGAGCTCGATCATGATCGGCATCATCACCTACATCAGCGTGCTCGAGCGCAAGAAGGAGATCGGCATCCTGCGCGCGATGGGCGCCTCCAAGCGCAATATCGCCAACGTGTTCAACGCCGAGACCTTCATCGAGGGTCTGATCTCGGGCGTGCTCGCCATCGCCGTGGTGGTGGCAGTGTCGTTCCCCGTCAACGCCTGGGCGCTCGCCGAGCACCAGGTGGAGAACGTGATGCAGCTGCCGGTGGCGTCTGCGCTGGGGCTGATCCTCATCTCCGTGCTTCTCACGGTGGTGGCCGGCCTCATCCCGAGCCGCAGTGCCGCCCGTCGCGATCCCGTCGAGGCCCTGCGCAGCGAGTAACCTCAGATTGGGACCCTCAGATTGGGGACAGGCACTTTTTTGAGGCGGACGGGGCCTTGGACGAAGGGGCGGCGGCTGAAGGCCGCGCTCCTCGGCGGCCCCGCGCCCCTCTCGAAAAAGTGCCTGTCCCCTTTTAATATGAGTTGAACATTGTCAAGTGGCAAAACGTCCCCGCCCCCGGGGAGCTAC
>CAUWGM010000025.1:0-26493 GCA_963558435.1 uncultured Collinsella sp.
GATATGGGAGAGGGCGACCTGCTCGTCTCCGGCGGGGCGCCGAGGGGCCCGCTCCCCGCCGCCCGCCGACCGGTGGACGGGCTCGGGGGTGCGGGCCGCCCGCTCCGGTTCAGCGCGATGCACGGTATCGTCCGATGCCATGGCGTCCACGGGCTACGCGCGCCGCGCCGTGCCCGGGGTGCCGGCGCGCATGGGATCGATGACGTTGAGGCAGGGGCCGAGCAGCGCCTGGCCGGCGATGACGTTGATAGCCATCTTGAGCGCGTTGAACGGCAGCAGGATGGGGAGGATCATGGCGGCGACGTCAGATACGCTGATCGGCGTGTAGAGCGGTGTGACGACGAGGTTCATGGCGCAGGCGGCCACGATGGAGATCCCGGCGCCGACGACCATGCCGACGAGGGACCCCTTGCGCGTCCGTCCGGCGGCGCGGTAGATGAGCGCGGCGGGGACTACGAGCGAGCACGTGGAGATGATGCCCATGGGCGCTCCGAAGGGATCGAGGAAGATGCGCGGGATCCAGGAGATGACGGCCGCTGTCGCTCCCACCTTGGGGCCGAAGGCGAGCGCGGCGATGAGGCAGACGATGCCCGAGGGGTCGTACATGAGCCACGGCGCGGCGGGGAAGATGGGTATCTGGATGAAGCTCAGCGCCAGCGAGGCAGCGGTGAAGAGCGCGGTCAATGCGATTGTCTTGGTGTTGGTGGTGCTGTTCATGGTACAGCCTCCGTTTCTTTCATCCGGACTGTGACCGTCGGCTCCGGAATCGCACCGGATCGGCCGCATGGCTGCGGTTCGCGGGCTCGCAGCGCCTGCTGCTTACCGCCGGTGGGGAATCTCACCCCGCCCTGAAACATATGCAGGCCCACTATACCTGCTTTATGAAGCGGTATGCAAGGTCCGAGGCGCTGGGTATAGTAGGCATGCGTAATTCAAACAAGAACGAGGCGGTGGCCCATGCACGAACACGAAAGCTTCAACCCCGATCTGATCTGCGCCCTCGCGGGCATCGTGGGCGAGGACGACGTCCTCATGGTCGAGTCCATGAAGTCCCACACCACCTTCGGCATCGGGGGTCCGGCCGACGTCCTGGTCCGTCCGCATTCGCCCGCGGAGCTGGCGCGCGTCCTGGATACCTGCACGTACGCCGAGGTGCCCGTCACCATCGTGGGCAACGGCTCGGACCTTTTGGTGGGCGACCGGGGCATCCGCGGCGTGGTCGTGCTGTTACGCGAGAACATGCAGAAGGTCTCGGTCGAGGGAGACCGCGTCACCGCGGAGGCGGGCGCGCTGCTGCGCGACGTCGCGATCGCCGCGGCCGATGCCGGCCTGTCCGGCATGGAGCCCCTGTGGGGCATTCCCGCGACGGTGGGCGGCGCGTGCTTCATGAACGCCGGCGCGTACGGCGGCCAGACCTCCGATGTGCTGGAGTCGGTCGAGGTCTACGTGCCCAGCAAGTGCGGCCAGCGCGGTTCGGTGTGCACGCTCGAGGCCGATCAGCTCGCCTTCGGGTATCGCAAGAGCCGCGTGAACGCCGACGGTCTCATCGTGCTGCGCGCGACCTTCGCGCTCACGCCGGACAGCCCCGATGCGATCCGCTTCGCCATGGATGATTTCCAGAGGCGCCGCGAGGAGAAGCAGCCTCTCGAGATGCCCTCGGCGGGCTCGACCTTCAAGCGGCCGGAGGGCTATTTCGCCGGAAAGCTCATCATGGACGCGGGACTGCGCGGTGCCGCGGTGGGCGGCGCCCAGGTCTCCGAGAAGCACTGCGGGTTCGTGGTGAACGCCGGCGGAGCGACCGCGGCCGACGTGTGCGCGCTCATCGAGCACATCCAAAGCGAGGTGAAGCGGCAGTTCGGCGTCGATCTCGAGACCGAGGTGCGCCGCGTGGGCGAGTTCGACGAATAGGGACGCGGGCGCGTTCCGTCGAAGGGGCGCCGCGTCGGGCTGCCTGCGTTCTGGTCGCCGCGCCGCGCGCCGATTCGAGCGCTCTCACGCCTCGAACGAGGTGAGCTCCTGCCATTTGCTGCTTTCAGCCGTCGAACCATCGGCTTTGATGAAGTAGGCGGCTGTTTTCTCATGCGCGTCCGCCAGGGCGGCGCCATCGCGGCTGCCGGCGACGAAGAGCGTGGTGGAGAGCACGTCGGCCGTCGTCGAGGACGGGCACGCGACGGTGACGCTCACCGTGTCGGTCGCGACCGGCATGCCCGTTCGCGGATCCAGGATGTGCCAATAGGTTTCGCCGTCGAGCTCGAAGGTGCGTTCGTAGAGACCGCTCGTCACCAGCGAGCCGCCGTCGAGATGGGCGGTGCCCACGGTGCGGGATCCGCCCGGGTCGTTGGGGTCGCGGATGCCCGTGTTCCACGGGGTCCCGTCCGGCTTGCTGCCGAAATAAGCGATATTTCCACCGAGCGAGAGGGCGGCGCCCGTGGCGGTCGTCTCGTCTTCCAGCAGCTTGCACAGGCGGTCGGCGATGAAACCCTTGGCGATGCCGCCGAGGTCGATCTTGGCGGCGGGGTCGGCTAGACGCACCGTGGAGGCTTCGACGTCGACGTCGACCAGCTTCCAATCGACGTGCTGCAAGGCGTCCGCTATCGAGTCGTCTGCGGGGCGGATGCCCTTCTCGAAATCCCAGAGCGTCGAGGCGGCGCCCACGGTGATATCGAAAAGGCCCCGGGCCGATGCGCAGAACGCGAGCGCTTCTGCGACGAGCTCCGCGGTCTCGCGGTCGACGGCGGTCGCGGCGCCCCCCGCGTCGTTGACCCGCGCGATATCGCTTGCAGGGTCGTACAGGTCGAAGAGCTTGTCGTAGCGCGCGCACGTGCGACGAGCACCACGGCGTTGCCGAGGTCGAGCTTGACGCCCGGGACGCCTACGGGGAGCGGAAGCAGCATCTCGAGGTAGCCCGCGACGAGCGCCAGCGCGGTCAGCGCGCCATAGAGGGCGGCGCGGCCGCCCGGCGACAGGGGGCGGGGAGGTTGTGGTGCGGTTCGTATCTTCATGGGGTTTAGTATAGCGAACCCGTTGCGCGTCGACGCTCGGGCGATGGCCCCTTCGAGTGGGGCCGGCTCGTCCCGAGGCCTTGCGGGGCGGGCCGGGCGGCTTAGATGATGCTGCAGGTGGTCCAGCCGCCGTCGGCGCGGGGCATATCGAATTCGAAATACCCGCAAGAGAAGGCGTAGCGCTGGGCTTGCGGCGCTTCCCAGCACACGTCCCAGGCGCGATGCGCGTCCGATCCGAAGGTGATGGGGACCTCGGCCCGCGCGAAGCGCTCGAGCAGGCCCTGGGTGGGATAGTAGTCGCGGACGGACTTGCGCATGCCCGCGGTCGAAACCTCTACGCGTCGCCCCGTGTCGCGGGCGCATTCTGCCATGCGCTTCCACAGGGGTTCGAGGTCGATCGAGGGCGCATAGCCGTCGTAGCGGAAGCGTGCGGCGAGGTCGGGGTGGGCCATCACATCGAAATCCAGCGGGCTCTCGCAGGCGCGGCACCATGCGTCCACGTAGCGGCGCCATACCTCGTCCGCCCCGAGCTCCTCCCAGATGTGCAGGTCGTTCGGGTCGTCGATCCAGCCGCTCGCGGTTCCGGGGATGCCTGCGGGGGCGACGTCCGCGCCTTGGACGGTGCCCGCGGCGAAACGCGTGTCGCCCGGGTCGCCGAGCCAGTGGACGCTTCCGAGGCGCACGGATGCCCCCTCGGACCAGCGCGCGACGTTTTCCTCGCATCCCGGATACCAGTCGCATTCAAAGCCGTAGACGAGCTCGAGCCGGGGGGACAGCTCGTTTGCGAGCTGGCGGGCGGCCTCGAAGGCGGCACGGTGTTCGGGCAGCCGGTCGAGCGGAACCTGGACCTCGAGGCGCGGGTCCATGCTGGCGGGGAGCGCGAGGTGGTCGGCGACGACCAGGGTGCGGCAATCCAGCTGCGCCGCGAAGCGAACGGTCTCCTCGAGGGTGGACTCGCCGTCGGAGAAATCGGTATGGGCGTGGCAGTCTACGATGGGCGCCATGCGGCCTCCTTCCGCGAGCGATGGGCAGGTGGTTTGATTGTGGCACGAAAGCCCCCCGCTCGGCGTCCGCGATACGAAACGGTAGCGTGGGCGGAATCTTTCGCCATGCGGGCGGCGAACGTGCCGGCGCGCGGGACGGGGCTGCTCCCCATCGTGGTGATCGGCCTCATGGTCAACGCCGCCTCGGTGTTCTACATCATGTTCATGCAGGGCCTGTGGGTGCCCACGCTGGTGAACGCCGTGGTCTGCGCGGTCTATTCCTTCGCGGCGCACAAGGTGAACGCCGAGGTGATGCGCTGGGATCCGAGGGGTCGCGCCCTCGCATCGCGTTTCGTCTTCGAAATGTCGGGACCGTATGGCGGTTCGGCATGTTACCCGATGAGACGGGCGCGTCGTCCGCGCATGCTAGAATCGCACGCAAGGCGGCGGCGCCATCGCGCCGCGCAAGCGTTCCCGTATCGGAGAGGAGCGGAGATGTCCGTTCTGTTTATCGAATATCCCAAGTGCACGACGTGCAAGCGCGCGAAGAAGTGGCTGGATGAGCACGGTGTCGAGTACGGCGATCGCCATATCGTCGAGGAGAACCCGACGGCGGCGGAGCTGAAGTCCTGGGCCGAGCGCTCCGGCCTGCCGCCGCGCCGCTTCTTCAACACGAGCGGCATGAAGTACCGCGAGCTTGGAATCAAGGCGAAGCTCGACGCCGGGATGCCCGACGACGAGGCGTTCGACCTGCTCGCGACCGATGGCATGCTGGTGAGGCGCCCGCTCGTCATCGGGGATGATTTCGTGCTGGTCGGCTTCAAGGAGCCCGCGTGGGAAGAGGCGCTGCTGTAAGGCGCCCGCGCGCCCGCGCCCGTCCGCGAAGGATGGAGCGCGGGCGCTTTTTGTATTGAAGAGCGAGTGGAAGAGCGAGCAAGGGGGACGAGATGGACGCGGAAGACCTGCGCGCCCTGGCGGCGCGCGTCGCCGATGGGGCTCTGGCGCCCGATGAATTGGTGGAGCGCGTGCATCTGGACGCGGTGGCCGATCTGGGCTTTGCCAAGATCGACTGCTCCCGCGGGGCGCGCACCGGCGTGTCCGAAGTCGTGTACGGGGCCGGCAAGACCGCCGAGCAGATCGCCGCCATCGTGGAGGCGCTGCGCGCGCACGGGCAGGAACGCGTGCTGGTGACGAGGCTCGATGAGCAGAAGGCGCGGCGGCTGCGCGACGCGGGCTGCTCGTTCGCCTATTTCGAAGAGGCCCGCGCGGGCGTCGCCGGCGAGCTCCCGCAGGATTCCGGCAACGGCGAGATCTTGGTGCTCACCGCGGGCACCAGCGATTCCGTCGTGGCCCATGAGGCGGCGCTCACGGCCCGATTCCTGGGGAACCGCGTGACCTTGTTGGAGGACGTGGGGGTGGCGGGCATCCACCGGCTGCTCGGGCACGCCGACGCCATCGCCCGCGCCCAGGTGATCATCGCGATCGCGGGCATGGAGGGCGCGCTTCCCAGCGTGGTGGGCGGGCTGGCCTCGTGTCCGGTGATCGCGGTGCCCACCAGCGTGGGATATGGAGCGAACCTGGGCGGTCTCACCGCGCTGCTCGCCATGGTGAACAGCTGCGCGAGCGGAGTGTCGGTGGTGAACGTCGACAACGGATTCGGCGCCGCCTACCAGGCATCGCTCATCAACCATCTGCCCGGCCGCGGAGACGCGGGCGATGGGCGGGCGATGGACTGCTCGGATGCGGCAGGCGAAGGAGGGTGCTAGATATGGTTCGAGAAAGCCAGGCTGTCCGGGACGGTCGGGCGGAGATGCTCTACCTGGATTGCTCCTGCGGCATCGCCGGGGACATGCTGGTGGGCGCGCTGCTCGACCTGGGCGGCGAGGGCGCGCGGGCCGCGCTGCTCGCGGCGCTGGGCACGCTGCCCGTCGAGGGCTTCTCCATTCGGATCTCGCGCGCGAGCAGGGCGGGGCTCGATTGCTGCGATTTCGACGTGGCGCTCGATGCGCTCCACGATGGGCGCGATCACGATATGGGGTTCCTGCGCGGCCGCGGCCACGGGTGCGATCGCGACCACGGCCACGGACACGAGCACGGACACGGACGCGATCACGGCCACGGCCACGCGCACCGCTCGCTCGACGACATCCTGCGCATCCTCGATGCCTCGGCCCTGAGCGAGCGAGCGCGGTCGCTCGCCGCCAAGACGTTCGGCATCCTGGCACGCGCGGAGGCGAAGGCGCACGGCGTCGCGTTGGAAGACGTGCACTTCCATGAGGTGGGCGCGGTCGATTCCATCGTCGATATCGCTGCCGCCGCCGTGCTCGTCGACTATCTGGGCATCGAGCGCGTCTGCGTCCCCGTGCTCGCGGACGGGCGGGGCACGATTCGCTGCCAGCACGGCGTCATCCCCGTCCCCGCTCCCGCGACGGTGAACGTCTGCGCCGCCCATGGGCTGCCGCTCGCTTCGCGCGCCATCGAAGGAGAGCTGGTCACGCCTACCGGGGCGGCGCTTGTCGCCGCGCTCGAGCCCCGTTTCGAGCTGCCGGGGCGCTACGTGGTCCGACGCGTGGGCGCGGGCGCGGGGAAGCGCGCCTACGAGGTGCCGTCGCTGGTGCGCGCGCTGCTCATCGAGGAGGTCCCCGCGCCGGCGCGGAGCGCGTGCGGCGACCTCGTAGCGAAGATCGAATGCGACATCGACGACGCCACGGGGGAGCACCTCGCCTATGCCGCCGAGCGCCTGAGGGAGGCGGGGGCGCTCGAGGTCCATTGGCTCCCCATCTTCACGAAGAAAGGGCGCCCGGCCTATCAGCTGCAGGTCGTGTGCGCGCTCGAGGCGGCTGCCGCCCTCGAGGAGCTGGTGCTGCGCGAGACGACGACCATCGGGCTGCGCCGCCAGCTCATGGAGCGCTTCGTGCTGCCGCGGTCGATGGAGCGGGTGGACACCGCGTGGGGAGAGATCTCGGTCAAGCGGGTGGAGCTTCCCGACGGCTCGTCGCGCATCGCGCCCGAGTACGAGGAGGTCGCGGCGGCCGCCAGGGGCGCCGGCGTCTCGTTCGCCGCGGTCGAGCAGGCTGCTCGGGCGGCCTGCGCCGCGAAGGAGGCCGCGTCCGCGCTACAATAGGCGGACGCGGCCGCGGCGCCGCGACCGAAGGGCAATCGAAGGGATCACCATGAACGTGCTCATAGCTTCCGACATCCATGGATCGGCCTACTGGGCCGGCCGCCTGATGGAGGCCGTCGAGCGGGAGCAGCCGGACAAGGTCGTCTTGCTTGGCGACCTGCTCTACCACGGCCCGCGCAACGACCTGCCGCGCGATTACGCTCCGAAGCAGGTGATCGAGCTGCTGAACGCTTATGCGCAGACCGGCCGCCTCATCGCGGTGCGCGGCAACTGCGAGGCGGAGGTGGACCAGATGGTCCTGAAGTTCCCCTGCATGTCCGATAGCGCCCAGCTCGTCGACGAGGCGGGCCGCACGCTCTTCCTCACGCACGGCCATGTGTTCGGCGCCGGTATGCACAACAGCGTGGACAACGCGCCGATGCTGCCCGCGGGCTCCGCGCTGGTATACGGCCACACGCATATCAAGGTGAATGAGGAGAGCACGCTGCACGACGGGCTGTGGCTGTTCAACCCGGGCAGCGTCTCCATTCCCAAGGACGGGTCGCACAGCTACGGCATCTACCGCGACGGCGCGTTCTCACATGTCGTGATGGAGGAGGAGTAGCGCCATGGCTGAATGGAAGGAACTGCAGGGCGGTAGCCTTGCGGGCTTGGTACGAGATACCTCGACGCTCGCCGACGCGCGCGAGGCGATGCAGGGCCTGGTCGAGACCATCTGGCGCCTGCGCCAGCCGGACGGCTGCCCCTGGGACCGCAAGCAGACGCATACCTCCATCGCGAAGAACATGATCGAGGAGGCTTACGAGGCGGTCGACTGCATCGAGGCAAACGATATCGAGCACCTGCGCGAGGAGCTGGGCGACGTGCTGATGCAGGTCGTGCTCCATGCCCAGATCGCCGCCGATGCGGGCGCCTTCACGATGGAGGACATCGCCAACGACATCAACGCCAAGCTCATCCGCCGCCATCCGCATGTGTTCGGCGAGGCCGACGCCGGAAGCGCCGACGAGGTCCTGGCGCTGTGGGATTCGGTGAAGCTGGCCGAGAAGGCCGCGAAGGACGAGCGCGCCGCGGACGCCGGCGAGCGACCCGAGGGGCTGCTCGAGGGGGTGCCCCGTTCCCTTCCGGCGCTCATGCAGGCGCAGAAGGTGTCGCGCAAGGCGGCAGCGCTGGGGTTCGAATGGGAGTCTACGGCAGCCGTCTGGGAGAAGGTCGCCGAGGAGCGCGCCGAATACGAGCGCGAGGAGCCGGGCAGCGCGGAGCGCGAGATGGAGTTCGGCGACTTGCTCTTCGCCCTCGTCAACGTGGCGCGCAAGGACGGCATCGACGCGGAGAGCGCGCTGCGCGCGAGCACCGCGAAGTTCCGGTCCCGCTGGGAGGCCATGGAGGCCGAGGCCTACGAGCGCGGCGTCGCCTTGGACGGTCTTTCGACCGCCGAGCTCAACGACCTTTGGGATCGGGTGAAAGCGGACGAGGGGATGACGGCCGAAGGCTGAAGCCGCCGAGCGACGATGTGGCCGCGCGACGGGGGTTCGGGGTCGCTAGAACGCGATGCCGAGCGCGAACGTGGTGAACGCCCGCCTGCGTCGCGATGCGCGGAATGCCCTCGAGCACGCCGGCGCGCGACCGCCCGCTGCGCGCGAACGCGCCGTCGTGGTTGTACATGATGGTCTCGTACGAGGCGATGCCCGGCAGAACGGATTTGCGCGATCCCGAGAAACCCGCGAAGAAGTGCGGCTCGATGAAACTCTCGGCGATGAGCAGGTCGGCTTGCGCGGCGACGGCGTTGATCTTGCAGGCGCCGCCGGATGGCAGCGTTTCGATCTCCACCATGGCGTCCTCATCGGTCGCTACATGCTGTGAACGAAGACCCGCGTCTGCTCAAGTACGTGAAGGACTAGGAGCCAGCAGCGTCAAAAAAGCAGGCAAATGTGCGCGCAGATGGCTCCAACCCGCGGATCGGAGCCAGAAACAGCAAGAAAAGAGTCCACGAATGCACGCAGATGGCTCCAAACGCCGATTTGGAGCCATTGCAATCAAGCTGCTGGTAATCCCTGCGGCTGAATGACCGGCAGGGGGCCTGCGATTGTGTCTGCGCCGCGTTGCGGCTAGAGGGTTCGATCATATGTAGAAGCCGACTGCCCGGATGATGGACCGCCTCCCGTTTCTCGTTGTTCAAGAAACGGGAGGCGGTCCAGAGCGGGCGGCCGGCTTTTTTGCGTATCGATCGGGGTCGGGCGACGGTTACTTTCGGTCCTTGGCGGGCTTGAGAAGGATGACGGCGAGGACCGCGACGATCGCGCAGCTCGCGATGACTGCGGGAACGGTCTCCATGTGGATCATCGGGATGCCGACGAGCAGGCCGATGATGTAGGGGACCAGCCAGAGGAGCCACACGATGGTGCTGAAGCGATGGAAGGTCTGCTCCTGGTGGATGGCCTTTTCATCGTGACGACGACCGCGCAGGTAGACGACGGTCGCCCAACCCGCGTGGAACAGCATGAGCAGGATGGCGAGCAAGCCGGTGACGCCATGGATGGCGGGAGCGGCTTCGCCTCCCGCGCCGCTGCGCGCCATGATCGTCATGACGGTGGTGCCGGTGGTGTCGCATACCAGGCCGAGCCAGAACAGAGCGAGGTGCTTGCCGTTGAGGTGGCCGGCGCGGCGCTCTGCGAATACGCCGATGGTGTAGAAGACGAGCGCGGCGGTGATGGCGATGCTGGCGATCATGAGAAGCGGTGACATGGGGCTTCCTTTCCTGAGTAGATAATGAACAGCGTTCATCTGAACGGCGTTCATACTAGAGACGTAATACAGCGCATGCAACACCGAAGTTGTAACATTTGGTAACAGCATGAATTCTTCACAGCGTTGTTCACCATTGCTCGGTTATTATGAACACAGTTCATATACGGGAGCGAGGGAGAGCAGATGGGAAGCAGACCTGCGATTTCAAGGGAGACCATCCTGTCGGTGGCATATGATCGGGCGCAGAAGGACGGCATGGCGTCGCTGGGGATTCGCACCATCGCGAACGAGTGCGGCGTGGCGATCGGAACCATCTACAACTACTTCCCCGATAAGGCGTCCCTCGTCACCGAGGTCGTCGCGCGCTTTTGGCGGACCGCGATCGACGAGGCGGGCGTGCTGACGTCTGCGGAGGAGCGGTCGCAGGGCGCAGAGGGGACGCTGATGGTGTATTGCCGCTCCCTGGCGCGGGGGCTCACCGAATCGCTCGGCCACTTCCAGGCGAGTTGGCTCCGCGAGATCTCGAGCTTGGACTCGCGGTCGCTCGAGCGCACGCGCGCTGCAGAAGAGGAATGCTTCCGCGGCATCTCGCGCGGCATCGCCCGCCATATCGAGGCGGACACGGCGATAACGGCGCGTGCTCGCGAGAAGTTCGAGACGGAGCAGCTTGCGAGCTTCATCTGGAAGGGGATGTTCGGATCGATCAAGCTAGGCGACCCCTCCTGCAAGACGCTGCTCTCCCTGCTCGAGCTGGCGTTGTACGATTAGGCGGCCGGAGGCGTCGCCAAAGCCCGGTGCGGATACGGGGCGGCGCGAAGGCGTCGGCGCCCGCGTCCGCTTCCAAAGCCCGCGAAGCCTGCACATCTGCGCGCCGGCCTCGTGGTATAACTGGGTAACCAGACAAGCGCAATCGTACTTCAACCAAACAAGGCGCCTATGAATACTTCCAAAAACAACAGGGACGGATTCTCCGTCCTCCATACGGCACACATCCCGTCCGACGCGGCGGAGACGGGCGATCTGAGCGCGGCGATGTCGCGTGCAGGCGCTCGGGCGCACGGCGCGGATGCAGGCACGAGCCCGGCTCCGCGCGTCGCTTCGAGCTATCGGGCCGCTTCGGGCTATCGGGCAGCGTCGAGCTATCGGGCTGCTTCGAATTACCGGGCTGGCACGGGCCGGCCAGATGCGGCAGGTCGCGCCGGCGTCGCGTCGGACGGCTTCCCTCGCGCGGCGACGCAGGCGGGGAGGGTCCGCGTCGCCGACGCAGCGGGCGCCGATACCCGCACCGGGGCAGCTCGCCGCACGGCGGAAAGAGGGCAGCGAGCTGCTCGGAGCCGGATGACGGATCGGACGTCGCCGGACGGCGGGGCGGCGGCGAGCCGCGGGACCGCCCGTCGTCAAGCCGCCGCGCGCCGCGTGAATCTCATGAAGTACGCGAGCGACAACCGCGTCGTGCAGGCGCTCTATTCTATCGTGGGCGGACCGTATCGCCATGTTTTCTACGCTGCGGTCGTCGTGGCGGTCCTCGTCGGCCTTTACGGTCCGTTGGGCGATCTCTACGCCGCGCGCCGCACGAGCGAAATCCTGCAGAAGCAGCAGGCGATCGGCGAGAGCTATGCGGAAGAGCTGCAGGGCGAGGTCGACCAGCTGCTTTCCAAGGAGGGCATCGAGAACGCCGCGCGCGAGCAGGGCATGGTGAAACCGGGGGAGCGGCCCATCACCGTCGAAGGCCTTTCCGAGGACGATGGCGCCGGCGAGGACGGGGTGTCCGGGAGCGCGCCTGCGACGTCCACCGAGGTCGAGAAGGCGCAGCAGGAGGTGCTCTCCGAGACGACCTGGTATTACAAGATTCTCGATGCGATTTTCGGATATACGGGGCCGGTGGGGCAGAAGCTGCCCTCCGGCGACGAGTAGCGAAAGGGGCCGGCGGGTGCTTCAGGGCGAAACGATGCGCGTGGCGACGGTGGATATCGGGACGGTGTCGTCGCGGCTCCTGCTCGCGACGCTCGAGGACGGGCGCATCGCCGCGGCGCGGAAGCGCACGCAGATCACCGATTTGGGCGAGGGCGTGGATGCGACGGGTCGTCTGGCGGATGCCGCGATCGGCCGCGTGCTGTATACATGCGCGGCTTTCCGCGATGACATCACCGCGTTCAACCCCCGGGCGACGGTGCTTACGCTGACGAGCGCCGCCCGCGACGCCGAGAACGGGGACGAGCTTCTAGACGGCCTGGTGCGCCTGGGCTTTTCGCCGCAGATCATTCCGGGCGAGGTCGAAGGTCGGTTGACCTTCTTCGGCGTGGCACGCGACTTTGCGGGCGAGCGCATCGCGGTGGCCGATTCCGGCGGCGGGTCGACGGAGCTGGTGACGGGGTGCTACGAGCCGGGGCGGCCGTTGGTGGTCGACGCGCTGAGCTCCTTGAACGTGGGCTGTCGCCGCATGACGGAGCGCTTCGACCTGCGAGGTCCCGTGGACGAGGCCGCGCTCGAACCAGCAGGGCGCTGGGCGCGCGAGCTGCTTGATCGATATTGGGGCGGGCTGGACGAGCGTCCGGGGCGCCTCGTGGCGGTTGGCGGGACCGTGACCACGTTGGTCGCCATGGAGCAGGGGATGGTTTCGTATGATTCTTCCAGGGTGCACCTCTCCACGCTCACCCTCGAGCAGGTCGCCGGAGCGGTCGGGCGCCTGAGCGAGTGCACGGTCGAGGAAATCGCCTGCCTTCCCGGCGTTCAGCCCAAGCGCGCGCCGGTGCTTCTCGGCGGGGCGCTGATCGTGCGGGAGCTTATGCGCGCGGGCGGCTACGAGGAGCTGACCGTGAGCGAGAACAGCCTCATGGCGGGCATGGCGGCCACGATCTATGAAGCGGTCTCGAGAAGCGAGACGACCATAGGGTGGAAACCGGCCATAACGTGGTAGACTTCTTCCACACGGGGGCGTGGCGGAATTGGCATACGCAGGAGACTTAAAATCTTCGGCCGAAAGGATTGTGGGTTCGAGTCCCACCGCCCCTACCAGAGGAAACGAGGGCTCCGGCGACGGGGCCCTTTCGCGTCCGGGCGCCTTGCGGGGACTCGAACCCGCGAGGGCGCGGAGCTGAGGAAACGGCGGAGCCGTTTGCCAGCGCAGCGCGCAAGGGGCCGCCAGGCCCCGCGGCGGAGCGCGGGCGCGCACGCGCGGCCGCGGAGTCCCACCGCCCCTACCAGAGGAAACGAGGGCTCCGGCGACGGGGCCCTTTCGCGTCCGGGCGCCTTGCGGGGACTCGAACCCGCGAGGGCGCGGAGCTGAGGAAACGGCGGAGCCGTTTGCCAGCGCAGCGCGCAAGGGGCCGCCAGGCCCCGCGGCGGAGCGCGGGCGCGCACGCGCGGCCGCGGAGTCCCACCGCCCCTACCAGAGGAAACGAGGGCTCCGGCGACGGGGCCCTTTCGCGTCCGGGCGCCTTGCGGGGACTCGAGATCATACGACGTTGCAACTTTTGTCATGATTGCGTTGGCGTTTGCGGTCTCAGGCATTACACTTGAAGGCGTTCTATTGCCATGAAAGGAGACTTCATCCATGAAGAAGATCGTTCTTGCTTGCGGTTCCGGTGTCGCCACCTCTTCCGCTGTTGCTAAAAAGGTGAGCGACCTGCTCGATGCGAACGGCTTCGAGGGCGCGTACACCATCGTGCAGTGCGCCATCGCCGAGGCTGCCGCCAACTGCGGCGATGCTGATCTGCTCGTTGCCACCACCGTTGCTCCCGAGGGTATCACCTGCGCTTACGTGAGCGGCGTGCCCTTCCTGACGGGTATGGGCAAGGCCGACGCCGAGAAGCAGATTCTCGACATCATGGCTCAGTAGCCTGCAGGCTTTCGAACCCGGGGTCCGTGCCCCGGGTTTTTCTTTGCCGTCGAGTGGCAAGGGTATCGAACAGCGCAGACGCATCCGATTTCAAAATAATGGGAATTTCTCCTTGAATCGGTTTCGATTATTCGATACTATAAGCAAGCACGCGGGCGTGGCGGAATTGGCAGACGCGTATGGTTCAGGTCCATATGGGGGCAACCCCGTGAAGGTTCAAGTCCTTTCGCCCGCACCATTGATTGTTAAAGGCTCCCATCGGGAGCCTTTTCGTTTATCGGGGCTCCTCGCTCGCGTAGACGGCGGGGGCGGGCCGCGCGCCTGTGCGCGAAGAAGACGCTCCCGCGCATCGATCGTTACCTCGGCAGGAGGAGGAGCTGGCGGAAGCCATCGCTGAACTCATTCTCGTCGAGGTCCCAGGTGCCATCTTTCTTCGTGAGTTCAAAGGTGACGAACGCCATCTCTGTCTTGCTCGACGAGAATGCCCGGTCGAAGTACGCGCGAAGCTCCGCTTTCTGCTCTTCTGTCAAGGGGCCGTCATCGGTATAGGGCGACAGGCCGTTGTCTTTCAGGTAGCGTCGAGCGTTGTTCTGGAAATCGAAGTACATCTCGTACATGCAGAGCGCCTGCGCCTCGACGCGTGCTTGCGCATGCGGCTCGTCGGCATCGGAGGAGGTGGATACGGTTGATATGTCGATGGAAAGGGCTCCGAGCGCGAGCTCGGCGAGCGGGCTCACATCGATGCCGAGTTCTTCTGACGTTCGAGCGAAGTCATCCAGGACGCGTTTCTCCATCCAACTCGTGATGCGCTCGGCGGCGTCGGTGCGCTGTGGCGAGTCCGGCGTCGTGATGCCGACGACTCGGTCCTCGATGATGCCGCGGCATATATCGGTGTCCTCGTTGTCATATGGATTGACGTATGCATGGCCCTCGCTTGAGGGTTCTGCGGGCTCGGGGTCGGAAAACAGATCGTATGTGCAGCTTCCGATCTTGAAGGCTACGGAGAAGATCATGGCCCAGAATAGGCCTCCGATGAGACGCGAGCATCCACGGTTTCGCCGGACCGCCTCCGGCCGCGCGGCCGCCGCGCGATCGCTTGCGTCGAATGGATCGGGGTCTGATTCATGTTGCGCCATGGCTGCTCCAAGGGATGTGGTGCTGGCGATACGGGCCCTTCGGGTCTTGGCGGGGCCTTCTCGGCTCGTCTGCTAGGCGGGCATGCCGAAGACGTAATCGCAGTAGCGCTCGAAGTCCGCCTCGTCGATGGCCCAGGTGCCGTCGTGCAGCAGGCACCTCACGCACATCGATGATTCGCGCGCTTCCGTCTCGACCATCGCCGCCTGCAGGGTGGCGGCGATATCCGTTTTCTGAGCGTCGTCGAGCTCTTGACCCTGCTTGATGTCGAGGAGATAGAGTCCGCTCTCGCGCAGGTAATCGAACAGATCGCTTTGGAAATCGAAGTACATGGTCATCATCGAGCATGCCTCGACATCATAGTAGACGGAGGCGTAGGGGTTATCGGCTTCTGGGAACGCGTTCGTGTAGTTCTCTTTGTAGATGAGCGAGCTGATGACCCATTCGGCGACGATCGCGGGGTCGATCCCCAGCTCGTCGGGCGTGCGCTGGAAGTCCGTCTCGACGCGCTGGGCGAAAGCCGTCGCGATCCGCTCTGCCGCCGCGGCGTGCTCGGGGCTCCCTGAGAGCATGAGGTGCTCCAGACGGGTGTTGGCGATTTCGAGGCATTGGGCCTCGGGGGAGTTCTCGTCCTCCTCGAGGGCGGGCAGGTCGTCGGGCACGTAGACGTCGTGGGAATCGCCCGCGGCGCTGGGCGCGATGGGGCCGGCAACGCAGCTCACGATGTTCCGACCGATGGACAAGAAGAGGAAGAGCAGCCAGATGACCAAGATCACCTTGACGATGCGGCCTGTGGTGCGGCCCGCCGCTTCGCCGCGCTTTGCTTGCGAGGCGGCCTTGCGAGCGGCCTCTCGCTTGAGGGAGTCGGCGCTGCGCCGGCGCGCACGCGGCTTTTTCGAGCTGGCTGCAGCAGGGCGTTCGGTACCGTGCGCATCGAGGTCGGGCTCGAGCGCCTCGGAGGGTTCGGGAGCTTCGTCTCCGTGGCGCGGGGCCTCGTAGGGCTCGCGTTCCTCCTCATCGGCGTCGCGTATCTCCGATTCTGGATCCCGCCACGGCAGGATGGGTTCACCGGCGTTGAAGGGGTCGATGTTGGAATCGCGTCTCGCCATGGTTGCTCCTCGAATCGGGTGCCCGGGACATCGTGGCAAGTATAACGGCGTGCGTCCGCGCCAACGTCCCGCTTTCGGCGAAAGGGCGCCGCGCGCTATCTCGTTCGCGTCTCGTTTGCGGGGGCGTTCGCTCCTCGCTTCCGCTGCGGAGGCTGCGAAATGATTGCGGCCGGCGATGCCGATGTGTCGAGAGAGGCCGGGCTGGGTAGCAATAGGTTGTTGCGAGTAGCAAGCACCCATTTCACGAGAACGGAGCCACCCGCATGGACAACTTCAACCTCTTCGAGTCCGATCCCGTCGTCGCCGCGGCGCTGGAGGGCGAGCTCGCGCGCGAGCGCGAGACCATCGAGCTCATCGCATCCGAGAACTTCACGAGTCCCGCGGTCATGCAGGCCAACACCGTCCGAAGCTCATCGTGGGTGGCGCGTCGGCGTATCCGCGCATCATCGACTTCGAGCGCATGGTCGCCATCGCGCACGAGGTTGGCGCCAGGTTCATGGTCGACATGGCCCATATCGCCGGCTTGGTCGCCACGGGCGTGCATCCCTCGCCGGTGCCGCATGCCGACGTCGTCACCTCGACGAGCCACAAGACGCTGCGCGGTCCGCGCGGCGGCTTCATCCTGACCAACGACGAGCAGCTTGCCCGCAAGATCGACAAGGCGGTGTTCCCCGGCACGCAGGGAGGTCCGCTCATGCACGTGATCGCGGGCAAGGCGGTGGCGTTCGGCGAGGCCCTCGCGCCGGCGTTCTCCATCTACATCGAAGACGTCGTGCGCAACGCCGCGGCGCTGGGCGAGGGGCTGGTCGACGGCGGTCTGCGCCTGGTTTCGGGCGGCACCGACAACCACCTCTGCCTGGTCGATCTCACCCCGGCGAACGTGACGGGCAGGGATGCCGAGCACCTGCTCGACGAGGTCGGCCTCACGGTCAACAAGAACTCGATTCCGGGGGAGCCCCGCTCGCCATTCGTGACGAGCGGCATCCGCGTGGGTTCGCCGGCGGGGACCACGCGCGGACTGGATGCGGGCGAGTTCCGCGAGATCGGGCAGATGATCGCGCGCATCGTCTTTTCCCCGAGGACGAATCGGTTCGGGCGCAGGTGCGCTCCCGTGTCGACGAGCTGCTGGCCGCGCACCCGCTCTATCCCGGGTTGGCGTAGCGCCGCTCCCGCGCTCCCGTGCGCCCGGCGGGCGAAGGGCGCTGTGGCGGCCATGCCGCGCACCCTCCTTAACCGCTCCAGCGCGCTCGGCGGGCGAAGACCCTATACTGGTGGAGCGAGATGAACTGCGAGCATGCCGGGAGGCAGCATGATTTCAATTGAGACGGCGAAGATCGGTTTTATCGGTTTCGGAAACATGGCGTCCGCGATGGCGGATGGCTGGATCGGGTCGGGGCGGGTGCCGGCGGGCAACCTCTACGCCTGCGCAAACCGCTTCGATGCGCTGCGGACGCGTTGCGAGGCGCGCGGTATGCACGCGCTCGAGACGGCGCGCGAGCTGGTGGAGGCCGTCGACGTCGTCGTGGTGGCCATCAAGCCCTATCTGATCGAGGAGGTTCTGCCCGCCCTCGCCGACGTGCTGGCGGGACGCATGGTCCTGTCGGTGGCTGCCGGTTGGAATTGCGAGCGCTACGAGGGCATCCTTCCCGGCGTGGGCACGCTTTCGACGGTGCCCAACACCCCCGTCTCCATCAACGAGGGCGTCATCGCTTGCGAGCGCGCGACCACGTTGGCACCGGAGCAGGCCGAGCTGGTCCACGGCCTGCTCGGCCTGCTGGGCTCGGTCGTCGAGGTCGAGAGCCGTCTGCTCTCCGTAGCGGGCACGGTGGGCGGCTGCTCGCCGGCGTTCATCGCCATGGTGATCGAGGCCTTGGGCGATGCGGCCGTCAAGCACGGCATCCCGCGCGCGACCGCGTACGAGATGGTGAGCCAGATGGTCGCGGGCACCGCGAAGCTGCAACTCGCGACCGGTGCGCATCCGGGCGCCATGAAGGACGCCGTGTGCTCGCCCGGCGGCACGACGATCCGCGGCGTCGCGGAGCTCGAGGCGGCGGGCATGCGCTCGGCGTTCATCCGCGCCATCGACGTCATCGAGGGCTAGGCCGCCGGCGCTGCATCGCGGGACATCGCGCCGCTAGATGAAGGCGCCCGCCCTCGCCGGTATCGACGGGGCGGGCGCCTCTTCGCGTGACGTGTGCGGCCTGACCGGCGCCGGCGCGGGGCGGACGATGTGTCGCTCGTCGCGGGCTAGTCCCAGAAGCTGTCGTCGCCGTCCTGCTTGGGGCCGCGGTCGACATAGAGCTTATGCGTGCGCTTCTCCATCACGAATGCGATGACGCCGAAGAGCACGATGCCGACGACGAAAAGCACGGCGACGCCTTCGCGCGTGCCGAACAAAAAGGAAAAAATAGCGTCCATATGATGCCTTCTCGCCTTCTCAAGTAAGGAAAAACTCTCACAAGTATATACTGGCTGGAGCGGCGTTTCGCCGCCGCCTGGAATTGCACATGAGCAGCGCGTGAACCGGAGGAACCATGCTCGATATCAAATTTGTCCGCGAGAACCCAGACGCCCTCGATCAGGCTATGGCAAACCGCCAGGGCTCTTGGGATCGTGAGAAGTTCTTCGAGCTCGATGGCGAGCGCCGTGCGGTCATCACCGAGGTCGAGGAGCTGCAGGCCCAGCGCAACGCCGAGTCCAAGAAGATCGGCATGCTGATGAAGGAGGGCAAGCGCGAGGAGGCGGATGCCGCCAAGGAGGCGGTGCGCCAGGTCAACGAGAAGATCGAGGGCCTTTCCGTCCGCCGTGCAGAGCTCGAGGCGGAGCAGTCCGATTTCATGGCCCGCATCCCCAACATGCCCTGCGAGGCCACGCCCGTGGGCAAGGATGAGACCGAGAACCCCGAGCGCCGTCGCGTGGGCGAGCCCCGTGACTTCGCCGCCGAGGGCTTCGAGCCCAAGGCCCACTGGGACCTGGGTACCGAGACCGGCATCCTGGACTTCGACCGCGGCGCCAAGCTCTCCGGCGCCCGCTTCACGGTGCTCTCCGGCGCCGGCGCCACGCTCGACCGCGCGCTGCAGAACTTCTTCCTCAACACCCATATCTCCCGTGGCTTCACCGAGTTCATCCCGCCGGTCATCGTCAACCGCGAGATCATGTACGGCACCGGCCAGCTGCCCAAGTTCGAGGACGACGCCTACCACACCGGCGAGGACCAGTTCCTGATCCCCACCGCCGAGGTCGCGCTCACCAACCTGCACGCCGGCGAGGTGCTCGACGCCTCCCAGCTTCCGCTGCGCTACACCGCGGGCACCCCGTGCTTCCGCGAGGAGGCCGGTTCGGCCGGTCGCGACACGCGCGGCATTATCCGCCAGCATCAGTTCACCAAGGTCGAGATGGTCAAGTTCGCCCGTCCCGAGGAGTCCGACGCCGAGCTCGAGAGCATGGTGGCCGAGGCCGAGTTCATCCTGCAGCAGCTGGGTCTGCCGTATCGCGTGATCAGCCTCTGCACCGGCGATCTGGGCTTCTCGGCCCGTCAGACCTACGACATCGAGGTCTGGCTGCCTAGCTACAACGCCTACAAGGAGATCTCCTCCTGCTCCAACTGCGGCGACTTCCAGGCGCGTCGCGCCAACATCAAGTACCGCGACCCCGAGAACTTCAAGGGCACGCGTTTCGTGCACACGCTGAACGGCTCCGGCCTGCCCACCGGCCGCACCATGGCCGCTATCATGGAGAACTACCAGAACGCCGACGGCTCCATCACGGTGCCCGAGGTCCTGCGCCCCTACATGGGCGGTATCGAGCGCATCGAGCCGATCGCGTAGCAAGTCGTTGCGGGAAGATTTTCGCCCTGCTTCGGATCGTGATGAAAAAGCCCGCTCGCGTGACCGAGCGGGCTTTTCTCGTTGCATGGGATCTATGTCGGATGCGATCGGCGCCGGGGAAGGGCTAGCGGTTCGAGAAGAAGCGCAGCGCGTTTTCCCCGCAGAGCTTTGCGGTCGCGGCGGCGCCGAAGCGCGCTTCGAGGAGCTGCTGGAACGCGGGTATATCCGCGGCGGTGGCGATGCAGCCGGGCGTGTCGCAGCCGTCGAAATCGCTTCCCAGCGCGATGACGTCTTCTCCGTCGCGTTCGAGCCATCGATCGATGTGTCGCGAGATGTCGTCGAAATCGGGACAGCCGTCTTCGCTTAGAAAGTCGCGGCAGAAGTTGAGGCCCACGAGTCCGCCGCGTTCGCGGATGAGGTCGAACTGCGCGTCCGTGAGGTTGCGCGGGTGCCCGCAGACGGCGCGGCTGTTCGAGTGGCTCGCGACGAGCGGCGCATCGGTGCCGCCGGCGACGTCGGAGAAGCAGCGGTCGTTGAGGTGCGAGACGTCGATCGCCATGCCGGCGCCCTCCATGCGCGCGAGGGCGGCGCGACCGGCGTCCGTGAGGCCCTCGAGGGTGTCGTGGCCGCTGGCCAGCGGGCCGGCGGCGTTCCAGCTGAGCGACGCCATCGCGACGCCGCGCTCGGCAGCGCGTTCGACATAGGCGGGGTCGAGCGCGAAGAAGCGCGCATTCTCGATGGTGCGCACCGCCGCGACGCGCCCGCGGGACAGCAGCTCGCGCGCCTCGCCTCCCGACCGCGCGAACGCGATGCGGCCGGCGTTCGCCTCGACCTGTCGCTCGAGGTAGCCCTCCACGTGCTCGAAGAACGAGAGCGATTCATCGCAGGAGAGCTCGTCGGGGATGAAGCAGGCGAAGCACTGCGCCCAAGGGGCGGCCCCGATGCCGTCGAGGGAGATGTGGCAGCCGTTGCGTTCCAGATCGCGGTAGCTCGCTGGGGACCGTTCGTCGCCGGGCCCGTAGAATCGAAGCCCGGTCGCCGTCTTGAGAGCGGGGGAGAGGCTCTGCCATGCCAGCCGGTCGGCGGTATCGCAGTGCAGGTCGAAGACGTCGTACATCGTTAGCGCCCGCCTCCCAGCGGTGGCTCGGTATCCTCCATGTCGAGGTGGAACGTCTGCTCGACCACCTTCATGAGCTCGTCGTCGGTGATGGAGGGGTTGAGCTTGAGCAGTCCCACCATGCCGAAGATGACGACGCAGAACATCTCGTACACCATGTCGATTTCGACCGTGTGGAACCGGGCGTACTCGCTGGCGACGCACGCGTTGAGCGCATCGACCGTCTCCCGCACGGCGCGGACGTCGAAGGCGTCGCGCACGCCGAGTTCCTCGATGACGCGAATCATGGGACGGTCGTTGCCGGCGGCGTCGTAGAGCGTTCGACGGAAGGTCTGGACGCATTCCCTGAGGGATTGGCTGGTCTTGCCGAATTCTCGTCCCTCGTTCCACACCATGGCGCTTTCGACGAGGTCTTCGATGTAGTCGTCGAGAACGGCTTCGGTGATCTCCTTCTTGCCGTGGAAGTAATAGTAGATGAGCTCGCGGGTGACGCCTGCTTCCGCGGCGATGTCCTTCACGGTCGTCTTGGCGACGCCCTTCGTCTCGTAGAGGCTGCGTGCTGCCTGGGTGATCTGTCCGGCTTGGCCGGTGAGTCGCCTGCTGTCGACGGAGAGGCGGCTCAGGTGGCCGTCGACCCGCCGTGGCTTGATGTGTTCCGGAGAGAGCATGATGACACCTTCGGGGCGAAATGAATATGGGCACCCCTGCGACGGGGTGCCCATATTATACGGACCCGATGAAAGCGCATATGCGGCATTGCAAGGTTTTGCCGTCAGATGCGCATCGGATGAACCCAACGGTTCGCGCCGGCGCGCTGAACCGAGCGGTCCGTTTTGACGGGTGGTTCGCTCCATCGGCGCGGAGCCGTGCGATGCGGCGCGCGGTGCGTGCTAGTGGTTCTCGGCGACGACGTCGCGGTACGGCTTGGTGTCGGTATAGAGCTCGTCGCGCATCGGGTTGAGCTTGCCGCGGCGGATGCGGGCGAGCTGGTAGATGGCGACCCCCAGGTTGAAGGCGAGCGCGATGGCGCTGACCACGAAGAACGCGGCGGGGTTGTGCGTCGTGGGGATGGGCGCGATACGGTCGGCGAACTGCGGGACCGTCATGATGAACATGATCCACAGTCCGAGCGTCTGGGCGCGGTGCTGCAGCCAGGCGCCGCGCTTGATGAAGAACGTGGGGATGGTGCAGGACAGCAGCAGGGCCAGGCCGCAGTAGGCGGAGTGGTCGGAGATGCAGTTATAGGTGTAGGCGAAGTTCCACAGGTCGTAGGCGATGATCCAGGGCCAGATCATGTCGGGCCAGATCATGTCGCGGGTCTTGTCGCGGGAGACGAAGATGCCCAGCCAGCCGCAGATGGTCACGATGTTCAGGATGCCGGCGATGCCGTTCATGATGTTCCAGGGGCCGGAGATGGTCCACAGGTTCTCGACGGTGCCGCCTTCCCACAAGCCAAAGCTGAAGACCTGGAAATCGCGTAGCACCGCCTCGGCGATGTTGATGGCGAGGATGAGCGGCGGAAAGCACAGGGCCCACTTCTTTTCATAGAGGTGGTGGGTCTGGCCGTCCTTGCCGGTCCAGCTGACAAAGCGCAGCGCCATGAAGCCCAGGCAGCCCGCGAGCGCGGAGTAGGTCTTGACCCAGTTGAACCAGGTGCCGGTGCCGTATTCGTTGCCGGGGGCGGCGGTGGTGGGCCACACGAAGATGGTGAGCAGCAGCGGCACGATGCCGAAGAGCGTGATACCGGCCCATGGTTTGGAGCGGCCGAGTTCGTTGAACGCCATGAGGGCGAAGAGGATGAAGAGCCAGATGGCCCAGTACGACATGTCACCTGCCGTGTAGAGCAGTCCCATGGGACCTCCAATCGTTTGCGGGCCGTGGCCCGAAAAAGGGGGTAGTCGCGCCCAGTATACGAACGCTGTTCAGATCGCGTTTTACGGAGTATGCGGCGATGGTGCAACGAAGTGCCCCTTTCTGTAAAAGCTCTTGTGGGGAAAAGGAAAAGAAAGAGAAAAACACGAACATATGTTCTCATTTTGGGTACACTGTCTGATACGCTACGTCGAGGAGAAAGGAGAGCGAAATGCGGGGAGAAGCGATGGATAGCGTGCTGCTCTATCAGGAGGAGGTGGATGGGGACGAGCTTCGAATCGAGTGCATCCTGAGCGATGGCGGCGTCTTGGAGGTGGTGCAGGAGAGCACGGGGCCGTTTACGTCGTGGTGCTTCGAGGAGAGTCCCCATGTCGTGCAGACCGTGTTCGGCCCGGATGCCGTCGGGGGGCTGCTCGAGTATTTTCATCTTGAAGAGGTCGACCAGCTCTTGCCGATGATCCGCGCGGCGTACGTTGGATGCGAGAGCGCGTTGCGTCTTCGCGGGCTGGCACGTCGCCTGGGCCTTTCCTACACGGTTTACGAGAATGATATCGTCCGGTGACGGGGGCGGTATACTCTCGCCTGTGAGATAGGCGGTTGAAAGGCTGAACGGTGCAATGAGGTGGCAGGGCTCGTATAAGGCGGTTGGTATCGAAGGTCTCGAGGCGAGCTACGACGCGGTGGTCGTGGGAGCCGGTCCTGCGGGGATCATGGCGGCGATGGAGAGCGCGCGGTCGTGCGACCGCGTCCTGCTCGTCGAGGCGTCGAGGTTGCCGCGGGAGAAAAGCTGCGGGGGCATGCTGAACGCCTATTCCCTGCGGGCTCTCGAGGCGTTCGGCAAGATACCGGAGGAAATGATCCTCGATCCCCGCTGGGTTTCGTTTCGCTACTGCCACCTCGATCGCGGCGTGCAGAAGGAGACGGAGGTCAGGTTCCTCAACGTCGACCGTGCCCTCTTCGATGAGTGGCTGCTGAGCCTCCTGCCCTCCAACGTCGAGGTCGCCGCAGAGACTCGATTGGCGGATGTCGATCAAACCGCTCTGGTCGTGCGGGCGCGCCTGGCGGGCCGCGCCGCAGACGGCGGATGCGCGGTCCGGGTTGTGAGCGCGGAGCATCTGATCGCAGCGGATGGTCCGCGCGCCACCGTGCGGGAGCGCTTGGGATTGAGGCCGTTCGACCGCTATATCACGGTTCAGGAGTTCGTCCGCATCCAACCGGGGAGTATCGACCCGACGTTTGACTGCATATACTCCCGGGCGTTCGGACGGGATTACGGCATCGGCTACATCATGCCGAAGGGAGATGTGGCGATCGTCGGCTCGATCTTCTATCCCGGTACGAAGGAGTGCGACCTCAAGCACGAGAGGGTGCTGGAGTACCTGCGCGCCCGCTATCCGCTTGGCGAGGCAGTGAAGCGCGAGAAGTGGTTTGCCGCCCATCTGCGCAAGCCCGCAGATCTGGTTGCGGGCCGCGGGCGCATCTTGCTGGCGGACGAGGGCGGCGGGTTCTTATCGTGCACCTCGGGCGAGGGGATTTCGTTTGCGCTGAATTCGGGGCGCATGGCAGGTCGCGCGGTGGCCGAGGCGCATGCGGCGCATTCCGGCGTTGCGGTCGCAGCCCTGGAGCGATATGAGCGATGCCTCGGGCCGATGAAGAGAAATCTGGCGTTCCGTATGGGTATGTTTCCTTTTATGAATAATGATGCATGCAAGGATATGGCGTGCTTGGTGCCCGCTCCGATCGTGAGCAAGATGACGGAGCGGCTGTAGCGCCCGATCCGGTGCCGCGCACAAGGGGCGCGGCGGTGCAGAGGAGCTCGGGAGGCATGGTATGAAGTCATTCGAGGGCAAGGTCGCGCCATGGTACATCGCGCTGTTCGCGGCGATGATGATTGGTATCGCGTGCCTGTACATCTGGGTGGTGCCCGGGGCGGGCCAGGACCAAACGATGGTATCGGGGTTGCTCCTCATAGCGGCGGCTTGCAGCGTCGTGATCACGGGCGCGCCTATAAAGCGCAATCGCGTCGAGATCCGGGATTCCGGCTTCGTCGACGTGGTGTTCGGGGTATGGAGGACGAGAATCTCGTTGGAGGAAGTCGCCGCGGTCGAACGCTGTCGTACGTTGTTCGCGCAGGGAACACAGGTTGCGGCTTGTTCGGCAGACTGCGTGCGCATCCTGACGCGGACGGGCGGGGCGATCGTGATCGCGCTGAAGGAGAACCAGGCATTCATAGACGCACTCGAGGGCATGCTGCCTTTGGAAGGCGCGTAGCGGGCGTGCCGTTTCTTGTTGCGGGCCCGGTGGCCATTGCGTGGGCGTATCGAGCCCCTGCTGGCGCACGAGCGACTTCGCCATCGCGCCCGCGCGCGTTCGAATGTTTGGTAGGTCCATGAAAAAAGCGAGTCCAAAGGACTCGCTTCTTCAAATCATACTGGCGGAGAGCTGGGGATTCGAACCCCAGATTCCCTTTTGGGGAATACTCGCTTAGCAGGCGAGCACCTTCGGCCTCTCGGTCAGCTCTCCGTAGCAGCTCGATAAGGATAGCGCAAAAGGGCATGGGAATACAAGGGGTAAGTCTTGACTTCTTTTCCGATCAGGAATGGTGCTTTCGGGATGCCGGTGCCTGCAGGCTGTGATCGGGAAACATGGGTGGAAGAAAAAAGTTCCTCAGTGACATAGGCTTTGACCTTGTGATTCCGTATCGAGGAAAAGATCTCTTCAAAATCTTCGATATTTTGGGTTGACGTATGAGGGACTGCGTGCGAATATAGTCCACGCGTTGCGGCGTTACCTCAGCTGGATAGAGGGTCTGACTACGAATCAGAACGTCACAGGTTCGAATCCTGTACGCCGCACCAGTTGAATCTTAAAGCCCCTGCAAAGGGGTTTTTTATTACCATGTCTTCGATCATAGGTATACGCGCGGGGAAGAGCCTCCGTGCGTGCGATGCCAGGTAGGTCCTGCCGCGTGCTGGCTTGAATGGACGCTGGCTTTGAGGCGAGACCGCCGATCGATGCGTGGGGCGAGTACGAAGAATCTTCCACTTTGGATCAAGATTTCGCGGCCCTCATCGCCGTGCGGCCTTCGCTTGAACTGGGTGCCTGTTCCCATGCGGGCAGGGGATTGGGCAGTATCAGGGTGATCAAAAGATCCCAAAAACTTTTTCTAAAAAGCGCTTGACGCCAGTGGGGTGGAGTGCGATTATATTCCTTGCGTTGCGGCGTTACCTCAGCTGGATAGAGGGTCTGACTACGAATCAGAACGTCACAGGTTCGAATCCTGTACGCCGCACCAGTTGAATCTTAAAGCCCCTGCAAAGGGGCTTTTTTATTAGGCTCTGTTAGGCCAGAAATGACATTCATCTTTAATCCTCGTTATACGGTGACAGATATTTAAAGACTCTGTTGGGCCACCGTGACATCACCTATATGTCAATGCTGGTCTAACAGAGCTTTTTTATGGGTATTCGCTCTTGAGAATCGATGCGGGGCCCTACGGCGAAGAACGTCCCCGTTCATCCCCATTATCTGACCGATTATAGAAATTTCGGTACCAGGGTTCTTACCGATAGCTAACATAACACCATTTGTGTGCATTGGTTCTCACACAATATATAGGGTTGTCGCGGTGGCATATGGTGCTCAAAGGGGCCGGCGCGGCGAGACGAGAAAAGAGAGGTAAGCATGCGTAAACACTATGGTGTAGGGAAGGCTTGCGTGCTGCTCGCTGCGGCGCTGA
>CAUWGM010000026.1:0-24005 GCA_963558435.1 uncultured Collinsella sp.
TCGTGCTGTTTGCAAAGTGGGTTGCCGATAAGCCGGTCGACCCCGAGCCGCCGGTCGATCCCGAGCCGCCGGTGAATCCGGACGAGCCCGAGCAGCCCAAGCCGCCGGTGGATCCGGACGAGCCCGAGCAGCCCAAGCCGCCGGTGGATCCGGACGAGCCTGCTAACCCGGGCAAGCCCGTTCAGCCGGGCAAGCCGGGCGGCTCCAACGGCGGCGGCCTGCCCACCACGGGCGATCCGACGCTGATGGTGACCGGTGGCTGCGCTGTCGCGGGCGCGATGGCTCTGGCTGCGGCCGAGCTGAAGCGCCGCCGCAAGTAAGCGGCGAAGCCGCACCCGCAGAGGTGGACGCGCGTTACGCAAAAGGCGAGCACCCATATGGATGCTCGCCTTTTTCGTGTATAGGAGCAGGGCCCGCCTGGGCGTCTGCCCGCGATGGGCTCGGTATCGGCCTGTCGCGGGCATCGGCTATCGCGGTCCGTCCACCACCAGGTTCGCGGGATGCCGGCGCACGGCCTCCCAGCTGAAGAGCTCCACGAGGTCGTCTGCGCTGCGCGGACGTGCGTCGGGCGCGATGCCCGCCGCGTGCGCCACCATGCCCAGCAACGCCTCGGGCGTGCCGAAGCGCGCTCGCAGCTCGCCCAGATCGCAGTCCCGCTCGCGCTTGGAGAGGCGCCTGCCTTCCGCGGTGACAAGCAGCGGCACGTGCGCGTATGCGGGGTGGGGGAGGCCCAGCAAGTCTTGCAGGTACATCTGGCGCGCGCTCGACCCCAGCAGGTCGCGTCCGCGCACCACTTCGTTCACGCCCATCTCGGCGTCGTCGACGCACACGGCGAGTTGGTAGGCAAAGACGCCATCGCTGCGCCGCACCAGGAAGTCGCCGCAGTCGCGCGCAAGCGTCTCGTGCTGCGGGCCGTACACGCGGTCGGTAAATGCGACGTCGCCGCGCGGGTCATCCGCATCCGGCACCCGTAGGCGCCAGGCGCCCGGGCGCTCCGTCCGCCGCCGTGCGACGTCTTCCGCCGATAGCCCGCGGCAGGTCCCCGCGTAGATGGGCGTGCCGTCGCTTGCGTGGGGCGCGCTGGCCACATGGAGCTCGGCGCGTGAGCAGAAGCACGGATAGAGCAGGCCTTGCGCGCGCAGCGCTTCGAAGGCGCGTTCGTAGCGATCCCGCCGGTCGCTCTGGTAGACGGGGCCCTCGTCCCAGTCGAGCCCGAGCCATTCCAGGTCCTCGATAAGCAGGGCGTCCCATCTGCCTCGACGGCAGCGGTCGTCGAGGTCCTCGATGCGCAGCACCATGCGCCCGCCCTGGCTGCGCACGGAAAGCCACGCCATGAGCGCGGCGTAGACGTTGCCCAGGTGCATGCGGCCGGAGGGCGAGGGGGCAAAGCGCCCCGTCACGGTCGGGCGCGCGGGCTCGCCGTCCGCGATGCGCGCTGCGGTATTCGTGCCGGTCATCGAATCGTTCTCCAAACTTCTACCCATCCATGGGAAACGGGTGGGACGCGGCCGGTTTCGTGTCGCGTCCCACCCGTATGCGGTGCGATATGCGCGATGCGTCCTACATGGGCAGCGCGGTCTGCGGCGTGTACACGCGCGCCTGATATTCGCGGTCCAGGTCGTAGAGGCCCTTGGGGTCGCTACCGAAGAGCTTCATGTTCGAGACCATCTCGCGCGCGTTGGTCTCCTCCTCGCCCTGCTCCTTCACGAACCAGTCGAGCATCTGCATGGCGCGGATATCGTGCACCTCGTGGGCGACCTCATAGCAGTGGTGGATGAGGCTGGTGATGTACTCCTCGTGGGCCAGGCCCGCCTCGAGCGGCGCCAGGTCGTTGTCGAACGACAGGTCGGGCTGCGCGATCGCCTGCATCGTGGGCTTGTAGTCGTTATCGAGCAGGTAGCGGCGGATGGCGAGCGCGTGGCTGGCCTCTTCCTTCGTCTGGATCATGTACCAATTGGCGAATCCCTTGAGACCGCGGTCGTCATAGTAGTCGGCAAAGGTCATATACAGGTAGGCGGAGTAAAGCTCTGCGTTGATCTGCTGCTCGAGCGCCTCGGCTACGTTCTGGTTGATGGCCATCTTCCAAATCCCCTCTCGACGTGCGTGTGCGAATCACGCGAACGTGCGCGCAGCTACCAGTATACTCGCGCCGTTCACGGCGTGCACGGGGGCGGGCGCGCAAGCGAGTACAATGGGCGTAGTTATGCAACCGAGGAGGGAGTCAGATGATGTGCCCCGATTTGGCGCATGCGCGCCCGCCCGCGAGAGGGCCTCGCCACGTCATGCCGGCCATGCGCTTCCACGGCGTCCAGGCGATCTTGATGGCGGTAGCCTTCGCGCTCTGCGTCTTGGCGCTGCCGTCTTCGGCTCAGGCATCCGCGGAGATGCCCGAGACGAATATCTATGCCGTCGTGATGACGAACGGCGACTTGTACGTGAGCGAGCGCCGCTCCTTCGAGTTCGAGGACGATGCGAACGGCGTCTATTGGTCGTTCAAGCATGCCGAGAACGCGCAGGGCGTCGTTGCCGAGCCGTCCCTGGAGGGCGTGTACGAGGTCGGGGACGACGGATCGTTGACCTCGTACAGCCTGGTGTCCCAGGCTTCGAACGGCGATGCCGGAGCGTACACCGTGGCTTTCGAGGAGGACGCCACCAAGGTCAAGGTCTTCTCGCCTCATGAAGAGGGGGAGAGGCTCACGCTCGCGGTCGACTACGTGCTCCCGGGCGCCGTGATGGCATGGGCGGATACGGCCGAGCTGTACTGGCAGTTCGTGGGCTCCGAGTGGGACGAGCCGTCGGAGAACGTAACGCTCGGCATCGGGTTCGAGGGCGACACCGGAGAAGCCGGCGGCTCCGAAGCCGACAGCCAGGTGCGCGCGTGGGGCCACGGGCCGCTCGACGGCACCGTCGACATCACGCGCGGCGACGTCGTGGTGAACTATCGGATGCCGCGGGTGTCTCCCGGCGAGTTCGCAGAGGCCCGCGTCGTCTTTCCCACGGCGTGGGTGCCGGGCCTGTCCGCGTCCCCGGATGCGCGCCTGCAGACCGTGTTGGATGAGGAGCAGGCGTGGGCGGACGAGGCCAACGCGCGCCGCGAGCGGGCGCGCGCGATATCGGCTGCGGCGGCGACCGCCCAGATCGCGGCCCCTGCGATCCTGCTCGCCGTAGCGTTGTGGGGGCGCTTCAAGAAGTATGCGAACCCCCGCCCGGTTTTCGTCGAGGACTACTTCCGCGACGTGCCCTCGCAGGACCATCCGGCGGTGCTATCGGCTTTCATGGCAGGCGGTTCGGTGGAGCCGCGCGCGTTCGTCGCGACCCTTATGAAGCTCACCGACGACGGCGTGGTGGCATTGGGCTCGGAGGTGCGCGAGGAGAAGCGCCTGTTCGGAACCAAGCAGGTCGACGACTATATCTTGACGCTCGTCGATATCGATCGGGCGACGGACCCCGTCGACCGGGATGCCATCGCGCTCTACTTCGGCACCCAGGCGAAGAACGGCGACACGGTTTCCTTCGACATGGCGATGACGGTCGATGACGAGGACTCGTCGACGTCCGACGCGCTCGATGATTTCAAGGCGACGGTGTGCGCACAGCTCGAGACGCGCAACCTGACGAGCTCCGTTCCCCCCGCATACGAGATAACGATGGTGGGGCTCGCCTTCGCCATGGGCGTCGCTTCGATGATGTTCTCCCTGTTCATGGAACTGACGTCCGTGGGGCTGTTCATCGTTTCGGCAGCGCTGTGCGTCGCGGCGACGATCTTCGTCGCGCAGACGAAGTGCTTCACGTCCGAGGCGGTGGAGCTGCGCGGGCGCTGCGAGGCGCTCAAGCGCTGGCTCGAGGACTTCACGAATCTGGGCGAAGCGGTGCCCGGCGACGTGGTCTTGTGGAACAAGTTGCTGGTCATGGCGGTGGCGTTCGGCGTGGGCGACGAAGTGCTGCGCCAGCTCGCCGATGCGGTGCCGGTCGACCTGCGCGGCAGCGACGAGATGGGCTATTACTATCCCGTGTACTGGTGGTGCTATCCGCACGGGCGCCTGGGCTCGCCTACGAGCAGCTTGGGGCACGCGTACAAGGAGACCGTGTCGCAGTTGGCGGAGAGCGTCGATAGCTCCGGTGGCGGATTCGGCGGCGGCTTCTCCGGTGGCGGCGGTGGCGGCGTCGGCGGCGGGGGCGGCGGAACGTTCTAGGCCGAAGGCGGTCGGGCGGGAGTCGGGGAGGGTGCGGCCTCGCATGGGGGCTGCGCTCGCATCGGGTTCGGTTGCGGAACGGGATGCCGCCGCGCATGCCCGCATCGGCTCGCTCGCTCCGCGCTCGATACCGCGACATGAAAAAGGCCCCGTCCGGGGCCTTTTTCGGTGCGGGATGCTATCCGCGTATGCCTGTACGCCAAAAACGGCCGCGTGGATGCCGGCATCAAGCTGCCCTCAAGATGCCGGCGGGCCCTAGGCGGAAAGGTCGAGTCCGTAGAGGTACATCTCGCGGGGAAGAAGCTTGCGCTCCTCGCGAGACGCCCGGTAGGCTGCGGCGCGCTTGAGGCCGCGGCGCTCGTAGAACTTCCACGAGCAATCCGTATCGGTATAGAGGAAGGCGCCTTGGGCGCCGCGCGAGGACACGTACGATGCGGCGGCATCGAGAAGGACGCTGCCGATGCCCATGCCGCGCGTGGTGTCGCTCACGGCGAGGAGGGTGATCTGGTCGGCACCGGAGATACCGCTCTCGCGTAGCAGTTTGCCGTTGACACGGGCCTCGCTCTTGAGGAAGGCGAGGTACGCCGACGTCGCACGCTCGTCGATTTCGAGCATCTGCTGCAGGACCTCCTGCTTCGCATGGTCCCATGCGGCCGCATAGGGGAGGCGGTCGCTTTCCGCGCGCGCGAGGACGATGCCGCGCGGCTCGCCGTCTACGAGGACCACTTGCGAGAAGCTGGAGATGGAGAGCGCATGCGCGAGGTCGTAGGTGGCCTCGAGCCGGTTGTAGGCCTCGTTGGGGCTCTCGGAGTGCCACGTCGCCTGCAGGATCGCGGCAAGGGCGTCGAAGTCCCCTTCTTCAAATGGTCTGTAGATAACGCGTGATACCATGCGTGCCTCCTTTACTTAGGTTTCTACCACGCGCGGGATCTCGATGTATGGTGTCCGTATGTCGCCACAGGCTCCTCGCGAATTCTTCGCGGAACGCCCACCGAGTCTCGGCATTTTCTACAAAAAGAAGGGGGCTGGTGTGAGCGCGCGCAGCTGTTTGCGCTACATTAGAAAGATGTACATGTGGTCGCGCGGAAGCCTACCGACGCGGCCCGACGCATGAAGGAGGAGTGCGGCATGGGCACAGATAGGAAGATCTCGCGTGCGCTGATCTCGGTGACGGACAAGACGGGTGTCGTCGAGTTCGCCCGTTCGCTGGCTGATGAGTACGGCGTGGAGATCATCTCGACGGGCGGTACGGCGCGCGTGCTTGAAGAGGCGGGCATTTCCGTTACCCCCATCGAGGAGTTCACGGGCTTCCCGGAGATGATGGACGGCCGCGTGAAGACCCTGCATCCCAAGGTGCACGGCGGCCTGCTCTGCCGTCGCGACTCCGAGAAGCATATGGCCGAGGCTGCCGCGCACGACATCAAGATGATCGACCTGGTGTGCGTGAACCTCTACGAGTTCGAGAAGACCGTCGCGGCGCCCGACGTCACCTTCGTGGACGCCATCGAGCATATCGACATCGGCGGTCCCTCCATGCTGCGTTCCGCCGCTAAGAACAATGACTCCGTGACCGTGGTATGCGACCCGGCGGACTATCAGAAGGTGCTGGACGAGATGTCCGCTCATGCGGGCTGCACGACGCTTGACACGCGCCGTCGCCTCGCCGCGAAGGTCTACACCCGCACCGCCGCGTACGACACCGCGATCTCCACGTGGCTCAACACCTACCTCGCGTCCGAGGATGCCGAAGCGTCCGGGGAAGAGGGCTCCTCTTTCGTGCCGCCCGCGGTGTTCGACCTGCATCTGGAGAAGAGCCAGGACCTGCGCTATGGCGAGAATCCGCACCAGACGGCCGCCGTCTATCGCTTTGCCGACGGCTTCGCCAACTTCGTCTCTTCCGGCAGCCCGCTGGTGGGCGCCGAGCAGGTGCAGGGCAAGCCGCTTTCGTATAACAACTTCCTGGACGCCGACGCCGCATGGAACGCCGTGCGCGAGTTCGACGAGCCCGCGGTCGTGATCCTGAAGCACCAGAACCCCTGCGGTTCCGCCACCGCGGCCGATGTTACCGAGGCCTACGACCGCGCCTACGCGTGCGACCCCAAGAGCGCCTTCGGCGGCATCGTCGCCGTGAACCGCGAGGTCCCGCTGTCGCTCGTCGAGCATTTCGCCGATCGCGACAAGCTCTTCGTCGAGGTGCTCATCGCCCCGTCCTTCGCACCCGAGGCGCTGGCTCGCCTGGAGAAGCGCCCCAACTTGCGCGTGCTGGCGACCGGCGGCGCCGAGGGCCATGCGCAGATCGAGGCGCGCACCGTCGACGGCGGCCTGCTGGTGCAGTGCGTGGACACGGTCGAGGAGGACCCCTCGGCCTTCACCTTCCCCACGATACGCAAGCCCACGGATGCCGAGATGGAGGACCTGATCTTCGCCTGGCGCGTCTGCAAGACCGTGAAGAGCAACGCCATCCTCATCGCCAAGGACCACGCCGGCATCGGCATGGGCCCCGGCCAGCCCAACCGCGTCGACTCCGCGCTGCTGGCGTGCCAGCGCGCCGAGGAGGCTTGCGAGCGCATGGGCATGGAGGCCGGCGGCTTCGCCTGCGCGAGCGACGCCTTCTTCCCGTTCCGCGATAACGTGGACGTTCTTGCCGCCCATGGCGTGACCGCCATCATCCAGCCCGGCGGTTCCGTGCGCGACGACGAGTCCATTCAGGCGTGCGACGACCACGGCATCGCGATGGTGTTTACCGGCACCCGCCACTTCCGCCACTAGTCGGCTTCCCCAGGCACCGCACCTCGCCCTTCAATCGTCGGTCGGCGCCCTTAGGCGTCCTCCCTCCTCGTTCAGGGCGATCTGCGGCGCCTGGGGAAGCCTTGGGGTTTGCGGGCCCGAGATGCCGTGCCGCTCAAGCGGGGGTTGCGCCACCCTAAGGTGTGCGCACCCCCGCTTTCGCGTAGACCTCGGACGCCGGGGGAGCCTTGAGGGCGATCTGGGCGCTTGGCGCCGACGCGGGCGCGTCGGCAGTATGCGACGGGGGCTCTCGGGTATAACATCGAAATCAGCGAAGCTTGCAGCTCTCGGTGAACGGGGGCTTTCTTGTCTTGGAGGTGGCTGCGTGGCCGATGAGGGCTTGAAGGCGTTGTTCGACGATCCCGAGGAACAGCGTGCATATGAGGAGTTCTGCGCCAACCAGGAGCGGGGGCTCGAACCGTTCAATCTCGATGCTCCGGCGTTGGTGTGCCGCTGGCGCATGCACAACAAGCGCGTGCCGCTGCTCAACCGCCATATCCGCGCGTTGTCGCAGCGCTCGGTGCAGGGCGAGCCGCTCGCCCACAACATGCTGTCGTGGGCGAAGCAGCACGTGGAGTGGTCGCTCACCGAGGGGTCGTATACCCAGCGCGACGGCGTGCTCATGTTGGTGATCGACGTGAACGGTAACGCGGCGATGTCGGTGGGCGACTACGAACCCCTGGCCGTAACCGATCGCGCATCGCTGGCCGATCGCGCCCGCTTGGCGCAGACGGAGGAGGGCGAGACGGGCGTGGCCCCGGAGGTTTTGTGCGCCGTGGCCGCCGGGCAGCTGCTCGTCGCCGCTGGCGAACACGGTTGCGGAGCGCTCACGCTGGTCGAGCAGCTCGCGTCCACGCAGGGCGTCGTCTCCCGTCGCGCTGCGCTCGAGGAGGTCTTGGATGCGCCGTGCCCGTTCCTCGTTTCCGATGAACACGGCGTCGTGGTGGCGGACGACCTGGACGAGCGGGCGGCTGCTTCCGCGGATGCCGATTTCGCCCGTTTCCTGCACGACGGCGTGGCGAAGCTGTTCTAGCTTACCGAGCCTGCATTCGATGGGAGGAAGGTTGCCATGGCGCAGATTTTCGTCGTCGAGGACGACGCCGCGATTCGCAACGAGCTGCTCGAGGTGCTCGAGCGCAACGGCTTCGAAACGGCGTGCTGCCTCTCGTTCGACCGCGTGGTCGAGGACATTCTAGTCGCCGCTCCCGACCTCGTCCTGCTCGACCTCACGCTGCCGGGTACCGACGGCCAGTTCATATGCCGCGAGTTGCGCGAGAAGTCTTCGGTGCCCATCGTGGTGCTCACCTCGCGCGTGACCGAGATCGATGAGGTCATGTCCATGACCATGGGCGCCGACGATTTCGTGCCGAAGCCCTACAGCTCGCGCGTGCTCATCGCGCGCATCTCCGCGCTCTTGCGCCGCGTCGGCGCCGCGGAGTCGTCGTCCCTCAAGCACAACGGCCTCGAGCTCGACCCCGCTCGCTCGCTTGCGTTCGCCAACGGTAAGCAGGTCGAGCTCACGAAGAACGAGATGCGCACCCTGTCGCTCTTGATGTCGAAGGCGGGCACGATCGTCTCGCGCGACGCCATCATGCGCGACCTGTGGGACTCGGACGCGTTTGTGGATGACAACACGCTGACGGTCAATATCAGCCGCCTGCGCTCGACGCTGGAGAAGATCGGCGTGACGGGCTATCTCACCACGCATCGCGGCCGTGGCTATTCCGTATAGGGGGCGTTTCGTTGTTCTTCTCCTACCTTCGTTCGTCGTGGCCCGCGCTGACCATCCTCGTCGTCTTGGATCTGCTGGTGTGGATGGTGCTCGAGGTCTCGGGAACCAGGATCTCGGTGCTTGCATTGGTTTCGTTCCTGCTGGCGGGGGCGACGGCGATGGTGCTCGCGGTGGATTATGCGCGCAAGCGCCCGTTTATGCGCGATGTCGCCCAGATGCTGGCGAACGAGGGCGATCCGCTGTACGCGAGCGAGATCCTCGCGCGCCCCGACTTCGTCGAGGGCCGTCTTGCCCATGATGCGATATGCGCGGTCGCCAAGGCGGCGAACGACGAGGTGGCAGCCTTTCGCAGGCAGACCATCGAGTACCGTGAATATGTGGAGACATGGGTCCATGAAGCGAAGTCGCCGCTTGCCGCCGCCCATCTCATGCTCGAGAATATCGAGGACGAGCTATCTGCCGTGGGCGAGGAGCCGTTGAACGAGGATGTGATGCTGGCCCGGGTGCGCTCGCTCGATGAGGAGCTCGACCGTATGGAGGGCTATGTCGAGCAGGCGCTGTTCTATGTGCGGTCCGAGGCGGTTGAGCGCGACTACTTGATACGCGAATACAACTTGAAGGAGCTCGTCTCCTCGGCCATTCGGGCGAACTCCCGCATGCTCATCTCTGCGAAGGTGGCTCCGTTCCGGCGCAACCTTGATTATCAGGTCTTCACCGATGAGAAGTGGATCTTGTTCATCCTGGGCCAGATCATTCAGAACAGCGTGAAATACGCGCGCAGCGAGAACGCGAGCATCGAGTTCTCGGCGCGGCTGGTAGATGAGGGGTTGTCGAGCGAACGCATCGAGCTCGCGATTCGCGACAACGGCTGCGGTGTGAGCGCCGCCGACCTGCCGCGCGTCTTCGACAAGGGCTTCACGGGCGATGCGGGCCGCACGGGCAAGCGCTCCACGGGCATCGGCTTGTATCTGGTAAAGCGCCTGTGCACCAAGATGGGCGTGGGTATCGACGCGTCCTCGGTGGAAGGGGAGGGCTTCACGGTCCTGCTCTCGTTCTCAACGAACCGCTTCCATTATTTCGAATGGGATCGGCTGCCTTTTCGATAGGGAGTGCTTCTCTTCGTAGATCCCTCGGCAACGGACCCGTTTTCCAACGTAGCTCGAGACGCGAAGCGATCCAGCAGAAAGCTCCTTGAAGCGACGCACGCCGCCCATTCCCTTTCCCTCGGCCCTTTGTCGATGGGGGTGAGAACAGGAGGGGGCGGCGGATGCCTGAAGCGTCTCGTCGCAGCGCGAAGCGCGAGAACCACGCGAAAGGCAACCGCCGCCCCCTCCGATGGGATCGAATCTACTTCACAACGAGAATATCGCAGTCCGTGTTCCGGAGCAGGAACGTGGAGATGGATCCCAGCAGGGCGTATTTGATGGACGACAGGCCGCGGGCGCCGCAGAGTACGAGGTCGGGCTGCACCACGTCGAGCATCTCGTCCTTCAGCGTTTCGCGGATGCGCCCCGCGCGGATCATGATCTCGACCTCGGGGATGGCGGGATTCGCCTCGGCCTCGGCGACCTGCTTCTCGATGGAGTTCCTGAAGGCGGTTTCAAGCCCGTTGACGAGGTCGATGGGATAGGTGCCCGCAGATTCGAGCGCCGTGGAGTCGATGACGTGACCGATGATGAGTTTCGCGTTGTTGTTCGCCGCCACCTTGATGGCGCGCGCCAGCACGAAATCTTGCTGCTCGGTTCCGTCGAGCGAGACAAAGATCTTGGAATACCCTTCGTTCATAAGATCCTCCTGTCCGAAGGCGGGCTCCGTGCGCCCGCCGTCCGCCGGCGCGAGCCAGCGGTTTACTCTGCTAAACATATACCCATACGGCGGGCTTCGAGCGAAGTATTCCGCGAACGAATCCGCATTTTTCTTGCAGCGGACGCGGCTGCGCGATAATGGAGGGCGTGAAATGACGTTTGAGCGCGTGGTCGCCGGCAGGCGGATGCTCGCGCCGTTGAATGGAGGCCCGGTGGATATCATCGAGTTGCTGAAATCTGCGTTCCTCGGCCTGGTCGAGGGCATCACGGAGTGGCTGCCCATCTCGTCTACGGGCCACATGATCTTGGTCGATGAGTTCATAAAACTCAACGTGACCGAGGAATTCTGGAACATGTTCCTGGTCGTGATCCAGCTCGGCGCGATTCTTGCCGTATGCGTGCTGTTCCTGCGCGACTTGCTGCCCTTCGGCTTCGGCAAGGACCGCCAGGAGCGTCGCGCGACGTGGAGCCTGTGGGGAAAGATCATCGTGGGCTGCCTGCCCGCGGCGATCATCGGCATTCCGCTGGACGACTTCATGGAGGAGCACCTGTACAGCTCCACCGTGGTGGCGACCGCGCTCATCGTCTATGGTATCGCCTTCATCCTGATCGAGAACTGGCGCGCCAAGAAGCTCGCCGCCCGCATCGCGGCCGAGGGCGTCGCGCCGGGCTCGCGGCCGTCCGGCGCCCATTTCGCCGCTCCCGCGGCTGCCGTCGAACCCGCCGAGGGCGGGGACTTCGGTTCGATCACCTCGCTGGACGACCTCTCCTATAAGACCGCGCTCGGGATCGGCTGCTTCCAGGTCCTCTCGCTGATTCCCGGCACCTCGCGTTCCGGTTCCACCATCATCGGCGGCCTGCTGCTGGGCACCACGCGTTCCGTCGCGGCGAAGTTCACCTTCTTCTTGGCGATTCCCGTGATGTTCGGCGCGAGCTTGCTCAAACTCGTCAAGTTCTTCCTCAAGGGCGGCGTGTTCGATGCGGGCGGTCTGGCGATCCTCGGCGTGGGTTGCGCCGTGGCGTTCATCGTCTCGCTCCTCGCGATCAAGTGGCTCATGGGATTCGTCCGTCGTCACGACTTCAAGGTGTTCGGCATCTACCGTATCGTGCTGGGCATTATCGTGCTGGTGTATTTCTTCGGCATCGCCCCCGCGCTCGGGTTGTCGTAGCGCGCGGTATTCGCCCGGCGCGGATGCGCGGTCGCTCCGACCGTGAGCGTGGCGCTGGGGGATGGGGTGTCGTTGCCAAGCGCCCGTTGCGTGCGAATGCAGGGCGCCGTGATGTTGCGAGCACGGGGTAGCACGGCGCGCGAAAACGCCTTCAATGGCGGCTGGCTGCATGTAATCGCAGCTAGCCGCCCTTATTCTTTTGCTACGGTTTTCCATACGACGAACACATCGCGCGCTGGTTCTGCTATGGTTGTGCAGCTTTTGTTCGCCATAGAAGGGTTACGCATGGACAAATTCTTCAAGTTTACGGAGCGTGGCTCCAGCCTGGGTACCGAGGTCCGCGCCGGCATCACCACGTTTCTCGCGATGGCCTACATCATCGCGGTCAATCCGTCGCTGCTTGCGGCTGCCGGCATCCCGGTTTCCGCAGCGGTTACCTCGACCTGCTTCGCCGCAGGCATCATGACCATCCTGATGGGTCTGTTCTCCAACCGTCCGCTCGCCTGCGCGTCCGGCATGGGCATCAACGCCGTCGTGGCGTTCTCGCTCACCGCTGCCGCCGGCGGTGACTGGAAGGTCGCCATGGCCGTCATCCTGCTCGAGGGCCTCATCATTCTGGCGCTCGTGCTGTGCGGCCTGCGCGAGGCGATCATGGACGCCGTTCCCGTCTCGCTGCGCCACGCCATCGCCGTGGGCCTGGGCATCTTCATCGCGCTGCTCGGCCTCATCAACGGCGGCATCGTGGTCAACGACGACGCGACGCTCATCACCTTCGGCTCGGTCTACAATCCGGTCTTCCTGGTGGGTATGATCTCCATCGTGGCCACTTTCGTGCTCTACGTCTTCAAGATTAAGGGCTACATCCTCTGGGGCATCATCATCGCCGCCGTGGCGGGCATCCCGCTGGGCGTCACCGCGCTGCCCGAGGCCATCGTCTCCATGCCCGACTTCACCACCTTCGGCGCGCCCTTCCAGGCTGCTGCCGACGGCTCCGGGATGGCCATCGTGAAGGTCTTCGTGAACCCCACGCTGCTCGTCTTCGTCTTCTCAATCATGCTGTCCGACTTCTTCGACACCATGGGCACCGCCGTGGCCGTGGGCAAGCAGGGCGACTTCCTCGATGAGGACGGCAACGTCAAGGACATCCGTCCCATCCTGATCGTGGACTCCCTGGCTGCTTCCGTGGGCGGCCTGCTGGGCGCTTCCTCCTGCACCACCTTCGTCGAGTCCTCCGCCGGCGCCGCCGACGGCGGCCGTACCGGTCTCACGTCCATCGTGACCGGCATCATCTTCCTGCTCGCTGCCTTCTTCTCCCCGCTGGTCGGCATGATTGCCGCCCCCGCGACCTGCGGCGCGCTCGTGATGGTGGGTTTCCTCATGATGAACGTCGTTTCCGATATCGACTTCACCAACCCGCTCGACGGTATCCCGGCGTTCATGACGATCATCGGCATCCCGCTGACCTACTCGATCTCCATCGGTATCGGCCTGGGCTTCCTCACCTATACCGTGATGGCCGCCTGCACCGGCAACATCAAGAAGGTCAAGCCGCTCACCTGGCTGGTCGACATCGCCTTCATCATCTCGTTCATGGTCGCCTAGCGACCGCCTCGCACGAGATACACGGCTTATATGCCCTGGCGCTCTTTGGGACGCCGGGGCATTTCTTTTGGGATAATGAGTGCGTGAAAAGGCGCGCGGAAAGGGCGGGAATCGATCATGAACATTCAGATTTTCGGGACCAAGAAGAGTTTCGACACCAAGAAGGCGCAGCGCTGGTTCAAGGAGCGCCGCATCACGTTCCAGTTCATCGACCTTAAGGAGAAGGGGATGAGCAAAGGCGAGCTCGAGAGCGCGATGCGCTGCGTTGGCGGCATCGACGGCGTGCTTGATGCAGGTGCCAAGGACCAGGACACCGTGGCGCTCATCACCTACCTGGCCGAGAGCCAGAAGTTCGAGAAGCTGTTGGAGAACCAGCAGGTGCTGCGCGAGCCCATCGTGCGCAATGGGCGGCAGGCCACCGTGGGTTACCAACCCGATGTATGGGGCGGCTGGGAGTAGCTCGCAAATGGGACGCATGCGGGAGCTGTGACGAACGGGCGCGGTGCGCGAGACGATGGGCGCGCGGGCATGGCGTTGGCGCGGGAGCCGGCGTGCTTTTGGGCGCGAGGGATGCGCCGTCGCGGCAAACTTACGGAGGCGCGCCGTGTGCGGCATGGTGCCGAGCCGGCGCGGCGGAGGCGGAGCCGCGTGGGAAAACGGTAGGCGCGCCCGCGTGCGGCGGACGCGTCGGTACGGCTCGGTATACTAAGTGGGTTCAAATGAGGGGTCTGCTCGCATGCGAGCGGGCCGCGTGAATGAGTCCAAGGAGTGTCCATGCCTCGCCAGCCGTATCCGTGGGAGAAGAATATGAGCGCCCAGCAGGGCGAAGCCGAGCAGCCGACGCGCCCCGCGTATCCGTGGGAGAAGGCCTCGCCTGCGTCGCCGTCGCGTCCTGCTGCTGCCCCGGCACCCCGGGCGGTTCAGGGCTCGCTGTTCGGCGATGCGGCGCCCGCGTCGGCCTCCGAGCCGCTGCCGTGGGAGGCTCCCGCGCCTGCCGCCGGGCCCGCTGCGGCTGCGGCGCCCGTTGCCAAGCGCGCCGCGGTGCCCGCGTCGACCGCACCGCTTCCGTGGCAGACGGCGGCGCCCGCTTCGGCAGCACCGCTTCCGTGGGAGGCGCCCGCGCCCGTGCCGGCGGCCCCGGAGCCCGACCTCGTGCCGCTCGATGCCTATGGCGCCGCCCCCGAGGCGGCCGCGCCGCGCCCGCGCCCGCAGCTGCCGAAGGTCGATATCGACTCGCTCAACCCCGCGCAGCGCGAGGCCGTCACCACTACCGAGGGTCCGCTGCTGGTGCTTGCCGGCGCCGGTTCGGGCAAGACGCGCGTGCTCACGTTCCGCATCGCGCATATGATCGCCGACCTGGGCGTGCGCCCCTGGCAGATCCTCGCCATCACCTTCACCAACAAGGCCGCGGCCGAGATGCGCGAGCGCCTGGGCGCCCTTCTGCCCGACGCTACGCGCGGCATGTGGGTGTGCACCTTCCATGCCATGTGCGTCCGCATCCTGCGGGAGGACGCGGACCTGCTGGGCTACACCGGCCAGTTCACCATCTACGATGACGACGATTCGCGCCGTATGGTGCGCGAGATCATGCAGGGCCTCGACATCGACCAGAAGAACTTCCCCATCAACATGATCCGCGGCAAGATCTCGGCGGCGAAGAACGCCATGATCGGCCCCGAGGAGATGCTCGAGCGAGCCGATGACCCCAAGGAGCGCAAGGCCGCCCAGGTGTATCTGGAGCTGGAGCGTCGTCTGCGCGCCGCCAACGCCATGGACTTCGACGACCTGCTCGTGCGCACGCTCGAGCTGTTCCGCACGCGTCCCGAGGTGCTCGACAAGTACCAGGAGCGGTTCCGCTACATCAGCGTCGACGAGTATCAGGACACCAACCACGTTCAATACGAGATCGCCAACCTGCTGGCGGCCAAGTACCAGAACCTCATGGTCGTGGGCGATGACGACCAGTCCATCTACAGCTGGCGCGGTGCCGACATCTCGAACATCCTCGACTTCGAGAAGGACTTCTCCCAGGCCAAGGTGGTGAAGCTCGAGCAGAACTACCGCTCGACGGGCCATATCCTCAACGCGGCGAACGCCGTGGTGCGCAACAACTCGCGCCGCAAGGACAAGCGTCTCTTCACGGCGCTGGGCGATGGAGAGAAGATCCAGGCATACCAGGCCGGCGACGAGCGCGACGAGGGCCGTTGGATCGCGGGCGAGATCGACAAGCAGCACGACGCGGGCGTGAGCTACGACGACATGGCCGTGTTCTACCGCACCAACGCTCAATCACGCATCCTGGAAGATATGTTCCTGCGCGCCGGCGTGCCGTATAAGATCGTGGGCGGCACGCGATTCTTCGACCGCGCCGAGATCCGCGATGTGATGGCATATCTGAAGATGATCGTGAACCCGGCGGACGAGATGAGCGTGAAGCGCGTGATCAACACGCCGCGTCGCGGCATCGGCTCGACCTCCATCGTGAAGATCGAGCAGCTGGCGGCTGAGAACGGGTGCTCGTTCTTCCAGGCCTGCGAGCTCGCATGCGCGGAGACCGGGCGCTTTACAGCCAAGGTGCGCAACGCCCTGGGTGCTTTCGTGAACATCGTGCGCGAGGGGCGTCGCATGGACGGCGAGCTCAAGGACGTGGTGGATGCCATCGTCGACCGCACGGGCCTCATCCAGGCATTCCGCGCCGAGGGCACCATGGAAGCCGAGGGCCGTATGGAGAACATCCAGGAATTCCTGGGCGTTGCGGCCGAATTCGAGGAGACGCATGACGACATCGAGGGCACGTTGGAAAGCCTGGCCGAGCTGCGCGCGGCTGGCTTGGCCGATGTTCCCGATGATGCGCCCGCGGGTGCGGGCACGGTGGTGCATGCGGCCACGATTCCCGTCGCGGCCGCCGGCATGTCGCTGAACGCCGCCATGGCGTCGGCGGGGGCTGCGCTCGAGGGCGCGCTGGCCGGTCCCGCCATGGAGACGGCGGGTGAGGGGCCCAATGCGGCGACGATCGCCGCTGCCGAGATCGAGCGCACGTACGGACCGCTGGCGTGCAAGGCGCTGCCCGCGCTGTTGGAGTGGCTGGCCCTGCGCAGCGACCTCGATTCGCTCGCGGGCGACTCGCACGCCATCACCATGATGACGGTGCACTCGGCCAAGGGCCTGGAGTTCCCCGTGGTGTTCGTCGCGGGCATGGAGGAGAGCATCTTCCCGCATGTCGGTGGCTTCGGCGGGGACGACGACCCCGGTAAGCTCGAGGAGGAGCGCCGCCTTGCATACGTCGCCATCACGCGTGCGCGCAAGCGCCTCTTTCTCACGTATGCGGCCACGCGCCGCACCTACGGCTCGACGCAGGCCAACCCGCGCTCGCGCTTCATCAACGAGATCCCCGCCGAGGATATCGAGTTCTCCGGTGTGGGCTCCGCCGGCTTCGAGGGCGTGGGCTGGGAGAAGCGTGGCGACCGCCGTGGTACGTTCGGTTCGGGTACGGGTAGCGAATACGGCGGCAGCGTGTTCGGCTCGTATACGCGCTCGACCGGGCGCACGCAGCGCCATACGGGCGTGAGCTCGGATGCCGGCCGCAAGCCCGCCACGTTTGGCTCGGGTGCCGGGGCGGGTGCCGCGCGTTCGCGCAAGGTTGCTGCTGCACCTGCGGTCGAGCAGCGCCGCCCCGATGCGGCGAAGGCTGCGGAGACCTTTGCGCCGGGCGATCAGGTGAGCCATAAGACGTTCGGTCCCGGTACGGTCGTATCGGCGTCGGGCGACATGATCGAGGTCCAGTTCGAGAAGAGCGGGCAGACGAAGAAGCTGATGAAGGGCTTCGCCCCCATCGTCAAGCTGTGACGCGGCTTTTCCCCGGCACCCGATCTTGCCTTCTAACCGATGGGCGCGCCGCGTGCGGGCTGTGCGCGCCCCTTGCATCCGGGCGGCCTCGGGTGCCCGGGGAAGCCGTCTTCGACCGTGAGCGTTCGGCCGGCGTCCTCATTGGGCACCCGTCCTTCTTCTAGAGCTGACCTGCGGCGTCTGGGGGCCGTTCGACCCGGTGAGCATGGGTTCCCGGGAGCATGGGTGCACGACGTATCCGCCGCCTCCGCCCCACCTGACGTGCGTGAGCGCTTTGGTTATAAATGCCACCTGAGTTGTGCGTATACTTTTCGAACGCCGATTCGGCAAGCGCGTTCGGAATGCATACGCGCAAGATGGGTGGCATTTCTCAAGCGGTCCCGGGAGGCTGTTCGATCGATGGAGCGTTATCCGCGAGGTGCGTATCCATGCCAGGGCGAAAGCGCTCGGGTTATCAAATGAGACCGTTTGCAGAATGATGCTTTCCTTTTGTCGAATTGCTGTTAGAGCACTTAAAACAACCCAATATAGTAAATCGGATTTTTTAAAGTGCGGACGCATGTCGCTCGGGAGGGAAGAGTGTCGGTGCGTTCGCGGATTGGAGTGTGGCATGCACATGTCTACTAAAGGCACGCGCTGCTCGCTTTCGCGCCTGGTCGCCGCTGTGGCGGCGGTCGTCGCGTTTGCGTTGCTCGCCGTTCCGCTCGGAGTCGCCTACGCGGCCGATTCCGTGGTGGATACGATCAACGTGAACCACGTGCGAACGGCGACGATGGGCGAGAGCGGTCATGAGGCCGATTTGACGGCGGCAAAGGCAGGTGACGGCAACGCTGCGACTCGTTGGTCCAGTGGCGAGGCTAAGCCTGAGAAGAACGAGAGCACGTACCTCTCTGCGACCTTTGATTCCGCAACGCTCGTCAAGCGCGTTGAGGTGACGTTCGAGAATCGCGACGTCGACATCAAGCCCAGCAACGTCAAGGGCTTCGAACTTCAGTATCAGGATGGAAAGACTGACGAGTGGAAGACCGCCCAGGTTGTTGAGAACACCAAGAGCGGTTCGACCAATGGTTATTCCACGACGGTGTCCGTTGAACTCAAGGATGCGATTACCGCTAAGGCGATTCGTCTGACGAAGTTCGACATTGTCGCAGGCTCCACTCAGTGGAACGGCGTATCCGTCGTCGAGCTCGAGGCGTATTCCAACGAGAAGCTCGACGTCGAGGAGGCGGAGAACGTCAACCACGTTCTTGCTTCCACGATGTCCGCAAACGGCCAGGAGGCTGGTACGCTGACCCCTAACAAGGCGGGCGACGGCGACGACGGCACTCGTTGGTCGAGTGGTACCCAGAGGCCGAATAAGGACGAGAGCACCTTCCTGGCGTCCACCTTCAAGAAGGCCACCAAGGTCCGCAACATCAAGGTCGCTTTCGAGACCCGTACCGTGGACGTCAAGCCGAGCAACGTGAAGGCGTTCGACATCCAGTACAAGGCTCCCGGCAGTGATACCTGGACGAAGCTCCAGACCGTCAATAATACCCAGAGCGGTTCGGGCTACAGCACCAAGGTTAACGTGCTTCTTGATCAGGACATTGTGGCCACCGCCATCCGTCTGACCAACTTCGACATCGCGACCGTTGCGTCCCAGACTCAGTGGAACGGCGTATCCGTCGTCGAGCTCGAGGCGTACTCGAACGACCGCACTGCCGTGAAGACGCTCGACCAGGTTGTGTCCGAGCTTCCGAACAACGTGACCGTCGAGGCCGGCGAGGCCAAGATCCCGTTGCCCAGCGTTCCCGAGGGCTTCACCGTCAAGCTGAACGGTTGCGACTTCGAGCAGGTCGTTGCGGCGGACCGCACCATCGTGCACCCGTTGACCGACAAGAGCGTCGTCGTTTCCTGGACGGTCACCGAGACCAAGTCCGGTACCAGCAAGACCTCTGGCGACCTCACCTATGTGATCAAGGGCAAGAACACCCAGGCGGAGGGCAAGAACGCCAAGCCCGTGGTCGTCCCCGAGATCCAGGAGTGGTTCTCCGACTCCACCGCCAAGGTGGCTGCCGACAGGCTGACCAAGGTGACCTACCAGGCTGACGAGCTCAAGGCCGTCGTCGAGGAGTTCGTCGCCGATTACAAGGATTTCACCGGTATCGAGCTCAAGGTCGTGAAGGGTGCCGCCCAGGCTGGCGCCTTCAACTTCACCTTCGGCGAGCCCGAGAACGATCCGATCCTCGGTGACGAGGGCTACGTGATGAACATCCAGGCCGACCGCATCGACGTTCAGTCTGAGTCCGTCACCGGCAATATGTATGGTATGCAGACCATCCTGCAGATGACCAAGACCGAGACCGACGGATTCCCCGTCGGCCAGATCCGCGATTATCCGCGCTTCCCGGTTCGCGGCTTCATGTGGGATATCGCCCGTAAGCCCATCTCCCTCGAGATGGTCGAGATGGCTGCCCGCACCATGCGCTATTACAAGATGAACGACTTCCAGCTTCATCTGTCCGACAACCTGATCTTCCTGGAGCGCTACGGCGCCGAGGAGAACCAGTGGCAGGCGTACAGCGCGTTCCGTCTCGAGACGAGCGTCGCGAACGACGAGGGCGAGACCCCGACTGCCAAGGACTATGCCATCTCCAAGAAGAACATGCGCGAGTTCATCCAGACCCAGCGTTCGCTCGGTATGAACATCGTGCCCGAGATCGACATGCCCGCCCATGCCGTCGCCTTCACCAAGGTGTGGCCCGAGCTGGCGGTCCACAACACGCGTGTCACCACGGCTGGCAGCACGACGCGTTCCGCCATCGACCACCTCGATGTCCGCAAGCCCGAAGCGCTTGCGCTCATCAGGGACATCTTCGATGAGTACACCCAGGGCGACGACCCCGTCTTCGATTCCGACACCGTCGTCCACATCGGTGCCGACGAGTTCATCGTTCCCAACGGGCGCCCCGCGTATTGCGATTTCTACAATGACCTGATTCCGCACCTGCTGGAGAGCGGCCACACCCCGCGTATCTGGGGCAGCTTCGACAGCTCCTACCTGTATGGTGGCGGCACCGAGCCTGCAGACGGCACCCCTGAGGTAACCGATGTCCAGATGGACATCTGGTCGCTCGGTTGGGCCAACCCCGTCCGCATGTTCAACAAGGGCTACTCGCTCATCAACATCTTGGACACCTATGGCTACATGGTTCCCAACGGTGGTGGCAACCGCGGTGCCTATGGTGACTACCTGAACACCAACAACCTGTACAAGAACTACGATCCGAACAACTTCGGCGGCAGGGTCCTCCCCGCCAGCGATCCGAAGATCCTGGGTGCCGAGTTCGCCATCTGGAACGACAACATCGATACCAACGCCTGCGGTCTCACCGAGGCCGACGAGTATGCGCGCTTCTTCGATGCGATGCCGGTCTACGCCGAGAACAACTGGGCTCCCACCGGTATGGAGAAGGGCGCTGGCGACGCCGGCTACGAGAACCTCTACAACATCGTCGAGAAGACCGGCGACGCTCCTCGCGTGAACCCCTACAGCAAGGTTTCCAAGAAGGGCGACACCTACGCCGAGTACGACTTCGAGAAGGGCCTTGCCGACAAGAGCGAGAACGGTCGCAACCTTGTCGAGGGCGCCAAGGCGAAGGTCGAGAAGGGCGAGCTCGTCCTCGAGGGCGGCGCTTCCTATGTGACCTCCCCAGTCCAGAAGATCGCTGCCGGCACCGACCTCTCCTTCGACATCACGCTCGATGAGCCCGCCTGCCCGGGCGACATCCTCTTCGAGGCTGACGCTCCGTATGGCACGCTCGACATTCGCGTGATGGACGATGGCAAGCTGGGCTTTACCCGCGAGCTGTATGATTACTCCTTCGATTACAAGCTCCCCGTGGGCAAGAAGGTCAACATCTCCATCCGCACCGAGACCCAGAAGGCCACGCTGTACGTTGATGGCGAGAAGATCGGTGACGCCACCGGCAGCTTCTTCAACGTCGATGCCAACCGCGTGACCAAGGACGGCATCACCAACGCTACCTTCACCATGCCGCTCGAGCGCATCGGCTCCAAGGAGAACGGCATCGCCGCTCGCATCGACAACGTCATCGTGAAGCCCGCTAAGGCCGAGGAGGTTGTCGACCAGTACAACAAGAAGGGCTGGACCGCCAAGACCAACTCCCAGACCCTCACGGGGGAGAGCGCTGGCGGCCACATCGAGCATGCGTTCGACAACAATGCGTCTACGATTTGGCATTCCAACTGGAAGGACGCTACTGCCGAGAACAAGAACGGCAAGCTCGACGTGACCAACCCCATCTGGGTCGAGATCGACTTCGGTAAGGGCTACGAGATCAACCAGTTCTCCTTCACCCCGCGCGCCCCGCAGGCGAGCGGCCAGGTGACGAAGGCCAACGTCTACATCAAGACCGCCAAGGACGGCGAGTGGCAGGAGGTCGCCAAGGACGCGACGTTCAAGGCCGATTCGTCCAAGAAGACCGTGACGTTCGCGGCGCAGACCGTCTTCGGCGTCCGCTTCGAGGCGACGCAGTCCAACGATAACTGGGTTGCCGTGTCCGAGTTCGACATCGCCAACAAGCCGGCTCCTACGAACTCCGTGTACGTGGCGAGCAAGAGCTATGTTGCTGCCGAGGACGGCACGCTCGATCTGACGACCGGCAAGGCCGTTGATTCCGTCGTATCCGGTACCGCTGAGGACCTGGATGATTCCAAGTCCGTGTACCGCGCCGAGGTCAAGGGCGGCACCGAGCTGACGCTCACCGCCAAGCCCGGCGAGAAGCTGGAGTTCGTGGGCTGGTTCGTCCCGGGCTCCGACGAGCCGGTTTCCGAGGACCTGTCCTACAAGGTTCCCACCGACTATAACGTTGCCCTCGAGGCACGTTTCAAGCGCGTAGAAGGGGGTACGGCTCCCGAAGCCATCATCTTCAACGATGTTCACAAGGATACGCCGCATAAGGACGATATAGCCTGGCTCGCCCAGGAGGACATCTCGTCTGGTTGGGAGAACGCCGACGGCAGCTTCAGCTTCCGTCCCTATGAGACGGTCAAGCGCTGCGATATGGCCGCGTTCCTGTATCGTGCTGCTGGTTCCCCTGCATTCGATGAGTCCCAGGCTCCGACTTTCACCGATGTCGTGAAGGACACCCCGCATCGCAAGGCGATCCTATGGCTTGCGGCTGAGGGCATTTCCAAGGGCTGGGACCATGGAGACGGAACCGCGGAGTTTCGTCCTTACGCCGATGTTGCCCGCTGCGACATGGCCGCGTTCCTCGGTCGTCTTGTCGAGGGGATGGATGTTGACGAATCCAAGCTTGAGGGATTCGTCGACCTGCAGAAGGACACTCCGCATATCAGGGAAGTTTCGTGGCTTATCAGCTCCGGCATCTCCACCGGCTGGGGCGAGGGAGCCTCCCGCGAGTTCCGTCCTTACGCGCAGGTAGCGCGTTGCGATATGGCGGCGTTCCTGCATCGCTTGATGGAGTCGTCTTACTGGCCGTATTAATTGGCGGTTCCAACGTGTAGACGTGCTGCATCCAGGTGCTAGCAAGCATGCATCACGCCACTGATGATGTATGCGCACGCTGAAGGGGTCCCGATGGTTTATCGGGACCCCTTCGTGCTTGCGGGATTCGTGTTGATAAGGCGCATGGGAGTCGAGACGCCCCATTGCGACAGAGTGCTGGTCGTGCAGCCGTTGGATGCCCGGGGAGCGTTGTTGATGCGAATGGGCGGGCGTTACGGACCTTACAGGTCGTCCACAAGCGCAGTCGATTTCGCGTAGGCCGTTGATTTCGCTTCGAAGAAGTCGGTCTTCACCATGTTCGCGTTGCTGTATTGCGATACCCAGGCCATGTCGGCGGGCTCGCGTTGATTGTCCTCGTAGAGGTACCCGTAGCCCAGCGAGCTCCAGCGCAGGTTGCCGAGATAGCGAATGTAATCCGTCACCATCTGCTTGGTTAGACCGGGGATGCGGTCGCCGACCACGTAATGACCCCACGCGATCTCCTGCCGCACGCCCTCTTCCAGCATCGCACGGAGTTCGGCGACACTCTCTTCGGTAAAGAGCTGCGGCTCCTCTTTCTGCAGCTCCAAGATGATGCTGCGGAACAGCCACAGGTGCGTGTTCTCATCGCGATTGATATAGCGGATCTCCTGGGCGCTGCCGGGCATCTTGCCCATGCGCGCGAGGTTGTAGAAGAACATGAAGCCGGAATAGAAGTAAACGCCTTCGAGGATGTAGTTCGCCATCAGCACCTTGAGCAGGGTGCGGCCGTCCTTTTTGTCTTGGAACTCGTTGTAGCGATCACCGATGAAGGTGTTGCGCGCGAGCAGGCGCTCATCGGTCTTCCACTGGTAGAGGATGTCGTTGCGCTGCTCGGGACTGCAGATGGTGTCGAGCATGTAGCTATAGCTCTGGCTGTGCACGCATTCCTGGAAGGCTTGGATATGCAAGCAGAGATTGACTTCGTTTGCGGTGATGTACTCGCTGATATTGGGCAAGTTGGCGGTTTGGAGCGAGTCGAGGAAGACGAGGAAGGACAAGATCTTGTCGTATGCCGCGCGCTCATCGACGGAGAGGTTCGGATAGTCCTTCACATCCTGCACGAGGTTGATTTCCTCTGGGATCCAGAAGTTGTTCATAGCCTGGCGATACCAGCTCGAAACCCAGGGGTACTTGAGGTTGTTGAAATCGTTGAGATTGGTGGTGTCGCCGCCGATCATGCGCCGGGCGGCGACGTCGGTCGGGCCATCCGGATTGAAAAGCGGCTTGCGGACCAGCTGGGCGGTGGTATCAAGCGTCATGGATGCCTCCTATCTTTAGGTCGTTGCATCTGAGAGCCGAATACCGGATGCTTTGATG
>CAUWGM010000027.1:0-21564 GCA_963558435.1 uncultured Collinsella sp.
GGCGCAAAGCCCTGGTCGGAGACCCAGGAGAAGAAATCGTCCCAGCGCTGCTGGTCCATCTGACCCCACATGGAAGCGTCTGCCTGGTACTGATCCGCCAGGTATTCCTGCGAAGCGTGCACCAACTCGGGCTCGAGCTCGGGCGCCGCCTTCAGCAGCACCTCGGCCGCCGCATCCGGGTCCTTGATGCAGTCCTCGTAGCCGGCGCGCGTGGCATCCATGAACGCCTTGACCGTATCGGGATCGCTCTCGATGAGGTCGTTGTTGGCGATGATGACCGGCGTGTAGAAATCGAAGACCGGGTCGATGTCGGCAAACGCGAAGTAGTTAGTGTCCAGGCCCGCAAGCTTGCACTTCTCGCCCGCCCACGCCCAGTAGATCCAGATGCTGTCAACCTGGTCGGTGGACAACGCGGTCACCTCGTCGGTCACGGTGGAGGGAATCATCTGCACGCGGCTGAAGTCACCGCCGTCAGCTTCGACGCAGCGCTGAATGACGCCCTGCTCGATGGGCATATCCCAGGTGGCGTAGGTGTGGTCCATCATGCCGGCGGGGCTGGTGATGCCCTTGTCCTTCATGCTGATGATGCCCGAGGTGTTATGCTGGATGATGGCGGCGATCGCGGTGACCGGCATGACGGCGTCGCCGGACACGTAGGAGGCCATGGTGTCCTGGAAGCTCACGCCGAACTGCGCGTCGCCGGCGGCGACTAGCGGATCGGCACCGTTCTCAGGTGCCTGCAGGATCTCGACGTCCAAGCCAGCGTCTTCGTAGTATCCCTTCGCCTGGGCGACGTACAGGCCGGTATGGTTGGTGTTCGGCGTCCAATCGAGCGCGAAGGTGACCTTCTTCAAGCCGTTCGAACGGGATGCCGATCCAGCGGAGCCGGCGGGCGCGCCCGCCTTACCGGCGCAACCCGCAAGCGCGGCGGCCCCGGCAAGGCCCGCACTGGCAAAGCCCGCGCGCAAAAAGCCGCGGCGGCTGATGGCGATCGGTTTGGTGAACATGGTATCGGAACGCATGATGAATCCTATTCCCCCTGGTCGCCCTTAACGCGCTCCCAGGGCATCGCGATGCGGCGAACGGCCTCAACGGCCCACATGAGCACGAGGCTCAAGGCCGAGATGAGGAAGATCACCGCGAACATCTTGTCAAATGAATACGCCTTGCGCACGCGCGTCATATAGACGCCGAGGCCGGAGAATCCCCCCAGCCACTCAGCGATGACCGCGCCCACGATGGCATAGGCCGCCGAGATCTTGAGCCCGCTGAAGAACTGCGGCAAGGCCGCGGGAATCTTCACATGGCGCATGATCTGCCAACGGGAAGCGCCCATAGAGCGCATGAGGTCGATCTCATCCGGGTCGACCGATTTGAAACCGCCGAGCAGGCCCACCGTGATGGGAAAGAACGTCGCCACCACGATGAGGACCACCTTGGGCAGCATGCCGTAGCCGAACCACAGCACCAAAAGCGGCGCGATGGCGACCGTAGGGATGGTCTGGGTGAGCACCACCAGCGGATAGAAGGCGCGGTAGAGAAGCTCGAAACGGTCCATCGCAACGGCCGCGAGGGCTCCCAGCACGATACCCGCGACAAGCCCGATGCCCGCCTCCGCGAGCGTGGTGACGGCATGGCCCGCCAGCAGGGGCCAATCCCCCGCCAGTGCGCGCAGCACGGCAACGGGACTGGGCAGCAGGTACGGCGGCACGACGCCCGCGGAGCACGCGCCCTGCCAGATCGCGAGCAACGCGACCAGCGTGATCGGCGCGGCAGCAACGAGCCATCGTCCGCCGCGCGCGCACGGCGCCGCCGATCGCGCGCCCGCACGGGCCCCGGTGCGCTCGGCCCCCTCACTCGATACGGCCTGCCGGGACGATCCGGACGAAGGGCGCATGCTAGCGCTCGTCCTGGTGATACTTGGTGATCTTCTCCTCCGTGGTGAGGACGCCCTCCTCGGGCGCGAAGAAGATCTTGACGTAGGTCGCCACTTCGGGCGCGCCCGCCTCGGTGCAGATGCGGCTCACGCCCGCCACGACCTCCATGCAGGCGTTGTATTCACCCTGGATAGTGGTCTCGAACGGGCCAACGTAGGCATCGGGAAACCTGGTCTGTATATAGGCGATGGCCTCGTCGACGATGCGGCAGACCTCGTCGTTGCCGCCGACGCGCTGCGGCAGCACCTGGATCGCTACGCTTGCTTCCATGAGCTTCCTTTCCGAGGCCGCAAAAAGCGGACCCCTTCTTCTCGTAGGGGCCCGCTCGACACGCTTCGTTTGCTCTTGGAGCGAGGCTGCTCGATCCCTACGCCGGCATTACCCGGATCAGGTTGCGGGTCGAAACGGTGCGGGAAAGCTTCGACTGGCGCCGAATCTCTGCCGCAGGTTTCCTCTCAGCCGACCTCCGCCAGCTCCCCGTTGGTACGCAGGTGAGTATAGCACTCGCAGCCCGTAGACATGACGCTTATGAAAATCCGTCTGCGGCGGCGTGATCAGCATGCGATACCTTGCGCGCCGCCGTATCGCACCAGAAGGAAACGCCGCGACAGGATTGAGGCGGGCGTGCAGAGCCGACAATATGGCCCCGGTGCCGGGCCCCCGAGACAACTTACCTCCTCGCCCCCTTGCACATCATGATTTCCCGACACGCCTCGTCTTTCCGATTGAACAAGAAGCGCCGCACGGCGATTCGTGCGGCGCTTCGCATACAGACGTTAGTTACACCTGCCTCAATTTAGTGCCTGTCCCTAAATTGAGGCGGAGTGCTTCGAGAAGCGGCTATTCCATGCGGAGGCCAACTTCCTTCAGCTGGCGCGCGGAGACGGCGCTCGGCGCGTCGGACATGAGGTCGGAGCCGGAGCTGGTCTTGGGGAACGCCATGACTTCGCGGATGGAATCGGCGCCGGCCAGCAGCATGCAGACGCGGTCGAGGCCGAGTGCGAAGCCGCCCATGGGGGGCGCGCCGAACTCGAGGGCGTCCATCAGGAAGCCAAACTGCTCGCGCGCGCCCTCGATGGTGAAGCCGAGCATCTCGAGCATGGCAAGCTGCATCTCGGAGTTATGGATGCGCATGCCGCCGCCGCCCGCCTCGTAACCGTCCATGACGAAGTCGTACGTGCAGGAACCCGCGGCCAGCGGATCGGCCTTGATGGCCTCGAGGTCGTCGGTGCTGGGCAGGGTGAAGGGCTGGTGCTCGGCCTCGTAGGCGCCGCGCTCCTCGTCCCAGTGGAACAGCGGGAAGTTGACGACCCACAGGAAGTCGTGGCCCTCGCGGGGCAGCTCGAGCGCGTCGGCCATGTGATTGCGCATGCCGCCGAGAATCTCGTCGGCGCCCTTGCGGTCGGCGACGGCGAACATCACGAGGTCGCCGGGCTGGGCATCCATCTCGGCGCGCAGCGCGGCCATCTCCTCGTCGGTGAAGAACTTGACGATGGGGCTGTTGACGGAGCCGTCCTCGCGGAAGGCGATCCAAGCGAGGCCCTTGGCGCCGAAGTCGGCCGCCACGCCGGCGAGCTTGTCGATCTGCGCGCGCGGCCAGGCGCCGGCGCCGCGGGCGTTGATGGCCTTGACGCACTGGCCCTCGGTGGCGGCGGCGTTCGCGAACAGCTTGAACTTGGACTCGGTGAAGATACCGGTCACGTCGTGCAGCTCCATGCCGAAGCGCGTGTCCGGCTTGTCGGAACCGTAGGTATCCATGGCGTCCCAGTAGTCGATGCGGCGCAGCGGGGTGGGCATGTCGACGCCCATCTTGGCGAAGGCATCGGAGAGCACGTCCTCGAGGGTGCTCATGACGTCATCCTGGTCGACGAAGCTCATCTCGATGTCGACCTGGGTGAACTCGGGCTGGCGGTCGGCGCGCAGGTCCTCGTCGCGAAAGCACTTGGCAACCTGGTAGTAGCGCTCGACGCCGCCCACCATGAGCAGCTGCTTCAAGAGCTGCGGGGACTGCGGCAGCGCGTAGAAGTGACCGGGCTGGATGCGGCTCGGCACCAGGAAGTCGCGCGCGCCCTCGGGCGTGGACTTGAAGAGCGCCGGCGTCTCGACCTCCATGAACAGGCGGTCGTGCAGCGCCTGGCGGATGGCGAAGGTGAAGTCGGAGCGCATCTGCAGGTTGGCCATCATCTTGGGACGGCGGATGTCGAGGTAGCGGTAGCGCAGGCGGATATCCTCGCCGGCCTCGATGTGGTCCTCGATCTGGAAGGGCGGGGTCTTGGAGGTGTTGAGCACCTCGATGTGGGAGACGAGCACCTCGATCTCGCCGGTGGCGAGCTTGGCGTTAGACTGGCCCTCGGGGCGCTCGCGCACCACGCCGGTGACCTTGATGGGCCACTCGGAGCGGATGGTCTCGGCGGTGTGAAACGCGGTGCCGCCGGAGTGCTCGGGGTCGAAAGAGATCTGCGTCACGCCCTCGCGGTCGCGCAGGTCGACGAAGATCAGGCCGCCGTGGTCGCGGCGACGCCAGACCCAACCGGTGAGGGTCACCTCCTGGCCGATGTGCTCGAGGCGAAGCTCGTTGCACGTATGCGTGTGCATAGAGTGGAGTTGGGTCATAAAAAAAACCTCCTCATCCGTGCCGCCCCGTGTCGGTCCGGGCGGCTTGTCGTACAGATGGCCCCGCCTGCGTAGACCGCGCAGCGGGACGGACCCGGAGCCGATGGAGCTCGGGCGGGCCACGCGCGAGCGCCGGCACCTCCGCAAGCGGAGCGCCAGTCGCGCGATAGCTCAATAGGATAGCGGAATCGGCTCGCTGCAGCCAAGAGAAGCGGGCGCTCCACCCTCTCTTAACAGGGCTGTGACATTGTTCGCCGCCGGCCGGGCACGTCGCCATCCGAGCTCGTAGCGCCCCGAGATTGGCGACCACCGCGAATGAGCGTCCATCCCCCATTTGAGGCCCTCAAATTCTCAAATAAGTGCCTGTCCCCAAATTGAGGGAAGCTCTGAGGAGCGCTCGAAACGAAAGGCGCCGCGGACGATCGCATCGATGTGCGACCGCCCGCGGCGCCATGGATCTCATCCGTGTCCGAACCGCATTACCCGGTGTTCTGAAGACCCGCGGAGACGCCGGTCACGGTTGCCAGGATCAGGCTCATGTACTCGGCCTTCGCCTCCTCGGAGAGCTCGTCCTGGTTCATGCGCACCTCGCGCAGCGCGCGCACCTGGGCGAGCGACAGCGCGTCGACGAACGGGTTGCGCACGCGAACGGCGCGGCCGAGCACGCGACGCTTCTCGAGCGGCCATTCGTTGCCGGTGATGGCGAGGGTCCACGTGCGCGTGAGCTGCATCTCCTCGAACACCTTGGTCGCGAGGTCATCGCGATCGCCCAGGGCGAGGTACATCTTGGCGATGCGGCCGTCGGTCTTGGCGATCGACATCTCGATGTTGTCGATGAACGTGCTGAACAGCGGCCACTCGGCATAAGCGCGCTTCAGCAGGTCGAGATCGCCCAGAGCCTCGCACGCGGAGCCCAGGCCGTACCACGCCGCCAGGTTGATACGCGCCTGGCTCCAGCTGAAGACCCACGGAATGGTGCGGAGGTCGTCCAAAGATTTGGCGCCCAGGCCGCGCTTCGCGGGACGGCTGCCGATGGGCAGCAGGCCAACCTCGGTCAGCGGCGTGACCGTCGAGAACCAGGGGGTGAAGTCCGGCGTGTTCAGAAGATCGAGGTAGCGCGCGTGCGACACCTCGTTCAGGCGGGCCGCCATGTCGGCGAACGCCTCGGTGGTCTCGGTGTTCACGCGCTCCACCGACGGAGCGGAATTCAGCAGGGTCGCCGCCGCGACGCTCTCGACGTGACGCTGCGCCAGCGCCGGGTTCCCGTAGCGCGCGAAGATGACCTCGCCCTGCTCGGTTAGCTTGAAGCAGCAGTTCACCGAGCCCTTGGGCTGCGCGAGGACGGCGCGGTTGGCCGGGCCGCCGCCGCGGCCGACGGCGCCGCCGCGGCCATGCATGAGCACGAGATCGATATTGTTGCGCTCCGCCCAGGCGGCGATGCGGGCCTGCGCGGAATGCAGCGCGAGCGTCGCGGTCGTGGGGCCGGCGTCCTTCGAGGAATCCGAATAGCCCAGCATGACCTCGAGCTTGCGGTTGGTCTGCGCCAGGCGCTGCTGGACCGCGGGGATCTGGAGCATGCCGTCGAGCACGTCCACGCACCCCTCGAGGTCTTCGAGCTGCTCGAACAGCGGGATGACGTCGATGACCGGAACGTCCTCGGCATGGGCGAACGCCAGCCGCGCGAGCTCGTACACGTCGGCCACGTTCTGGGCGCTCTTGGTGAACGAGATGATGTAGCGGCGCGCCGCCTTCAGGCCGTAGCGCTTCTGGATGCTGCCCATGGCGCGGAAGGTGTCGAGCACCTCGCGCGTCATCGGCGCGAGCTCGCCGTGGATGCCGTGCTCGCGGATATCGGCCAGCGCGCGCTCGTGCACGACGGAATGCTGGCGGAACTCGGTTTCCACCATGTGGAAGCCGAAGGTCTCCGTCTGCCAGATGATGGTCTGGACCGGACCGTACGCCGCGCGCACCGCGCCGGCGGCCGCCAGGGACCGCTGCACCACGCGCAGGTCGGCCAGGAACTCGTCGGCGGAGTCGTACATCGTGTCGGCATTGCGCGCCACCGTGGCGTCGAGGCGCGCCGCCATCACCAGCATCACCGCGCGATGCGGCTCGGACTTCGAGATCATGCGCGCGCGATCCGTGAGGATCTCGCTCATCTCGACCTGGTGGTTCCACAGGTTGAGCAGCTCGTCGGTGGGCTTGGTGTACTTGGCCTCGAGCGTGAGGTTGCGGCCCACGCGGCGGCATTTGTTGGCGAGGGCGCTGATCATGTGCGATGCGAACTTCGCGGCGACCTGGCGACTCACCTTGGCGGTCACGTTGGGGTTGCCATCGCGGTCGGTGCCGATCCAGCTGCCCGGATGGAAGAACGCGGGGCACACGGGCGGCACCGTGCCGGCGCGGTCGCCCAGGACCCAGTCATCGAACCGGCGGTACACCATGGGAATCGTATCGAACAGCGTGTTGTCGAAGATGTCGATGATGGTATCGGCTTCCTCGACCGGCGTGGGCTTCTTGGGGGCGATGGGCGTCGTGCGGACCAAGGCGTCGATCTCCTGCAGCAGATGGCGCTCGTTCTCCATGAGATCGGAGCCTCCAAGACGGGAGCGCTCCGCCAGCAGGCAGGAGATGCGACGGATCTTGCCCTCGACGGCCTTGCGGCGCGCCTCGGTGGGGTGCGCGGTGAAAACCGGATGGAACTCGAGACGGTTGAGCAGGTCGTTCGCCCGGCCCACGCCCACCTCGTCGATCAGCTGGCGATACGCGACCGTCAGCTCGTTGGCGGGATCGATGGGCGAGTCGATGGACACCTGGCTCTCGCGGCGGCGCAGCGTCTCGACGCGGTAGTTCTCCTCAGACAGGTTCGCCAGATGGAAGAACGTGGTGAACGCGCGCACGATCACCTGGGCGCGGTCCAGCGGCAGCGAATCGATCAGCTCGACGGCGTCGCGGAAGGCGTCGGCCGTCGCGCTCTGCGTGGTGGGGATGCCCTGCTCGTTCGTGGGGTCCTCGGCGGCCTCGGCGCCGGGGTCGCCCTCGTTCGCGGCGATGACGCTGGCGAGCAGGCGGTCGAAGATATTGCAGATCTCCTCGTCGTACTCGCGCAGGACGCGGCGCTCGAGGCGCACGAACAACGCGAGGTGGTCGCGCAGCTGCGCCGGGATGTTGAATTCGGACAGCGCCTGCATCGCGGCACGCGCCTCCTCGATGTCGATGCGGCGGACGGACTCGGTGGGAACCGCGCCCGAAACCGCGGCGACATCGGCTTGCTGATTGATTTCTTCTTCTGTCACGGCGTGTCCTTTCGGATGAATAGCGTGAACATGTGTTACCTAAAAGTATATGCCGAACACCGCGGGCGCTGGGGACGCTTTATCATGCAACAGTTATCCCCATCGTTTCTATAGACAGGCGCATGGAGCGCGCCGGCGCTCGCCGTGCCGGCGAATCTAGCAGCCGGCGAGCTCGGAGACGACCGCCTCGCGCGCCACCAGGCGCTCCTCGCCCGTCGCCATATCGCGCACGCGGACGTTGCCCTGAGCGAGCTCGTCGCCGCCGATCACCAGCATGTGCGTGGCGTTCAGCTTGTTCGCCTGCTTGAACTGGGCCTTCAGCGAACGACCCTGGTAGTCGGCCTCGGTGCGGATGCCCGCGGCGCGCAGCTCGTGCGCGAGCGAGAACACCTCGCCGCGCAACTCGGCGCCGGCGTTGGCGACGTAGACGCACGCCGGATCCGCCTCGGCCATATCGCCGCCGAACGCCTCCAGCGCGAGCATGGCGCGCTCGAAGCCCACCGCGAAGCCGACGCCCGGCGTGGGTTTGCCGCCCTCGAGCTCGACCAGGCCGTCGTAGCGACCGCCGCCGCCGATGGAGCCGACGCCCGCGCCGGGGGCCTCGACCTCGAAGACGGTGCGCGTGTAATAGTCGAGGCCGCGAACGAGCGTGGGATCCTCGACGTAGGCGATACCTGCCGCGTCGAGATAGCGCTTGACCTGGGCGTAATGCTCGCTGCACTCATCGCACAGGCAATCGCGCATGAGCGGGGCTCCCTGCATGACCTCGTGGCAGCGCTCGTTCTTGCAATCGAAGGCGCGCAGCGGGTTGAGCTCCGCGCGCTCGAGGCACTCATCGCACATCTCGTCGGCATGGTCGAGGATGAACGAGCGGACCGAGTCGCGGTAGGCGGGACGGCACGCGGGGTCGCCCATCGAGTTGATGAGGAGGCGCAGCTGCGACAGGTCGAAGCCCAGGCGCTTGTAGAACTCCATGAGCATGATGATGCACTCGGCGTCCGCCGCGGGGTCGGGCGCGCCGAGCCACTCGATGCCTACCTGGTGGAACTGGCGCAAACGGCCTTTGGCGGGGCGCTCGCCGCGGAACATCGCCTCGGCGTACCAGCCCTTGAAGGGAGCCGACCCCTGCGGGACCAGGTTGTTCTCCACCACGGCGCGCACGACGCCCGCCGTACCCTCGGGACGCAGGGCCAGGCGCTGCTTGGCCTTGAGGTTCGCATCGGTGCCCTCCTCGAGGATGCGCGGCAGCAGAGAACCGGAGAAGACGCGGAACATCTCCTTGCGCACCACGTCCGTGGACTGGCCGATACCATGGACGAAGACATCGACCTGCTCGATAGCCGGCGTTTCCACGGCGTCGAAACCGTAGGGGCCGAACACCTCGGCCGCCACATCCTGCATCCGCTGCCAGGCGCGCATCTCGCGCCCGATCAGGTCCTTGGTGCCCTCAGCCCTCTGTGCCTGCATGCCTGTTATCCTTCCGTGATGACCGCCCCGCGCGGGGCGCATTCGTAACGTTCCCATTATACGGGCGGGCATGAGCCCGTTCAGCCGCCTGCAGCATCATACCCGCGAATACCACACGAGCGGGCGATATGTAACAATGTGAAACGCGCGCGAAGCCGGCGGTCGCGCACCGACCGCATGCGAGCCCGCGCGCACGCGCACGACGCAGCGGCCCCGAGCCGTGGCGAGCACCCATCCGCGCGCCATGCCAGCACGTCGCGCCCTCTACCCACCTCGCTGCACGGGAGACATCATGCACCAATTTCGAAACGACTATTCCGAAGGCGCGGCACCCGAGATCCTCGACGCCCTGCTGCACACCAACGACGAGCAGACCCCGGGTTACGGCACGGACGCGCACTGCGAGCGCGCCGCCGAGATGATTCGCGCCGCCTGCGGGCAGCCCGACGCGTACGTTCGCTTCATCCCCGGCGGAACCGCGGCGAACGCCATCGCCATCAGCGCCCTCACCGACGATTTCGAGGGACCGATCCTGGCCGCCGACGCCCATCCCACCATCCACGAGACCGGTGCGATCGAAGCGTGCGGACGCCGCATCCTCGCCACCGCCGATGGGTTCGGGATCTTGACGCCTGCGGGATGCGAGCGCGTCTACGCCCAGATGATCGCCGGCGGCTGCCACACCACGCGGCCGGCGATGATCTACTTCTCCAACACGTCCGAGCTCGGGCACGTCTACACGTGCGAGGAATTCGACGGGCTGTGCGATTGGGCTCGTGACCGCGGGCTCGCCGTATACGTCGACGGCGCCCGCATGGCGAGCGCGCTCGCATCGGAAGGCAACGACCTGAGCCTCGAGCACATCGCCCAGCGCGCGGACGCCTTCACGCTGGGCGGCACCAAAGCCGGCATGCTGTTCGGCGAGGCCCTGGTCGTCAGCCCCCGCAGCGAGCGCGGACGGCGCGCGATCGACCGCATCCCCTACCTCACCAAGCGCGCCGGCCACATGACCGCCAAGGGCCGTCTGATGGGCGTCCAATACGAGGCCGCCTTCACGCCCGATGAAAGCGGCGCCATCCCCTATCTGCGCCACGCCGCGCATGCCGACGCGTGCGCCGTCGCCCTCGCCCGCGGCCTCGAGGCGGCAGGCTACGAGCCCTATATCCGCACGATGGGCAACCAGCAGTTCTTCTGGTGCACGCCCGAGCAGGCAGACCGGCTCGAGGCCGCCTGCGGAGCAGAGATCACCCTCGTGGACGATCGCCCGGTCGCGCGCTTCGTCACCAGCTGGGCCACGACGGCGGAAGGCGTCGACGAGGCCATCGCGTTCGCGCGCAACCTGGCCTAGGCCGCAGCGAGGACACCCCGCATCGCCCGTCGTCATCCATCGGGGCGAGCGACCATCCGCAGACGCGGGCGCGCGCCGTCGCAGCGTGCGCCCGCGTTTTCACGAGCGATAAGGCTACCATTTGCATCGGTTTTCCGCCCGTATACGGAATGGCTTCCGTACCTGCGAAAAGAAGCGAGCTCACCATGTTAGGGTGAATCGGTTATGTCTATCGCAGGAGAGCCGCATCCCAACGGCGCGCACGTCGTTCGCGCGGCATCACCTCATATCCCCCACGTCGCGCGCCCCGCGCGAGAAAGGATGGCTTAATGAAACTACGGAGTCTGAAGGCGAGCGCTTCGGGAAGCGGACTTCGCCGCGCCGCGGGCATCGGAGCCGGGCTCGCGCTCGCGCTCGTGCTCGGAGCGAGCGCGTCGCCCGCCCTCGCGGCCACCGCCGCCCCCGACGGCGCCACCGGCATCTGGACCTTCGACGGAGAGGCGCCGCTGCAAGGCACGGGAAGCAAGCGGTTCTCCATCGAAAAGGTCGCCAACCCCGACGAGTCCGTGAAGGTCGAGGACAGCGGCCTGGCCTCCCTGGGCAAGAGCCTTTCCTTCACCGATAAGAACGCCGCTCACGATATCCGCGTCCGCGGCGCCATCGAGCAGCAGAAGGACTTCTCGGTGTCCTTCTGGGTCCGCGACGCCGACGACAGCGAGCCCACGGCCGGCAAGCGCACCATGCTCCTGCATTCCGCCGGCCAGGCGAGCTCCATCCTCACCGAATGGAAGGACGGTACCTTCTCGTCCTCGATCGACAAGGCCGATAGCAACATCACGCTCGGCAAGAATCCCGCGCGCAAATCCTGGCAGCACGTCACACTCGTCAAGCAGACCACCAACGGCGGCTCCACCAAGAGCATCAAGCTCTACCTCAACGGCAAGCAGCTCGGACAGGGCAGCTGGTCGCAGAACCTGCCCGCGGGCGCCGTGGGACTCGTGCTGGGCTCCTGGGGCACCGACTCCGCCCAGCCCGACGGCACCGAGCGCTTCCAGGGCAAGATCGACGAGCTTCGCCTGTACAACAAGGCCCTCAGCGCCGATGAGGCCAAGCAGCTCTACGACTCCTACGACCAGGTGAAGGCCGAGCTCGAGGTAGCCGGCGCCAAGACCGAGCTCCAGCGCCTCATCGACTCCGGCACGAAGCTGCTCGCGGACGACGACGGCTCCGCCGAGTACGACGAGCTCTCTGCTGCGATCGACAAGGCGAAGAAGGCCCTCGAGAACGGCGGCGCCGACGCCGTCAAGACCGCGAAGGACGAGCTCGGCCAAGCCATTGACGCCGTCAACGCGCTCGGTCTCGCCGTCACGATCGACCCCGATGACGTCACGCGCACGGTGGACGACGCCATCTTCGGCATCAACCACCGCTACGCCTTCAACGGCTACGGCACCTTCGACTCGAAGGCCATGAAGGTCAAGGACGACTTCGCGCGCCTCTACGACGAGGCGGGATTCGGCTCCATCCGCTATCCCGGCGGCACGATCTCCAACCTCTTCAACTGGAAGGAGACGCTCGGCGATAAGGAGCAGCGCACCAACCAGATCCACGGCTTCTATAACAACAGCGGCCAAGGCGGCATCGCGCCCAACTTCGGCATCTCCGAGATCGGCACCTTCGCGCAGGAACACGACTCCGAGATCGTCTACGTGTACGCGCTGGGACGCGGCGACGCCAACGACGCCGCCGACCTCATCGAGTTCCTCAACGCCGCAGCGGGCACCAACCCCAACGGCGGCACCGCTTGGGCCGACGTGCGTCGCGACCTCGGCCACGCCGAGCCGTTCAACGTGCGCTACTTCGAGATCGGCAACGAGATGAACCAGGGCGGCGCCGACGGCAACTCCTCCCAGCAGTATTGGACCGCAGGCGTCCCTGGGGGCTCCGAGAAAGCCTATATCGACGGCGGCACCGCATCGTTCACCAACCAGTACGCCATCACGCGCGGCGACTGGAACGTTGCAAAATCCAAATCGACCGGCAAGGCCAACCAGGAGTTCGGCATGCGCTACGCGCTGGTCGAGCGCGATAAGAAGGCCGCCGACTACGATGCCTTCACCGCGGTGAACGTCGATTCCGTCAAGGTCAAGGTCGCAGGCGAGGAATGGCGCCGCGTCGACGACCTCAAGACGGCAGGCGCCTCCGACAAGGTGTACGAGCTCGACGCCAAGACCGGCTACTTCACCTTCGGCGACGGAACGCACGGCATGATCCCCGCCAAGGACGCGCAGGTCACCGTGGACTACTCCGTGAACCGCGACGGCTTCGTCGCCATCTCGCAGAAGATGCGCGACACCATGAAGCAGATCAACGCCGACCGCGAAAAGGCAGGTCAGACCGCTGGCGAGATCCACATCTACTCGAGCTACGAGACCGAGGGCTTCGTCAACAAGATGCACGAAGGCGGCCACGACGCCCTCTACGACGGCCTCACCATCCACCCCTATTCGGGTAACCCGGGAAATGCGGGCAATGCCGAGGCATTCTATCTGCAGGCCATGAAACTCGGGGACGCCAAACGCGACCACGTCGCCAGCTACGTCAAGCTCATGCAGAAGCACGATCCCAACAAGGTACCCGTCATCAGCGAGTACGGCATCTTCCGTTCAACCGACCCCTTGCTGCGCTCGCAGACGCACGCGCTCTACATCGCGCGCGCCATCATGGATTATGTCGAGCTCGGCAGTCCCTACATCCAGAAGCACTGCCTCGTCGACTGGTACTCCAGCGGCGCCGACTCGCTCGGCCCCACGCAGCAGGCGGTCATCCAAGCCGTACCGGTGCAGGGCAGCGGCGACACCAAGACCGGCGAAGGCGACTTCACGTTCTTCAAGACCCCCAGCGCGAGCGTGTTCACGATGCTCAACGGAGCATTCGGCACGAACATCGTCTCGACCGCCAGCACCGCGACGCCGACGCTTTCCAACGGCGTCGCGCAATACGACCTCATGGCGTCCACCGATGCCGACGGAAACATCTATCTTGCGGTGGTGAACCTTGGCCTCGAGGGGAAAGGCGCCGTGAGGCTCGCGCTGCCCGGCGTCGACCTGACCGGCCGCACGATCGAGGTCCAGTCGCTCTCCGGCGACGACTTCACGTCTGCCAACACGCCTGAAAACCCAAACGCCGTGGGAATCGCGACCTCGACGCTCACCGCTGACAAGGCAGCTCCACGCATCGAGCTCGCCCCGCACTCCTTCACCATCCTGAAGGTAACCGCCGAGAAGGAACCCGAACAGACCTCCCCCTTCTCCGACGTCATACCCGGATCGACCCCCCATGCCGGCCATATCGATTGGCTCGCCAGCAGCGGAATCTCCCAAGGTTGGGACGAGCCCGACGGAACCAAGACGTTTCGTCCCTACACCGAGGTGAAGCGCTGCGACATGGCCGCATTCCTCTATCGCCTCGCCGGAAGCCCCGACTTCGAGCCGACGGCTTCCCAGCTTTCCGCCTTCCGCGACGTCGATGCATCGACCCCGCACGCACGCGAGATATGCTGGCTTGCCGCTTCGAATATATCTTCAGGTTGGACCGAGGCCGATGGAAGCAAAACCTTCCGCCCCTACGAGACGGTGAAGCGCTGCGACATGGCTGCGTTCCTGCAACGCTTGTCCAAGAACGCCGATGAGTCTGTTCCACTCGGCGAATTCTCAGACATTGATGAGGCCACACCCCATCGCTCCAGCATACTGTGGCTTTCCGCCCATGAAATCTCAACGGGCTGGGTTGATTCCAACGGGAAGAAGACCTTCCGTCCCTACGACACGGTCAAGCGCTGCGACATGGCGGCATTTCTACATCGTATGCACGAGAAGGGACTGGTGGACCGGGCATAGCACGAGCACCAAGGAGAACGGTGCAAAATCGTTCGAACGCCCCGGAATAGCAAGGGCACGCAAGACACCATAACGACATGGCCAATACGCCCGCGTGCTCCGAAGGCCCTGTCCCCATGGGGGGCAGGGCCTTTTCCCTTGCAATCAAGATAGATTATCCGATACGCGGAATACCACGATGCATCCCGTTGTTGAATCTTCTATTGGAACTTGGTGGGAGCACCCAAACGCCCGAGCGCCACGCAAACGGTTACGCGGACGCGAATAGCTCGGCCCTACAGCAGATAGCTCTCTTGACGCTGGGCGCACCTGAGCGCGAACGCCTCGCGCGCAGCCGCCAGCTTCAACCCGCCGCCGATCCGGCGCGCGCCGAACGAACACGAGTCGATGCAGCGCATGCAGGAAATGCAGCGTTCCGCATCGGTGTCCTCGGGATGCTGCGGGTCGATCGCTCCTACAGGGCACGAAGCCGCGCAGGCGCCGCATCGCACGCAGCGACCCGCCTGGGCGACCGGATGAAACGGCACGCCCTTGAACTCGCGATAAGGACGCCCGAGACGAGCGCGCGTACCGAATCGATCCTCATAGCACTACCACTTCCCTATCGAAGAACGAATCCGCTTAGCGCGTGCGCGCGCGGTCGGGCAGCCACTTCGCCAAGAAACTGAAGTGCGTCTCGGACAGAACGATCGACAAGAAGATAAGGACGAAGCCGAGCACCAGCTTGCCCGTCAGGACCTCGCCGGCCATCAATACGGAGAACAGGACGCCGAACGGGCTTTCCAGCGACAGCAGCAGCGAGCCGGTCGCGGGCGGCACATGGGAAAGCGCCTGGTTCTGCAGCAGCAAGCCCACGGTCGTGCACATCACCGCGAGGAACGCCAGCTGACCGATGGTTCCCGGCGTCCACATCTCCGCCGGCACCGCCGGCTCGAAGAACGTCGTCGCGATCAGCGAGAAGGTGCCGACGAACAGGAACATCCAAAACGTCAGGACGCTCACGTCGCGCGTGCGTCCCACGTGGCCCACCACCGCCATATCAAGCGCGAAGAACGCCGCGCCGACCAGCGTGAGCAAGTCGCCCCTACCGATCGAGAAATCGTCAAGCGCTACGAAACCGACGCCCACCAGGCACAGCACCGCGGCCGATATATGCCATTTGGTGATGCGCTCGCGGAATAGCACGAACGCGATGAAGGGCACCAGGATGCAGTAGGTTCCCGTCAGGAACGCGTTCTTCCCCGGCGTCGTATCGACGAGGCCGAGCGTCTGCGTGCCGTACGCCGACCAGATCACACAGCCCATCAGCAAGCCGATTCCCAGATACTCAAGGTTGAAATGGGCGCGGATGCGCTTGTGGAAGATGCAGAACATGATCGCCGCAGACGGCAGGAAGCGGCATGCAAGCAGCATGTACGTCGGGATGGTGTCGAGCACCGTCTTCATCGTGAGGAACGAGTAGCCCCAGATGAGCGCCATGGCGACCAACATAACCTTCCAGAACAGCGGCGAGCGGGCGCCCGCACCGCGCAGCGCCCCGGGCGCTCGATCCTCGGGCGGCACCGGCACCTCGTCCTGTGTCTCATCGACCAGGGACTTCCAGTCCCCCCGCTCGTTGGCGGCATCATCCATCTTCTTGCGTTTCGATTCAGCTTGCATCATGCGTTTCAACGACCCCCACGCCTCGCTTTCTCCTTCATAGCGCACCACCGAACGACATGCGCAGGCATATTTCCACGTCCCGCCCTTATGGGCTCGCTTCATCGCGCGCACATCCCGGACCGTCCGCGCCGAGCAGATATCCTCTTCACCGCGCTTCGCCCCTTCGAAGGACATCGAGCCTCCCCGTGTTCGCGCGCGATAACCCTCCAGCAGGACGCACCCCTTGCAGTTCTAGAAATGTACCATGCTGAGCTGGGGTTTCTCAAGCCACCGCAATAAAGCGGATGCTGCCGCCCCTCGACGCGCGCAAAAGAAAAACCCTCCCGTCCCAAAGGGGCGAGAGGGTAAAAAGGGGACGTTGATTCGTCGCCTTCCGCCGGCTCAGCCGACTCGAAAGACTAGGCGCGGCCCACGGAACCCAGGTTCTCCATGCGGATCTTGACGATCTTGGTGATCTCCTCGGCACCGGCCTTGCCCGGGTTCTTGGGATCGAAGTTGTTGGGGTTCTCGGCCATATACGCCATGTAGCCCTTGGTGTAGGCCTGACGCAGCTCGGTAGCGTAGTTAACCTTGCAGATACCGTTCTTGACAGCCTCGGCAACCTGCTCATCGGGCACACCGGAGGTGCCGTGCAGGACCAGCGGCACGTCGACGGCGGCACGAATGGCCTTCACAACGTCCTGGTTGATGTGGGGCTCCTCGGTGTACACGCCGTGAGAGGTGCCGACGCCGATGGCGAGGCTGGTGCAGCCGGTGCGCTCGACGAACTCCTTGGCCTCGACGGGATCGGTGTAGGGGGACTCGCCCTCGACCTCGACGTCGTCCTCCTTGCCGCCGACCTTGCCAAGCTCGGCCTCGACGGGGATACCCATAGCGGCGCCGGCGTCGGCAACGGACTTGGTGAGGGCGATGTTGTCCTCGAAGGACTCATGGGAGCCGTCGATCATGACGGAGGTGTAACCGGTGCGGAGGGCCTTCATGCAGCGATCGTAGCCGTCGCCGTGATCGAGGTGCAGGGCCACGGGCACGGAAGCGCGCTCAGCGGCGGCCTTGACCAAGCCGTAGAAGTAATCGAGGCCGGTCTTCTTGATGGTGCCGGAAGTGGTCTGCATGATGACGGGGGACTTGGTCTCCTCGGCAGCAGCCAGGACGGCCATGACGAACTCGAGGTTCTCGACGTTGAAGGCGCCGACGGCGTAGTGGTTCTTCTGCGCGTCGAGCAGCATCTCCTTGGTGGTTACGAGCATGAGCTATCGCTCCCTCCTGCGCGCTTCATGTGGGATAACGCGCGCCATAGTGCCGAACCCTGTTGTTCGGCGTTCCATGCCTGTATTGTACGAAAAACCCGTTTTACGTGCACCGATGACCCTGCCAAACGCAATGGTTGCGCCATCGGCGGTAGCGAAGAAAAAGAAAGTGGAGCCGCGCGGTTTTTGAACTCCGCCACGCGTCCAGCTTTGCATTTCATTTTCTTTTTTTAAATCGCAACTAAAAAGAAACTTTTTTCCTTTCCTAAAAAGAAAGAAATGAAAATGCCTTCTCCATAGTTCCGCTACAATTGTGTGCGTCAGGATGTCTTGCGACGGCGTGTCCCAAGAGCCGCCCCTCCCATTCGGAGCCGCCCTCCCCTTCCAGCCATCGCGGCTCCCTGCTCCTGCGGCATCCGATCTCGAAAGGAAAGCCCATGGCCGCCTCCGCACATGGTCGCGCATTTGCCGAAGAGCGCCGCAGCGCCATCATGTCCATGCTCGATCGAAGCACCTCGGTCCAGGTCACCGAGCTCGCCAAAACCTTCGGCGTATCCGTGGTCACCATCCGCGGCGACCTCGACGCCCTTGAAGCCGACGGAAAGCTTCGACGAACCCATGGCGGCGCCGTCTCGCTTCACAAGGCGCTGAAGGTCTCCGTCCAAGACAAGCGGATCAACCTCAACGCCGACGCGAAGCAAGCCATCGCGCACCGCGCCGTCGAGCTCGTCCACGATGGCGACACCATCATCGTCGATTCCGGCACGACCACCCTGGAATTCGTCCGCATGCTCGATTCTCGCACCGACATCACGGTCATTACCGCCGACATCACCATCGCCGACTACATCGACCAGAATCTTCCGAACGTCGACGTGATCGTACTCGGCGGCGCGCTGCGCAAGGGCCATCGCTACCTCAGCGGCCTACTCGCCTTGAGGTCCCTCGAGATACTCCATGCCGATCTCGCCGTCGTATGTCCGGGCGGCTTTGTTCCCAACCGGGGATTCATGACCGATTACCCGCAGATGGCCCAGCTCAAACAGGCGATCATCGGCGCCGCCGCGCGCACGGTCGTGCTCATGGACTCCAGCAAGGCGAACTCGGACTGCATGATCTGCTTCGCCGCCGCCTCGGATGCCGACGCCATCATCATGGACGCGGACCCCCATGGGTTCGTCTCCCATGCACTCCAGAACCTGCCCGAGGGCTCCCCCGTCCCCGTGTTGCGGCTTGCCTGAGTTTCGGGCTTCGCACCCGAGATGAAAGAACGGGCCGGATGCCCATGGCATGCGAACAGGATTCTATGCATCGTCCCAAACCCTTTCATATATGAGCAAAAGTGCAGATAACAGCATATATCCTACTTCGACTTCCGATACTCCGTAAAACGCTTCCTCTCATATACGAACCGGTTTTTTCATCCCGATGCGGTGTAGGAAATGGTGTAAAACCGAGCTCCGTACACCACGCATGTTTAGACGGATAGCCGGTTCATCTCCTCGCGAGCCTCCTCGAAGCCAAGATGCGTGTACGTGTTGAGCGTCACCCCGATTTCGCTGTGGCCCATCACGTACTGGAGCACCTTGGGATTCATCCCGGCGCGGGCCTGGTTGCTGCAGAACGTATGACGGCAGACATGAGGTGTCACCTTGGGGATCTCCTCCTTGTAGATCGAGTTGAACTTGGCGACGATGCGCTGGAAGTAGTGCTCCCAATGCAAGGCGACCAAGGGCATACCGTTCTTGTCCAAGTACAGAAAGCCGCTCAGGCCATCGATTTCGGGTTCGTTTTCCGGTGCGGGTCTCTGTGCAATGACCTTGCGAAAGCACTCGGCAACCTCATCGGACATCGGGACGAACCGGATGCCCTTCTCGGTCTTCGGCTCCTGGATCACGTAGCGCATGTCGCTCGTTCTCTGTAGCTGCCGCTCGACCCGAATGCGTCGCGCCCCGAAGTCGATATCGGCAATTGTCAGGCCGCAGAACTCGGATATCCTCAACCCGGTTTTGAACAGGATGAAGATGCCTTCGTAATAACGCGAGTAGTGACGGTCGGCCTTGACGAACTCAAGGAACCTGCGCTCTTGTTTCCGCGTCAGCGCTTCCCGTGTCACCGAATCGTTCACCACGACCGTGGCCAGCTCGAAGTCGAAGGGGTTCTTTCGAATCCAATCGTTTTCGACGGCCATCCGAAAGGCGGGACGAAGGACGCCCCGAATCGAATGGATGCTGCTGTAGCCGCGACCATCCACGGTTTGAAGACGCGCGAGCCACGCCTTGGCCTCCGAAAACGTCACCTTGTCGATGCGACGAGACCCAAAAGGGTCTTTACGCAGGACGTTGAGCACCGTTTTGTAGCCGGCGCGGGTGCTGCTCCGCACCCCGGCCCGCAGAGACGTATACGCTTCCGCAAGGCTGAGAACCGTAAGATTGTTTCCATTGGGAACGACCTGGTTGAGCATATCGAATTCGATCTGCTTCTCTTGGGCTCGAAGCGATGTGCCCCGCTTCTTGCCCTTGGGAGCGAAGTCCTTATCGGTAAGCGTCCAGCTGTAGACAGCGCGTCGTTTGCCGCTGAAGTCGGTGTATCTGTACATGTACCTGCCGTCAGTGCGCTGGCTCTCTCCAGGCCTCAAGATGCGATTCTTGCTGTCTCTTCTTTCGGCCATGTGAGCCTCCTTTCTCTATGAAGGGAGCCTCGCAAACGATGGGCCCATTCTACCGTAGCGAGGCGGTTGAAATGCCAGCTTCCTAACCCAGCAGCAATTCGTAGAGCTGTTCGCTGCTGCGGTTTGAGGATTGAGTGCCGCGCCCGAAGCTGGAAAACGGGTTCGGGCGCTCGGAACCCTTGACGGGCCAATAGCTACCCAGCTTCACGTCAAAGCGCGATTCGCAAATCTCCTTCTGCTGCATCTCGACCACGAGGCCCAGACGGCGCTCAAGCTGTCCGAAGCCGTCGATCACGTCATAGCTGCGCAGGGGGCGCATGCCGCCGACCTGCTCGCTGTAAAACTGCAGGGGATCGTAGGGGCTGGTGACGATTATGAGCTCGACTGCAAGCGCCTTATCGAAATAGCGAGCGGGAGCCATGACCTCATGTTCCAGCGCATGCGGATCTGTGATGCGAAGGAGGTCAGCGTATCCGATAGACTTCGGTCGCAGCTCATCGAGGATGACGGTGTGCTGCCCCGCATATCCCTGGAAGATGTCGCGCGTGGAGCCGGACACGAAGTAGCCTGTGCCCCGTTCTTCCGCGTACTTCTTTGCAAGCGATGTCTTCCCTGCGCCGGGTGGACCGAAGATCCAGATGGTGGTGATTTCCCTGCCCTCTTCGAGCATCCGCTTTCGCCATTCCGCCGCCTGCACCTGAAGTCTGCGGGCGTATACATCATCGATCTGCTTCCGCGCGCGGGCATATTCCGAACCCGAGAGCTGCGAGACAAGCGCCTCCCTGTCGATGGAGCCGTCGAGAAGCGCGTCGAGGAGCACCTTGATGTTCGAATGGCTGGTGGAGCGGATGACGTCGGCCTCGATGCCCCCCATCTCCTTGACGTAGTCGAAGTTCGCGCGAACGACATCGAGTGGATATTGATATTTTCCCCGTGCGCCAGCGGTCCGGTGGCAGAGATAGGAGAAGCCGTTCTTTTCCGCGGCCCTCCCCGTCCAGATTTCGACGCTTTGCGGCTTATCGCCCAAGAGCTTCGCGACGTTTGAGGGGGAGCGCGGGTTGCTGAACGACATCATCACATGGACGTGGTCTGCTACAGGCGAGCCGTTGTCCTTCATGTCATGGTCGTGGATGATGCCCGCATATCGTTTTGGGCCGAGCCTGCTCTCGATGGCCTCGTAGAGAGAATCGGCGTCGCTGAAGGGCAGATGCGAGAGCTGCTGCGTATACATGAGGGTGCGGCTCTTCGGTGCTGAGACGCGCTTTGGCATTGTTCCGGCATTCCTTTCATAATCGAGGGCTTTACAGGGTGGTTTTGGCACCCCTTATCGGGTGCCGTGGGCCATAACAAGCCCGGCCCACGGCATAAATGAACGGAAGACGACTGGATGGAAATCAGAACCACCCCTAAAAGGGGTGGTTTGCTCTTAGGGTGTAACCCTCGGG
>CAUWGM010000028.1:0-20104 GCA_963558435.1 uncultured Collinsella sp.
GCGCGGTCCCGCGGACCGCGCTATCCATCACCCAAGTTCTTGACTGTTAGATTTCGTTATTAAGCGATTTGTTCGCCGTGGGAGGTCGCATGGAGTCTGTCGTGGATGATCCGTCAATCGATTTCGAAGGATTACCAGGTGCCGGAACAGGGCGGCTATCCGATCAGGATTGTTCCGACAAGAGACCGATGCGGAATCGCGATCGCGTGAAGAGCGGTCGTCCGCAAAATAACTGGTATGCGATCCAGGTTCCGACGGGGCAGGAAGAGAAGATCTGCCGTGCCATCAGGCGCGTAGCGGGCGATCGTATCGTTCAAGAGTGCTTCACACCGCGCTTCGCGACGGAGAAGAAGGTCAGAGGCGAGTGGATACCGGTTACATCGCTCCTGCTTCCGGGTTACGTCATTGTCGTTACCTCGGATGTGCAGGCGTTGCATAATCGGCTGAAGGATGTGAATTCGTTTACCAAACTCCTGACGTTCGATGGGAAGTTTCTGCCGTTGAATGGAAGCGAACGGGCATGGATCGGTGCATTCACCAGCTCGGATGACCGTACGGTTCCCATGAGCAGGGCGTTCATGGACGGAGACCGCATCGTGGTGTTCAGCGGTCCGCTCAAGGGACGGGAAGCGCAGATCGTTAGCGTTAACAGGCGCAAGAGCATTGCTTGTATAGAACTCGATATGTTTGGAAGGCGCGTCAAGACCCGCATTGGTTTGGGGGTTATGCAAAGATGCCAGTGTTAGGAAGCGTCGAAAACGTGAGCAAGGGGGCGGATGCCGCAATTGTCGGCGCCGAAGGCTCGTGCGACTGCTCGAATGCCGTCAAGGGTCAGCCGCTCTCTCGCGAGTGCGCCGAGCTTGCAGCGCAGGCGGGCCAATACAACCGCTACCAGGCCATGCAGGACCTGCGCGACGCCAACCAGGGCAAGTGGGTGTACCGCGCCGCGCGGCGTTTGGTGGATATAGCGTTCTCCGGCACCGTGATCGCGTTGGGACTGGTGCCCGCCGCCATCATCTGCGCCGCCATACGGCTCGAGAGCCCGGGTTGCCCCATCTACAAGCAGACGAGGGTGTGCCGTACGCACCGCGACGGCTCGATGCACGAGTTCACCATGTACAAGTTTCGTAGCATGTACGCCGACGCCGACGAGCGCTTGGCGGCCCTCAAAGCGGAAAACGAGGTCGAGGGTGCCATGTTCAAGATGAAGGACGACCCCCGCGTCACGCGCGTGGGCCGCTTCCTGCGCCGCCACTCAATCGACGAGTTCCCGCAGTTCGTGAACGTGTTCCTGGGCCAGATGACCATCGTGGGGCCGCGCCCGCCGCTGCCCGCCGAGGTTGCGGAGTACGACGCCTGGGCCATGCAGCGCTTGGCGGTTAAGCCGGGCCTTACCGGCTATTGGCAGGTGGGTGGTCGCTCCGACGTCGATTTCGACGACATGGTCGAGCTCGACCTCAAATACATCCACGAGCGCAGCCTGTGGGTGAATTTCAAAACGATTCTGCAGACCATCAAGGTCGTCTTTACCGGCGAGGGGGCGTACTAGTGGGAAATGACTTAGATAAGAGCCGTTATAGAATACTGAATACATATGTGAACGCTTTGTCTATGGACGAAACGATCGCAGAGGTCGAACGCATAATTAATTCGGGCATACCTACGCAGCACGTTGTTATCAATGCTTCAAAGGTGAACTTGATGGAACGGGATCCGGAGCTTGCCTCGATTGTTAACTCGTGCCCTATCATCAATGCCGACGGTGCTTCAATCGTATGGGCGGCAAAGCAACTGGGGATTCCGTTGTATGAAAGAGTTGCTGGAATCGATCTATTCGAAAGACTGGTCGCTCTCGCATCCGAGAAGGGGTTGGGAATCTACTTATTCGGAGCCAAGGAAGAAGTTGTTCTGAAGGTAAAGTCATTATTTGAGGAGCGCTATCCTGGGCTTCGGATAGTTGGCTACCGCAACGGTTACTTTACGGATGCTGACGAGCCCGAGATAGTTGCGGATATGGCGAGTTCTGGCGCGGATATGATGTTCGTCGCCTTTTCTTCTCCTAAAAAAGAGTATTGGGTCAATAAGTATCTAGCCCAGATAGGCATTCCCTTTGTTATGGGTGTTGGGGGCAGCTTTGACGTAGTTGCTGGTGTCACCGATCGCGCGCCCAAATGGATGCAAGATCATGGCCTCGAGTGGTTTTATCGATTCGTCCAGGAGCCTGGGCGCCTGTGGAAACGCTATATCGTAGGGAATGCAAAGTTCGTCGCTCTTGTTATGAAATATAAGAAGCAAATGAAAGGAAGTAAGAAGAATGGTTAACGTTATCGGCCTTGGCTACATTGGACTCCCCACCGCTCTCATGATGGCTTCTCATGGCGTTGAGGTTGTTGGTACGGATTATAACGAGGAGCTTGTTGCCACTCTTAATGCTGGGCACACCACCTTCAAGGAGGAGGGGCTTGACGAGCTGTTCGCCGACGCGTTGAAATCTGGCATCGAATTCACGACCGAGTATCAGGTGTGCGATACCTACATCGTGAGCGTGCCGACGCCCTACGATAAGCTGGACAAGAAGATTGATCCCTGCTATGTGATTGCCGCCTGCAAGACGGTGCTCGAGGTCGCCCCGAAGGGCGCCGTGCTCGTAATCGAGTCGACTATTTCGCCCAACACGGTGGATCGCTTTGTGCGCCCGCTGCTCATTGAGGCCGAGCGTGAGGATGTTAAGCTCGTGCACGCCCCGGAGCGCATCATCCCCGGAAACATGGTTTACGAGCTGCTGCACAACAACCGTACGATTGGCGCGGACGACCCCGAGGTGGGCGAGGAGGTTGCTAAGATTTACGCAACCTTCTGTCAGGGCGAAATCAGTGTGACCGACATCCGTACCGCCGAGATGACCAAAGTCGTCGAGAACACCTTCCGCGCAATTAACATCGCATTCTCCAACGAGCTCGCCAAGATCTGCCGTATCGGCGGCATGGACGTGGCGGAGGTCATTCGCATCTCCAACAAGCACCCGCGCGTGAACATTCTGCAGCCCGGCCCCGGCGTGGGTGGCCACTGCATCCCCGTCGACCCATGGTTCCTGGTGGGCGACTACCCCGAAACGGCAAACTTCATCCGTCTGGCGCTTCAGACCAACGCGGGCATGCCTGAGTATGTGCTGCATCGTGCCCACGAGGTTATGGCCGAGCGTGGGATCAAGGATGCCTCCAAGGTGGGCATCTACGGCCTGGCCTACAAGGAGGACGTTGACGACGTGCGCGAGAGCCCGACGCTGCAGATGCTTGAGTCCATGGAGGAGCACCTGAGCGGTGGCGCCGTGAAGGTATACGACCCGTGGGTTGAGCGCGACGAGGTTCCGGGCCAGGTGCACTCCATGGAGGAATTCCTGGACGGCCTGGAGATGGTGATAGTGATGGTGGGCCATTCCCAGATCAAGGGCAAGCCCGAAGTGTTCGGCGACCGCATCCTCATCGACCCGCGCAACGTGTGCGGTGACGGTGAGAACGTCTACAAGCTGTAGGGGCTACTTGTGAACGTTTACAAGTGGTATGCGGCATCCCGATGGCTGTATCTGCACCATGTGCCGGCGCTGCCGATGATTATTAAGGCGGGTATAAGAATCATCTGGGGGGGGGTCGTGCCTTATCAGGCGCAGATCGGTAAAGGCACGATTCTCGGATACCAGGCGCTTGGCATGGTTATCCACAAGCGCTGCGTCATCGGCGAAAACTGCCACATCTCCCAGAACGTCACCATTGGCGGGACGTCCGGTCTGTATGAGGTTCCCGTCCTGGGCGATAACGTGCAGGTGGGCGTGGGTGCCGTAATCATTGGGCCGATTCATATTGGCGACAACGTCATCATCGGGGCGAACTCGGTGGTCAACAAGGACATTCCTGCCAATAGTGTGGCCGTCGGGGCACCCGCTAGGGTTATCAAGACGCTGGATCCTGACACGAAAGCGACGATATAGTTTACAAGGAGCATAAGTTTGAAGAAGGTCATGCTCGTCTTCGGGACGCGCCCGGAGGCCATCAAGATGTGCCCGCTCGTGAATGAGCTGAAGGCGCGCCCAAGTGAGTTCGAGACCGTTGTCACTGTGACGGGCCAGCACCGTGAGATGCTGGACCAAGTTCTGCGCGTGTTCAGCGTGGTGCCTGATCACGACCTGGCTATCATGAAGCCCGGTCAAACGCTATTCGATGTGACGTGCGATGTGCTGCTGAAGATAAGGGAGGTTATCGAGGAGGAGAAACCTGACGTGGTGCTGGTCCATGGTGACACGACTACGAGCTTCGCGGCCGCCCTTGCTTGTTTCTACCTGCATATCCCCGTGGGCCACGTGGAGGCGGGTCTGCGTACGCATGACATATACAGCCCATGGCCCGAGGAGTTCAATCGCCAGGCTGTGGACATTGTCACCGAATACTATTTCGCGCCTACGGAAGCCAGCAAGCAGAATTTGCTCGAGGAGGGCAAGCCCGCCGACAGAATTTGGGTAACCGGCAACACTGGCATCGACGCGTTGCGCACTACAGTGCGCGATGGCTATAGCAACCCCGAGCTGGAGTGGGCGAAGGGCAGTCGTCTCATCCTGATCACGGCGCACCGACGCGAGAACCTGGGCGAACCCATGCACAGGATGTTCAGGGCAATACGAAAGGTTATGGAAGAGCACCCCGACACCAAGGCCATCTACCCCATACACATGAACCCACTCGTGAGGAAAGCGGCCCATGAGGAGCTTGACGGCTTCGATAGGCTGCGCATTATCGACCCGCTGGAGGTGCTGGACTTTCACAACTATCTAGCGGCGAGTTATCTCATACTTACGGACTCGGGTGGCATCCAGGAGGAGGCCCCGAGCCTGGGCAAGCCGGTTCTGGTGATGCGTGATACCACCGAGCGCCCCGAGGGCGTGGCTGCTGGCACCCTCAAGCTCGTTGGAACCGAGGAGGAGACGATCTATTGCGAGTTCAGCCGCCTGCTCTCCGACGACGAGGAGTATGCGGCCATGTCCCATGCGTCGAACCCTTACGGTGACGGGCGCGCCAGCGAACGCATCGCGGATGTGCTGCGCGGGAGGATGGGCGTCTAGTGGGACTTTCTTGGTACATCCAGAGACTCCGGGCCATGAGCGCGGGAGAGGTTGTGTGGCGCTTCGGTCAGAAGCGCCTTTCCGCGTATGAGCGCCGGGCTTTCTCCAAGATGGAACCCGTTTATGCTGTCGACGCCTACGGTCGCGCGCCAAAGGCGAATCTTTTGAGACTTGGCATCGATTTCACGAACGACGAGTTCAGCGTTGGGGCGGACATAGAACTTCTGGGCGGCTATCAGTATTCCGAATATCGAAAGCGCTGGCACGCCGCGTTCCAGTCTCTCGGCGACTGGCCGATGCGCTTTGCGGCGGACTACGCCTTCGGCGACGAGGGCGTGCCTGGTGACATCCGCACCAACTGGGAGTTGAACAGGCACCGTCAGTTTACCCTCTTGGCGAAGTCCTATTTCGTTACGAGCGTGGATGGTTATTTTTCCGAGCTTTCCGACTTGTTCGAAGATTGGAACGAACAAAACCCCTTCATGTGGGGTCCCGAGTGGGCTAGCCCTATGGAGGAGTCTATCAGGCTCATAAACTGGCTTGTGACGGCTGCGTTTCTCGAGGCTGTTGGCGATGAGGCCACCGATGGGCTGAGAAGGCGCCTGGTCGTCGGTGCATGGGTTATGGCTGCGCATGTACGGCAGCATTACTCTCGATACTCCTCGGCGAACAACCACACAATCGTTGAGGCGGCTGGCGTTGCCGTCGCGGCCACGGTGTTCGGCGAGCATGAGTGGCTCGACGAAGCCTTGGCGCTGCTTGAATCGGAAGTTGCCCATCAGACCCATCCAGACGGCGTGAACAAGGAACAGGCGCTGCACTACCAGCTGTTCGTCATGGAGGCGCTCTGCCTGGTTTCGCACGTGCTGCGAACGATCGGGAAGGCTCTGCCGGCGTCTCTCGTGGAGCGTCTGCACTCCATGGCGCGCTATGCACGCGCATGCAGCGTCGGCGGCGGCAAGTGCGTCGAGTTCGGCGACGATGACGAGGGCGTCATCCTTTGTCTCGGGCCCGAGAAGCCCTGCTACTCGGACTACGTTCTTGCGCTGGCCACTTTGGAGCTCGAATCGGATTGCCGCTGGGTGGAGGACGTTCGCTGCTGCGAGACGGTCGACTGGTTGTACGGCAAGCGGAGGCTCCAATCCGCCAATGCTCTCCCGCTTACTCAAAATGCATCCGTTGAGAGCTTTCCTGATGGCGGGGTGACCATAGTCCGCTTCGACGAAGGACATGGTGTGCTCGCATTCGACCACGGCCCGCTTGGCTTCGGTCGGCTTGCGGCCCATGGCCATGCCGACGCGCTGAGCGTTCAGCTGTATGTCGACGGTGAGCCTGTGCTCATCGATCCTGGCACCTTTATCTACAACGGTGACCGCAGAATGCGAGATAAGTTCCGCTCTACATGCGTCCACAATACGGTGTGCGTGGGCGGCAGGAATCAGTCCGAGGCGCTCGGTCCATTCCTGTGGGGGCGCAAGGCGAACGTTTCAGGATTCGCGCTCGAGAAATGTGAAGGTTGCATTACCATGTCGGCCGAGCATGATGGCTACTCGCCTGTGCGTGTGCGCCGCACGGTGGAGATCCAAGGCGCGAAGGCCGTTGTGACTGACGAGGTGAAGGGCGGGGAGGCCGCTGCGGCTTTTTGGCACCTTCCTTCTGCGGGGGTCGAAGTCGACGGCGGCGTCGCTGAGTTATGCCTGCGGACCGGAGTCGTGGTGCGCATCGAGGCGGGGGGGTCTCTGGAGTCGGGGGAGTTTGAGTACTCGCCCGACTACGGTATGAACGCTACGGGCGTCGAACTCTCCGTCTCTGTTAATGAGTCACTGACCACAGGTATTTTTATCATACGCGATAGTGAAGCAGGTTAAATGGACACCAATAAGCTCAAGAAGATGTACGAGAAGATGCCCGAGGTTGCGAAGGACGTCCTCGCGGCGCCAATCCACCGCGGCCTCGTGGGCAACAAGACGTTCCTGTCTCAGATGTGCGAATTGGACGCCTCTGAGGCAATGAGCGAGGACCAGCTTGCCGAACTTCAGCTCGGCAAGCTGCGCGACCTATGCGCGTACTGCTACGCCGCGAGCCCCTTCTACAAGAGGAGGTTCGATGAAGCGGGCGTCTGTCCTGAGACGGTCAATTTCGATTCGTTTGCCACGCTGCCCCTGCTCGATAAGGAGCAGGTGCTCATAAACTATGATGAGATAAGCGTGCCTATCCCCGGTGAAGGCTCGTATGCGGCCGAGACGGGTGGGTCGACGGGTCGGCGTCTCGTCGTTATGAATTCCGACGAGTGCTTCTACCGCGAGAACGCCTTTGCGATGCATTTTTACGGGACGTTGGGGTACGACTTCCGCAGAAGCAAGCTTGCCTACTTTGGAGGTGACGGTTCGACCCTCGTCACTACTAGCCCGCTCTATCGCATGGTTAGGTGCAACACCAAGCTGCTCAACGAGGGGAACCTCGAGGAGGCCGTGCGTAGGATTGATGCGTTTACTCCTGACTACCTGCGTGGGTTGACTTCATCGGTGAGTTTCTTCGCGCAGCTGCTGATCCAGGCTGGTGTGAGGCTGCGTAAGAAGCCCAAGGGCGTGTTCCTGCAGTCGGAAAACGTCCATCCCTATCAGCTGCGCCAGTTCGAGGAGGCGTTTGGTTGCCCGGTGAGGATATCATACGGCTCCACCGAGAGGACGGTGTTTGGCGAACAGGTGGAATGGGACGGCAATACGCCCGTGTACAAGTTCAACAGGCTGTACGGTCTCACGGAGATTGTCGACGAGCATATTGTCGGCACTGGCTTCATCAACAGGCGTATGCCGCTTCTTCGCTACACAATCGACGACGCCGTCGAGCCCCGCGCTGGAGGCTACGCGATTAGGGGTCATAGAAACGTTCCTGTTGTGGGAAGAAACGGAGAGCACATCAGCACTGCATCGCTGTGTGACCTCGGCGAGAGCGCCTCGAGTCTTCTTTCGTTCCAATTCGTACAGGATGAGCCCGGTAGGCTGCGTATGGACTATATAGCTGCTAGTGAGCTGGATGATACGGAGAAAGATGCGCTTCTGCGTAGCCTTGGATCAAAGTTTATGGGCAACATGAAGTGCGAGCTGAGACGCGTGGACGCCTTGCAGCTCACCCCGAGGGGCAAAAGAACCCTTCTGATACAGAGGTTGGACATTGAGCAATAAACTACTATTTATAGGCGAGTTTCCGCCACCGTACGGTGGCGTGACTGTCAAGGACTCGCTGCTTCGCGACGAGATCTTCTCTTCGTGCGATGCGAAGACCTTTGATCTGTACGACTTCAAGCGCAAACCGATTGCGCTTCCTGTCTTGGCCATCGCGCTTGCTAGGGCGGTCCGGGGTGCAGACAGGATAGCGCTTGGAATCGGCAGCAACTCACGCCAGAGCACGATGCTGGGCATCATCGCGAAGCTCAGGGGGCGCGAGTTCTTGGGCAATGTGACCGTGTTCATGATGGGACGCGAGCTGGCTGATTACCTTGGGGAGAATCTGGGGCAAGTCTGGAAATATCAAGCCGCCCGGTGCATTTTTACTGAGAGCCGTTCGCTGATGGCGGATTTTGAGACCGTGGGGTGCCGCAACTCTCGCTACTTGCCCAACTTCCGAAAGGGGGACAGGGCGCGCGCGCCGCGCGCCGTAGGCGACACGGTGCACTTCGTATATTTTGCCCAGGTGCGGCCCGAGAAGGGCATTGATACATTGGCGGCAGCCGCGAGGACGCTTAACTCGGAGGGCCTTGCTGACAAGTTTGACATCGCTGTGTACGGGACGGTCGTCGATGGCTTCCAGAATGAGTTTGAGCGTCTTTTGAGCGATGTTCAGAACATGACGTACAAGGGCGCTTTCGACGCTGCGACGGGTGACGTGTGTGCCGAGCTGAACATGTATGATGCTGCTGTGTCCTCGTCCTCGTGGCGCGAGGGCATGAGCGGCTCCAACATTGAGTGCAAGTTTGCTGGCGCGGCTAACATCGTGAGCGACGCTGGGTTCAACCCGGAATGCGTCGGCAATGGCGTTGACGGGCTGATAGTCAAACCCCGCAATGTCGGCTCTCTTGTTGAGGCGATGCGTAGCGTCATCGAGGACCGTGATCTGCTTGCGCGGCTGAAGCGAAACAGTTACGAGGACCGTGTTAATTACGACGTCGCGACATGGAAACGGGAGGTACTCGATGTCGTTTGCGGATAGCGCTGCGCAATTGCTGCGGAATAAAGAGGAATATCTTTTCGATTCGATTACAGGTTGCAGATAAATGTCTTACCCAATGACCCCTAAACAAATGCATGAGAATAGAGGGCTTTCTACCTCTGGTTTGGGCGCCATACTTGTGCATAGGTTCAACATGGCGGATTTCTTGGCAATCGAGTTTGTGCTGTTGTTCGTTGTTAATTTCCTCTCGAACATTGGTCTAATTCCAAGTGCTTTCACTTATGTTTTTGATATCGTCAACCTCTGCATCCTTCTCTCGAATGCTCGTCTTATCGGAAAACGCGCCGGCAACGAGCCGTTTTTCAACGTGCCTGTCACCTTATTTGCGGTTATGGCTCCTTTGTCGGGAATCATAAATACTATTGCGCCACAATACATAATCTGGCAGGCGATATCCTTCAGTCGCTTGTTCGTCTGGATTTATCTCTTTCGTATTTTTTGGGACAAAGACTATATTAGGGCTTTCATGGGGTTCGTTTACAAAATGCAGGTGCCAAACATCATCTTCGTTTTGATACAGTATTACGTATTGGGGCTTTTCCAAGATAATATCGGCGGTATCTTCGGAGTCGAAAGTGGTTGCAACGGAATTCTCAACGTGTACCTCTGTATTGTGGTGGCATGGGGGCTTAACCTCTATCTTGCTAAAGAGGGGCGGCTTTCGGGGCTGCTGCTGACTGTTTTGTCGGCATTGCTAATTGCCGCCGTTGCCGAGTTGAAGTTCTTCTTCGTGGAATTTGCCCTCATTGTGGCCGTATCTATCCTGTATGCACGCGTCTCGCGCAAGACAATCGTCTCAGTGGCAGCAATCGTTTTCCTCATTGCTGTGGCATTGTCTGTTTTTGCAGCAATAAATCCGTTTCAATACGAAACATTGGTTGATTTTGATGCGCTTATGACGGAGGCGGATAATTCGAATATAGAGACAGGCTATGGCATTTCTCGCCTCAATGCCTTTTCTCAGATAAGCGAGCAGTTTTTCAATGGAGATCTATTCACGATGATGCTCGGGTTTGGGTTTGGAAGCGCCAGCCAATCATCGATGCCCTTCTTCTGCTCGCCCTTCTTTAACTTGTATGGGCGGCTCAACTATCATTTTCTCACTTCCGCTATGGTCTTTATTCAATTGGGCTATATTGGCACCGTCTTATTCGTGATGCCAGTTGCGCTTTTAGGCATCATGTTGATTGCTCGCAGGGGGAATATTGTTCGAAAGGACTTTGCCACTAGTGGCGGTTTTTCCATTGCAATGTGCATTCTTTTCTTGATTAATTGCATGTATAACAATACAGCGGTTACTTATCCAGCCGTTCTTTGGGCGCTTTCGCTTTGCGTTGGGTTATTCGTTGTTTCCGAGATACGTAGGGGTTAGATGAATATGAGCAATAAATCAGCGGTAAGCGTCATCGTTCCAATGTACAACACCGAGAGGTTTCTTCGGTGCTGTGTCGATAGCCTTTTAAGGCAGACGATTAATAATATCGAGATTCTTTTAGTGGACGATGGGTCCCCAGATGCCTGCGGTGAGATTGCAGAGCAATATGCACGACTTGATGAGCGTGTGAAGGTTGTTCATAGGGAGAACGGTGGATTAGGGCCGGCAAGGAACAGTGGGCTAGCGATAGCGACAGGAGAATATGTCGGCTTTGTCGATTCCGATGACTGGGTTGAGGAAGACATGTACGAGCGGCTTTATCGCGCGGCAAAGGAGACCCAGGCGCAGGTCGTTTTTTCGAATCTGAAGCGTGTCGTACATGGGAATTCCCAAAAGTGGTCTAGCCATCCTTTTGCTGGAAGGACCCTTTGCGGCGATAAGGAAATATTTGAGCTTCGAAGATCATTTTATGGCGCGCTTCCGAATAAGCTCAGGGAAGATCCCGTTCCTGTGTCGGCATGTCCGAATTTATATAGTCGCCAGCTTATCGAGGCTAATGGAATTAGATTTCGCGCGATAAGAAGTGAAGACATACTCTTTAACACGGATATCTGCAAGGTTGCCGATTGCGTTGCTGCGTTAGATGGTGCCCCGTATTGCTATCGCAAGGACGATCAGGACTCCATTACTAAAACGTTTCGAGTTTCAACCATCGATTCCTTCTTTGCATTTTTTGAAACCCTGCTAGAAGAGTGCGGAAACGAGCCTGCTATCTTTCGAAACGAGTGTTTCAAGAGGGCGGATAGAAGGATAATCGATTACACGAGAGGAATTTTGATTCTTATAGCCTCGGCATCTATATCGGATTGCGAGAAGAGGAGACTTGCTGATGAGGTCCTTGATAGGCAAGTTTTTGTCTCTGCTTGCAAATCATTCCCGTTTTGGCGACTGCCTGTTAAGCAGGCGGTTTTCTTCGTGTGTATGAAATATAAGATGATTGGTCTGGCGCTTTGCCTGGCTAAAGGAAGGAATGGGAAGCATGGGGCTTAAGCACATACTGAAGAAATTGATATTGGGACCTAAGACCTCTTCATCGGATTATGTTGCATACCTGCGCTCCTTGGGCATGACCATTGGCGACAATACCGTTATTTATTCGCCCAATTACTGCGTCATTGACCAGACGCGACCTTGGATGATCGAAATTGGGAACAACGTATCAATTACAACTGGCGTCACCATCCTTACACATGGCTACGATTGGAGCGTCTTCAAGGGGATGTACGGCGACGTTTTGGGGTCGGCCGGCCGCGTCAAGATCGGCGATAACGTCTTCATCGGGATGAACTCCACCATCCTCAAAGGCGTGACCATCGGAGACAACGTGGTGATAGGCGCTAATTCCCTCATCAACAAGGATGTGCCGAGCAACTCGGTCGTGGTCGGCAATCCCCAGCGCGTGGTCTGCGATATCGACGAATACCTGGAAAAGCGTCGTGCCGCCCAGCTCGAGGAAGCTGAGGAGCTCTATCGCTGCTGGCGTCAGAACTCGCCAGAGGGCAAGCGGGGGGGGGTGCCTCCGCGGGAGATTTTCGCGGAGTTCTTCTGGCTTTTCGAACCACGTGAGAAGGCGGTGCTTTCGTGTGAGGCGTTCGAAAGCATGATGCGTCTGTGCGGAACGGAGGTAAAGAGCTATGAGCGGTTCATGCTTTCTGCCCCGTTGTTTGGATCGTATGAGAAGCTAATTGAATATTTCGACACCGTAAGGTAGCGGTGCGTGGGAGGAAAGCCCTATATGAAAACTTTCATGTTATTTGGTGATGTGTCTGCTAACGTCGGACCTGCCAACGTCCATCGCGAGCTCATTTCGCATTGGCCGGTGGGGGGGGGAGTTTTATTGCCTCGCTGGTCTAATATGGCTTCCAAATTCTTGAGCGTGGTTGCTGCATCCGTGCGGTGTGATGTGTTGATTGTCACAGGTATGGGTCGTTTGGTTGACCTGGCTTGCACGATTGCACGAGGGCGAAACGTTCCTATTGTCGCACTTGTGCACGGCTACTTGCCCTATGAGAACGAGATTAACAACCTAGGCCTTTCCAGTGAAGTTGTCCAGGAATGGCGCTCGGTGCTTTATGCGGCGGACATTGTTGTGACTAACTCCGAGTACCATGCGGATTGTCTACGTATGGCGGAGCCTGATATCGCACGCAAGGTGCGATGGTTTAATTTGGGCATTAAGCCGTTTGATCGGCATGAACATGTGACTAGCGGCGACGTCATTAAAGTTGCGGTTAGTGGCGGCACTCGGCCTATTAAAGGAAATGAGGTCGTTGCCAAGGCGATTGCACTTTTGCAGAAACAAGGTCATCGTGTTGAGCTGCTTGTCTTTGGGGATACCGATACCGAGAATGACGAGCTCAGCGATGCCGTTAGACGTTGCGGCGGCCGTATGATGGGTCAAATGCCGCATGGCGATTTTCTGGATAATCTTGCGAGTACCGATGTCTTTGTAATGAACTCCCGACGTGAGTCTTTTGGCATGAGTGCGACCGAGGCTCTTGCGGCGGGTGCATCCCTTCTCGTTTCGCGCAACTGCGGGGTTGCAGGCATCCTCGCACTCAGGGAGGAGGACGTCGTTTCCGATTGCGAGGATGTGGGCGAGGTCGCGCGAAAGATCCTGCACCTTGCATCGCATCCCAACTCTCAGCGGCTGTATGACGCACTGGACTTTGATGAGCTGGGATGGGATGCAGCGGCGAAACGTCTATATGATATTTGCCGCGAGGTTGTATAGATCGGTCCCGTTGGATATGTGCAGATCCAATTGGTTTGCACGTATGCGTGAATGAATCATTATTTACGTTTATCTGTCCTATACGAGAAGTTAAGGGATTTGAGTAACGCTGAGATTGAATGATGGCTCAATGAACCAATCAATTGAATCATTGGTTCTGCTGAAGAATGCTTTTCGACCTAGTTAATTAACCGGATGGGCAGGGATGGTTTCGTATACTGTCGGCCATTTAATTCAGCGGTATCTTTGCGGGCGCGCTCGATTGTAAGTGGAATTAGGATGCAAGCTCTGGATGGGTTCCGGAATGTGCGGGCTCCATCAATTGCTGCAGTCCCTCGAGTATGTTCAAGGACTGGCGTGTACGCCTTGGTCAAAAGGAGGAAATGATGGCACAGAGTCGCGCGACGTATCTCCTCAACAACACATTGATATTCGCTTTGAGCAACATAGGGACGAAGCTCATCACCTTCTTTTTGGTGCCGCTCTACACCTATACGCTTACCGCGGCGGAATATGGCGTCGCCGACTTGGTGACCACGATTACGTTCGTGCTGGCGCCCATCCTCACGCTCAATCTGGCCGAGTCGGTCGCCCGTTTCCCACTCGACGAGGACGCGGATGCAGGCAAGATCATGACGGTCGGAGCCATCGTTCTGGTGCTCTCATCGGTGGTCGGGCTTCTCATCATGCCTGTGAGCCAGCTGTTTGAGTCGGTCGCGGATTATGCGGTGCTGATCTACCTGTATTGCATCGCCACCTCGGCGTTCACCATGTTGCAGTGCTTTCTACGCGGCACGGAGAAGCTGCGTGCGATGGCGGTCTCCAATATTCTCAACACCGCCCTGACCGCGCTTCTGAACATCCTGTTCCTCGTGGTGCTCGGCTGGGGCGTCTCGGGTTATCTGCTCGCGTATATCGTGGCGATGTTCGCTTCATCGGTATTCGCAGCGATTTTCGGCGGCTTGGTCAAATACCTCAGGCACCCTGTCATCGATCGCGAGTTGGCGCGGCAGATGATCCGCTATTCTGTGGTGCTCATCCCCAACACGTTCATGTGGTGGATCATCAACTCCTCTTCTCGCGTGGTGGTGGCCGCGCTGATCGGATCTGCGGCGAACGGCATGTTGGCCGTCTCGTACAAGCTGCCGTCGATCGTCACGGTGGTTTCGAACACCTTTACCCAGGCGTGGACCTATTCTGCTATTCACGAGGACGCCAGCGAGGATCGCGATCGGTTCACCTCAACGGTGTTTGACAAGATGCTGACCGTTTTGGGTTTGGTGACGGTGCTGCTCCTCGCCAACATCAAATGGCTCACGGCGCTTTACGTCGCGCCCGCCTATGTGGAGGCATGGCACTATTCCGCATGGCTCCTGGCGGGTAATCTCATGCTAACGTTGGGGACCTTTTTGGGTACGCCGTACTCCGTGCATAAGGATAGCAAGGGAATGCTGCTGTCCGGCATGATGGGAGCGGTTATGAACGTTGTGGTGATGCTCGCCCTCGTTCCCTTTGCGGGGCTCACGGGCAGCGTTGTCGCCACATTTGCGAGCTACGCCGCGGTGTGCCTATTCCGCTTCTTCCATACCAAGAAATATGTGGGGATCCGCGTGCAGCTGCGCAGGCATGCCCCCATGATCATCTCGGTCGCGTTGCTGGTGTGCTCGTCTACATGGTTCGATGGGCTATATACGCCGATCGCGGTCGCGTGCACGGTGGCTACGTGCGCGTCATATTGGAGAACGTTCAAGGCGGCGTTGAATGCTATCGTCCTGCGCTTCGCTCGATAGCGGGGAAGTGCCTGCGTTGGGTTCCGAATTGGATTGGGGGATTGGAACGGATGCAAACATACCGTGCCTTGCCGTTGTGAACGATTCGCGTAACGAGCTGATGGCGTCATCTTTCGGCGGGGTGTTTTCGATTCTCACTCGTCACGTTCTGGGCGAGGGCGGGGTTGTGTACGGCCATGCATTCACAGAAGGCCTTCGCGTGAAGTGCGTCCGGGTCGATTCCATCGAAGGTCTGGATTGTCTGCGCGGATCGAAGTATGTTCAGAGCGATATGGGCGATGCAATGCGAGGGGTTCGCGATGACCTGCGCTCGGGCGCGCCGGTTCTCTTCAGTGGCACGCCTTGCCAAGTCGATGGTTTGCTCTCCTTTCTCGATGGGGGCCATGACAATCTCCTCACGGTTGATATCGTGTGCCATGGTGTTCCCAGCTGGGAGTTCTTCAAGGATTGCATCGATGCTGAGTTTGCTGGACGTGATCTCGTTGAACTCCGTTTTCGAGACAAGCGCGAGGGCTGGGGCTGTGGTGGTGGGACCGTTCTTCATAACCAAAAAATGAAGGACGTCCCGTTTGCACCGGAGGTTTCGTATTACTACAAGCGGTTTCTTGCTGGAGATGTATATCGCGAGAGCTGCTATCGGTGTCCCTATGCCGGGGGCGAACGTCCGGGCGATCTCACAATCGGTGACTTCTGGGGTATCGATTCCGCTGATGCAGGGCTCGATCCTCGTCGCGGCATCTCGTTGGTGCTCGCGAACTCTCACAAGGGCCGTGAGCTGCTGCCCGTGATAAAGAAGTCCTCTACATGGGCGGAGCGTGATGCGCTGGAGGCGGTAGCCGGCAATGACCAGCTGATGCACCCCACGGTTCGCCCCGCTGCCCGCGATGCGATTCTGGAGAATTGGAAGGAGCGCGGGATCGCTGTTCTCGAGCGGGATTATCGCGATGATACGAAGTCGGCTGCGGCTGCATGGAGGGCGAAGCGCGCTGTGAAGCGCTGCGTCAAGTCCATCCTGGGCAAGGGTCGCTGAGGTAGATGTGCGCATGCGTCGCTTTGTAGCTCGACAATCGAGGATGATTCGCCTTGGATTGGGCTGGATCAGCGTGGCGTTGCTGGTTGCAACTCTGGGATTGATCTGGACGTTGACGGAGCAGACTCCGGAAGAGACGACCGCGCTCACGAAGGCTGTCGCCTTTAAGGTGGACGATGCGGTATCTCGCGATGCGCCAGACGATGCTTCCGGAGAGCGCGAGGCCATCGATATCGCGGCTCCGTCCATCGTTTCCCAGCCGACGCCGTGCGAAGTCCGCGAGGGCGGGGACGTCGTGTTTTCGGTCGATGCCCCCGGAGCGGTGGCGTACCGGTGGGAATGCACGGATGCCTGGACCGATGGCTGGTATGACATCAAAGGCGTAGATACCTCCGCATCCGTGCTTCGGTTTGAGTTGACCCCCGAGCGTGTGTGGATGCGTGATTGCCGGTTTCGCTGCGAGGTGACGTTCCCCGATGGAACCGTCCTGATGTCCGACGAGGTGTCCTTCGTGTTCCGCGATGTCATGGCGGCGGGTGGATGGTATCGCAAGGCGGCCCATGTCGCGGAGTTTGGACTGGTTGGGTTGTTCGCATCCTTGAGCGCGTTGTGCCTTGCAGGGTCGCATCGAGACGGGAATGGGAGGATCCTATTCGGGGCGACCATCGTCTTCTGCGCCGCCTGCTCGCTGGTTGATCAGACGCACAAGCTGTTTGTCCCCGGGCGCGAGTTCGAGGGGTTCGATCTGCTGCTTGATGCGTTTGGCTATACGAGTGCGATCGTGCTGGTGTTCTTACTGTTTCGCATCATGTTGGGGGGCAAGGGGGCGGCGTGTGGAACCCGCCGACCCAAATCTTTGGCTGATAGCCGACAAGCGTGATATTTGACTAGGGTTGAGAAAAGGGTCGCATATGGATAACACGCCATTGGTATCCATTATCGTTCCCATCTATAACGCATCCGAATGGTTGCCTGGCAGCTTTCGTTCCTTTGAGCGACAGACTTACGACGATATCGAGTGGATTCTCGTCGACGATGGATCGGCTGATGAATCCGCGGATCTGTGTGGCTCGTGGTGTCGGAAGGATGCCGCCTGTCGTAGATTCATCCATAAGGAGAATGGGGGTGCCTCGTCTGCTCGTAACCTCGGACTATCCTATGCCACGGGCGATTACGTTATGTTTTGGGTTGCTGATGACGAGCAAGATCCGTCTGCCTGTCAAACGATGGTTGAAAGCGTTGTGCAGCGTGATGATAGCGCTGTCGCCGTTTGTGCGATTCGCCGCGTGCTGCCCGATGGAAGTCAAGTAGATCTCTTTACGTGCGATCAGCACACCCTTACGAGTGAACAGGCACTCGACGAATGGTTCGGGGGGTATCAACGGGTCCCTATACGAAGCTCGTTCCAAGATCCCTACTCGTCGATAACGACATCAGATTCAAGGAGGGTATCACGAATGAAGATGTCATGTGGACGGCAGAGGTTTTGTCATCGGCGAATTCCGTCATGCTGCTCGGTGAGCCGCTGTATCGCTACATCGCCCGCGCGGGCAGCGTGACCAACACCTTTCAGGCTGGCACGGTGGTCGTGTTCGATAATTGCCGCAAGCTGGAATCATTCATCGCCAGATATCATCCGGGACTTCTTGATTCTTGTACGACTTATTGCGCACGTTCTTGCTGGAACGTTATCTTGGCCGCGTCGAGGGGCGATAACAAAAAGCGGTTTCCAGAAGCGTATGACTTGGCTATGCGGGAGCTTCATGCAAGGAGGAGGGATATCGCGAGATGCTGCACGAGACCTAAAGAGTTCCTGCTCAGATTGTTGGTTGAACTCCGTGTGTACGGCTGGTTGAAGAAATGATCGCGGCTCATTCTGGTCGCTCCTAATTAGAAGAACAAGGAGGAGAAGTTGAAGAAGAAAGGGATCCCGGTACTTTTCAACGATGAGTCGGAATGCTGCGGATGTAGCGCCTGCTATGCAGTCTGTCCTCAGCGTGCCATTTCCATGAAGTCCGACCGCTACGGCTTTCTGTATCCTGCGATCGATGAATCCCTGTGCGTACGATGCATGAAGTGCGTCAAAGTTTGCGCGTTCAAAAAGCAGTTATCTGATCTGAGGCGTTAGAGCAGATATTGAAGGCGGGGTTGGGGGGGGGTTGCACTATGAGCGAGGATGTATGTAGACCAAGCAGCATCCTTGTCACGGGCGGCTGCGGCTTCATGGGATCGAATTTCGTGCGATATGTTGTCCGCGAGCAGCCCGGTGTTCTGGTAACGGTGCTCGATAAACTCACCTATGCGGGGAATCCTTCGAATATCGCCGGCTTGCCCGCGGACCGCGTACGTCTGGTAGTTGGCGACGTATGCGATGAAGCGGTGGTCGATCGGCTGGTTTCGCGGGCAGACGCGGTGGTGCACTTCGCCGCGGAGACGCATAACGACAACGCGATCGCCTCACCGGCCGCTTTTCTCGATGCGAACGTCCGCGGGACTTACACGGTGATCGAGGCGTGCCGCAGGTACGGGGTCCGATATCACCACGTGTCCACCGATGAGGTGTTCGGCGACCTGCCGCTCGAGGGGTCGGACCGGTTTACCGAGGACTCGCCGTACAGGCCCTCGAGCCCCTACAGCTCTACGAAGGCGGCGTCCGACATGCTGGTGCGCGCCTGGGTGCGCACCTACGGGCTGCGCGCGACCATATCCAACTGTTCGAACAACTACGGGCCGCGGCAGCATGTGGAGAAGTTCATCCCTCGTCAGATTACCAGCATTATCGACGGCGCCCGCCCGCAGCTGTACGGCGATGGCCGCAACGTGCGCGATTGGATCCATGTGGACGATCACAGCACCGCCGTGTGGACGATCCTTACGCGCGGGCGCCTGGGTGAGTCGTATCTCGTCGGTGCGGACGGGGAGCGCGACAACCTGTCGGTCATGCGTGCGATCTTGCGCGCGTTCGGGCGGCCCGAGGACGACTTCGACCGGGTCCCGGACCGTCCGGGCCACGACCTCCGCTACGCGATCGATTCGACCAAGCTGCGCTGCGAGCTCGGTTGGGAGCCCGTGCGCACCGACTTCGATTCCGGCTTGGCGGCTACGATCGAGTGGTATCGCGCCCACGTGTCCTGGTGGCGCGGGGCGAAGGGCTGAACGCCTACAGCGAATGCACATCGCCATATCGCTCTTGGTGCTATACTCGATGCCCAAAGGAAGTGGTTCATATGTACTTGAGCGATACAAAGATTCGACAGTTGATTGACGATGGTGTGCTGCTCAATGCTGATGCTTCAAACATTGGTCAGGTTACGTATGACTTGCGTACGGACGGATTCTACGTGAACGAAAACAAGGCATCTGGAGTGGAGCTCAATCCCGGTGATTCTGCTTTTGTCTCTTGCGTAGAGTGCATCCAGCTTCCTAACGACCTTACCGCCAGCATCCTCCTTCGCAATTCGCGAATCCGCGAGGGGCTTTCGCTGGATGCGCCGCTGTATTTCCCTGGGCATGGAACGAGGCTGTTCTATCGCGTTACCAATGTTAGCGGCAACACCATTTCACTTGATAGGTCTAAGGGGATCGCGCAGGTGGCGTTCGAGCGTGTCGATGGGCCGGTCGCGCATCCATATGCGGGTGCTTTCTCCGATGAGCTCAACTTTAACGGCCTTGCCGATTATTCCGACGTATATGCTGAAGAGCTCAAAAAGGTTGAGGACAAGACGATATGAGTTGAACATTGGGAGCCCCTCCCCTTGTAGCTCTATCGTGGGTC
>CAUWGM010000029.1:0-17965 GCA_963558435.1 uncultured Collinsella sp.
TGCGGTACGCTCGGTGCCGCGCGGCAGGGAGATATAATGCCACAGCCGGAGGGCCCCGGGGGCGGGGATCGGAGCCTCCACGGTTCCTCCACAATCGGGGCGGGCGCCTACCTCCCCGCGCTCCGCGCGATCCCCGCTGCGGCCTCCAACAGGGCATCCCGGCCGGCCACCGTCGGCGCCTCCGCATAGATCCTTACCACAGGCTCTATGCGGCTCGGTCGCAGCAAGACCCATGAACCGTTATCGAACTCTAAGCGGAGCCCATCCATATGGCTCACGCTCTTCGGTTCCTTACCGCAGATTTCCGCAGGGTTCATACCGGGCAGCACCGCATTCAGCATGTCGACGTCCTCCATGCGAAGTCTTACATCGCGATGCATGTACGACATCTCGCCAACCCGCTCGAGAAGCTCCGCCACGAGCTGTTTCAGGGACTTTCCGGTCCTCGCCATCAAGTCGACCAACAGCGCGATCGCGCAGACGCCGTCTCGTTCGCGATTGCGATGGGGGATGCAGATTCCCCCCGCTCCGTCAGTCGCCATAAGAACATCCGAACGATGCAGCTCTTCATATATATAGGTATAGCCGACGGGCTTCACCGTGACGCGGCAGCCCAGAAGGCTGGCGGTTTTTCGCAGGATCGTCGACGAGGCAACGTTGACCACCACCCTCCCCGTCTCGCCGCCTATGGCAACCAGGTAGCCCAGGATGAGCGCGGCGGCGGTATCGGATTCGACGAACCTACCGTCCTCGTCGACGACCCCCATGCGCTCGCCATCGCTATCCGTTGCAAAGCCCGCCACGGCATCGCACGCCGCGACCGCCCGTTCGCATTCATCGATCCAAGGCTCGACGGGGTACGGGCACAGGTCCTCCGACCCATCATCTCCCTCGGCGTGTATCTCTATAACGCGGGTGCCCATATGCGCGAGAACAGCCGGAACGCACGCCGACCCCACGCCGTACATCGCGTCGTAGACGACCGCCCGAACGCTCTCGCGCCCTGCAAACCCGAACCATGAGGTGATTTCCTCTATATATGCCTCAAGCATATCGATGCTTTCCACGGAGCCGCGCTCCATGTCGCACTCCGGCTCCATCGACTGCTCGACGTTATCGAGAAACCCGCGGAGGTCGTCACCGTGACGCGCAGCGCGCAACTTGATTCCCAGATATCCCTCGGGATAGGAGGACCCCGTGACTACCAGGCAGCCCGTAGCGCCGGCGTCTTTCGCCATGGCGCGCGCCACCGCGGCAGTGGGAAGCGGCCGGCTCGCCAACAGCACGCGCAGCCCCCGGATACTCAATACGCCCGCAGCAAGCTCCGCGGCGCTCGCAGCGCCTTCGCGTGCATCGTAACCGACGTAAACGCGGCTGCCCGGCGCTTCTTCCTGCCAGCAACGACCAGCGGCATCCGCGATGCGGGCCACGTTCTCATCAGTGAACGCGCCAGCGCGGCGCGCATACCATCCATCGGTAGAAAAGTGAATGATGTCGGACATCTCGCGTCTTTCCCTTCGCTCCGCCACCCATTTGAAAAGGATACCCTCCTGTCATCGCATGAGAACGGCTTCAAAAGGAGAACAGGCGAAGTTCAGTAAATATTTAGTCCACGAACGCGGGCGGACGTGCTAAGGGCAGGTTGGCGAGACGGAACGCCGCTAGCCCAGCTTTCCAAGCCGGCCGGCAAGCGCGCACGTGGTGAGCGCCGTGGTCCCGCAGCAACTCCCTACGAGATGCGCGCCCAGGTCGAGCCAACCCTCGCATGCATTCGCAAACCGCTCGGGGCGCTCATCCCATACGGGCGAGCCATCTTCGGCGACCAGGGGAACTCCGCCATGCGGGCGAACCATCAAGGGCATGGCGGTCTCAGCGGCCATCCTCGACAGGGCGATCGTCGCTGCCTCGATGGAGCAGCAGTTAGCGCCCACCGCATCGATGTCCCATTCCTCCAGCAGCGCCACGGCCGTCTCGATGCTCGCGCCATCGCCCAGCAGATTCCCCGCGCCGTCCACGGCGAAGCTCGCAAGAACGGGCATACCCGCCGACGCATCGAACACCCCGGCAAGCGCCGGCATAAGCGCGGCAACCGAAGAAAACGTTTCAAGAAGCACGCCGGAAGCGCCTGCCGCCAGCAGTGCCGACGCCTGCTCGCGATATGCGGAGCGCGCGAGCGCGTAGTCTGGAGACGACTCGAACTCGGTTTCGATGCCACACGGACCGATGCTTCCCAAGATGAAGTCGACACCGCGGACACGCGCGCAATCGACGGCGGCACGATTGACCTCGCCCACGCGCTGATGAATATCATCTCTCTGCAAGCAGGGACCGCTCGCCTGGAAGGTATTGGTGATAAGCACCTCGGCGCCGGCTACGGCATACAGATTGTGGAACCTCGCCACCGTCTGGGGTTCGGCGACGTTCCAAAACGCAGGCGGGATATCGGCGGCGGCGCATTCACTTTGCAGCAGGCTGCCCATGGGGCCCTGCGCCAGAAGCACATCGGAGCGCAACCGCTCACGCAGCGCCTCGGCCGCGATGCGATCGTAGCATTCGCGCCGCTCGTCGAAGTCCCCGTTATTCCCTGCCAACGGGACCACCCTCGCCCTCGAGGTATCGCAGCCAGCGATCCATGGTGTCTTCAGACAAAGCGTGCTCCATCATGCACGCCTCGCTATCGGCGCGCTGATATGGCACGCCGAGCTCCCTCATCAAGAAGGTGCGGAGCAGGCGATGGCGGTACCACACCGCTTCGCCGATCGCGCGCCCCTCATCAGTCAGCATCACCTTGCCATAATGCGACTGATCCACCAGCCCCTGGCTTTTCAGGGCGGCAACGGCCTTGTTGACAGAAGCCTTCGACACGTCTAGCTGGTTGGCGATGTCGACGGAGCGAACGCCTGCGCCCTCTCCGGCCTCGCTCTCGATACGCACCATGCACTCGAGATAGTCTTCATTGGCAACCGTGAGGTGCCGCTCGCGCGATGCGCCGATCGTATCCATGCAGTCGATCCCCTCTCGTGTGTTTCAGCTGATTCTACCCCAAACGCTTTAGCGGCGTATGCACGCCTCGCACCGTTCAGACCGTTATAGTAGAGGGTGTTTTCACCGACATGGTACCGCCATTTCGACTTAGGAGGAATCCGTGAGCTCCAGCGACGTCCTTTCCCGCTTCACGCGTTACGTGACGGTCGACACGACCTCGGCAGATGAGCACTGCGATCAGGTCCCCTCGACGCCCACCCAATTCGACCTCGCCAACATCCTGGCTGACGAGCTCCGCGCGCTCGGCGCGCTCGATGTCGTCGTGACCGATCACGCGTACGTGACGGCGCACATCCCCGCTTCTGCAGGCTCCGAGGACAAGCCCCGCCTGGGCCTGATCTCTCACCTCGACACCACCGAGCAGGCGCCGGGCACCGGCGTGTCCCCCCGCATCGTCACCTATGAGGGCGGCGACCTGGTTTGCGGCGTCGTCGACGGGACGCCCGTTGCAATCGGGCCCGAAAAGCTCCCCGCGTTGAATGACCTGGTAGGTGAAGCCCTCGTCTGCACCGACGGCACTACCCTGCTGGGCGCCGATGACAAAGCAGGCATCGCGGAGATCATGGCGTTGGTCGCCCGCATCTCGAACGAACCCACCCTGCCGCACCCCGCCCTCGGCATCTGCTTCTGCCCCGACGAGGAGATCGGGCACGGTGCCGAGCTCCTCGATCTCGACTCCTTCGGCTGCACCTACGCCTATACGGTAGACGGCGGCCCCATCGGAGAGCTCGAGTGGGAGTGCTTCAACGCGGCGGAGGCCGTCGTGCGCTTCCAGGGCTTCTCCATCCATCCCGGAGACTCCAAGAACCGCATGGTCAACGCCGGCGAGCTCTTCCATCGGTTCCACAGCCTGCTGCCCGCTGCCCAGCGCCCCGAATACACGGAGGGTTACGAGGGCTTCTACCACCTCGAAGGCGTTTCCGCCACCGTCGAGCACGCCACCGCGCGCTATATCATCCGAGACCATGACGCCGAGAAGTTCCAGAACAAGATCGACCTGCTCCTGAAAGCGGCCGATTACGTGAACGCCGAGCACGGCTGCGAGCGCGTGAGCGTGGAGATCAAGCAGCAGTACCGCAACATGGCGGAGGTCGTCGCCGCCTACCCCGAGCTCATCGACCAGGCCAAGGAGGCCTTCTCCGCCGCCGGCGTCGAGCCGAACGTGATCCCCATCCGCGGCGGCACCGATGGAGCGCAGCTTTCCTTCCGCGGCTTACCGTGCCCCAACCTCTCTACCGGAGCCTATTGCTGCCACGGCGTCAACGAGTTCATCCCGGTATCATCGCTTGAGCGCATGGTCGACGTACTTCAGGAGCTCGTCGCCCGCTTCGCGTAAATCCGAAGCGATCCTCCAATACCCCTCCAGACACAAGAGCGCCCAGGGTTCGCACCCCGGGCGCTCTTTGTTACCCTTCGAAAGCAGCGTTCGACACCGCTTCGGACTCCTGTGCAGGCGAACGGCTATTCCGAGCCGGCTTCCTCCTCGGCTTCCGTGCTCGAATTGAAGACGGTCGCCGTTCCGTTGGACCAGTCGGACGCCTCGTTGTTGGAGAGGTCACCGGTCGTAGCGGATGACTCGCCGGTCGAGCCCATGGTCTGCGGGCCCTTCGGGTCCTCGCCGGCCTCGACGCGCGCCATCATCTCGGCAAGCGCCTCCTTGTCGGCGAACACGTAGCTTACGCCGTTCACGTAGGTGTCCTCACCGGCCCAGGAGGGGATGTTCGCAGACCAGATCTCATCGGTGTTCATGCCGCGCATCGCATTGGCGAGCGCCACGATGTCCTGGATGCTCATATCGGTATCGATCATGTCGGACAACGACTCGACAAGCGGCACGATGTTGGTAGCGTCGGTCTTCTCGAGCAGCGTCTTCGCAAGCGCGGAGATGAAGATGCGCTGGTGACGCATGCGCGTGTAATCGCCGTCGACGAAAGCGCGCGAACGGCAGAACGCAAGCGCGGACGCTCCATCAAGCGTCTGCAAACCGGGCTCGATCACCATGGGACCGGCCTTTGGATCGTCGATCTTGTCGGGCACGTTCACCTCGACGCCGCCCAGGGCATCGACGAGTTGCTCCATGCCTTCGAAGCTCACCTCGGCATAGTGGGAGATCTCGACATCGCACAGGTCGTTCACCGTCTTCACAACCTCCTCGGGGCCACCGAGCGCATGAGCGGCGTTGATCTTCGCCGTTTCGCCATTGCTCAGCGTCACCTTGGTGTCGCGTGGAATCGAGATGAGGGTAACCTGCTTCTTCTTCGGATCTATCCGCAAGAGCACGATGGTGTCGGAGCGGAAGGTATCTTCACCGGGACGCCCATCCGTACCCAGTAGAAGCATGTAGAAGGGCTCCTGTGTGACGTTGCTGTCAACAAGCGTGGCAAGAAGGGTATCGGTGATCGATGCGCCACGAAGCTTGCCGGCGATATTTGAGACCCACAGACCCGCCGCGCTGACACCGGCGACGAGAACGCCCAAGAACGTGAAGAGCACGACGCGCCGGACCATCCTGCCGCGCCTGCGCTGGCGGGCGCGCTCGGAGTAGCGGCTTACGTTCTCGCGGCTGTAGATACGGCTGCTCGCTCCCGTGGAAGGTCGCCTGCCCTGCTGAATCGGTTTCTTGCTACCCATACGTTATCCTGCACTAGTCGTCGGTCGGATCGGGAATGGACGCGCATCCCACAACTGCGCCCAGCGCGGTGAGCTTCTCAACGAAGCGCTCGTAACCGCGATTGATATGGTGGATGGCGGACACCTCGGTGACGCCCTCGGCGATCAGGCCGGCGAGCACCAAAGCGGCGCCTCCGCGAAGATCAGGGGATACCACCTGGGCACCGGAGAAGCCCTCGACGCCGCGAATGATCGCGTGGTGGTCCTCTATGCGAATGTTCGCCCCCATGCGGGAGAGCTCCGAGGCGAACATGAACCTATTCTCGAAGATATTCTCGGTGATGATCGAGCCACCGTCGGCGAGAGCGGACAAGACCATGACCTGGGCCTGCATATCGGTAGGGAAACCCGGGAACGGCAGGGTCTGGATATCGACGGGTTCGATGCGCTCCGCGCGGAAGACACGCAGTCCGCCGTCAACCCGTTCGGTCCCGATGCCCATCTGCTCCATCTTACGAAGGACCATGCCCAGATGCACGGGATTGAAGCCGGTGACCTCGACGCCCGCCTCCCCTGCCATGAGGGCGCCGGCCACCAAGAAGGTGCCGGCTTCGATGCGGTCGCCCACCACGCGGTGCTCGACGGGATGAAGCTCGCTGACGCCCTGAATGGTCACCACCGGCGTGCCGGCGCCGGTAATCCGGGCACCCATCTCGTTGAGCATGTTGGCGAGGTCGACGATCTCGGGCTCACGTGCCGCGTTGTCGATCACCGTCGCGCCCTGGGCGCGCACCGCCGCCATGATGAGGTTCTCGGTCGCGCCGACGCTTGCGAATTCAAGCGTGACCGAAGTGCCCACCAGGCCATCGGAGGCATCGGCGTAGATATAGCCATGATCGGTATCGAAGGACACGCCGAGGGCCTCGAGCCCCAGGATGTGCATATCGATCTTGCGGGCGCCCAGGTTGCAGCCGCCGGGCATGGCGATCTTCGCCTTGCCGAAGCGGCCCAGCAACGGACCCATGACGGCCGTGGAGGCGCGCATCTTGGCCACGAGCTCATAGGGAGCCTCCCACGAATCAACCTGGGAGGTGTCGATGACCAGCGTGTGCTCGTCGGCGACCTCGATGGTAGCACCCATGCGCTTGAGGACCTTCCCCATGACGTGCACGTCCGAGATGTTCGGCACGTTGGTCAGCGTCGTCTTGCCGGGCGCCAGCAGCGTGGCGGCCATGAGCTTAAGCGCCGAATTCTTTGCTCCCGACACATGTACGGAACCATCGAGGGCATGGCCACCCTCTACGCGAATGATATCCAAACGCTTTCCCTTTCAAAAACCATGCCCGGAAGCGCAGGCGCCCCCGGGCATGATGCTCATCGCAAATAGGTTGCGCGACGCTCGAGCGTCGGAATCTTATTTGGCAAGCAAAAGCTTACACCATGCGATTTCATTATAAAGATACGAGCGGTGTGCATCATCCTTCGACAAATTAATCAATTTGTCTTCAAAACCTTGAATCTGAGCTTGAACCTTTTCGCGATCGACCGAGGCGAGGTCGGCGGCATGCTCCACCAGGAGGACGACCTCGTCGCCCGTGACTTGAACGTATCCGGTGCCGACGGCGAAGGTCTTGTCCACCGTACCCATAGCGTGCAGGCAGATGCGTACATACCCCTCGTCGATCGTATGGATCTCGCTCGCATGATGCGGAGCGACGCCGAGGGAGCCATCCGTCGACGGGATGGTCACGAACGCCGCCTGTCCATCGAACGCATCGTGCTCGGGACACACGATGCGGACGCGCATCGCCATGGCCTACGCCTCCATCTTCGCCGCGCGCTCGCGCACGTCGTCGATCGTGCCGGCGTAGCGGAACGCCTGCTCGGGCAGGTCATCGCACTCGCCGTCGACGATGGCCGCGAAAGAGCGGACGGTGTCGGCGACGCGGATGTAGACGCCGGGGTTGCCGGTGAACTGCTCGGCCACGTGGAAGGACTGCGACAGGAACTGCTGCAGCTTGCGTGCACGGTTGACGACCAGGCGCTGCTCGTCGGAGAGCTCGTCCATGCCCAGGATCGCGATGATGTCCTGAAGGTCGGAGTACTCCTGCAGCATCTCCTGGACGCGAACGGCCACACGGTAGTGCTCCTCGCCCACGACGCTCGGGTCGAGCGCGTCGGAAGAGGACGCGAGCGGGTCGATCGCGGGATACAGGCCGAGCTCCGCGATGGAACGGGAGAGAACGGTGGTTGCATCCAGGTGGGTGAACGTGGTGGCCGGGGCGGGGTCGGTCAGGTCGTCCGCGGGAACGTAGACGGCCTGGACCGAGGTGATGGAACCGGTCTTGGTCGAGGTGATGCGCTCCTGCAGGTCGCCCATCTCGGTCGCGAGCGTGGGCTGGTAGCCGACGGCGGAGGGCATACGGCCGAGAAGGGCCGAGACCTCGGAGCCCGCCTGCGAGAAGCGGAAGATGTTGTCGATGAAGAGCAAGACGTCCTGGCCGCGATCACGGAAGTACTCCGCCTCGGTAAGGCCGGCGAGGCCCACGCGCAGACGCGCTCCGGGCGGCTCGTTCATCTGACCGTAGACCAGGCAGGTCTTGTTGATGACGCCGGACTCGCTCATCTCGAGGTACAGGTCGGTTCCCTCGCGGGTGCGCTCGCCGACGCCGGTGAAGACGGACGTGCCGCCGTGCTCCTGCGCCAGGTTGTTGATGAGCTCCTGGATCAGAACGGTCTTGCCGACGCCGGCGCCGCCGAACAGGCCGGTCTTGCCGCCGCGAATATAGGGCTCGAGCAGGTCGACCGCCTTGATACCGGTCTCGAAGATCTCGGTCTTGGTGGTGAGCTGGTCGAAGCTTGGCGCGGGATGGTGGATCGGGTAGTAATCCTCGACCTCGGGCATCTCCTTGCCGTCAACGGGCTCGCCCATCACGTTCCAGATGCGGCCGAGCGTCTGCTTGCCGACGGGCATCTTCATGGGGGCGCCGGTATCGACGACCTCGAGGCCGCGCTGAAGGCCATCGGTCGACGTCATGGCGACCGTGCGCACGACATCGCCCGGGAGCTGACTCTCAACCTCGAGGATCGTCTTGACGCGACCCACCGGGGTATCGGCATCGATGGTCAGCGCGTTGTAGATGTTCGGCACGCCATCTTTGAATTTAACGTCGACGACAGCGCCGATGATGCGGACGATGCGTCCGACACCAGCGGTCGCCGGGGCGTCGACTGACATGGTATCTGCCATTAGAAATCCTCCAATGCTGCGGCACCACCGATGATCTCGTTGAGCTCAGTCGTAATGGATGCCTGGCGCACGCGATTGTACGTACGCTTAAGGTCGCTGATGATAGCGCTGGCATTCTCGGTCGCGGAGTGCATCGCCTTACGGCGCGCGCCCTGCTCGGCAGCAGCAGAATCGATAAGGGCCTGCTGGATGACGGTGAGCACGTAGGTGGGGATAAGCTTGCCCAGCACGTACTCGGCAGAAGGCGCATACGTAAACGGCGAGGTGAGACCGGTAGGCGCCTCGTCCTCGTTGTTACGCGGGCCGCGCGCGGTCTTGAGGACCACGGGGTCCAGGGGCAGGATACGCTCCTCGCGCAGCACCTGTTCCACGCGATTCTTCGCATGGTGGTAGATGATATCGACACGGCCGAACTTCCCACTGGAGAAGCCGTCCTCGACATAGCTCGAGATAGCACGAGCGCGCTCGATGCTCGGGTCGTCGGATTCACCCACGACCTTCATCACCACATCGGGATACTTGGAGAAATACTCCGTAACCTTGCGACCGCAGGTGATGAGCTCGATGCGCTGTGCGCCGTGACGACGGAAGTGGTCGATACGCTTCTCGACCGCGCGGTCGATCTGCACGTTGAAACCGCCCGCAAGGCCACGATCTGAGCTGATGGCCACGATGAGGGCGCTCTCATACGTCTTCGGATTGGCGAGAAGAGGCGAGACCGTTTCCGCCGCCGTATCGGTGGCGACGGTAAGCATGACGTCGGTGATGGCGTCACGAAAAGCCTCGGAGCTCTTCTCGCGATCCAGAGCGCGCTTGATCTTCGCCGTCGCGACCATCTCCATAGTGCGCGTGATCTGCTCGGTGGTGGACACCGAACCGATGCGCTTCTTTATTTCACGGAGGTTGGCCATCTGGCTTAGTTCCCCTCATTCTCCATCACTGCGGACATGCCGGAACCGGCATCCCGCGAGGCAACGAATTCCGCCTTGAAGTCGGCAATAGCCTGCTCGAGCGCCGCTTCCGTCTCGGGGCTGATCTTGCGATCGCCGATCTCCTCGAGCACCTTGCTGTAGGCGCCCTCGAGGTACTGGATAAGCCCGTTGCGGAACGGAATGACCTCATCGAGCGACAGGTCGTCCAGATACCCTTTGTTGCCGGCGAACAGGACGGCGACCTGGGTATTGACGGACATCGGCTTGAAGCGCGGCTGCTTGAGCAGCTCGGTCATGCGAGCACCGTGGGTGAGCTGCCGCCGCGTCGCGGCATCGAGATCGGAGCCGAACTGCGTGAAGCCCGCGAGCTCGCGGTACGCAGCGAGGTCCAGACGAAGGTTGCCGGCAACCTGCTTCATCGCCTTGGTCTGCGCCGAACCACCGACGCGGCTCACGGAGATACCGACGTCGACAGCGGGGCGCTGACCCTGGTGGAACAGCTCGCCCTGCAAGTAGATCTGGCCGTCGGTAATCGAGATCACGTTCGTCGGAATGTAGGCCGAAACGTCGCCGTCCTGCGTCTCGATGATGGGAAGGGCGGTCATCGAGCCGCCGCCGTTCTCCTCGGAGAGCTTGCAGGCGCGCTCCAGCAGGCGCGAATGCAGGTAGAAGATGTCGCCCGGATACGCCTCGCGTCCCGGCGGACGACGAAGCGTAAGCGACATCTGACGATAGGCGACGGCCTGCTTGGACAGGTCGTCGTACACGACGAGCACGTGACCGCCCGGGTTCGTGCGGCTCGCGGGACGCCCGTCTCTACCGTTGTACATGAAGTACTCGCCGATTGCAGCGCCGGCCATGGGCGCGATGTACTGCAGCGGCGCGGAATCGGCTGCGGTGGCGCTCACGATAACGGTGTACTCGAGCGCGTTGTGCTGAGCCAGCGTCTCGCGGATGTTCGCAACGGTCGACGCCTTCTGGCCGATGGCCACGTAGACGCAGATCATGTCTTTACCGCGCTGGTTCAGAATCGCATCGATGGCGATGGCGGTCTTGCCCGTCTTGCGGTCGCCAATGATCAGCTCGCGCTGGCCGCGGCCAACGGGAATCATGGCATCCACGGCGAGCAGGCCGGTCTGAACCGGCTCGCACACCGGGGTGCGATCGATTACGCCCGGAGCCTTGAACTCGATGGGGCGGCGATGGGTCTCGCCCAGGCTGCCCTTGCCATCGACCGGCTGGCCGAGCGGGTTGACGACGCGGCCGAGCATGCCTCGGCCGACGGGGATGTCCATAACACGACCGGTGGTACGGCATGCATCGCCCTCTTTGATCGAGTCGACGTTGCCGAACAGAACCGCGCCGACTTCATCGCGGTCGAGGTTCTGAGCCAAGCCGTACACGGTCTCACCGGTGATGGAGCTGGTGAACTCCAGCAACTCACCAGCCATCGCGCTCTTGAGACCGAAGATGTGGGCGATACCATCGCCCACCTCGGCTACGTAGGATACTTCTTGGGTATCGACGGTAGCCGTTAGATCGTACAGGCGCTGCTGCAGAATCTGCTCGATGTTCTCGGCACTAATTGCCTCGGACATGTGGCTATACCTCCGAATTCTTTACTGCATGAGTCATGACCTTGCGAGCCTGCTCGAGTTGGTAGCGCACGGATGCGTCACGACGACGTCCGTTGGCAGACAAGATGAGGCCGCCGATGATGGACGGATCGACGCGCTCGATGAGGAACACGTTGCAGCCCAGGTCGAGCTCGCACTTTTGGGTGATGAGCGCACGAAGCTCATTGTCGAGCGGGACGGCGGTGGTCACGGTGACGCCAACGGTCTGCTGGTCGCCATCGGCCATCTCGCTGTACAGATCAAGCACCTCACCCAGCTTGTCCAGGTCGCCATGTGCGGCCATCTGGGACAAGACGGAGAGAACCTCCGGGCTCGCCTCGGCCTGAGCTTTGAGGGGAGCAAGGTTCTCGTAGACGCGGTCCTCGGTCTTCGCCGCTTCGAGCAGCGTGCGCGCGTAGGTCTCCAGCTTGCGCTTCTCGAAGCGCTCGCTGATCTGCTTATCGGCCATTGAGGGTGCCCACTTCCATGAGGTACTTCTTGATGAGCTCGCGCTGCTTCGCCTCGTCGTTGGCGAGGGTCTCGCCGACGATCTTGCCGGCGACGGCGACGGACATCTTCGCGATGGCATCCGTAGCGCCGGCGTAGGCGCGCTTCATCTCGTCGTCGGCGCGATCATGCGCCTTGGCGATGATGTCCTCAGCCTCGACATGGGCGGCCGCGACGATGCGCGAGCGCTCCTTCTCGGCGTCGGAACGAGCGTCAAGCACGATCCCGGAGGCACGGCAACGGGCTTCGGCCACGATCGCATCCGCCTGCTCGCGAATCTCGGCTGCCTCCGCCTTGGTGGCATCGGCCTCCTCGATACTGTCCTCGATCTTGTGCTCGCGGGCATCGAGCACCGCGACGATCTTGGGCCAGACGAACTTGGCCAGCAAGAACCAGATGATGAGGAAGATAACGAGCGCCGGCACGAACTCGGCCGGCTTCGGGATAAGAATATCCGCACCGCCCGACTCCGAACCCTCGGCGAACGCCAGGGCGGGCGCGCTCAGCACCGAGGCGGCCGCCCCGAGCGTGATACCTGCGCGTATAACGTTTTTCATGACTCCCCCTCGGGATCCGAAATCCGGCGTCCTACTGAGAACACCCGACTATTTGACTACCAGTGCAACGACGAAGCCGATCAGGGCCAGAGCCTCAGCGAAAGCAGCGCCCATGATGAAGACGGTGAAGACGCGGTCCTGCATTTCAGGCTGACGAGCCATGGCGCTCGCAGCGCCATATGCCGCAAGACCGATAGCGATACCCGCACCGATAACACCGAGACCGTAACCGATAACTCCCACAATTCCTCCTTGAGTTCATGCGCCGCCTTTCGGCGCACTTTGAACACGATACCTATATCAAGCGCAGGCACAGGGCGGCGCCGGGCGCCATCCATCCATGCGCCTGGTATCCAATCTTAATGGCCCTCTGCCTCTGCTCCCTGGATGTAGACAGCGGTGAGGACGGTGAAAACGTACGCCTGAATGAGAGCAACGAAGATCTCGATCGCGTAGATAACAAACAGGATGCCCGCGAATACGAAGGACGGCAGCGCGCCGAAGACGTTGGCGGCCGAGAGCTCCGCGATCAAGGGCTCGGCAAAGAGCGAAACCATGAGCGCGAAGGAACCGAGCACGATGTGACCGGCGAACATGTTGCAGAACAGTCGGACGGCCAGCGTGATGGGGCGAAGCAGCGTAGAGATGAGCTCGATGAGCCAGATCAGAATGTTCAGCGGGAACATGACGCCCTTGGGCGCGAGGCTCTTGATGTAGCCCCACACGCCGTGGTTCTTCATGCCCACGATGACGAAGTAGATGAACACGACGAGGGCGAGGGCGGCGGTAGTCGAGATAGTGCCGGTGCCAGGCTTCATACCGGGGATGATGCCGACGATGTTGTTGACGACGATAAACATGAACAACGTGCCCAGAAACGGCAGGTGCCGACGCCAGGACTCTTTACCGAGGATGCCGACGCCCACATCGTTCTCGAGGTACTCCAGAACGAACTCCATGGCGTTGGCGAACCTGCCGTGAGGAACGACCGAGACCCTGTGCGCGAAGGCGAACATCAAGACAAGGAGCACGATCGATGAGATGATGAGCCAAAACGAGTACTGGGTCACGCCGTGCATGAGGTCGCCGACCACGGGAATCGAGCTGAAGCTCGAAACGAGATGATTGATCTCGGCTGGCAGCTTATCGAACGCTTCCAAGGTTTCACCTTCCTTTTGTTCGCCCGCGCTCCAAGCGCGCGGACTCGCAGCTATGAACGCTTACCGCACCGCACGGCATAGACGGCCAGAGCCGTCCAGCAAGCAAATAAGCTCAAGAGCTCGCCCAGCAGGAACAAGATGACCTCGCTCTCCCGGCCTATATAGACCGCGACCACGCCCGCCGATAAGATGGCGAATGAGACGAGGATGCCCAAAAAGCCTTTGGGCAGGCTCGCCCTGCGCTTCCCGCGAAGTACCGGGAGAAGCACCGCCATGAGCACGGCGAACGCAACGAGGCCCACAGCGATTCCAAGCAAGATAAACGGCATATGGGAAAGCTCCACCATCCCGGACAACCGTCCATCCCCCTATCACCCCCGTGCGCCGATTTGGCGGGCGGGCACGAACCGCGCGAACACTTGAGACCTTATTGTAGGCACTATTTTTCGGATTTCAACGAACTTATCTTCTAGTTTCCGGGGTTTTCGCCAACAGTGTTGGTTACGCAACAAGCGGGGCGCATATGCCGACTAACGGCACACGCGCCCATTAAAAAACATGCACGGAATGTGAACTATTTCGTACCGAAGATTCTGTCGCCCGCGTCTCCGAGTCCCGGAACAATGTACGCGTCCTCGTTCAGCTTCTCATCGACGGAGCAGGTGTACACGCGCACGTCGGGGTCCGCTTCGAGGACGGCCTTGATGCCCTCGGGCGCTGCGATCAGCACCAGCAGGCGGACATCCTTCACCCCCTGGCGGCGCAGATACTCGATCGCCGCCGTCGCGGACCCGCCGGTAGCCAGCATGGGATCGACGACCAGGCAGGTGCGCTGGTCGATATCGGCGGGAACCTTGCAGTAATACTCGTGCGGCTCGTGGGTCTCTTCATCGCGATACATGCCCACGTGACCGACGCGCGCCGCGGGGATGAGCTCGAGCATGCCGTCCACCATGCCGAGACCCGCGCGGAGAATCGGAATGATGGCGACCTTGCGCCCCGCGATCTGCTTTGCAACAGTCGTGCACATGGGCGTGGTGACCTCCACGTCCTCAAGCGGGAAATCCCTCGTGGCTTCATAGCCCTCGAACAGCGCGAGCTCCTTCACCAGCTCGCGAAACTGCTTCGAACCCGTACGCGCATCGCGCATGATGGTCAGCTTATGCTGCACCATGGGATGATCGACCACGACAAGCCGGGATGTATCGAATTCAACGGTCATGTTATCGCTCCTTCCACCCGCCGCTAGCGGTTGATCGGCATGACGCGAGGCTGCTCGCCCTCTTCTGCCTTGCCGGCGGTGTCGAGCTGCATGATCTTTTCCACACGGCCGGCATGGCGACCGCCCTCGAACTCGGAGGTAAGGAACACGCGCACGATGTCGCGGTTCACCTCGGGGTCGACGAATCGTCCGGAAAGGCCGATGACGTTGCCGTCGTTATGGCGACGGAAAAGGTCGGCGAACTCCGGGGTGGTGATGGAGGAAGCACGCACGCCGGCGATCTTGTCGGCGGCGACGGCGATGCCGATACCCGTCCCGCACACGCACACGCCGCGGTCGGCCTCGCCCGAGGCCACGCAGCGACCGACCTTGGCGCCGTAATCCGGGTAGTCCACGCGGTCGTCGTTATCCGGCCCCAGATCGATTACCTCGTGCCCGAGCTCGTTCGCCAGGTAATCCACGAGCATCTGCTTCTGCTCGAAACCGGCGTGATCGGATCCTATTGCGATACGCATCGATACATCCTTTCAGATATGGTCTGCAACATGCACAGCCTACCCATTTCGCGCAAAGAGTAGCGCCTTATTGCAATACGGTACGCGAACGAGCGACCGCATCATGCCAGCCCGACAACACGCGTGCAAGCTCCACAGGATTTCCCGCGGGCGCGAAGCGCTTGCCGATGCTTCGATTCTGCAGGAGCTCCTCGCGATCCTCCCAGTACCCCACGGCAAGTCCCGCCAGATACGCGGCGCCGAGCGCGGTCGTCTCGATGCTCTCGGACTGCACGACGGGGATCCCGAGCAAATCGGCCTGGAACTGCATGATGAACTCGTTACGCGATGCGGCGCCGTCGACGGACAGCGATTCGAGCTTGCGCCCCGCATCCATCTCCATCGAACAGAGAACGTCGTAGCTTTGATACGCCATGGACTCGCATGCGGCCCGAACCAGCGTCGCCCGATCGGATGCGGCGGTCAACCCGCAGATAAGGCCTCGCGAGTCGGGGTCCCACCACGGCGCGCCCAAGCCGCTGAAGGCAGGGACGAGATAGCAGCCGTTGTTGCCTGGAATCGAGCGCGCGATAGCGGCCGTCTCGCCGGCGTCCGCGATGATGCCCAGCTTGTCGCGAAGCCATTGGATAACGCTTCCCGCATGGAAGATCGACCCTTCCAAAGCGTAACTGATCTTGCCACTCTCCGCGATTCCGATCGTGGAGACCAGTCCGTTCTTCGATTCGACGACATCGTCGCCGGTGTTCATGAGCATGAAGCAGCCGGTCCCGTACGTGTTCTTGGTATCGCCCGGCTCGAAGCAGCAATGGCCGAAGAACGATGCCTGCTGATCTCCCGCGACGCCCGTGATCGGAGGCGTATGCGTCATGATCTCGCTCGACACGCGACCGAACTCGCCCGAACTCCAGCGCACCTCGGGCAGCATGGAGCGCGGGATATCGAGGACCCGCAGCAGCTCTTCGTCCCATTCGAGCGTATGGATGTTGAACAGCATGGTGCGGCTCGCGTTGGTGTAGTCCGTTGCATACACCATGCCGCCGGTCAGGTTATAGATCAGCCAGGTATCGATGGTGCCGAACATGAGCTGTCCGGCCTCAGCCGCCTCGCGAGCGCCCGCGACGTTGTCCAAGATCCACTTGATCTTGGTACCCGAGAAATATGCATCGGGCTTCAAGCCCGTTTTGCGACGAATCGTGTCCGCCAAGCCATCATGCACCAGCTCATCGGCGATGGAGGCGGTGCGCCGGCACTGCCAGCCGATCGCGTTATAGATAGGCTGTCCGCTATCGCGATCCCAAACCACCGTGGTCTCGCGCTGGTTGGTGATTCCGATGGCGGCGATGCTGTCCGAATGGATGCCGCTTTTGAACTGCACTTCCATCATAACCGCGATCTGCGATGCCAAGATCTCCATCGGATCTTGCTCGACCCATCCCAACTCGGGATAGGACGTGGAGATCGCTCGCGATGCCCGCGCCACGATGCAATCGTACTCATCGACGATGATCGCACGCACAGACGTCGTACCCGAATCGAGCGCCATTATGTACTTGCCGCCCTGGGGCAGATACATCGTGTCCACAAAACCCAGGTCCTTCAATGTGAATGCCATCGCGCGTAACCCACCTTGCTTCGAACTCTTCGCCGACTCCCCTTCGACCTACTCCGCATCGCCCAGGACGGCATGCAGCCGCTCGAACGCGATCGCGCCCTCGCGCAGCACCCGCAGCGCTCCGTCTCGATACGAAACGATCGTCGATGCATCCCCGCACGCCGTCTCGCCCGCATCGATCGCGGCGTCAACGCCCTCCAAGATGCGTGCTTCAACCTCGGCAAACGAACACGGGGCGGGAAGCCCGTGCGTGTTCGCGCTCGTCACCGCAAGCGGAGACGCGCACGCGCGCACCAGCGCGGCGACGACCGGAGAGGCGGACGAGCGCAGCGCCACCGTGCCGTCGGACGCCCTCAGGAAAGCAGGGACCTCGTCGGATGCCTCAACGACGACGGTCAACGCCCCGGGCCAGCAGGCGGTCGCAAGGGCCCTGATCTCATCAGGGACGTTACGGCCGAATCGGTCGAGATCAGATACACCCGAAACAAGCCAGGGCACGGTCTGCTCCAGGCTTCGCTGTTTCAAGCTGAAGATCCGCCGATATCCCGAGTCCTCGGGCGGCATCTCGCCGTCATAGCGAGCATACGCAGCGACGGACACCCCGACACCATATACGGTCTCCGTAGGAAGGAGCATGAGGTCGCCGGAGCTGAGCCTTCGCGCCGCCGACGCCATATCGCTGTCGCTCGGGCTCGCGCCAACGTTATATATCTCCTGCATTCGACCTCATCCTCCTTTGCGTATACCACGGGACCCTGCTTACCCGTTTTCGACATGCACCATGCCGCGGTCAAAGCCGTATGGTGCATTTTCCCATGCCCCGCCCTCGATGACCCGCACATGAGGGACCAAGTAGACAAGCGGGGAACACATTTCGGTAAGGGGCTCCTATCTTTAGGTCGTTGCATCTGAGAGCCGAATACCGGATGCTTTGATGCA
>CAUWGM010000030.1:0-17749 GCA_963558435.1 uncultured Collinsella sp.
ACCAGCAGCGCTGGGACGATTTCTTCTCCTGGGTCTCCGACCAGGGCTTTGCGCCTGCAATCGAGCCGGGTGCCGGCATGACGACGGAGTTCATCGGCGCGTAGCGCTTCGAGCGGCCCGCGGCCCGAGGCACGCGGCACGCGGCTGACGGCGCGGTGCGCGCCCTATGCGCGGGGCGCCGCCGTTTAACTGGACGGCGGCGCCCGCGGTTCGGACGAGATCGAACGGGGGAGAGACATGGCGCGTCTCGATATAGAGGGCGTTTCCCAGGGCTTCGGTGATACCAAGGTTCTGGACGATATCGATATGCAGGTGGAATCCGGTCAGGTCGCCTGCTTGCTGGGACCGTCCGGCTGCGGTAAGACGACGCTGTTCCATGTGGTCGCCGGGCTTTCCCGACCCTGGTCGGGGCGCGTGCTCCTGGATGGGCGCGACATCACTGGGCAGTCCGGGCAGCTTGCCTACATGTTGCAAAAAGACTTGCTGCTGCCCCATAAGACCATTCTTGATAACGTTTCGCTGCCGCTCGTGCTCAAGGGGATGCCGCGCACGGCGGCACGCGAGCAGGCGCGCGGCCTGTTGGAGCTTTTCGGCCTCGAGGGCACGCAAGACCGATGGCCCGCCGAGCTTTCGGGCGGCATGCGTCAGCGCGCGGCCCTGCTGCGCAGCTATCTATTCTCTCGCGAGTTCATGCTGCTCGACGAGCCGTTCTCGGCGCTCGACGCCTTCACTAAGGCGGACATGCACGCTTGGTTCCTCGACGTGGTCGAGACCTGCGGCACCACGGCGCTGGTGGTGACCCATGATATCGACGAGGCGCTCAAGCTGGCGGACGTCATCTACGTGATGCGCGGCGCCCCGCAGCGCGGCGAGCCGGCACGGATCGCGGGCTCCGAGTGCATCGCCTGTCCGCGTTCCGAGCGCGCCTCGTTCGCGCTCACGCCCGCCTTCCTCGACCACAAGCGCCGCGTCCTCGACCTTCTGGGCCGCTAGAAACCTCAAATTGGGGACAGGCACTTTTCTGAGGATTCGCGGCCCCTCGCATTGGGCGGCGCGCCCGGCCTTGGCTTTCCCAGCATGAGCCCCGCGCCTCTCAGAAAAGTGCCTGTCCCTTTTCTGAGGCTGCCTTTCCTGAGGCTGTCATCGACAAGATGTGCGCCTGCGCCGTGCGCGCCGAGAAGGCGGACGTCGACGTGATCCAGGTCCATGGCGACCGCCTGGTTGGCTGCCTGTCCCCCTTTTGAGGTTTTCCGTGCCTCAGAAAAGTGCCTGTCCCCCTTTTGAGGTTTTGTCCCCCTTTTGAGGTTTTTGGCACCCGCTGCCCGGGGTGCTCCACGCGACGGCCTCACATCTGCCTCGGACGGGAGGCCGTTTTCTCGATTGCGGCGCTGGTCGTCAGCGCGATCTAAAAAAGTTAGCCATGGCTATTCCAATGTGCTCCGATTCGTGTTAGTTTACCTAGGTGAACATAGCCAAGGGTAACTTTTAGAGAGACGGTGGTCGAGAATGCCTCGAGGTCCGCAGATGCCGGCAATGCCGCTTTCGATGGCGCATGCCGGGGATACGGTGACGGTTTCGCGCGTGAAGGGCGCGGCGGACGTCAAGCGGCACCTGGAGACGCTCGGCTTCGTCGAAGGCTCGCAGGTGCATGTGGTCACCGCGGGCGGCGGCAACATCATCGTGCTCATCAAGGGTGCCCGCTTTGGCCTGGATGTCAGGGTGGCTAGAAACGTCATGGTCGCCTAGCGGGCGGGAAGCATCCGCCATGGCGTCATGGAGCAACAACCGAGAGGGGGAAGCATGAAGACACTGAGAGATGTTGCGGTGGGGGATAGCTCCGTCATCGTCAAGCTGCATGGAGCGGGCGCGCTGCGCCGTCACCTCATGGACTTGGGCCTGATCAAGGGCACCGCGTTCAAGGTGGTCAAAGTCGCTCCGCTGGGCGATCCCGTCCAGATCACCGTACGCGGCTACGAACTGTCGATCCGCAAGGAGGAGGCGGCGATCGTAGAGGTCGAGTAGGCGAATGCACTTCTTTTTACAGGTAGAGTTAGCTGTATCTAACTACTTTGGAAGACGGGGGACGATGGCGAGGCGGCATGCCGGCACCCGGGTGCGGGGGCAGGCCGCCGGCAAAACGCGCCATCGCATGCGCCCGGCAGCTCGCTCAGGAATTGCTTGGAATCTCAAAGCCTTATTGTGAAAGAAGGAATCATGGCGGAATCCCAGATTCATATCGCGCTGGCGGGCAACCCCAACTGCGGTAAAACCACGCTGTTTAATTTGATCACGGGCCAAAACGGCTACGTGGGCAACTGGCCGGGCGTGACGGTCGAGAAGAAGCAGGCGCGCTTGCTGGCAGACAAGAACGTCGTCGTCACGGATCTCCCGGGCATCTACTCGTTGTCTCCGTATAGCCCGGAGGAGCAGGTGTCGCGCGACTACCTCATGGGCGGGGAGCCCGATGTTGTGGTGCAGGTAGTTGACGCTACGAACCTCGAACGCAACCTGTACCTCGCGCTCCAGGTGATCGAGACGGGCCTGCCCGTGGTGGTCGCCCTCAACATGGCCGACCTCGTCCAGAAAAACGGCGACAGCATCGACGTCGCGCGCCTGGAGCGGGAGCTCGGCTGCCCGGTGGTCATGATCTCCGCGTTGAAGAACAGCGGCATCGACTCCCTTATCGACAAGGCAAAAACCACCGCTGCCACCAAGGGCGCGGGTCAGCGTCACGCCTTCGACTCCGCGTTCGAGGACGTGCTGCAGCATATCGAGGCGCGGCTGCCCTCGTCCGTTGCCGCCAGCCGCCGCCGCTACTATGCGGTCAAGCTGTTCGAGCGCGACGCCTCCGCCGCATCCGCCATCAAGCTGAGCGATGCCGCCGCGCGCAAGATCGAGACCCTGATCGCCCAGTGCGAAGCCGACTGCGACGATGACGCGGAGTCAATCATCACCGGCGAGCGCTACGCCGTGATCGCCCATATCATCGACGAGTGCCTGCATCGCGCGCCCGCCAAGATGAGCACGTCCGAGAAGATCGACCGCATCGTCACCAACCGCTGGCTCGGCCTGCCCATCTTCGCCCTCATCATGTTCGGCGTGTACTGCCTGGCCATCTCCACGTTCGGTACCTCGATGACCGACTGGGTGAACGACAACCTCTTCGGTGACGGCTGGGAGCTGTTCGGGGTCGCCATGCCGTCCGTGCCGGCGCTCTTCGAGGGCTGGCTCGCGGCCGCCGGTGCGTCCGACATGGTCATCTCCCTGGTCTGCGACGGCATCGTGGCCGGCGTGGGCGCCGTGCTGGGCTTCATCCCGCAGATGTTCGTCTTGTTCGTCCTGTTGTCGTTCCTCGAGGACTGCGGATACATGGCGCGCGTCGCGTTCGTGATGGACCGCATCTTCCGTCGCTTCGGCCTGTCCGGCAAGTCGTTCATCCCCATGCTGGTGTCCACCGGCTGCGGCGTGCCGGGCGTGCTTGCCACCAAGACCATCGAGAACGAGAAGGACCGCCGCATGACGGTCATGACCACCACGTTCATCCCCTGCGGCGCCAAGCTGCCCGTCATCGCGCTCGTCATGGGCGCGCTCATCGGCGATGCGGAGTCCGCGTGGATCGCGCCGCTCTTCTACTTCCTGGGCATCATCGCCGTCATCGCCTCCGGCATCATGCTCAAGAAGACGAAGCTCTTCGCCGGGCGTCCCACGCCCTTCGTGATGGAGCTGCCGAGCTACCACATGCCGAGTGCCCGCAGCTGGGCGCTGCATGTGTGGGAGCGCGTGAGCGCCTACGTCAAGAAGGCCTTCACCATCATCTTCGCCTCCACCATCGTGGTGTGGTTCCTGTCTAACTTCGGCCTGTTCAACGGCGTCTTTGGTTACTTGCCCGCCATGGAGGGCATTCCGGAGGAGTTCACCGACTACTCTCTGCTGGCGTCTCTCGCCGGCCTGCTCGCGTGGGTCTTCGCGCCGCTTGGCTTCGATTCTTGGCAGGCAACGGCCATGTCCATCACGGGCTTGGTCGCCAAGGAGAACGTCATGGCCACCGCGGCGTCGCTTTTGCATCTGGCAGATGCTACCGAGACCGACCCCAGCCTGTGGGCCGCGTTCGCCGCGCTCTTCCCCAGCGCCGGCGCCATCGCCGCCTTCGGCGCCTTCAACCTGCTGTGCGCCCCGTGCTTCGCTGCCATGGGCACCATCCGCGCCCAGATGAACTCTGCCAAGTGGACCGCCGTTGCGCTGGGTTACGAGTGCGGTTTCGCCTGGGTCGTGGGCCTTATGATCAACCAGTTCTACCTCGCCGCCCAGGGGGTCTTCAGCATCTGGACCGCGCTCGCCGCCGCGTGTGCGCTGGCCATCCTGTTCCAGCTGTTCCGTCCCATGCCCAAGGGCGCCTGGGACGACGACGCGGTGGAGCACCTTGCTCCGGCGGGTGCCTCTGCGTAGCGCCGTGGCGTCGCGGGGCTGCCCCACCATGCCCGTCGCCGTAATCAGAAACGCCGCGTCCCCATACGCCATGCGGGGCGCGGCGTTTTTGTGTTGCGCGGACAAGGAGCGGCCGTGCCGCCGTGCACCTGCGCTAAAGTTAGTCTCAGTAAACAAAGGAGGAACCATGAGTCCCATCGATATCATCTTGCTCGCGGTGATCGGCGCGGCTTTTATCGCCGTGGTGCTGCGCGTCAAGCGCAAGGGCACCTGTGGCGACTGCGGGAGTACGGGCTCGTGCTCCGGCTCCTGCTCGGGATGCTCCGCGTCTCGCCGGGGAAGCTGCCCCGCTGCAGAGGGGGCGGACGAGGTCGCCGACCGCCTGGGACGCGGACTCTAGCGTCCGACGGCGCGGGCGGATGAAAGGTACGGCCGTCGTTCTCGCTTGATGCGATACGTGGGGGAGGAGGCATTCGTGGCACCGAAGCGCTTCGAGACCGCCGGCGCCGTGAAGCGTCGCGCCTCGACGCATCCGCTGGGAAACGCTGTCGAAACAAATGTGTGAAACAATCGCACTCTAGCTTTGCAACACGCGCACGCGCTACGTGGAAGGGTACCTCATGGATCAGCAGCAGAATATCGACTTCGTGCTCCGCACGGTCGAGGAGCGCGACATTCGCTTCGTCCGCCTGTGGTTCACGGATGTCCTGGGCAGGCTCAAGAGCTTCGCGATCGCACCGGAGGACCTCGAGGTGGCGTTCGACGAGGGCATCGGATTCGACGGCTCGGCGGTCGAGGGCTTCACCGCCCCCGACGAGGCCGATATGCTCGCGTTCCCCGATCCCTCGACATTCCAGGTCCTTCCCTGGCGCCCCAAGCACGATGGCGCCGCCCGCATCTTCTGCGACGTCTGTACGCCCGATCGCAAGCGCTTCGCAGGCGATCCGCGCGAATGCCTGCGACGCATGTTCTACAAGGCCGAGAAGGCCGGCTTCATCATGAACGTGGGCGCCGAGCTCGAGTTCTACTATTTTCCTAACGAGACCACGCCCGAACCCCTCGACGATGTGCGCTATTTCGACCTCACGCCGTCGGACTCCGCTCGCGACCTGCGCCGCTCGACCGTGCTTATGCTCGAGAAGATGAGCGTTCCGGTCGAGTACACCTTCCATTCGTCCGGGCGCTCCCAGCACGGCATCTCGCTGCGCCATGCCGAGGCGCTCTCCATGTCCGATGCCATCATGACGGCGAAGCATGTCATTCGCCTCGAGGCCTACGAGGCGGGCGTGCACGCGTCCTTCATGCCCAAGCCCATCGCGAACGAGGCGTCGAGCGCGATGTTTCTGCACCAGTCCCTCTTCGATAAGAGCGGCAGCAACGTGTTCTACAGCGAGGACGACCCCGAGTACCATCTGTCTCCCATCGCCAAGAGCTACATGGCGGGCATCCTTGCCCATGCATCCGAGATCTCCGCGATCACCAACCCCACGGTGAATTCCTACAAGCGCCTGGTGACGGGCGGTGCGACGGTGCCGGCGTACGCCACCTGGGGCATGCGCAACCGGTCCGCGATGATCCGCATCCCCATCTACAAGCCGGGCAAGCATCTCTCGAGCCGCATCGAGCTACGCACCCCCGATCCCATGGCGAACCCCTATCTCGTCAACGCGGTCACCCTCGCCGCCGGTCTCGACGGCATCCAGCGCGGGCTCGAGCTTCCCGAGGAGGGGACGAGCGCCCTGGCCTCGCTGTCCGACGCCGAGCTGCGTCGTCGCGGCATCCAGCCGCTTCCGCGCAACCTCTCCGAAGCGCTCGATTGCTTCGAGGAGTCCGAGCTGATGCGCGAGACGCTGGGCGACCATATCCACGGCTTCTTCCTCAAGAAGAAGCGCCAGGAGTGGGAGAAGTACTCCTCGACCATCACCGAGTGGGAAATCAAGCACTACCTCGCGAATTCCTAGTTTGAGGTCCTTAGCCGGTCGCATTTGATGCGATACTATTCCAATAGATGCCGAGAGGTCGGCGTGTCCGAATCGAACGGGGGTGCCAATGTCCGATAAAAATATTCTGTTCATGGCGCGCACGACGCGCTTCCATGAGTTCGCTCGGACGTTGACGGCGACGATGGGCGCCGAGGTGTCCTCGGCGACCCCTGACTCCCCGTCCGCCGCGCACGATTTCGACCTCCTGCTGCTCGATACCGACGGGGTTCGGCCGGACCGCTTGGAGCAGATCGCCAAATGGCTGGACGGACGCGGCGGCATTCCCATGCTGCTCATCGTCGACGAGGAAGCGATGGCCGGCCTGCATGTGCCCGCCCGCGCCGACTTCATCTGCTCGGGCGCGCGCCCTGCGGAGCTCGAGCTGCGCACGCGTCGGCTGCTGGGCGATGACGACCCCTTCGCCGGCGACGAGATCCTGCATGTCGACAGCATGACCATCAACCTGGCAACCTACCAGGTGTATCTCGATGACGAGCCGGTCGACCTGACCCTCATGGAGTACTCGCTGCTCTCCTTCTTGGCCACGCACCCCAACCGCGCATACAGCCGCGAGGTCCTGCTGCATCGCGTGTGGGGATTCGAGTACTGCGGCGGCACGCGCACGGTGGATGTCCATATCCGTCGCATCCGCTCCAAGGTCGGCCCCCAGATCGCGGCCCATATCAACACGGTTCGCGGCGTGGGCTACCTGTTCAAGGGCTAGCTCGCCGGTTGGAGGGCGCGCCGCCGTCGATCGGATGGCGTGCATCCGCTGGTCGGAGGCCGCGCGGTTGCCGGCTGGAAGGCGACCGACCGCTGGCTGGGGGCGCTCGGCTGCTGGTCGGGCGGCGTGCGGACAAAGACCGTTACGAATTACTTAAGGGGCTTGTGAAAGAGTTAATCCTTTTCGATGGGCCCGCTGGCTTCGCTCTTGTTGGGGTACAACGGTGCTAGAGATTGGTGCCTGTGAAAGGAAGACCCATGAGTGACGAGAAAATGCCCCAGCGGCCCGATGGGCTCGGCGACCTGCCGACGCCCGGTGCCGCACCCCGTGTAGAGATCGAATCCACGCCGGCCCAGAGCTCCTCTGCGGCGTCGTCGTGGAGCGAGCCCGCGCCGCAGCATACCGCCTCCGAGACGGAGACGGTGAAGCATACGGTCGTGAAGACCCGTACGAAGAAGCTCCCCGTGTTCGTCGCCGCGTTCGGCGGCTTGGTTGTGGGCGCGGTGCTCGTGATCGCGCTCGTCATGTCCGGCGCGTTCCGCATCACCGACGAGAACGTCGAGGCGTCGTCGGGCACCGCCCAGACCATCCAGATCGATCCCGAGGATACCACGCTCGCCGAGGCGGTCGCCGCGAAGGCGCAGCCGTCGGTCGTGTCGATCACCGCCGCCGGCGAGTCGCAGAGCTCCGGCGGCATCGGCTCGGGCGTCGTGCTCGACTCCGAGGGCAACATCTTGACGAACTACCACGTTATCGCCGATGCCGCGGCGCTCACCGTCTCTATGGGCGGGGAGAGTTACGAGGCGGAGCTCGTCGGCACCGACGAATCGAGCGACCTTGCCGTCATTCGCCTGAAGGATGTCGACGAGAGCGCCCTGACCCCCATCGAGATCGGCGATTCGAGCGATCTTACGGTGGGTGAGTGGGTCATGGCGATCGGTAGCCCGTTCGGCAACGAGCAGTCGGTATCCACCGGTATCGTGAGCGCCCTGTACCGCTCCACCGCGCTCCCCTCTACGAGCGGCACGTCCATCTACGCCAACATGATCCAGACCGATGCGGCGATCAATCCCGGCAACTCGGGTGGCGCGCTGGTCAACGATAAGGGCGAGCTCATCGGCATCAACTCGATCATCGAGTCCTATTCCGGGTCGAGCTCGGGCGTCGGCTTCGCGATCCCGGTGAACTACGCGGTGAACATCGCCGATCAGATCATCGACGGCAAGACCCCGGTCCACCCGTATCTCGGCGTGAACCTCACCTCGGTCAACGCTATGACCGCGCGCAAGAACGGCCTCGCCGTCACCGAGGGCGCGCTGGTGGTATCGACGGTCGAGGGCGGCCCCGCAGCGGAAGCGGGCCTCGAGGCCAACGATGTCATCACCAAGATCGATGACGACAGCGTCGTTTCGGCAGACGGGCTCATCATCGCGCTGCGCGAGCACAACGTGGGCGATAAGGTGAAGTTCACCGTCGTGCGCGGTAAGGATACCAAGGAGCTCGAGGTCACGCTTGGTTCCGACGAGGCGCTCCAGACCGAGCAGCAGGATGTCTCGTCCGGCGACGCCGCGGGCAACTCCATGACCGAGGAGGAGTTCCTGCGCTATCTCGAGGAGCTCATGGGCCGCGGCTCCAATCCGCTCGGATAGACGTCTGCTCGACAAAAAGGGTCCGACGGGGCCAAAACGATCGGGGCATCCCATGGATGCCCCCTTTTGCTGTCGAAACACGCTGCTCTATCTGCATCCTTCTAATTCTTGAATAATGATGCGTGTTCATACGTCGGAATAAAGACGTTAGAATGAGGCATTGGACATCGCTGTCGCGCTTCACGGGCGCGGTGGTCGAGGAAGAGGACAGGAAGGGGAGCAACGTTCTCTCTTCATAAGACGCTGGGCGGCGTCCATCCGTCCCAGTGCAAGGACACGCGGGATTGTCCCTGCACATGGATCGAGCCTCCCAAGCAGGTTCGCATCCCGCTGAACATGCACATCGGCGCGCCGTGCACGCCGTGCGTCGAGGCGGGGGGCCACGTGTACGTGGGTACCAAGATCGGCGACGGGCAAGGGCTCTACGCCCCCATCCACGCGAGCATCTCGGGTACGGTGACCTCGGTCGCAACCGAGAAGCTGCCCACGGGTGCGACCGCCCCCCCGTGGTGACCATCGAATCCGATGGCAAGATGGAGAACGACCCCGCGCTCACGGTTCCCACTTATAGCAACAAGGACGAGTTCATCGACTGCGTTCGCGAATCCGGCGTGGTCGGTCTGGGTGGCGCCTCGTTCCCCACGTGGTTCAAGATGCGCGCGCCCGAGGGCAAGAAGTTCGACTTCGTGGTCATCAACGCCATGGAGTGCGAGCCCTACATCACGAGCGACTACCGTCAGATGATCGAGCACGCCGAACGCGTGATCGACGGCGTGGTGCGCACGGCGCGCTCGCTCGATATCCCCGCCGCCGTCATCGGCGTCGAGGATAACAAGCCGGAGGCGGTCGATGCTCTCAACAAGGCGATCGTCGATAAGGGCGTCGGCGACCTCGTCGAGGTGCTCATGGTTCCCACCAAGTACCCGGCGGGCGGCGAGAAGGTCCTCATCGAGGCGACCACCGGCCGCGTCGTGCCCGCGGGCGGCCTGCCCATCGATGCCGGCTGCCTGGTGCTCAACGTGACCACGGTGTCCCGCGTCGAGGAGTACTTCCGCTACGGTGTGCCGCTGGTGCGCCGCATCATCACCCTCGCGGGCGATTGCGTCGCGAAGCCGGGCAACTACCGCGTGCCGCTGGGCATGAGCGTCCGCGACGTCATCGAGGCCACGGGCGGTCTGGTGAAGGATCCTCGGAAGATCATCATGGGCGGCCCGATGATGGGCCGCACCATCACCGATATCGATTGCCCCATCCTGAAGGCGAACAACGCGATCCTGTGCCTTGACAAGGATGCCGAGCTCCCCGAGGAGTCCCCCTGCATTCGCTGCGGCCGCTGCGTGCGCGTCTGCCCGCTCGGCCTCATGCCGTACGCGCTCGATGCCGCCAGCCGCCGCCATGACGCCGTCGAGCTCGACGAGCTCGCGGTCATGAACTGCATGGAGTGCGGTTCCTGCGCGTTCACCTGCCCCGCCCACAGGCGCATCACCGCCTCGATTCGCGAGGGCAAGGCAGCCTATCGCGGCGAGGTCGCCCGCCTCACCCAGCCTGCGAAGGAGGCGTAACGTAGGAATCTCATCTTCGAGGATTCGCCGCACATCCACGGTAGCGCGTCCACGTTCAAGATCATGGGCGCCGTCTGCCTGGCCCTCGTGCCGACGCTGCTCGCCGCGACCTGGCTCTACGGCCTGGGCGCCCCGCTGCTCGTGCTCGTATGCATCGCCACCGCGCTCGTCTGCGAGCACCTGTGCTGCGCCATCATGCATCGCGAGTCCACGGCGGGCGACATGTCCTGCGTGGTCACCGCGATGCTGTTCGCGTTCACCTTGCCGGCGACGTGCCCCTTCTGGGTCGCGATCCTGGGCACGGCGTTCGCCATCGTCGTCGTCAAGATGATGTTCGGCGGCATCGGCAACAACTTCGCCAACCCGGCCGTCGCCGCGCGCATCTTCGTGATGGTCGCACTGCCCAGCGCCCTGTCCTCCTACCCGGATGTCGCGGGCAAGCCGCTCGACGCCATCACCGGCGCGACGCCGCTCGCCATGGAGGCCAATCCCTACAGCATCATGGACATGCTGCTGGGCAACCACGCGGGTGCCCTGGGCGAGACCTGCATCATCACGCTGCTCATCGGCTACCTGTTCCTGCTCGCCATCAAGGTCGTCGACGCCTGGGCGACCGTGCCGTTCATCGGCACCGTCGCGCTCATCATGGGCATCGCCGGCGAGGACGTCGTCTTCCAGCTGCTGTCCGGCGGCCTGGCGCTCGGCGCCTTCTTCATGGCGACCGACTACACCACCACGCCCATGACGCCGAAGGGCAAGATCATCTTCGGCATCGGCTGCGGCGTCATCGCGTCGCTGGTGCGCCTCTTCGCCGCCGCGCCCGAGGGCGTGGCCTTCTCGATCCTGTTCATGAACATGTTCGTGCCGCTGATCGACCGCTATACCCGTCCCCGTCCGGTGGGAGGTGTGAAGAATGCCCTCGTCTAACTCCTGGCTTTCGCGCCATCGCAACGGCGCGTTCTACACGCTCGCGCTCGTGCTCGTCGCCACCGTGGTGTGCGGCGGGGTGACCGCGGGTGCGCACTGGGGCCTGACCGATGCGTTCACGGCATCCGATGCGAAGCTCGACGAATCGAAGGGCGGCGTCCAGCGCGCCCTGCTGTTCCCCGATGCGACCTTCGAGAAGGTCGCTGCCCCGGCGGTCGAGGGCCTCAACTCCGTCTACAAGACCGACGCCGGCGATTACGTCTTCGACGTCCAGTCTAAGGGCTATCACGGCGACGTCGAGCTCATGGTGGGCATCACCTCGTCCGGTACCGTCGCCGGCATCCAGGTGGTTGCCGAGGACGAGACCGACGGCATCGGCACCAACGCGCTCACCGACGAGTATTTCGCCAGCTTCGCGGACCTTGCGGCCGAGGGCGTGCTGACGGTCGACGAGCCCGGCAGCGGGGAGACCAAGGTGGACGGTGTGACCGGCGCCACCTTCACCACCAAGGCGGTCGTCGCCGACCTCAACATCGCTTTCGAGGCTTTCGCGCAGATGGGAGGCAAATAAGATGGCTCTGAATGAGAACATCCTGCACGAGCAGGACGAGCGCGTCGAGGCGTTCGTCCGCACGCCCGCTTTCGTCGTCGTGGCCGCCGCGTTGCCCGGACTGTTCGTCGCGACCTCGACGGCCAACGGGATCTACATGGGTCTTGCCACCGCCGTCGCCATCCTGGCGATGGCGGTCATCGCGCCGCTGACCCGCCGCTTTACCGGTGCGTTCTCCTACCTGCCGGTCACCCTCCTCGTGGGCGCCACCATCTCGGTGCTGGTGAGCTTCGCGGTCCGCGTCGCCGATCCCGCGGTTCATGAGGCGCTCGGTATCTACCTGCCGCTTACCTGCGTGAACGCCATGGCCGTGGTGTTCGTCGCTCGCGACGGCTTCGCCGCGCGTCCTACCCGCGGTTCCTCTATCGGCACCGCGGCGTTCGCCGCGCTTTGCGCGCTGGCGACGCTGGCGTTCGTGGGCTTCATCAACGAGATGTTCAGCACCGGCGTCGTGTTCGGCCTGACCATGCCCGAGCTCGCCGCGTCCCCGCTGTCCATCTTCGGCAAGCCCGCCGGCTCGCTGCTCGTCCTCGCCCTGGTCGCCGCGTTCGTGCAGTCCATCTGCGATGCGTGCGCCAAGTCCGATGATGCGAAGGAGGGTGGACGCTAATGGAGTTCCTCAATGCCTTTTTTACCGCTGCGTTCGATAACAATATCGTCTTCGCGCAGCTCATCGCTATTGTCTCTGTGATCTTGGTGGCCCAGCGCCCGCAGGAGGCCGTTCGCATGGGCGGCCTGCTCGGCATCGCCGTAGCGGTTGCGGGCCTCATCGGTTGGCCGCTGTACGCGGGCTTCCTGCTTCCCTGGGGCGTGTCCTACCTCGCTCCGCTGGGCTGCGTGCTCGCGAGCACCGGCGCCATCTTCGTGGGCGGCACCATCATGGGTGCCGGCAAATCCTCCGAGGAGCGCACGCGCATCCTTCGCTTCTGCACCGTGCTGGCCTGCAATGCCGCTGTGTTGGCGGTTCCGCTGGCGAACGGCGCGGTGGCCGATACGCTGACGTTCTCGTCTGCCCTGGGTGCTTCCCTGGGTGCGGGATTCGGCCTGTTCCTCGCCGTGGTGCTGTTCGCCTTCGTGCGCAACGGCATCGATGAGCGTCTGGTTCCGCATGCGCCGCGCGGCCTGCCCATCACGCTGATCACCGCGTCGCTGATGGCGCTCGCCTTCACGGGCGTCGTGGGCATCGCCGGCGGCCTGTTCGTGTAAGGGGGATTGAAGATGACCGATCCTATCATCATGGTGGGCGTTCCGCCCATCCTGCTCGCCATCATCGGCGGTGCCGTGGCGCTCGCCCTGTGCATCTGCGCCGGCGTCAACAATTTCGCCGACCGTCGTGAGGCTCGTGCCGAAGCCGAGGCGGAAGAAGCCGCCGCAACGGAGGCCGAGGAGGCGTAGGGCTTGCTCGTTTCCATCCATCGTTTGCCAAGAAGCGCTTCCGTTTCGGGGGCGCTTCTTGTTTACCTCTTCAAAGCGGGGCCGCCTCAAAAAGGGGACAGGCACTTTTCTGAGAACGGGCGCGCGCCTCATATCGGAGACCGCCTCAGATTGGGGACAGGCACTTATTTGAGACGGACAGGCGCTAATGTGGGGCGTACCTTGTAGCCTCTGTTTCGGACTGCCGGAGCAATCTGGCGGTGCGGTCGCGTCAGCGCCTCAGAAAAGTGCCTGTCCCTAATTTGAGGAACAACCAGGTAGGAAGGGCATGCAAAGCACCTTTGACATCTCGTCATGCCTTGATTCGGAATATCGGGGGAAAAGAGGAATAAGGTAGAGGGAACGAGGATAGGAGGCTGATATGGATGTAGCAAAGTCCGTGGGGGCACGCATTCGTGCATGCCGCGAGCAGGCGGGATTGACGCAAGCCGAGCTCGCCTCCGCCGCGTTCGTCACGCGGCAGTCGGTCGGCAACTGGGAGGGTGGAAAGACGCTCCCCGACGTTCAGAGCCTGCAGCTGGTCGCACAGGCGCTGGGCACCACCGTCGACGGACTTTTGGGCGACGAGGCTCCCGCCATCGCGCGCGAGACAACCGAGGCCCGCCGCCAGCTCACGCGGTGCCTCGCTGCGCTCGCTGTTCTGTTCGTCCTGTATCTCGTCGTGAGCGTTATCGATGTGTCGTTCCTGCGCGGCGAGTCGAACTATACGGCTCGACTTGCGTGCAACGGCATCCGGATCACCCTGGCTGCGTTCTCGATTCCCGTCGCGAGGCGCATGCGCGAGATCGCGCACGGGCGCGAGCTGGGCGATGCCGTGGAGATCATGATGTTCGTCGAGGGCTATCCTGCGGGCCAGGAGCCGCCGAATAACGTCTTCTATCGCACGATCCTCACCAACATTCCCGCGCTGTACACGCTGTTCCTCGTGGCGCTCGCGGCGGTCTACATCGCCATCGTCTACGCCTAAACCCCAGATAGGGGCCGCCTCAAAAAGGGGACAGGCACTTTTCTGAGAACGCATCGCCATCGTCTACGCCTAAACCCCAGATAGGGGCCGCCTCAAAAAGGGGACAGGCACTTTTCTGAGAACGGGCGCGCGCCGCAGATTGGCGGCAGGCGCCCGTTGGAGGCTCCAATATAGGCCTCCATGTGAAATCTCGGAGCGTTCCCCCAGCTCAGGGGCATGGCAAAGATGTTCGCCATACTCCTATTGCGACGTTCGAGCGCGGCGATGGTCTCTATGGGGTATAACTTCGCGAAAGACTATGCCCGGCGCACGCTTTAGGGGGTGCCGATTATGCAGAACATGAGCGTGGGTCCGCGAATACGAGAGCATCGCGAAAAGGCGGGTTTGACTCAGGCGCAGCTTGCCGAGACTGTTTTTGCCACGCGGCAAACGGTGGGTAATTGGGAGCGCGGCGTGACGCTGCCGGACATTCATAGCCTGCGGCTGCTGGCGGCCGTCTTCGGTACGACGGCGGATGGGCTGCTCGGTGGCGATGCCAAGGAGCTGGCGCGTGCTGCAGCAGACGATAGACGGTCTCTGCTGCGTTCCTTCGTCATCGACGTTGCCTGCGTGGCGGTGTTCATCGCGCTCGCCTTGGTCCGCGTGGGGCTGCGCGATCGAGCGGGAACCGAGGCGTCCTATCAGGGATGCAACCTGGTGCTCCTCGTTATCCAGTTTGTCACCATGGCGTACATGTGGAAGGCGACGTTCAGCAGGGATCGGGTCTTGAGGGCGCGCAACCTCATGGCGGCGACGGACGTGGTGGCGTTTCTGGAGGGGCGCGCGTCGCCGGATGAGCTGCCGCGCGACTGGCTCTATCGCTGGGTTCTCGTTAAGTGGGACTGGTGGCGCTACGGGGTCACCGCCGCGTTAGCCATCGCGGCGGTGGTGCTGGTGGCGAGCGCAACGATCGCGAGCGCCTGATCCCGCTAGGCGCGTCCGCTTTGCACTGCGGCGGCGCTGCCGTAGCAGGCCGCTGCATGACAACGGACCCCTCGAGGCGAGGGGCCCGTCGCATGGGGGTGCTTCGATTGCCGTGCGTGAGCGTTACGGCATGATGCTGTTGGCGCCGTCCACGATGACGCTCTGGCCGGAGAAGTAGCAGGAGTCCGGACCGGCGAGGAAGGCGATGACCGGGGCGATGTCGTCCTCGGGGTCGCCGAAGCGCTTCATCGGGTTGAGGTTGACCTGCTTGGCGTACTCCTCAGGGAACTTCTCGGCCCACGCCTTGGCGGCCGGGGACTCGGCGCCGGGCAGGACGATGTTCACGCAGATGCCGTACTGGCCCCACTCCTTGGCGGCAATCTTGGTCAGGCCGCGCAGGGCCTCCTTGTTGGAGCCGTAGGCGAGCTGGCCGGCGATGCCGAACATGCCGGTGGCGGAGGCGAAGTTGATAATGCGGCCCTCGTGCTGCTCCTTCATGTAGGGGAAGGCGGCCTGCATGTAGTTGAGGGAGCCGATCACGCCGGACTGCCACGCCTTGAGCATGTTGTCGTACTCGGTGTCCTCGACGGGTTGGGAGGGGACGATGGCCTGGCCGTTGTTGACGATGACGTCGATGGAGCCGTAGGTCTCGACGGCCTTCTCGACGACCTCGAAGACGCGTTCGCGGTCGGCGGAGTCGCAGGTCATGGCGAAGCCCTCGCCGCCGAGCTCGCGGATCTCGGCGATAGTGGCCTCGATGGGCTCGAGGCGACGGCCGGTGGCGATGATCTTGACGCCGCGCTTGGAGAGACACAGCGCGATGCCCTTGCCGATACCCTGGCCGGCGCCGGTGACGACGGCGACCTTCTCGTTCAGTTGCTTCATGATGAATTCCCTCTCTTGAGATCCGTTGCCGCCGAGGCCCCTCAGGCCTTCACGCGCGGTCAACGAATCACAAGTCTGCGCGGGCTCGGCTGCGCGCCTACGCCGGCTCGGGCTTTGCCGGTCGGGCGGTGAGACGTCTTTCTGCTATCGGTTTATCAAGTTTCATTTTCCTTGCGAGGGAGGGGCCTGTCTTGCGCGTTTTAAAAATGCCAGGTGGATGAGGGTGTAAAAGGATTTATACGCGAGAAACCGCGGTGAAACGCACCGCGCACCGTGCTGCTGTGGGTATAGTGGTCGCAGCGGGCACCTGTGGCGTGCGCCGCGAACCCCATAGGGATGCGGAGGTTGCCATGAGCGAATCGAGCTCGGGTCTCGTTGATCGTCGATGCGATGAGGGTGTCGTTGCTTCGTCGCGGGAGTCCGGGGAGTCCGTACAGCAGGCGGGAGATGTGCGACGAGTCGAATCCACGGTTGGCGCTCGCATCCGATTCCTGCGCGAAGACGCGGGTATGACCCAAGGCGAGCTCGCCGCGCGCGTGTTCGTATCGCGCCAGACGGTTATCAACTGGGAGAAGGGCAAGACGTTGCCGGACGTCGAGAGCGTGAAGCTGCTCTCGGCCGTGTTCGGCATCTCGCTCGACGCGCTGCTGGACGATCGCTCCGAGGAGTATCTCGAGCAGACCGCTCGGCAACGCAGGGTGATCATGCGCGCGCTCGCATCGAATGCGGCGCTTCTCGTTGAGGTGCTTATCGGCCTCATCGTGACGACGCTGGCGTATGAGTTTCTGCCGTGGGATCAGGCGTATGCGATCAGCCGGGTCGAGAATCTGGTGCGGTTCGCCGTCCTCATTCCGGCGTCGGTGTTCGCGATAAAGATGGGCCGCATCAAGCGGGAGCACGAGCTTTCCAACATGCTTGAAATCGTGGCGTTCCTTGAGGGGTATCGACCGGGCGCGAAGCTGCCGCAGACTTTTATCTGGCGCCGCCTGCTGCCTCATTGGCCATTGTTCATAGGTCTCACCTGGGGGTTTGTTGTCGCGGCGACACTCATCCCGCTGTTGATCGTGCGCATGGCGTCGTAGCCGTCGCAACCTGTCGAAGCCGGCGACGGGATGCGCAGCATGTGACGTCCGGCGAGGTTTAGAGAATCCGTAGGGCGCGTTTTTCGTACAACTTTGGAGAAAGTGAAAGTATATCGTTGAGGTATCAAATCTGTACCTGGGCATTTAATTACGAATAACCAGCTCTACTTTGACTTTTGCGAAACGAATACGAAAAACGCGCCCCATAGATGGAATCATGCGTATCTGGGGCGCGCGTCGACGGAGCCGTGTGCTTGAAGCGCATTTTGCCTGGCGGCGCTCCTGGGCGGGCGTGCTATTTCGGGGGTCCGGTCGAAGCATCGTCGCAGCTTGCCTGGCGGCGCCCCAATCGGCGGGCGGACCGCGCCTCAAAAAAGTGCCTGTCCCTAATTTGAGGGGTCAATTTGAGGGGAGTCGTCGGTTGGTGCGCCATCGTCTGCGCGTGATGGTACCCTGTAAGGGTTGAAAGCAGGTACCAAGGAGGCCAGCTATATGAAGTCAAGACATTCTGACTAGTTTATTCAGCTTCAGTTTCAGTA
>CAUWGM010000031.1:0-14612 GCA_963558435.1 uncultured Collinsella sp.
CCCGAGGGTTACACCCTAAGAGCAAACCACCCCTTTTAGGGGTGGTTCTGATTTCGAGCGGGGGAGGGGCGCCGTCCGCACGGGGCGCGCTGCGCCGGGCCGCCCGATGCAGGGGGCTGCATGTCGCGGCGCCCCGGAGCAATCTATGGACGCCGCGTGCTCGTGGGCGCCGCGGCAATTCTGAGGGTGCCCGCTCATTGTCTATCTGCTATCATATTCAAGTTGTTGCACTGTGCGCGGGCGTGGCGGAATTGGTAGACGCGCTGGGTTTAGGTTCCAGTGGGATTCCCGTGAAGGTTCGAGTCCTTTCGCCCGCACCATCGTGCATCAGCTGTTTTGTCGTCAATTGGGTAGATCGGCACCCCGTAAACGCCGATGGTATTTGAGGAGGAACGTTGAACATCTCTGCTTCCGACGTGAAGGACGCCAAGCTTACCGCTACTGTCACCATTCCCGCGGCCGATGTCGATGCTGCTATCAAGAAGGCCTACAAGGCCGTTGCCAAGCAGTATCGCTTCCCGGGCTTCCGCCCCGGCAAGGCTCCCCGCGCCGTCATCGACAGCGCGCTCGGCTCCGAGGCTGTTCGCGCCCAGGCTACCAACGAGCTCATCGGCTCCAACGAGGGCGCCGTCCTTAACGAGCTGGACATCGTCCCGCTGAAGGAGGGCAACTACGAGAACATCGATCTTGCCCAGGATGGTACCGACTACACCTACACCGTCGAGTTCACCCTTCGTCCGACGCCCGTCCTGTCCTCTTATGAGGCCGTGTCCATCGAGATGCCGCCCGCCGAGGTCACGGAGGCGGAGATCGATTCCCAAGTCGAGATGCTCATGGGCTATCACTCCACGTTCGAGAACGTCGAGCGCCCGATCGCCGATGGCGATTACGTGACCCTCGACATCGAGAACGTCAAGAACGCCGAGGCTCTTGCCGGCGAGGGCCGCATGTATCCCATGGGCTCCCTGTCCCTGCCCGAGGCCTTCGAGGCCGGTCTCGCCGGCATGAACGCCGGCGAGGAGAAGGAGATCTCCTGGACGCCCGAGGGCGCCGAGGAGGCCGCCGTCAAGGTCACCGTCAAGGGCGTCAAGGAGCGCAAGACCCCCGAGCTCACCGACGAGTTCGCCAAGGAGTCCTTCGGCTTCGAGAACATCGAGGCCATGCGCGACGCCATCAAGCTCGAGATCGAGGCTGATAAGAACTCCAAGCTTCCCTCCCTTAAGGAGAACCGCGCCGTCTCGAAGCTCGCCGAGCGCCTGGAGCTCGACGAGATGGATGCCGACTACGAGCAGTCCGTCTTCTCCGAGCTCGGCCAGAACTTCCTGCAGAACCTGTCCGCACGCGGCATGACGCTCGACACCTGGCTGTCCGCGAACGGCCTCACCTCCGAGGCCTTCATCGCGGACCTGCACCAGCAGGCCAACGACGTCGCCCGCGAGTCCCTCGCGCTCGACGCGCTCGCCCGCGAGCTCAAGATCGAGGTCACCGAGGAGGATGTCGACAACGAGTTCAAGAGCGCCGGCATCGAGGACGTCGCCGCTTCCAAGGCAGCCTTCCTGGCCGAGGGCCGTATGCCCGCCGTCCGCGACTCCATCCGTCGCTCCAAGGCTGTTGACTGGCTGGTCGAGAACGCCCTCGTCACCGAGGTCGATGAGTACGCCAAGGTAGCCGAGCAGGACGCTGAGTAGCTCCTATCCTCCTGTAGCGCATTTCGCTGCATACGTTCATCCTCAATGAGGGTAAACTATCATACCGGGTGACCCCCGGATCGTTTCGTACGGTGCTTCGATGACTGCGTGACGCGCGATCGGGCACCGTACGTCTATCTTATCCGTGCTTGAAAGGAGAGAACATGCTATCTAGGATCGATTCCGCTCTTGTGCCGTATGTCATCGAGCAGACCCCGCGCGGCGAGCGCAGCTACGATATCTATTCACGTCTGCTGAACGACCGCATCATCTTCTTGGGCGAGGAGATCAACTCGGTGACCGCGAACCTCGTGATCGCACAGCTGCTCCATCTGGAGAGCCAGGATGCCGAGAAGGACATCTCCCTCTATATCAATTCCCCGGGCGGCGAGGTCTATTCCGGCCTGGCCATCCTCGACACCATGAACTATATCAAGCCGCAGGTCTCCACCATCTGCGTGGGCATGGCGGCCTCCATGGCCGCCGTGCTCTTGAGCTGCGGGGCCAAGGGCAAGCGTTTCTGCCTGCCCAATTCCATGGTGATGATTCACCAGCCGAGCGGCGGTGCTTCCGGCCAGCAGACCGAGATCGAGATCGCTGCGCGCGAGATTCGCGAGACCCGTGCGACCCTCAACCAGATCCTGTCCGATGCCACCGGGCAGCCCTTCGAGAAGGTCCAGGCTGATACCGAACGCGATAACTATATGCGCGCGCAGGCTGCTTTGGAGTACGGCTTGGTCGACCGTATCGTCTCCTCCCGCGTCGACGCGGCGAAAGCGAGCGACGAGTAATGGCAGATTTGACGTCAGATATGCACGGCGGCGACATCGTTCGCTGCTCCTTTTGCGGGAAGACCCAAGACCAGGTTCGGAAGCTGGTCAAGGGTCCGAACAACACGTTCATCTGCGACGAATGCGTCGAGGCCTGCTCGGAGATCCTCGAGGAGTCCCTTGCGCAGGATTTCATGGCTGCCGCGCAGTACGGCATTCCCATGCAGCACTTTGAAGACGAGGCGGAGCCCGAGATCGCGCATGCGTCGTCGCGCGAGGTCGCCTCGAAGCTCATCAAGCGCGTTCCGACGCCTCATGAGATCTACGACGAGCTTTCCCAATACGTGATGGGCCAGGAGGATGCCAAGCGCGCCATGTCCGTCGCGGTGTACAACCACTATCGCCGCGTACTCGAGGGGGATGCGAGCGCACACGAGTCGAATCGCAGCGGACTCGCCTCCAAGCTCCCCTTCGGCTCCGGCGCCGACCCCTCGTCCTCCGAGCTGGATGACGTGGAACTTGCGAAGAGCAATATTTTGCTGCTCGGTCCCACCGGTACCGGCAAGACGCTGCTCGCGCAGACGCTGGCCCGCATCCTCGAGGTCCCGTTCGCCATCGCGGATGCCACGGCGCTCACCGAGGCCGGCTATGTCGGCGAGGACGTTGAGAACATCTTGCTCAAGCTGATCACGGCGGCGGACGGCGATATCGACCGCGCCCAGATCGGCATCATCTACGTCGACGAGATTGACAAGATCGCGCGCAAGGCGGAGAACCTCTCCATCACGCGCGACGTGTCGGGCGAGGGCGTCCAGCAGGCCCTGCTGAAGATCCTCGAGGGTACGGTGGCGAGCGTGCCGCCCACGGGTGGCCGCAAGCATCCCCAGCAGGAGCTGCTGCAGATCGATACCACCAACATCCTGTTCATCTGCGGCGGCGCGTTCGTCGGTCTCGACAAGATCGTGTCCGATCGCGTGGGGAACAAGGGCATCGGCTTCAACTCCGAGATCGCCGGGCCGACGAGCGCCGACGAGAACGACCTGCTTCGCCAGGTTCTTCCCCAGGACTTGAACGCATTCGGCATGATCCCCGAGTTCATCGGCCGAACGCCGGTCATCACGCAGACGCAGGCGCTCGACGAGGACGACCTCGTACAGATCCTCACCGGTCCGCGCAACGCGATCACCAAGCAGTATCGCCGCATGTTCCAGCTGGAGGGCTGCGAGCTCGAGTTCGAGGCCGAGGCGCTACACGAGATCGCCCGCAAGGCACTCGATCGCAAGACGGGCGCACGCGGCCTGCGATCGATCTGCGAGGATCTTCTGCAGCAGACGATGTTCGATCTTCCGAGCGAGGAGAACGTCGCGAAGGTCATCGTCACGGCCGCCGCTGCACGGGGCGAGGAGCAACCTCGCCGCGTGTACCTCGCGGACGCAGCCGAGGGACACGTGCTCGATCTGGATTAGCGCGTTCGCCTGCAGGCATTGCCAACGTGCATCGACATCACGGCCCGTCCGCGTAGTTTCCGCGGGCGGGCTGTGTTTTTTCGACCCGGCCCGACGCGTGCCGCCCGGTCTCGCGTGGCTTCGCAGGGACGGCGGCACGTCGCTTCCAGCTCGCCGCCTTCGTCGGACGCGTTTGGTTCGCGGATTTCGTCCCTGTTGTTCATTGCCGGGTGACAGGATAACTATCCTATAGGTGTGCTATCCTATCGACCAGTTATGAGGCGATGCAGTACCACCCGAGCAGAGCGTTGTTTCGTTTGCATTCTGCTGCCTCTGCGCTGGGCCGGGCTTTTCGGTCGCGCTTGCGCGCATCGGCCCCGGTCAGGCACATGCACCTGATGCGACGTTCGCCTCGGAGGAAGGAAATCCCTATGGAAGAGATGCCCAAGACATATGACCCGGCGGTCAACGAGCCCGCGATCCTGCAGAAGTGGCTCGACGGCGGCTACTACAAGCGCCGGCCCGGCGTTGGCGACTGCACCGTCACCATTCCGCCGCCCAACGTTACCGGCATCCTTCATATGGGCCACGCCACCGACGATTCCATCCAGGACGCCATCGTTCGCATGGCGCGCATGCGCGGCCGCTCGACCCGCTGGATCCTGGGTACCGACCACGCCGGCATCGCCACGCAGACCAAGGTCGACAAGAAGCTTAAAGAGGAGGGCATCTCCCGGCTGGAGATCGGTCGCGAGAAGTTCCTCGACGCCTGCTGGGACTGGACGCACGAGTACGGCGGTACCATCGTCGAACAGATCAAGCGTATGGGATGCTCCGTCGACTTCGAGGCCGAGCGCTTCACCATGGACGATGAGTACGCCGAGGCCGTGCGCCGCGTCTTCTGCGATTGGTACCACGACGGCCTGATCTACCGCGGTAAGCGCATCGTCAACTGGTGCCCCGACTGCACCACCGCCATCTCCGACGACGAGGCGGAGTACAAGGAGGAGGACGGCCACCTGTGGCACCTCCGCTACCCGCTCACCGAGCCCGTCAACGGCCAGGAGTACATCGTCGTGGCCACCACGCGCCCCGAGACCATGCTCGGCGACACGGGCATCGCCGTGTCGAGTAAGGATCCCGAGAAGGCTGCGTTCGTGGGCAAGACGGTCAAGCTGCCCATCGTCGACCGCGAGATCCCGATCTTCGACGATTGGCACGTCGACCCCGACTTCGGCTCCGGTTTCGTCAAGGTCACCCCGGCGCACGACCCCAACGACTACGCGATGGGCGAGGCTCATGGTCTTGAGAAGATCAACATCTTCGACGAGCACGCCGTCGTCGTCGAGGGGTACGGGCGCTTCACCGGCATGACCCGCGACGAGTGCCGCGAGGCCGTGCTCGCATGGTTCGAGGAGCACGGGCTGCTCGACCATATCGACGAGCACAAGCACTCCGTCATGCACTGCTACCGCTGCGACCAGACGCTCGAGCCCTGGCTCTCCGAGCAGTGGTTCGTCGCCGTCGACAAGCTGAAAGGCCCTGCGCTCGACGCCGTGCGCGACGGTCGCGTGACCTTCCACCCGGCTCGCTGGACCGATACCTACACCACCTGGATGGAGAACCTGAAAGACTGGTGCATTTCCCGTCAGCTGTGGTGGGGCCACCGCATCCCCGTGTTCTACTGCGAGGAGTGCGGCTGGGAGGACGCCTGCATGGAGGACGTCACCGTCTGCCCCAAGTGCGGCGGCACCCATATCCACCAGGACGAGAACGTGCTCGACACCTGGTTTAGCTCCCAGCTGTGGACCTTCGCCACGCAGGGCTGGCCGCAGCACCCCGAGCAGCTCGAGGGGCATCACCCCACCACCGCGCTCGTCACCGCGCGCGACATCATCGCCCTGTGGGTCGCCCGCATGGTCATGAGCTCGCTGTACTTCCTCGACGAGGTGCCGTTCCACGACGTCGTCATCTACCCGACGATTCTCGCCAAGGACGGCAGCCGCATGTCCAAGTCCAAGGGCAACGGCGTGAACCCCATGGACCTCATCGATATGTACGGCGCCGACGCCATGCGCTTCAACCTGCTCACGCTGTGCACCACCAACCAGGACGTCAAGTTCGACGCGGATATCGATAAGAAGACCAAGGCGCTCAAGGGCTCTGCCCGCACCGAGCAGGCTCGCGCGTTCGTCACCAAGATCTGGAACGCCAGCCGCTTCCTGCTCATGAACATGGATGGCTACACTCCCGGCGAGCCCGTGGCCGAGACCGCGGCGGACGCCTGGATGTTCAGCCGCCTGGCAAAGGCGGTGCGCATGGTCACCGAGGGCATCGAGCGCTACACGTTCGGCGAGATGGCCCGCGGCGTGCAGAACTTCTTCTGGAACGAGGTCTGCGACTGGTACGTCGAGGTTACCAAGACCCGCCTCAAGGACGATGCCGCCCGTCTGCAGGCCCAGCGCAACCTCATCTTCGTGCTCGACACCTCGCTGCGCCTGATGCACCCGCTCATGCCGTTTGTCACCGAGGCGATCTGGGACACCATGCCCGCCAGCTACCTTGACGTGAAGGAAGACGGTTCCTATGAGCGCGCCGAGGCCCTCATGATCGCCTCCTGGCCCGAGCCCGCCGATTTCGAGCGCTTCGTCGACGAGACTTCCGAGAAGTCCTTCGAGCTCATGCGCGCCGTCGTGACCGACGTCCGCACGAGCCGCGCTCGCTATCGCATCTCGCCCAAGCAGGAGCTGCGCTGCGAGGTCAAGGCCACCACGCCCGAGGTCGCCGAGGCTATTCGCGGCATGGCTGACTTCATCTGCGACCTGGCGAACGTGAGCGAGCTCGCCGTCTCGACTGCCGATGAGTTCATGAAGCCCGAGAAGGCCATCGCGCTCGCCGGTCCGGATTTCGACGCGTACGTGGTCATGGGCGACCTCGTGGACTTCGAGGCCGAGCGCGCCCGTATGGAGAAGGAGCTCAAGGCTGCCGAGAAGGAGCTTGCGAGCGCCGAGAAGACCCTGTCCAACCAGGGTTTCATCGCCAAGGCCGCGCCCGAGATCGTGGAGGGCAAGCGCGCCCGCGCCGCCGAGCTGGCAGAGACCATCGCCGCGCTGAAGGCGCAACTCGCCGATTTCTAAACACCGTTGCTCGTGTTGGCCCGGACGCCCTCGTGGCTTCCGGGCCTTTTTGCCGAGGTTTCCGCGTGACCGGCATTCTCGTGTCACTAAATGTAAGTATTGAGTCTTTCGAGCGCTGGATTCATGCGTGTATATAGCTCGAAATCGTACACGTGACCACTTTGAGTTGTCATCGGCTCGGAAATCATCGGTTTTCAGACGGATGCCGCCCTCGTTTCGATTTGGAAACGAGATGGACGGACTCAATTTTTGCATTTACTGCCAGACACGACCTAAGAAATGACGTTTTTGGAGAGAACATGGCAAAGCGTCCCGATCCATATTCAGTTTCCTTCGATGTTCCGCTGTTTTCATACACCGAAGCGGTCCGCCTGGCTGCCGACACCGGCATGTTGCCGGGAACGACGGGCCCGCTTCTCGAAACGGTCGTCGACATGCTCGACGAGCTCGGCCGTCCGGACGAGCACTTCGATTGCATACAGATAGCCGGAACGAACGGCAAGACATCTACTACGCGATTTACCGCCGCGCTTCTTCATGCCGAGGGCTTTCGTACGGCCCTTTATACGTCTCCCCAGCTCGTGCGCTACGAGGAGCGCATGGAGGTGGATGGTTCCGTTGTGTCTCCCGAGGCCTTCAGCCGCGGCGTGTCGTGCGCGGTTGAAGCCGGTCGAAGGGTGAACGCGCGCCGGGCCGCCCGGGGGCTCGAGGCCTATACCATCACGCCGTTCGACCTGCTGACGGTCGCCGCTATGGTCGTCTTCGCCGAGGCGCGCGTGGACGTCGCCGTCCTCGAGGTCGGCATGGGGGGTCGCTGGGATGCGACTTCGGCCACCGATCCGGGCACCGTCGCCGTCACCGGCATCGGGTTGGACCACGTGCGCATCCTGGGCGATACGCTCGAGGCCATCGCGGGCGAGAAGGCGGCGGTCATCAAGCCCGGCCGCTCGGTCGTACTGGGGGAGGGGACTCGCGAGCATTCTGTCGCGCGCGTGATGCGGGAGCGCTGCGAGGCGTGCGGCGTCGCGCCGTTCCATGCGGATCATGTTCTGCGGAAGCGCCCGGCGTATCTGGGAGACACCGTCGGGTTTGCCTGCTCGGGTCCCTATGGCTCCTACGAGATCGAAATTGCCAAGCCCGTCTATCAGGCGCAGAACGCGGCATGCGCCATCGCCGTCGCAGAATCCTATCTAGAGCGCGCGCTCGACGGCGCCGTCGCCGCATCGGCCCTGGATTCCTGTCCCATCCCGGGGCGGTTCGATGTGGTGCGCCGCGATCCGCTCGTGCTGGTGGATGCATGCCATAATCCCCAGAGCTGCGAGAACTTCGTCGCCGCGCTGGATGAGCTCGATTCTTGCGTCGACGGGCGCCCGACGTTGCTGCTAGCCGCTCTAGCCGATAAAGACGTCGAAGGCATCGTCGACCTGCTCGTGCCGGCATTTCCGCGCGTCGTGGTGACCGCGACGGCCTCCGATCGCGCCCTGCCGCCCCATGAGCTCGCGAACAAGGTGACGGCCTTCCTCGAGGACCAGGGCCGTGATCGGACCTGTCTGACGGCGGTATACGATACGGTTGCCGATGCGCTGGACGCGCTCGCTGCCGCCGGAGAGCCCGTCGTGGCCGCCGGCACGATCACGTTGGCGGGCGAGGTGTCGGGGTTGCTCCGCGGATAGGATCGCTCGTAACGAAGGAGGCGACGGGACGGAGCCTGCGCTCGCACGCGGGCGCCGTCCCGTCGCCATGGCTATGCCGCTGCGAACGCATGCGCATCGCGCGCCCAGGCATCCAGCATCCGTCGAGGCTGCGTGGTGCGAACGGACTGCAGCGCGGGCTACAGGAAGCGGTATTCCACCGTTCCCACGCCCACGTCGATGAAGTTGAGGGCGCGCGCGACGGCGGGCTGCATATCGATGACGCGACCGTGCGTATACGGGCCGCGGTCGTTTACGTAGGCGATGACGGAGCGTCCGCCATAGCGTATCTCCACGCGAGTCCCGAAGGGCACGTTGAGCATCGCGATACCCATCGAGGTCTCCGTCACGATCTCCCCGCTGGCGGTCGTACCACCCATGAAGCCGTCTCCGATGCCGTAGTACGACGCTACGCCGGAGAGCCAGCCGCCTTGATCGGCGGGCTTGTCGGAGTCTGCGCCCTGGTCGGGCACGGTGCCGGTCGACCCTTGCGTGCCGTTGCCGGCCTCCTCGCCGCCTCCGGGCTTGTCTGGCTGGGGCTCCGCTTCCGTTTCGGGCTGAGGCTGCGGCTGCGATTCGGTTTCGGGAGCGGGTTGCGCCTGCTGCTCGGCTTGCTCGATCTGCTGCCTCGCTTCCTCGGCTGCCTGCGCGGCCTTGCGCGCCGCTTCGGCCTCCTGCTGGTCTTCCGATGACGCCTTCTGCTCGATCTTGGCATGCGCTTCCTTGGCGGTTGCGAGCGCTTCGTCGGCGACGTGCTGCTGGGACAGGGCCTCGTCTTTCGCAGCGCTCAGGCTTGAAAGCTTCTTCTGCAGCTCGTCGTGGATCTTGTTGCAATCCTCCAGGGCGCGGACGTTGGAAGACTGGATGGTCGCGAGGTATTTGCTCAGCTCGATGAGGTCGCTCAGGGAGTTCGCGCCGAACAGCATCGACAGCAGGTTGCCGCCATCGCATTGCTGCTTGTACAGGGTCACCGCGGCATCCGATGCCGCTTGGCGTTTCTCGGGCAGCACATCCTGTTCGAGTGCGATGATCTCGCCCGCCAGGGTGTCTACCTGCGCCTGCAGGTCTGCAGATTTCTCAGTCGCCTTCGCAAAGATCGACGTCGCCTTGTTGACTTCATTCGTAAGCTGCTCGAGCTCGGTGCTTGTGCTCGACGAGGCGGCGTGGGCTTGCGGCATGACGCCCAGACCCAGGGACAGGCTCAGGCCTGCCGCGCAGAGCATTCGAACGGTCCTGCGGGTACGGACGCCCGGTCGTTGAGCCGTGTCGCGATCGTGCATAGATCTCACCTTCAACGCGTATACATTCTTTTTCAGTATAAAGGTTGCAAAGCTCACCTTAAACTTGAACTTAAAGGTTCACAGTCGCATCACGGGCGCCTGCGCGCGAGGGGCCGTTGTGTCAGAATGCTCTCGAAGACGAAGGGCCGATGGCTCGCGCTTGACCGGCGCGAGGTCCACGAGAGGAGTTGTCATGGCACGCGTGCTGCAAGATCGAATCAACCGGGTTCTGGAGCGTCTCGAGGCGACGCATCCCGATGCCCAGCTTCTGGTGACCGATCCGTGGTCCATCTTCTATCTCACCGGGTTCTATGCCGAGATGTACGAGCGCTTCTCCGGCGTCCTGCTCAAGGCGGGGAGCGCGCCGGTCATCTTCGATAACGCGCTGTATCCCATCGATGCGTACGAGAATGCCGAGGTGGTGGTTTTCTCGGATACGGACGATCTGTCGGACGTGCTCATGCGCCATATCGATCCGGCGTTGCCGCTGGGTATCGATGCGCAGATGCGCTCGGGCTTCCTGATTCCGCTCCAGGAACGCCGTGCGGCGCCAACGTACTTCCTGGGTTCCGACGCGGTGGCGTCGACGCGCGCCATCAAGGATGAGCGCGAGCGGGAGCTCATGCGCGCATCGAGCCGTATCAACGACGCCGTGATGGCGCAGCTGCCCTCGCTCGTGCACCCCGGGGCGAGCGAGCGCGAGGTCGCCGCGCAGCTCCTCGACCTCTATCATGCGCAGGGTTGCGAGGGCTTCTCGTTCGCGCCGATCGTGAGCTTCGGCTCGAACGCCGCCGACCCCCATCATGAGCCGGACGGCACCGTGCTCGGCGACGGTCAGGTGGTGCTGTTCGATATCGGAGGCCAGTACCGGGGTTACTGCTCGGATATGACGCGCACCTTCTTCTGGGGCGCGCCCGATGTGGAGAGCGCCCGTATCTACGACGTGGTCCGCGCGGCCAACGAGGCTGCCGAACGTATGATCCGCCCCGGCGTGCGCTTCTGCGACATCGACCGGACCGCGCGCGAGATCATCGAGGAAGCGGGCTACGGTCCCTATTTCACGCATCGGCTCGGACATTCGATCGGCCTGCAGGACCATGAGCCGGGTGATGTGTCGCTCACCAACGAGGCGGTGGTCGCACCCGGTATGACCTTCTCGATCGAGCCGGGTATCTACCTGCCCGGCCGCACCGGCGTGCGCATCGAGGACCTGGTACTCGTGGGCGAGGAGGGGGCGGAGGTGCTCAACTCCTTCACCCACGAGCCGACCAGGATCGATCGCTAGCGCTCGCGCGCCTCGGCATCGATCGAGGTGATCACGCCGATACCCGTGCCGAGCAGGTCGGCGATGATCACGTCTCCCATGCGCACCGGCGCGACCGCTCGGGTCCGTCGCAGCATCGACATGGCCTCGCGATGCAGGGCGCGCGGGATGGCGCCCGATGTTCGAACGGGCAGCAGCTCGATATCCGATCCGAGTACCGGCACCGTCGTGGTGAGGATGCGCAAGGGGCAGACGATCTCCTGACGGGCGAAGGCGTCCCCGCGCGGGCAGCGGTTGCCGCTCACGGCGATCGCTGCCCGTCCGCGGCTCGTCTGCTCGACCTCGACGTCGAGCAGGCACTCCGAGGGACAGGTGGTGCAATGGAAGCGTTCGATGGTGCTCATCGCTCATTCTCCTCGACCGGCTCGATGCTGATGGTGACGGATCCGTTCGCGCGCTTGAGCATGGCGGGCGTCACGGGGACGGATTCCATGATGCTCGGCTTATAGGCGCGAGCCTTGCCGAGGAAGAGCGTCTCCGATCCCGATGCGATGCGGACGCGCCCCCGGGCGATCGGCGCGCGCACGCGGAACCACAGCTTCACGAGCGCGTCCCGCGAAACGATGCGATGGGGGAGCGCGTAGCCCGCCAGGCCGTCGGGCTCGACCGATAGCGCGCCCGCCTCGCCGTGCCGCCGCGGCGCCCGGGTGTCCCCCTCGTGCGCGGCGGCGTCTGCGGCCCACGCGGCGGCGTTCGATCCCGCGCGCCGGGCCTCTGCCGTCGCGTTGTCGGCGAGGTCGTGGACGTGCAGGACGTTTCCGCAGGAGAAGATACCCGCAACGGATGTCATGAGCGTCTCGTCCACGTTGGCGCCGCGCGTGCGCGGGTCCAGCGCGACGCCCGCCTTGGACGCCAGCTCGTTTTCCGGGACCAGGCCCACCGAGAGGAGCAGCGCATCGCAGGGGACGATGCGCTCGGTTCCCGGAACGGGGTCGAGGCGCTCGTCCACGTGCGACACCTCGACCGCCTCGAGTCGCGCGTTGCCTATGATGCGGGTCACCGTTGTGGAGAGGTGCAGCGGGATGTCGAAGTCCTCCAGGCAGTTCTTCACGTTCCGGTAGAGCCCGTTCGCGTAGGGCATGAGCTCGTAGACCCCTTCGACCTCGAATCCCTCGAGTGCCAGTCGCCTGGCCATGATGAGGCCGATATCGCCCGAGCCCAGGATGACGAAGCGCTTGCCCGGCTTCAGATTCTCGATGTTAATGTAGCGCTGGGCGAGTCCCGCCGTGAACACGCCCGCGGGCCTGCTGCCGGGGATCTTGATCTCGGAGCGGGTGCGCTCGCGGCAGCCCATGGCGAGCACGACGGCGGCGGCGTCGAGTTCCAGCAGGCCCTCGGGCGCCATGCACGACACGAGGTGGCGCCCCGGCGCCGCGGTCTGCGCATCCCCCTCGTCGATGCCTATCACCATGGTTTCGGTGAAGACGTCGATGGGGGCCGCCGCGACCTCGTCGATGAGGCGCTGCGCGTATTCGGGTCCGGTGAGCTCCTCTTTGAAGTGCTCGAGCCCGAAGCCGGGATGGATGCATTGCCGCAGGATGCCGCCCAGATGCCTATCGCGCTCTATGATGGCGACGGAAGCGCCCGCCTGCCGGGCGGAAAGCGCCGCCCCCATGCCGGCGGGCCCGCCCCCGATCACCACGACATCGTAGGCGACGGGTTGCGCGCCGCCGCCCGTCGCGTCATCGTCTGCACGCGTCGCCGCGAGGACGCCGGCGTCGCGGACCGTGCGGGGTCCGCCTGCGGTGCGACCCGTGGAATCGCCGATCATCGTGCTCATGCCCCAACCTCCTTGAGCGGTCCGTAGGTGATGTTCGAGCCGACATCCTCGAGTAGGACGTCGGCAGGGTCGCACCCGAGTTCCCGGGCGAGGATGCGCACCACGCGGCTTTGGCAGAAACCGCCTTGGCAGCGCCCCATGCCGGCACGGCAGCGCCGCTTCACCCCCTCGACCGATACGGCGCCGGGGCGGCGCCGTATCGCCTCGACGATCTCGCCTTCCGGCACCGTCTCGCAGCGGCATACGATGCGGCCCCATGCCGGGTCCGCTTCGATGAGCGCCCGCTTCAGGGCGCGAGGCGCCGTGTCGAAATCGGCCGGGCTCTTGCGCAGGGGGTTCCAATCGCGCCGTTCGACCAGGGCCTCGCCCGATTCGCGCAGCATCCGCTCCATGAGCTCGGCGATGGCGGGCGCGCTCGCCACGCCGGGGGATTGGATGCCCGCTGCATGGAAGAGGCCGGGCGCCCGCTTCGAGGGGGCGATGTAGAAGTCGTTCACGCCTGCGATCACGGCGCGGCCGCCGGCGAACGCGCGCACGATGCGGCGCGTGTCGAGGTCGGGGACGAGCCTGCGCGCTCCCTCGAGCAGCTCGGAGAGATCGCTCTCGTAGGTGTCGACGTCGCCCGGCTCGCGTACGGCGGCGGTGGCGGTGATGATGGTGTTGCCGTGCACCGTACCGGTCACGATGACGCCCTTCGACACCGGGGTCGGGATGGGGTAGAGGGGCATGAGCGGTCTTTCCTCGTGGTCGAGGACCACGATGTTTCCCTGCCTCCAGACGAGGTCGAACTCCTCGCCGCCCGCCATGCGCGAGACCTCGGCCGAGCCGTTGCCCGCCGCGTTGACGAGCAGCCGGGCGCTCAGGTCCCCCGCTGCGGTCTGGAGGATGAAGCGGCCGTCCGCCCCGCGCGATATGGCGAGCAGGCGGGCGCTCCGGAGAAAGTCGACGCCGTTGGCCGCCGCGTTCTCCGCCGAGGCGATGGCGACCTCGAAGGGGTCGACGAAGCCCGTGGAAGGCGACCAGAGGGCGCACGTCGCGGCCTGGTTCGCGCGCGGTTCGAGTTCCCGGATGCGCTCTTTCCCTACGATCTCCATGTCCGGCACGCCGTTCTCCCTGCCGTTGGCGAGCAGGCGCTCGATATGGGCTCGGTCGGCGTCTTCGAAGCCGAGGACCAGCGAGCCGGTCCGCTTGAAGCCGAAGCCGAGCTCATCGGCCCAGCGGCCGTACAGCTCGCAGCCCCGGGCGTTCACGCGGGCCTTCATCGTCCCCGGCGCGGGATCGTATCCCGCGTGGACCAGACCGCCGTTCGCCTTGGTCGTTCCGCACGCCACGTCGTTCGCGGCTTCGACCACCGCTATCGATAGCTCGTAGCGCGACAGCTGCCGGGCTATGGCGCAGCCGATGATGCCGGCCCCCACGATGGCGATATCGTAATGTTGCATGGGTCCTCCTATCTTTAGGTCGTTGCATCTGAGAGCCGAATACCGGATGCTTTGA
>CAUWGM010000032.1:0-13291 GCA_963558435.1 uncultured Collinsella sp.
TACACGAGTGAGATACCGGTCGCTCACGCGACCGTGGCTAGAGCCAAATCCTCATTGAAGCAAGCATGGTGCAGCTCCCCTTTCCCATAGTCGATTATGCAGCGGGTCGTGAGTGCTGGATATTGTACGCAACATGCCCACGCCGCGCAACGCGATGCTCCCTACGCTCCGTAGATATCGTTTCCCCAGGTACATCACAACTATAAAGCCTTTTGACAACCCGGCTCGACCCCTCAGCGGCAGGTCATAAAGACCTTTGATGGTACGATTTGCCCGTCAATGCCATGGTGACTCTCGACAGGGGTCACCCCGAACCCCAAGGGAGCACGCGCATGGAGCTGGGCTCGCACATCAAGGAGCACCGCACGGAGCTCGGGCTCTCCCAGGACGATTTGGCGGAGCGCATCTACGTGTCGCGCCAGACCATCAGCAACTGGGAGTGCGGCCGCACGTATCCGGACGTCCAGAGCCTGCTGCTGCTTTCCAACGTGTTCGGGGTGACCGTGGACTCCCTCATCAAAGGAGATGTGGAAACCATGGCACAGGTAATGAACGAGGCGGTCAAGAAGTACAACAACCTCTCGACGGTAGCGGTGGTGAGTGCGGTCGCGTTTCTCCTGCTCGGGATCTGGGGCGCGCTTCAGTACGAATGGGGATGGGGCGGGCACGCGATCCCCACGGTGGTATTCGCGCTCGCGGCGCTGTTCGTCATGCTGATCGCGTTTGCCAATCTCGAGCACCTGAAGAAGCAGCACGACCTGGTCACCTACCGCGAGGTGCTGGCGTTCAGCCGCGGGGAGCACGTGGACCGCGACACCCCCGCCGGACAGCTCGCGCGCGAGATGCAACCGTGGAAAAGGGGCGTGCTCAACAGCCTGAAGATCATCCTCGGCGCCGCCGTGGGCGCAGCGATCGGCATCGGAATCGGCATGCTCATCAAGATCCTCGCCTAGCAGCAGACTTGGCGCATTTCGCAACCGGCGATTGCCCCGTCCAACTAGATATTGGACCCACGTCCCTCCTATATGTCAAAGCGGATCAGCAATGAGAGCGCAACCGAAAGTACGCCGCCCACCCTCACCGCGTTGAGCATAGTTTTCTTATTTCCCCAGGTGACCCATGTGGGCAAAACGGGATGGACGGCAAAGGCGATACCGCCGAGAGCAGAGGCGATATTGAAGAGGATGGGACTATCAAACGCGGTGGCGGCGCAATGACCGACCGCGATGACAACAAAGCAGATGAGCATCTGCGCGCCAAAGGTGATTCGCTTCATCTCGAGCCCCTCCGCTTCTCACGGATACTTAGCCTATGCTACCACCATGGAAGACCGGGCAGTGCAGCTCGCCAACGTCCATCGATTGCGCCGCCTCAATTTACCGCCTGCCATCAATTTGACCCCCAGGCATCGCCTGCACTGCAACCGGCCATCTCGCTCTGCACATACACGCCCGCACGGCACATGACGGCGCCCGCCTCGAGCACGGCGCACGGCGGGCCCCGAAGTGAGTGGAAAAATGTGGACCGCCCGCGCTCTCCCCCTCGAAGTGAGTGAAAAAAATAGTTGAGCCTCGGTATACAGAACTTTTCGATGTCGCTACCTGCGGTTTTATGAGTGAATCTAGCCCGAAATACACGGTCTACTTTGGGGGTCCGGAAAAAAGCACTCACTTCGAAGGGGAGAGCTTCACCTAATCGAAAGCACGGCGCGGCGCGCTCGATCTAAAAGCGCCCGACCCCATACGCCGCTGATTCTCGATTTGCATCGATCAGCGCTTATCGCCGCAGGTAGACATGATGTACAACAGATTTTGCAGCGCCTAGCAGACCTCGCCGCGTAAGATGTACAACAGATTCGATGGCGCCCGAGGCAGATCAGCGGGACGCTCCTTCACGACCGGGAGGTGACGATGGACATCAGCAACCAGATCAAGACGCGACGCGAGGCGATGGGCCTTTCGCAAGAGCAGCTCGCCGAGAAGCTCTATGTATCGCGCCAGACGATCTCCAACTGGGAGCGGGACAAGACGTATCCGGACGTCCAGAGCCTGCTCATGCTGAGCGTCCTGTTCGACACCTCCATAGACACGCTCGTGAAGGGAGACGTGACCATTATGGAAGAAGCCGTCAAGAGGGACCGCAAGCTCGCGGGAAAGCGCATGGTACGGCTCGCCCTGCTCATGGTCGCACTACTTGTCTTGGCATTTGCCCTGCTGCTGTCGCCCGCCTTTACTTGGCTGGAAAGGGCTTGGGGCACGGGCCCTGCAGCGGGGATGGTGTTTGCCCCGGCGGTTGGCGCGCTTCTCGTCGCGACGGTCCTGGAACGCATCAAGCGCGAGAACGACCTAGTGACCTACCGCGAGATCCTCGCGTTCATGAAGGGTGAGGCGGACATCGAGCGTGATCCACACGCGCTCCCCCGCCGAGGTTGGGCGGCGAAGCACCGGCTGGCGTACGACTTGCTGACCTTCTTCGCCGCGGCGCTCATCGGCGGCGTGCTCGGCTATATCGCGTAGGGAATGCTGCACTAAGTTGCCGGCTGTCCGGCAAGGCATTCTTCGATTGCCTATGGCTTCTCCGAAATTATCTATGGGCTCTTGCGGTATCCCCACGGCTTCCCCGAAATGTCCATGGGCCCCTTGCGATTGCCTATGTTGTTCAGCCGATTCAAGGGGCCCAAACGGAAAGCAGCCATAGGCAATCTTTCGGATATCGATGCCGGGCCTCGATTAGCGCTTGTCCTCACATTGAGGTTCGGGATCATCATCGTCAATCACGATCAGGGCGATTCCGCTCCCCAGGCATCCGACGACCCAGGGAAGCCAGAACAATCCGGAGACGCCCTCGGACGCACCCATGGCGGACGCAGCGAAAAGCCATACCAGTGCCACCATCGTGGCGACGAGCATGATCACCATGCAGGCCTTCCCCTTGCGGTCGGCGGCGCCGCGGCGCCTGGGATTGTTAGCGCGCAGGTACGCCTCGTGGCTCTGCTGGTCGAGCCGCGCCAACTCGTCATCGCTCAGCTCAACGGTCTCGAGCCACTCCTTGTTGTAGTCCGCAAGGTCCGTGCGCCCCCAGAGCATGCCCCAGTGGACGATTATCCCGACGCCGAGCGCGACCAGCACCATCATCAGCGAATCGCCGTATACCTGCACGTTAGACTCGACCTCGAACAAACCTGCCACGGCAACCCCGAGCAGAATCACCGCGATACCGGCGACAATCGCGATCGAGGCACGGCGTCGGGCCGTCGCCTTCTCCTCCGCCGTATAGAAATCGGCAACGTAGGGGTGCACCTTGGCAAATGCGGCGTGGTCCATGCCCGCAGGAATGGTAAACGCGAGGCCGGCGGCAACGAACGCGAACGTCGCGAGGAGGACGATACCGTCCGAGTGCATGACCTCATCGGTGAAGATTGCGGCCGCCGCACCGAGGATAAAGAGCACGACGCCGATCGCGATTTTGCGCGCGAAGGTGACCATGTGCTCGTCGTAACCACATACATCCGTAGCTGGACCCGCGGAAATAGCGCACGCGGCGCCTCTAGAAAATGCGCGCGCGGGCCACGCGGGCGCACCGAGCGAAGCGTCGTGCGGCGCGGCGGCTAGCGGAGCCGCGGGCACATCGCCGTCGACGGTCGCTGTGGGCGCGCATGCCGTGGGGCAGCCATCCAAGTCCTCCCGGACGGGGATTCCGCAGCGGGACACATCGCCGGTCACCAAATCGTCCAGCGAGCACTCGAAGATCTGGCACATCTTGATGAGCTTGTCCATCTCCGGGTAGGACTTCTCGGCCTCCCATTTGGTAACGGATTGGCGGGACACCCCGAGCAGCATGGCGAGTTGCTCCTGGGTCATGTGGCGCTCTGCGCGCAGATATTGCAGATTGGTGCGGAAGCTCATGATGGGTCCTCTCGTTGGCTGGGGAACGGCAGCTCGAGTGGTGCAATGCCAACGCATTGCGACGGCTCGCCCCGACATCCCAGCGTTCGGTGTTTTCCTGCCGGCGACTTACACACTACGGTTGCCGCGAGGCGATGACCACCAACCTGAGGCTTCATTTTACGCAACTTGCAGGCACCCTGCGGTTGCAAACCGCAGGTAGATTGACCGGAACGTCAAATCAGTAGGAACTTGCACCCCAATTCTCCAAGGAGATAAGACGCAGCAAAAACGCAATGCGGAATCGTACCGCCCAACGCCGTCAAGACGGGCAATCACTTATCAACTAGAACATATGTTCTCATTTCATGGTATACTAGACCTAGCGACATGGGCGGTGCCCTCCGAGTCCTTGCAGGGGGTTAGGAGGGTTCCCATGGCGAAAATCACCGCGCTGCTTATTGCGGCATCAGTGCTCGTTCTATCGATCGTGCTGCTTTTCCTTATCGCTCGCTAGCGATACAGGGGTGAAACTCGCCATATAAGGGAACAGCCGCCCTGTGCCGGAGCGGCTGTTCGTGCGGGTTTTGCCCCACTGTTTCTACTCCAAGAGGGCGTACGCCTCCCAAGTCGCTACTAGTATACCCGCTTTTTCGGCGCCCCTGCACGCCACTCGCGGGTTTCTAGGCGGCACCGGGCCTCGCGATCCTGGTGCCGTTTTTCAGCGATACCATCATTATGAGACAAGCGCCGAAGAAACCGCAGGGCTCATCTTTGCTCACTCGCAATGATGACAAAACGGGCTCCAAATCGAAAACGCCTACCCTTTCCTGCTTTCGCAAGCTGTGCCTTCATCAGCGCACGCCCTCAAGCAATCGCGCTGCTACGGCCCGCTGTTACATCCCGTTGCTTGCGGCAACGGACCATCTGCGGACAGCATTGCGGTAACGTAGGAACCGGACGAGAGAAAGGGCTCCTTATGCTAAACGAGAACATCCGCAAACTCAGGAAATCGAAAGGCCTGTCCCAAGAGGAGCTCGCACTCAAGCTGACCGTGGTGAGGCAGACGGTCTCGAAGTGGGAACGCGGGCTCTCGGTGCCCGACGCTGAGATGCTCGTCGCCATCGGAGAGGTACTCGACACCCCGGTGAGCACGCCGATGGGCGAGACCGTACCCGCATCCGAACCCGAGGGCCTGCAAGCGCTCTCCGAAAAGCTCGAAGTGCTGAACGACCAGTTCGCACGAGCACAGGAATCCAAGCGCCGTGCGCTGCACGCCCTTTGCATCGCAATCGCCGCCATCACGGCACTTGTCCTTATCGCACTGGCGGCGATCGGGAGCTCGTATCTCGAATGGGATTTCTCCAATCCGGAATACGCGGTGGCAGGAACGATGCTCCATGGATTCGAATGGGTCTTTGTGCGGATCGCGCCCGTCGTCCTGCTCGTCGCCATCGTAGGGGCTGGCGCCACGAGAAGGAAGGCATAGCACGAGCATTGAGCCGCGCCTCCTTCCAAGCAACAGCCCGTTGCTCGACCAGCGCGCCGCATCGCAGGATAATCGCAGGCAAGCGGCGGAATCAAACCCCGCCGTCTACGCCCCAATCAAAGGAGACCCGCCATGATCCTGCTTAAAGACGCCCTGGCCCAAGCCCGACGCGAACGCGGCCTCACCCAAGAGGAACTCGCCGCACGCCTCTACATCACGCGCCAGGCGGTCAGTCGTTGGGAGACCGGAGCGACCGAGCCCGGCATCGACATGATCAAGCTCATCGCGCGCGAGCTCGACGTCCCCGTGACGCGCCTGCTCGACATACCCGAGCACTACTGCCAAAGCTGCGGCATGATATTCACCGGGCCCGACCAGCACGGACACGAGGCGGACGGCACCGAGACCGACGATTTCTGCCGCTGGTGCTACGACGAAGGCGCATACACCTACGAGACCACCATGGAGGAGATGATCGAGGACTGCGCACCGCGCATGGCCCCGAACATGGACTGGTCCGTGGACGAGTGTGCTTCGCTATTGGGGGCGATCTTGCCCAATCTGCGCAGATGGAGCAAATAGAGCAACGCCGAAATTCTACCAATAATGCCGCACCTAGGCGCTGATGCAAGCATCACCTTGGAATCATTTAGGACGAGATTCTCCTTGCAATAGGAATCGACACCGCAAGGCCCACCGCTGCAGACACAAGCACGGCACAAAACACCCAAGTGGTACCGGCAGGGGATGCAGCGGGGGCAAGCATTCCGCATACAGCAGTGGATACGGTTCCGCCAAATCCCCTAAAGAACATCGCCGTGGACGTTGCCCTGCCGGCGTCGCGAGCGTCCGCCCCCGTCTGCGCCGATAGATTGGAAACCGGCATACCCACGCCGACGCCCAATCCAAGCGCCGCCGCGAGCAATGTAACCAGAGGTGCGGTCAGGCTTTGCCCCCTAACAATGAACGCTGCAGCCGCAGTTAAGATCACGAACGAAGATGTCACCGCAAGCGCACGAAGCCTGCCATTCTTCCTGAACAGGGCACCCGACACATTACTTCCAAGCATGAGGGCAAGCGTCATGGGAATGAGCGCCGCACCAGATGAGGCGGCGGCGATACCCATCGATTCCTGCAAAAGCCGCGGCAGATACGTCACGCCCGCCATGAGCGCAAACTGCACGCAGAAGCCCGAGATGAATCCTGCGACAACCCTAGGGCGGCCGAACAGTCCCATGGGAATCACGGGAGCACTCGCAGCAGCCTCAACCCTGTACAGGGCAAACGCGAGGATAACAAATAGCACTATAAGAGCGGCTGCCTGGGGCGACGCCAAGGGGAACGCGTCACCCGCCAAACTGAACACGGCAACGAGGCTTAATACGCTCAAGGATGCTAGCACGCTTCCCGCCACATCGAATTGCGCCGAGCGGTGCCCATCGCCCCTACCCGGCAGGCTCCTCGACGATAGTGCAAACGCGACAATCGCGATCGGAATGTTCACAACGAAAATGACATGCCAGGACAGCCCTTGGGCAACGGCCCCTCCAATCACGGGTCCTATTACGCTCGCCACACCGTACATGGCGGACGCCGCCCCAAGATAGGGACCCCTATCGCGCGGTGGCAGCATCACGGCGGCGGCTATGAAGACGCCGGCTTCTAGCAAGCCACCGCCAATTCCCTGAAGCAAACGAAGCGCAGCTAGCACCTCGATGGTAGGCGCCGCGGCACACAGCGCAGACGCTGCGGCAAAGAGAGTCAGGCCAAATGCATACGTTCGCTTCAAACCAAAATGAAACGCAAGGCCACCACAGAGGAGCGTTGACACTGTACTTGAAGCAAGATATGCAGTCATAGGCCAGGCATAATGCGCGGCCCCGCCCAAGGCGGCCGAAATCGTTGGCAGCGCCGTTGCCACCACGGTGGAATCAAGCGCAGCGATAAACAACGCGAGCATGAGTCCGGCCGTCATCAGCCCGCTAACAGGTTGACGAGCTCCACTGGTGCAGGGTTCTTTCATGTTGTATTCCTCCTTCTCCTCGTCCTCATGGACGAACCATGCGGCAAACCCGCAGCGGACAGAAGGAAGGATGGCTATGCACCTAACCGCTTCGAGATGGGCATCCATATCTCGCTGCGATATGACGCGGACGAAAAATCTCCTTGCGGATACACCTCGATGCTCACGTCTCCCGATAGCTTGTATCCTGACGAGGGCAACCACTCGGAGTAGATCCTGCGATAGCACTCCGCCGTCGCCGTGTCGCAAGGGCCCATACAATCGAACACGGCCCAAAGACCGGATGGAACATGCATCTCATCCGCCCATACCGGCGCCTCACGTGACGACGCGACGGCTATCTGGTAGCTTTGGCCATCGTCGTCCTTGCACACGTTGACGCCGAGGATTCCTTGAGGCCCCGACCCATCCGCCAGCGCGACAAGCCGTTCGATAACCCCATCTTGCGAAGCTCTCTTCCAAAGATTGCTCAAGCTCTCTCTGCCTGAAGAGGACATTTGAACCAGCGGCTTACCTTGAGCAGTTCCGCAGGATGCGGATATTCCCACGAGGTGCATCCCCTGCTGGGTCACAACCCTCCACGGCAAGGGCTCCGCGCCCGTAACGGTAAGGGCGAACGTGCACCGCGGGAAGACGAGAAGAGGGGCGCCGAGGCACCTCGCCTCACTGGGAGACATGCCTAAGACCTCTTGAAATGCTCGATTGAACGCCGTTGGCGAAGAGTAGCCATACCGCACTGCCACATCGAGCACGCGCTCGCCCCTTGACAGATCGAGCGCGGCGCACGACAAACGACGTTTGCGCACGTACTCCGCCAGTCCCATCCCCGCGAGATAAGAAAAGATCCTTCGGAACTGACCTTCGGTACAAGACGCAAAAGACGCCGCGCGCGCAATATCGACATCGCCATCAAGATGCTCCTCTATGTAGTCCACAGAGGCATTCAACCCTTCTATCCAGCCCATAGGGTCACCATCCTTCCGAAAACAAGCATGAGGCAATGTGATTTTTCAATCCTCGCATTAACAGAGCGAATTATGCGAGCTTACTCGAGAGTCCTGCCGGTGGCCCCACCTTCCACTCATCCAGGCAGACCAACCACGTCCCGCGGACGGAGACAGGGACCGTTTACTTCCCGCGGTGCCTGTGACGCCTCTTCTCGTGACGTTTTTCCCATCGAACACGCGCCTCTTCCCTTCCGCGCGCTGCACACTCGGATCGAGACTCCTCCTTCGAGCGCTCTCGCTCGCGAGCGAGCGCAAGTTGCGAAGCAGTCGATGGTCCATGCTGGCGCATCGCCTTCGCCGCCTCGCGGGCACGACGCTTGGGGTTGCCGGGCAGCCGCCCGACACGTGGTCCAACAGGCTCCGCCTCCGCGCTCAGACGCAGGCTCGACCAATGCCCAATCACCCACGTATAGACCTCTTCATTCGACGGCTCGGCGCCAAACACCATGCGCGCAACGCTCAGCATGCCGTCTTCGACATGCTCGACCACGCCCACCCAAAACTGACCGTCATGGTAGACCGTCAGAGTCGATGAGACTTCCCTCTTCCGCATAGCCGCGACCTCCTTCTATGTAGGGCTACGCGAAGAAGGGACAACCAAGGAGGCAGGTTACTGGCAGGCGGGTGCCCGCGGCCCGACTACCCGACGGGCGCTGTGTTTTTATCTTCGATGGATATCAGTATAGCGCCACGAAACTCGCCATATAAGGGAACAGCCGCCCTGGCAGGAGCGGCTGTTCGTGCGGGTTTTACCCCACCTACTTCTCTCCAGGAGGGCGTACGCCTCCCTAGTCGCTACCAGTATACCCGCTTTTCCGGCGCCCCTGCACGCCGCCCGCGGGTTTCTGGGCGGTGCCGGGCTTCGCGAGCTCGGCACCGTTTTTGCCGCGCCGCCGTCAAAGCGGGTCAATCAATCTAAATAACGAAGAACCTAGCCCTGGTTTCGAAAACTGAGCGCAAGGGCAATCGACCATCTTCATATCGGGTCTCAGCAGCTTGCATCCCATGTGAACTCAAACAGTCCTCATCAATGTTGCAACCCGTTGCTCGCGACAACGGGCCATCTGCGGACAGCATTGCGGTAACGTAGGAATCGGGCATGAGAAGGGACACGTTATCCTGAACGAAAACATCCAGTTCCTCAGGAAATCGAAAGGCCTGTCCCAAGAGGAGCTCACGCTCAAGCTGAACATGGTGAGGCAGACGGTTTCCAAATGGGATCGCGGCCTCTCCGTGCCCGACGCTGAGATGCTCGTCGCCATCGGAGAGGTACTCGACACCCCGGTGAGCACACTGCCGGGCGAGACCGTACCCGCATCCGAGCCCGAGGGCCTGCAAGCGCTCTCCGAAAAGCTCGAGGTGCTGAACGACCAGTTCGCGCGAGCGCAGGAATCCAAGCGCCGTGCGCTGCACGCCCTTTGCATCGCAATTGCCGCCATCACGGCCCCTGTCCTCATCGCACTGGCGACAATCGGGAGCTCGTATCTCGAATGGGATTTCTCCAATCCGGAATACGCGGTAGCCGCAACGTTGCTCCACGGGCTCGAATGGGTCTTTGTACGGATCACGCCCATCGTCCTGCTCGTCACCATCGCAGGGACTCTCGGCACGAGAAGGAAGGCATAGCACGGGAATTGGACCCCGCCTCCTTCCAAGCAGCAACCCTTTGCCCGATATGCCCGGGAACTACCGCCAAAACTGCGACATGATGTTCACGAGACCGGGCCAGCATGGACATGAGGCGGATGGAACCGAGACGGACGATTTCTGCCGCTGGTGCTACGACGAGGGCGCGTATACCTACGAGACCGTCATGGAAGAGATGATCGAGGAGGCTGCGCGTCACGCATGGACCAAAACATGTACTGGACTGCGGACGAGTCCGCTTTGTTTCTTGGCACCATCCTGCCAACGCTCCGCAGGTGGAACGAAAGGGTTGACGCATGGCGACATCCTTCCCACCCATTCCCGTCGGCATTTGTCATGGCCTACCACGATCATTCTGCCAAGTTTTATTGTCGGTGATATCCTTTCGCTGACAATAAAACTTGGCAGAATTGAGGATGACATGGACAGAGATGAAATCCTTGCAAGAAATCGTATGGACAACCGACACCTTGATGAGCGGGATCACAGGCTAGCTGACGAGGCGAGCGCTTGGGGGGTGATAGCCTTAACGGCTGCCGTTGCCGTGATCTTTCTCATCCGATTGCTCACAAAGGGTGGGAATTCATACGACCTCGCCGCCATCCTGTTCGCATACCTCTCCGCAGGGAGCGCGTACAAATGGAGCAAAACAAGGTCGCGCTGGACGTTCTTGACATCCGCTCTATACACGGCCCTCGTCGTGACCTGGCTATGTGCCTACGCGTTGTTGGGCTGATGCCACTGTGAAGGAATCGCTGACACTTAAAAACTCACTGCGAGAGGCTCGAAAGCAACGTGGACTCTCGCAGACACAACTTGCCGAGTTGACGGGGGTATCCCTAAACACGATCAGCTCCATCGAAACGGGACAGTTCAATCCTACAGCCAAGCTTGCGCTCGTCCTCTGCATTGCGCTCGACAAGAAGTTTGAGGAACTGTTTTATTTCTAGGCGCCTGTGGAGCAGGTTATCCCCCTCGGCGCAAACGGCGATGTTTCCTGCGATGGAACCGAGCCGCTCACACCCCCTTTCACGCACCTCATTGACACGTTGCGAACATCTATAAAAGCACTATACGAGTCGAGCGTAATCTTGCGACTGATGGAAGATGTGGGCGATGGTCACGTCGTCACCGCGCACCGTATAGAGAAACGTATATCTCATCACGGAGGCGGACCGGTATCCCCTTGCAGCAAGCTCAGGCAGATGGCATAGGCTGAATGCTTCGGGATGGTTCCGAACGCTTTCCACCTTGGCATCGAACTCCATCATGAAATGACGGGCAGCCTGAGGACTCTTCACTACGTTGACAAGGTAGGAGACGATATCGCGGTACTCGCGCTGCGCCTCGCGAGCAATCGATAACCTATAGCCCATATTCTTCCCTGAGCTTCGACGCGAAGACGTCGTACTCATCCACCTCGCCGTTCTCGATTTCCTGCTCCGCGAGCAGAATCCGAGAAAACAGGCGCGCCTTCGCGACCTCATCGCGCTGAGCAGCCCACTCTTCTGCCGACAGACAATGAAATGCCTCGTAACCGTTACGCGTCACCGTAACATCACGCTCTCGACTGACAAGCGCGGTAAAAGCCGCGGTGTCCTTCATATCGCGAACCGGGACTGCGATAGCCATATGCACCCCTTTCAACTTGTGGCCTAACTATACCACGTTCATCAATAGAAGCAGCAGCGGCCAACGGCGGTACCCATCTACGCCCTGCGAACCGGATGCCTGATCACCGTCTTGAGCTTCTCGGGCGCGGTGCGCCGGGCGTCGTTGAGGTAGATCTCGTGATGGAGGCGCTCGTCGGAGAAATCCTCAACGTAGCCCTGCTCCTCGGCGAACGCGCGCATCGCCTCGACGGTCGTCGGCTCGTCATCATACGGCCCAACGTGCAGGCACTGAACGCACAGCCCCTCCTCGATAACGAGCAGCTCGACCATCGAAAAGTCCCGCTTCTTCTTGGCGGAAGCCTCCGCGACGGCCCATTCGAACTCCTCGCGCGTCACGAACTCGGGCACGCGGATGGCGGATATCCAGTTGAAGTCCTCCTTGCGCGCATAATCCACGCCCAGCACGCCGTCCTGCCACCAAAAACCCTCCAGAGGCGGCACGACGAAGTCGAAGTAGCCCTCGATGCGATGGTCGCCTTTCTTGGACATCTTGATGGTATACGCCACGCCGTAGAGCGCCTCGAGCGCACCCTTGTACGCCCCGCCCTCCTCGTTAGGGTCACCATGGCCGCGGACGGCGATGAACGTCATCGCAGGAACCTCGACGAGCATCGGCTTCTTGGGCGGAAGATAGAACTCCTTGTATTCCTTCTTGTAGTCGAACGCCATCGCAATCCCCTCTCCCGAGCAACGATAGACCTATGATAGGCGAACATGTGTTCTTGTCAATGCGGTTCGGCAGATTATGTTGCGATTCGCCTAACGCCCTTCACGGCGTACGTCGCCCAGAAGGTCGGAATGTTCAAGTCGTGCAGCCTGCCTTCGCCATAGGTGTCCTCGTAGCAGTCGACCAGCTGGAAACCGGCTTGCAGCTGGCCTCGGATCTGCTCCTCCAGCGTATGCGAGAACTGGATGCCGTCCTCCACGGGGTCGAGCGCCTCCATGTGGTCGGGATTCTTCAACGGGTTGAACGGCAGGCTGTACACCGCCCGCTCCTCTTCGGGGTAGTCGAACACGTATCCAAAGCCGTTGTCCATGCCCGCCAACAGGCGACCACCAGGCTTCAGGATGCGATGGCACTCGCGCCAAAGCGGCTTGACCTCCTCTATGTAGCAGTTCGAGACGGGATGGAAGATAAGGTCGAACTCCCCGTCCGCAAAGGGAAGCGGACGGGACATGTCGCCTCGAACGATCTCGATCTCATACCCCTCGCGCTCGGCGACCATCCGCTCGGATTCCAGCTGGCTGGGCGTGTAATCGAACACGGTGCACCGCGCCCCGAGGGCGGCGAAGACGGGCATCTGCTGACCGCCGCCGCTGGCGAGACCGAGTACGCGCAGACTGGACAGGTCGCTCGGATACCATTCGCGCGGAACGGGTTTGGTGGGGGTCAGCAGCATGCGCCACTCGCCCTGCCGGGCCTCGAGGTATTCCTCATGGCTCAAAGGGGTGCCCCACTCCCAGCCCTGCGAGTTCCACCCGTCGATGGCGTGGGCGTTCACATCGGCGTAGGTATCTCTCGTTATTTCCGGCATACGCTGGGCCTCCTGTATTCAACTTGATTCAAT
>CAUWGM010000033.1:0-12713 GCA_963558435.1 uncultured Collinsella sp.
CCCGAGGGTTACACCCTAAGAGCAAACCACCCCTTTTAGGGGTGGTTCTGATTGCATATGCTCAGTGGCAGGAATGCCGGTTAGTAGTTCCACGACCTGGCGGGGTGCCGCTTTTTCATGCATATGCTCAGGGGGCTATGGGGCATAATGGCTAGGAACGAAAAGGAGCGAGCTATGTATGACAACGGTCCCGTATTCGGTCGCAACGACGAGTGCTGGTGCGGCAGCGGAAAGAAATACAAGAAATGCCATCTGGCGATCGACGAGCGCCTGAACGAGCTGTGGCAGGAAGGCGAGGACGTGCTTTCGCGCGACCTGCTGAAGACCGCGGACGATCTTGCGGGCATCCGTCGCAGCGCCGCGGTCAACGTGGGGGCTCTCGACTACGTGGCGGAGCGCATCGTCCCGGGCTGCACCACGGCGGATATCGATCGCTGGGTGCATGAGTACACGGTCGAGCACGGCGCGATCCCGGCGCCGCTCGATTACGAGGGCTTCCCGAAGAGCGTGTGCACGTCTGTGAACAACGTCGTATGCCACGGTATTCCCGCCGAGGGCGAGGTGCTCGAAGCGGGCGACATCGTGAACGTGGACTGCTCGACGATCCTGGACGGCTACTACTCGGATTCGTCGCGTATGTTTTGCGTGGGCGAGGTCTCGCCGGAGCGCCGTCGCTTGGTGGACGTGACGAAGGAATGCGTGGAGGCGGGTCTTGCCGCCGTCAAGCCCTGGGGACACCTGGGCGACATCGCCCATGCGGTGCAGACCCATGCCGAAGCGGCGGGTTTCAGCGTGGTGCGCGAATTCGGCGGCCACGGTATCGGCCTCGAGTTCCATGAGGACCCCTTTGTCGGGTTCATCGGCGAGGAGGGGGAGGGCACGGTGCTGGCGCCGGGCTTCTGCTTCACGATCGAGCCCATGGTGAACGCCGGCGATCCCGGAATCGATATGAGCGACGCGAACGGCTGGACCGTGCGCACGGCCGATCGGTCGGACTCCGCGCAATGGGAGGTCCAGCTGGTTGTCACGAACGATGGATACGAGCTGCTGAGCTGGTAGGCCGCATCGGCTGGGCCGGTACGCCGCGACTGCCAGGTTGAAGTCCCTCGGCCGCCGAGCTACCGGGCAACAGCCGTGGGACCGCCGGCGCCGCGGCGTCCTTCATGGCAACGGACCCCTGTCCGCCGTGCCCATGGCCTCGGCAGTCAGGGGTCCGCTTGCATGCGAGCGGCCTTGCGCGTTCGGTGCGGGATGAGGTTAGTCGGCGAAGACGATGCGTCCGTCCAACCGGGGCTTGGGCTCGGGTGCGGGACCCGCCGGATAGCCGACGACGAGGTTGCCGATGCCCTCGTATTCTCCCTCGAGGCCCAGCTTCGCCAGGATGGCGCGACCGTCTTCTCGCTCGAACGTCTCCTTGGCACGGTGGATCCAGCAGTTTCCCAGGCCCAGGTCAGTAGCGGCCATCATCATGTTGCCCATGACCAGGCTGCCGTCGTAGAGGTATGTGGGCGCGGAGGTGTCGGCGAGCACCACCAGGACGGCGGGCGCTCCGTAGAAGGGGTCGCCGTCGGTGCCCATGATGTCCGCGTTGATGCGCGAGAGCTCGTCGCGCAGCTCGGGGTTCGTGACCACGACGATGGTGACGGGTTGCCGATTTCTGCCGCTGGCGGCATAGGTGCCGGCGGAGGCGATCTCCTCCAGAAGGTCTTTCGAAACGGGCTTGTCGATAAAGCCGCGCGTGCTGTGGCGCGTGAGGATGGCTTCCATAACTTCCATGACGAACTCCTGTAGCACAATGTATGAATACGGTAACCTACCTGCTCTTTTAGCGCGAATCCGTCGCAGCGGGCAGGAGCGATTCCAGTATTCCCCAACCAAGCCGGTCGTGCGGTGGAAAAACAAGACGGTAACAATGCGAATCCGTGAACGGATGGCAGGGCGCCCCTGGACGCGGAAAAACCCGCTCTCGTCAAAATATGCTATCAAAATGGTAACTAATAAGGTAAGCTAAGGCTTACTACGCGGATGAGGGCGGGCCGAGCCTGATCCGTGAGCCCGCGCCCGTAACGAGCATGCATCTTGAAAGGACTCGCGCCATGAAGACCGTCATCGTCGGAGCCAACCACGCCGGCATCGCCGCCGCGAACACCCTGCTCGACAACTATGCCGACCAGCAGGTCGTCATGATCGACAGCAATACCAACCTCAGCTACCTGGGTTGCGGCACCGCCCTGTGGGTCGGTCGCCAGATCGACTCCTGCGACAAGCTCTTCTATACCAACAAGGAGGCGTTCGAGGCCAAGGGTGCCAGCATCTCCCTCGAGACCACGGTCACCTCGATCGACTTCGAGGGCCATGTGGTCCACTGCGAGCGCGCCGACGGCTCCGCCTTCGACGAGTCCTATGACAAGCTGGTCCTGGCGACCGGCTCCTTGCCGATCTCGCCCAAGCTTCCCGGCTGCGAGCTCGATGGCATCAGCTTCCTCAAGCTCTTCCAGCAGGGCCAGGAGGTCGACGCCTGGATGAGCCGCGACGACGTGCGCTCCGTCGCCGTCATCGGCGCCGGCTACATCGGCGTCGAGATCGCCGAGGCCGCCAAGCGCCGCGGCAAGGAGGTCCGCCTCTTCGATATCGCCCCCACCTCGCTCGCGAGCTACTACGACCCCGAGTTCACCGCCGCCATGGACCAGAACCTCGTCGAGCACGGCATCGAGTGCCACTTCGGCGAGCACGTCGTCGCTTACCATGGCGAGGACGGGCGCGTGACCTCCATCGAGGCCGAGGGCGGCGCCTATCCTGCCGACCTCGTGATCAACGCCATCGGCTTCATCCCCAACAACGCGCTCGGCCGCGATCACCTCGAGCTCTTCGGTAACGGCGCCTACCACGTCGACCGCCACCAGCTCACCAGCGACCCCGATGTCTACGCCATCGGCGACTGCGCCACCGTGTGGTCCAACGCCCTGAATGCCGAGGCCTATATCGCGCTCGCCACCAACGCCGTGCGCTCCGGCATCGTCGCCGGCCACAACATCGGCGGCACCCCGCTCGAATCCATCGGCGTCCAGGGCTCCAACGGCATCTCGATCTTCGGCTACAACATGGTCTCCACCGGCCTCTCTGTCGCCGCCGCGACCCGCGCCGGCCTCGATGTCGCTCACGCCGACTACGAGGACCTGCAGCGCCCCGGCTTCATGCGCGAGAACGCCAGCGTCAAGATTCGCATCGTCTACGAGCGCGGGAGCCGTCGCGTCGTGGGCGCCCAGATGGCCTCGACCGAGGACATCTCGATGGGCATCCACCTGTTCTCGCTCGCCATCGAGGAGGGCGTGACCATCGACAAGCTCAAGCTCCTCGATATCTTCTTCCTGCCCCACTTCAACCAGCCGTACAACTACATCACCATGTGCGCGCTCGGCGCCGAGTAGCGACGCGGAAGTGTTGCCGGGCGCCGATGCGGTTTCGGGCCGGGTTCCCCTAGGCCCCGCGTAGCCCGCCGCCGTTCCGATCGCACGATGCCGCTTGCCGCGGGCCTGCAGATGGCGGGCATCCGCGGCAAGCGCCTTTATGCTTGCTCGGGCGCGCGCGGGATGCACGCCGATTGCGGCGTCCTCCCGGCGCGTGGAAAGGGCGGCAGGATGTCGACGGTGGTGGTTCGCATGAGCGAGGATAAGAAGTAGTCGATGGTGATCTGCGCCACGGGGCCTCCTTCGTGGGCATGGGCGCCGGCGACGATCACTTGCAAGGGGATGCGCTCGCCGTCGCCGCGCCCGCGCGGACCGCCGATCGGCGCGGGCGGCATCGTGGCCGCGCCCGCGCCCGATCGAAGATGGGTATAAGGGACGGAACGCCATGCGGAGACGGGAGGATGCACGCGGTGGATTTGATTGCCTGCACGGAAACGGAGCTGCGTCCGTTCGACGAGCGGCCGCTGGGCGCCGTCGATTCGGCGATATTGTCGCAGCTGTGCATGATCGATGGCTCGGGAATCGTTCCGGGCCTTCGGGATGCGGATGTCACCCGCCTGAGGTGCGTGGGCGGCATCGATGACGGCGGCGCGGCACTGCCCGGAACCGAGGGCACGTTTTTGGACCGCCTGTCGTCCGCGGCCGATGCTATCGCCGACCGGCTACGCGCTCGCGGCGTTCGCGCGGCGCATGTGGGCGACTTACTCGCGGCGGAGCGCTACGGGACGATGTTTACCGGGCTCGACCAGGACAACATCAAGCGCGAGCTTGCCGCCGCCGCGGCGAGTCCCCGCTTTCGGACGCTCGAGCTGCGCGATTACGTGTCGCTGCTCGACGGACCGCGGCGGGTCCAGTTCTCCGCCACCTGCTACGTGATGCCGGGTGCGTGGGCGTACGTGGGCTTCCGGGGAACGGATACCTCGTTTACCGGATGGCGCGAGAACTTCGACATGGCGCTCACGCCTCCGGTGAGCGCGCAGCGCATGGCGGCGGCGTACCTGGAGCTCGTCGCCCGGCATCTGCCGGAGCGTCTGTACGTGGGCGGGCATTCGAAGGGCGGGAACCTCGCGACGTATGCCGCCGTTCGCTGCTCGGCGCGGGTCCGCTCGCGCATCGCGCGGGTGTTCGACCACGACGGACCGGGGTTCAAGACCGGCTTTCTTACCGATGAGGCGGCGTGCGTCGCGCTCCAGTCGCTTGAAGGGCGCATGGACCGCACGGTGCCCGTCGATTCCGTCGTCGGCATGATCATGGACGCGGCGGCTCCCGCCCGCGCGGTGCGGTCGAGGGCGTACGGTATCGACCAGCACAGCGTGTTCAGCTGGGAGGTCGAGGATGGCGAATTCATCTGCGAATCCGATGTGAGCTCTTCGGCCCGCGGCACCCATGAGGCGCTGGGGACGTGGCTGGCATCGTTTTCCAACGAGGAGCTGCCCGAGGTGGTCGACGCGCTCTTCCGAGCTCTCGAGGCTTCGGGTGCGCGGAATGCCGGGGAGATCTTCGGCGGCGGCCCCCGTGCGGCGCAGCTCATCCGCGAGGCCCTGCGGTCCGCGGACGATCGGACGCGTGCGGTGCTCGGCCCGGCGTTCGGCAAGCTGGCCCAGATCGCTGCGGAGCGGATTGCGCGCGGCGCGATGGCGGGCATCGCTCAGGGGTTCGCGAGCCTGTTCCAACGATAGGTCCACGGGGCGGCGCGACGCGGGGGCCTGGCCCCTCGTCGCCCGCTGCGCGGAAGGGCGCGATCAGGAGGTGGCGAGCGCGAGCAGGCCGCGACGGTCGACGATGTCGACCACGCCCCTGCCCAAGGTGACGAGGCCCTCGCGTTCGAAGTACTTGAGCATGCGCGACACCACCTCGCGCGCGCTGCCCAGGTGCCGCGCGATCTCGTCGTGGGTCATGGCGATGCGCGCGCTGCCCGTCCGCGAGAGCTCGTCGAGCAGAAACGTTGCGAGCCGCGCATCGAAGCTGGAGAACAGGACCTGCTGCATGACCCACATGCAGTCGCTGAACCGCTGGGCCGTCTGGCGGTAGAGGAACGCTTCGACGGCGACGCTCTCTTGGGCGAGCTGCGAGAAGAAGCGGGGGTCGATGACGAGCGCCTCGGTGTCGCCGGCTGCGTCGAGCGCGATGTCGAAGGTGATCATGGGCAGGATGCACGAGGCTGCCAGGACGCAGGATTCGCCGGCTTCGACGCGGAAGAGGGTGATCTCCTTGCCGCCTTCGGAAAGCATATAGGCGCGCAGGCTGCCTTCGAGCGCGACGATCACGCCGGTGCATCCCGAGCCGCCGCCCTGGATGCGCTCGCCGGCATGCGCGCGCATCAGGCGCGTCGCCGCCGCCAGGCGCGACCGTTGGGTTTCGTCTAGGTCGTTCCAGAAGGGGAGCGTTTCGGCGAGCGCCTGCGCGGCGACACCGGTGTTCGATGCAAAGTCCATGGTGCCCTCGATGCTGACGGCCGCTTGCAGGGCCGTCGATGGATGTCCGTTTCGCCCAGCGTGACAGGTTTCTCGGCGACATGCAAGCACGGCCCCGCGCAGGTCGCTGCGCGGGGCCGCGTGTGAAGGGCTGCATCGGGTCGGGCGCACCCGGAACGCCGGGCGCGGGCCGTGCGCTTTGGGAGGACGCTATGGTCTACACGACGACGCCGCAGTCGGCGACTCCGGCGCGGCGGCGCTCCTCATCGAGCATGGTCTCCTGGTAGAAGCCGTAGCCGCCGGCGACGTTGGCGCAGTCGTAGCCGTGTTGCGTCAGGATGCGGCAGGCGAGATAGCTGCGCAACCCGCTTTGGCAGAACACCGCGAGGCGCTTGTCGCGGGGCAGCTCGCCCAGGCGTGATCGAAGCTCGTCGACGGGGATGTGCAGGGCGCCTGGGAGGGAGCCGCGCGCGAACTCGCCGTCGCTGCGCGTATCGAGCAGGATCTCGTCCCCTCCTGGCGCGAGCACTCGCCGCCAATCGGTCTGCCGGACGCGTCCCTCGAGGATGTTCTCGATCATGAAGCCCGCCATGTTGACCGGGTCCTTCGCCGAGGAGTACGGGGGTGCGTAGGCAAGGTCGAGCTCGGTGAGGTCCGCGGCGCCCATGTTCGCACGGATCGCGGTGGCCAAAACGTCGATGCGCTTGTCGACGCCGTCCGCGCCGATGATCTGGGCGCCCAGGATGCGACCGTCTTTTCGCTCGTAGACGACCTTCATGGTCATGCTGCTCGCGCCGGGGTAGTAGGTGGCGTGGCTTGCGGGCGACAGCACGACGAAGTCGGCATCGAGGCCGGCGGTGCGGGCCATGGCCTCGGTCAGGCCGGTGCCGGCGACGGTGAGGTCGAACAGCTTGAGAACCGAGGACCCCTGGCTTCCGGTGAAGCGGCTCGGGATGCCGCAGATGTTGTCGACGGCGATGCGGCCCTGCTTGTTGGCGGGACCGGCCAGCGCGATGAGGGCATCCTCGTCGGTGACGTAGTTCTTCACCTGCACCGCGTCGCCCACGGCGTAGATGTTCGGGTCGCTCGTGCGCATGTGCTCGTCGACGGCGATGGAGCCGCGGATGCCACATTCGAGGCCGGCCTCGCGGGCAAGCGAGCTCTCGGGCGCGACGCCCACGGCGAGGACGACCATATCCGAGGCGAGGGGCGCGGCCCCTGCGATTCCGGTGAGCATGGTCTCGTCGTCCTGCGGCTCGAAGCCCTCGACGTTCGCATCGAGCAGGAGCTCGATGCCGTGCGCGCGGATGTGGTTGTGCGCGATGGCCGCCATATCGGAATCCAGGTTGGGCATGACGTGCCCGCCGCGTTGGACGATCACGACGTCCATGCCGCGCTCGCGGAGGTTCTCGGCCATTTCGAGGCCGATGAAGCCGGCTCCCACGACGACCGCGGAACGGGGCTGCTCGCGTTCGACGAACTCGTGGATGCGGAAGGCGTCCTCGACGGTGCGGAGCGTGAAGAGGCGCGCGGCGTCGACGCCGGGCAGATCGGGGATGACGGCCCGCGCCCCGGGGGACAGGACGAGCTTGTCATAGCTCTCGCTGTAGATCGTTCCGGTCTGCAGGTCGCGGACCTCGACCTGCTTCGCGTCCCGATCGATTGACACGGCCTCGTTGAGGACGCGCACATCGATATCGAAGCGGTCGCGGAAGCTTTGGGGGGTTTGCAGCGTGAGCTTGCGCCGATCGGTGATCGAGCCGCCGATGTAGTAGGGCAGGCCGCAGTTCGCGTAGCTCACGTAGCCCGAGCGCTCCAGGACGACGATCTCGGCTTGCTCGTCGAGACGCCGCAGGCGCGCCGCCGCCGTGGCGCCGCCTGCGACGCCGCCGATGATGAGGACCTTCATGGTATCAGCTCCTTCCTGCTACGACGGGGCCGGACCAACGGGTGATGCCGCCCATGTCCGTGACGTTGCTATATCCAAGCTGGCCGAGCACGCGGCACGCCTGCGCGCTGCGGGCGCCGGAGAGGCAGTAGACGAACAGCGGGGCGTCGCGCCGGGGAATGCGCGTGAGGATGGATTGGATCCCGGCGAGCGGGAAGCTGCGCGCCCCCTCGATATGGCCTTCGTAGAATTCCTCCGGTGTGCGGACGTCGAGGATGATTGCGCCCTCGGTTGCGCGGGCGGTTTCCATATGCGCGTCGATCCCCTTGCCGAACAGCGATCCGAGCAGGCTCATGGCGAGCTCCTTTCTCCTTGTGTTTGGCTGAACGATACCAAGGCCGACCTTGCTCCGTCAGTGATCACGTCACGTTGGGGCCGCGTGCCCGGCGATGCCGAGCAGCTCCCCGCTGCGGCTGCTGCCGGCGGTCAGGCTCGGCGTTCAGGAGACGCTCGTGCTGGCGAGCGCCCTGGTCGCGGCGAGTTCCTTGGCAGGCATGGTGGTGCTTCGCAAGCGCGTCGACAGGGCGGTCGAGGAAGAGCGGCTGCTGGGAACCAATCAGGGGAGCAGACGGTAGAGGGCTCGCGGTAGCGCTCCGCGTGCCTCCAGGATGCTCTGGTCGTCCAGCGGCCCGAAGGAGCCGAACGCTTCGGCGGCGCAGGCTATGGAGAGGCCGCTCCTGACGGCTCCGATAAGGTGGTCGACCGCTTCCGATTGGCGGCGCCTCGCGATACCCATGCGCGGTTCGCCCGCGAAGCGGATGACGGCCCGGCTTCCCCCGATGGCGACGCCCCCTCCCCAGAAGAGGCCCGTTTCGGTGCAGGTCCTCGCGAGGGACAGGAGGTGCTCCCGGGCGGGGGAGGGGTCGGTGTCGTCGACGGCGACGATGGCGTACGTCCGCATCCCCCCGAGGGATTCCCGCTGCTCAAAAAAGTGTGCGAGCAGCTGGTCGATGCCGGCGAGCTCGCCGGCGACCAGGGCGGTCCCCACGACGACGGCGTCGCAGCGCTTCAGGCGGGCATCGGGATCTGGGTCCTCCCGCCCGCCGCGGGCCGTCGGGGCGGGGGTTCGCAGCGGCAGCGCGATATGCTCGAAATGCGGCGACTCCGTCTCCTTGTCCTCGACCAACCGCGCGGAGAAGCGGTCGTAGGCTAGGAGCGCGTCCTCGAAATCGGCGAGCAGGATGTCGACGGCGGAAGCGGCGTGCTCGTGCACGCGCGACGTCGGGCGCTCGTCGGCGCCGCCGCTGAGACGCGCTCGGGCGCGAACGCCGTCGGTCTTCGGCTGCCCCGGCGTGGATGCCGCGTTCAGGATCGCGATGCGGCGGGCGATACCCCGCGGGGGGACGCGATGGCCACCGATGTGCTCCTCGTGCACTGACGTCATGGTCTTCCTGCTTTCCGTGGTGCTGTCGTCGCGTCGCGCGGTTCGGGGCGTTGCGCGACGCGAAGGCGGTTCGGTCTCGTGGGGGGGACCGCGGTCCGGTCGCGAAGGGCGGGTTCGGGCCGATCGGCGGCAGCGGAGCGATCGGCGATCGTCCGCCGCGTCGCGCGCCATGTTCCCTCCGACCCATATTACAAAGGCCGTTGGGAAAAATGTGTGAGCAATGTGTGGCAAGGGCGAGAGCTTGACGCATGCGCCCCTCTCCGCGATACTTCTATCGTTCACGCACGAATCCGCTGCCAGAGACAGCAGGTGCCGAGGGGCTCTCCCCAAGGCTTAATGGGAGTTCCCGCCAGCCGAGGTGGTCGAGCAGTATGTCTTCTCGCCCCCGTCGCTGTTGCAGCACGGGGGTTTCTTTTTCGAGACACACCCCCGCCAGTCAGGCGCGGTCCGTGCCCGAGAAAGAAACGAAGGAGGTGTACCTATGCCAAAGCAGTACAAGATCGATATGGTCGCCGAGATCGAGTCCAACGTCGACAAGAACGCCGGTCTGTTCGTTGTTTCCTACAACGGCCTTACCGTTAAGCAGGCTCAGGAGCTGCGTCATCAGCTTCGCGAGTGCGGCGCCGAGATGAAGGTTTACAAGAACAACCTCGTCCGCATCGCTCTCGAGAACAAGGAGCAGCCCAACATCGACGAGATGCTCGTCGGTCCGCTGGCTTACGTGTTCTATGAGAACGAGCCCGTGGAGGCCGCTAAGGCGCTCAAGGAGTTCGCTAAGAAGTCCAAGGGCGTTCTGGAGATCAAGGGCGGTATCTCTGACGGTCAGGCTGTTTCCGCCGAGGAGGTCAACGCAATCGCCGAGCTCCCCACCAAGGATCAGCTCCTGGGTCAGATCGCCGGCCTCATCAACGGCTTCGCTCGCGACATCGCTGTCTGCCTCAACGGCGTTTCCTCTGGTCTCGCCCGCACCGTTCAGCAGATCTCCGAGCAGAAGGCAGCCTAGTTCCAGGCTACTTCATCGCGGCTTAGCGGCCGCACCCTTGCGCGCAAGCGCTGTACTTAATTGCTCTCCCTGTACAGATGCAGGGGAACTGAAAGGACTTAGAAATGGCTAAGCTTACCAATGAAGAGATCATCGAGGCCCTGAAGGAAATGACCCTTCTCGAGGCTTCCGAGCTCGTTAAGGCTATCGAGGAGACCTTCGGCGTTTCCGCTGCCGCTCCCGCTGCCGTCGTCGCCGGCCCCGTTGCCGCTGCCGAGGAGGCCGAGGAGAAGACCGAGTTTGACGTCGTGCTCGAGGGCTTCGGCGACAACAAGATCCAGGTCATCAAGGTCGTCCGTGAGCTCACCTCCCTCGGCCTGAAGGAGGCCAAGGAGGTCGTCGAGGGCGCTCCCAAGGCCGTCCTCGAGGGCGTCAAGAAGGAGGACGCCGAGGCTGCTAAGGAGAAGCTCGAGGCTGCTGGCGCTGCTGTCACCCTCAAGTAGTTTCTTGCAGGCGCATCGCCTGCGGCTGCTTCGCGAATTCATTCGCTTGCAAACGGGATCCGGCTTGCTGGGTCCCGTTTTTCTATCTATCGCATCGGTGGCCTGTGCGTTCGCCGCCTCGACGGCTTGGGCTGCAAGGGAGCGAACCGGCTTGGGCCCCGTCGCTCCACCGCGTTTGGCGCATCGTCGCTCGCCCAAGGCTGGCAGGAGTCCAACGGTACCTGCCCGTCGCTCCACCGCGTTTGGCTCATCGTCGCTCGCCCTCGCCGTCCGTGCTCGGGCCGTCCTCGCCCATCGCTCGCCAGCGCTTGGCGGCGCCCGCGTTTTCCGATCACCCTCGCTTCCGCTTTCGCCTCGTGGAGTCGCATCTGGTTCTATAATCGCGTGCCAATCGGGGGCTTTCTCGTTGATTTCATATCAAATAATAAGGAAAGTGCGTAGTTAAGCTGCATTTTTTCTAAAGCGGTGGCAGTTTTTCTTCAAAACGGTATGCTTTTGAATATTGGATTTCAATGCGCGGACGTGCCAGTTGAATGTCATGCGGCGCCGCGTGCGAATAGATGCATCGAATTGATGAAAGGAATGCCATGAAGGCAATCATCCCCGCCGCCGGCCTCGGCACCCGCTTCCTCCCCGCCACCAAGTGCACCCCCAAGGAGATGCTGCCGGTCCTCGACAAGCCGGTGATCCAGTACGTGGTCGAGGAGGCGCTCGAGCCCTCCGAGGTGGACGGCGCCGTCATCGTGACCTCCCCGGGCAAGCCCGAGCTGCTCTCCTACTTCCAGCCCGACAAGTCCCTCGAGGGGCTGCTGCGCGAGCGCGGCAAGAAGGCCTACGCCGACGCCGTCGCCGCGGCAGGCGAGATGCCCGTGGACTTCCGCTACCAGTACGAGCCCCGCGGCCTGGGCCACGCCATCCGCTCCGTCGCCGATGCCGTGGCCGGCGAGAGCTTCCTGGTCCTGCTGGGCGACTACGTCGTCCCCGCCCGCGACATCTGCACCCGCATGCTCGAGGTCTCGCGCGCCCACGCTGGCGCGAGCGTGATCGCCGTGGCCCCCTGCGACCCCTCTGAGGTGTCCCGCTACGGCGTCATCGCCGGCGAGCGCTGCGACACCCTGACCGGCTGCGCCGGCGCGGCCGACTGCGAGCCGGGCGCCGTGTGGCGCGTCTCGGGCCTCGTGGAGAAGCCCGCCCCTGAGGACGCCCCCTCCAACCTCTACATCGTGGGCCGCTACCTGCTCTCCCCGCTGGTCATGGACCTGCTGGCCGACCAGGAGCCCGGTTGCGGCGGCGAGATCCAGCTCACCGACGCCATGGCGCGCAGCCTCGAGCGCGAGGCCATGTACGCCGTGGTCATCGACCCGCTCTCGGGCTTCGACACCGGCACCCCCTCGGGCTGGATCGCGACGAACGCCCTCATGGCCGCCTCCGACCCCCGCTTCGCCGACGAGTTCTGGGAGGCCGTCGAGGAGCGCGGCGGGCTGCATCGCTAGACGTACGCGCATCGAACGCTTTCGATTTCATTGACCCCGTTCCCTGTTATCAGGAAGCGGGGTCTTTGTTTTCGTACGTATCGGTATCAGATGGACGTCGAATCGCGTCCCTTTAGTTTCGGGTTAAGGCGGAGCTTTACTTGAACCCGTGCGGTTCGTCGAAGTGCCCGCATGTCCTCTTCTCGGTGATGCGCCGGTCTTTGAGGGTCGCATCGCCGAGATCCATCGGGAGTTCAAGGTTGGAATGCGCAGTCGTTTTCGCGTCGGCGATCTCGCGGTGCAACCTGTGCATGATCGACGAGCTATCTTGGCGATGCAATCGCTCCACTAGCTTCAAAGGGGGCAGAAGCCCTTATATCCATGGAATGTAATGAACGCCGCCAGTACGTTAGAGTCGGGCGGCGGCGCTCCAAACACGGTAAACGGTCCTAAATGTGTACAAGATGTGGAGGCTCAGATCCCCGCCACCGGGGCCCTCCGGCTGTGGCATTATATCTCCCTGCCGCGCGGCACCGAGCGTAC
>CAUWGM010000034.1:0-11836 GCA_963558435.1 uncultured Collinsella sp.
TGCATCAAAGCATCCGGTATTCGGCTCTCAGATGCAACGACCTAAAGATAGGAGGGTGACATGGGAGATTGCATAGATCGCTACATGGGGTTGGTCGCCGAGCGTGCGGACCTGTTTACCCCTGAAGCGGGGTTTTCGTATGTGGTCGACGAGGCACGGCTGCGCGAGGCGTCGACCGATGGGGCGCCGCTCGGCCTCCTGTATGCAAGCGACTACCATTACCTGCTCGTCGATCTGATCCAGATGTCCGATGGCGCGATGCTGCGCTACGAGCGTTTCGTGCAGCGCGCGTCGGGCAGGGGCGTCGTGGTCGTGCCCGAGAGCGAGGACGGCATCGTGCTGCTTCAGCAGGAGCGGCCGCCGGCGGGCGGCGTCTTCTGGGGGTTCCCGCGCGGTTTTGGCGAAGACGGCCTCGAAGCGCATGAAAATGCCCGGAAGGAGGTGACGGAGGAACTGTCGTGTACGGCTTGCGATTTCACCGAGCTCGGCTCGTTCGTTGCCGATACGGGCGTTACGGGGGACCGCGTCGTTGCGTTCAGCTGCACCGTCGCCGACGTGGCCCCTTCGGTTGGATATGAGGGTACGCTCTCGTGGCGCGCGGTTTCGTATGAGGAGCTGCGCGCGTTGGTGCGCGCGGGCGAGATCGACGACGGCATGACGCTCTCCGCGCTGCGGCTCTACGAAGCCGCGAGAGGACTTGCGTAGCCCGGCGTGAAGCTGCGAGGGGGTTGCGTGGCCCGCTGGTTTCGGAGTGGAGTCCTTGAGGGGAGGCCGGCTCGCCGCGAAGGGGCTTGCGTAGCCCGGCTCCGGCTACATGAAGATGGCGGCGAGCATGGCAATGAGCACGGCGGGCAGCATATTGGCGACGCGGAAGGTCTTTCCCCGGATGAGGTCGACGCCCACGCAGAAGATGAGGATCGATCCCACGGTCGAGAGGTTCGCGAGCGCCGTCGCGGTCATGATCGGTTGCAACACGCTTGCCAGCACCGTCAGCGTGCCCTGGAGCACCACGACGGGGATCACGGAGAAGATGCACCCCTTGCCCATCGAAGCTGTCATCGTGCATACCAGCAGCGCATCGATGGCTCCTTTCAGCGCGAGGGTCGTATAGTCTCCCGTGATGCCGTCTTGGATCGATCCGACGATGGACATGGCGCCGACGGCGACCGAGAGCGACGTGGTCACGAAAGCGTCGACGAACGAGGCGTCGCCGTTGCTGCGCGTCGCGTATTTGAGCCACTCGCCGAATCGGTCGATCTGCCGTTCGAGGTCGAGTACCTCGCCGATCAGCGAGCCGAGCGCGAGCGATCCTACGACCAGCGCGGTGTTGCCGGTGGAGAGACCTCCGTCGGCCAGGGAGAGCATGCCCGCCATCGCACCGGAGATTCCCACGAAGAGAATGGCGACGGCGGTCGATTTGAGCAGCGTGTCCTGGATGCGACCGTTGATGAAGCGGCCGAACGCCATGCCGGCGACGCCGCCCACGAGGATGAGGGAGGCGTCGATGAGGGTGCCGAGTCCGATCATGCCATGCCCCTAGCGCACGCGCGACGCCGGCAGGGCGGGGGCGTCGGTTCCGGTTATCTGCTCGAACAACGCCGAGCATCCTGCCACCACATCATCATAGGTGGCATCGAAGTCCCCGGTATACCACGGGTCGGCGACATCGGCGTTTCGTCCGGTGTACGAGAGCAGCCGCGTGCAGGAGCCTGCGGCCGCGGCGCCGAGGATGCGGCGCAGCCCGCGTTCGTTTTCGCCATCCATGTAGACGATCCGGTCCCAACGGCTGAATTCATCGCGGGTGATCTGGCGTGCGCGGTGCGCGCCCACGGGAATTCCGACTTCGCGTAGCTTCGCGACGGTGCCGCGATGGGGCGGGTTGCCGATCTCCTCGCGCGAGGTGGCGGCGGAGTCTATGTCGAAGTCGCCCTCGCGGCCGGCGCGTCGCACGAGCTCTTCGAACACGAACTGCGCCATGGTTGATCGGCAGATGTTCCCGTGACAGACGAACAGGATTCTATGCACGCGGTTCCTCCTCACGCGGTGTATGCGTACACATTGTAGCGCCCGTGCTCGCCGCGATGGGAGCACGCGGGGCATCTTCGGCATATGCTACCTCGACGACGCGTATATCTTCCGAACATCGGTTGCGGGGAAGCGTTCGGAAAGTATACGCGACAGCAGGGTAGCAATTACTCCGCACCGTTCGGGGCGAGGCGATGCGCGCCAGCGGGCGGGCTGACGGCTGCGCGGGCGGGCTGGCGGCTGCGCGGGCAAAGGCTGGCGGGCGCGCGGGCGGGCTGGCGGCTGCGCGGGCGGAGGCGGACGTTCGGACGGGCTGACCAGCAGAGGCTGCGGCTGAGCGGGCAAAGGCTGGCGGCCGCGTGGGCAGGGGTGCGCGGCGGTCGGGTGCATGGCGAGTGCGTGAAGCATGCCCCGCGCGTCGAGGTGGTCGTGTAGGATAGTGAACCCGATTGAATAGTGAGGAGTTCGTTACATGGCTGATGCTCAACATGTCGATGTTGCTTCCATCATGAATATGGTTGCGGCGCTGAATCCCGCGAACGCGGGCAAGGCGGCGCCCGCGGCAACCGTGGCCGGTACCGCGGCTGCTGCGGCCGGCACCGCGGCCACCGCGGCTGCTGCGGCCACCACGGCCACTGCGGCCACCACGGCCATCCCCGGCGCCGCTGCCGAAGCGGTCGCCGCCGCCTCGCCCGCGCCGGTTCCCGCCGCGGACGTCGCGCCCGCTGCGGAGCGCATGGATGTTCCCGCCGAGGACCCGGCGGCCCTCAACGCCCGCATCGCCGCCGCGCTGGCGTCCGAGCTCGGGCAGCCCGCCTCGCGTATCGAGGCCGTCGTCGCGCTGATCGACGAGGGGGCGACCATCCCCTTCATCGCGCGCTACCGCAAGGAGGTCACGGGCGGCATGGACGACGTGGCGCTCCGCGTGCTCAACGAGCGCCTGGCATACCTGCGCAACCTCGAGCAGCGCAAGGCGGACGTCATCGACCTCATCAACATGCAGGGCAAGCTTACGCCCGAGCTGCTTGGCGAGATCCGCTCCGCCACGGTGCTCCAGCGCGTCGAGGACCTCTACAAACCGTATCGCAAGAAGCGGGCCACCCGCGCCTCGAAGGCGCGCGATGCCGGCCTGGAGCCCCTCGCCAACCTCATCCTCATGCAGCCCGCCCATAGCGACGACCCCCTGAAGGTCGCCGAGGGGTACCTCAACGCGCCCGCCGGCTACGCCACGGCCGAGGCGGCGCTCGCCGGCGCGCAGGACATCGTGGCCGAGCTCGTCGCCGAGGACCCCGAGAACGTGGCCGACCTGCGCGAGTTCACGCAGAAGACGGCCGCCATCGAGTCCGAGGCCGTGGATGCGGACGAGAAGACCCCCTACGAGCCGTATTACGAGTTCGCCGAGGCCGCCCGCACCATCCCCAACCACCGTATCCTGGCCATCAATCGCGGCGAGCGCGAGGGCAAGCTGCGCGTGCGCGTGCGCGTGGACGGGGAGGCGGCGTCGAGCCGCCTGGTGAGCCGGTATCCGCGCCGCCGCGGTCCGTTCGCCCCGGTGCTCGAGGGCGCGGTGGCCGATGGCTACAAGCGCCTGATGGCCCCCTCGCTCGAGCGCGAGCTGCACGTCGACCTCACGGTGCGCGCCCAGCTCGACGCCATCAAGGTGTTCGCGAAGAACACCGAGGGCCTGCTGCTTCAGCGCCCCGTGCGCGGCGCACGCGTGATCGCGCTCGATCCGGGCTACCGCGCCGGCTGCAAGGTGGCGGTGCTCGACGAATACGGCAAGCTGCTGGACCACACCATCCTGTATCCCACGCCGCCGCGCCGCGACATCGCGGGGACCAAGCGCGAGCTGCTGCGCCTCACGCGCAAGCACCGCATCAACACCATCGTGGTGGGCAACGGCACGGCGAGCCGCGAGACGGAGGAAGTGGTGGCCGCGTTCATCGCCGAATCGGCGCCCGACCTGCGCTACACGATCGTCAACGAGGCGGGCGCATCGGTGTACTCCGCCTCTGAGCTGGCGAGCCAGGAGTACCCCGATCTGGACGTGACCACGCGCGGCGCCATGAGCCTCGGGCGCCGCCTGCAGGATCCGCTGGCCGAGCTCGTCAAGATCCCGCCGCAGTCCATCGGCGTGGGGCAGTACCAGCACGACCTCGACCAGGCGGAGCTCGGCCGGGCGCTCGGCAACGTGGTCGAGGACGTCGTGAACCGCGTGGGCGTGGACCTCAACACGGCGAGCGCGAGCCTGCTGTCCTATGTCTCGGGCATCACCTCGACGGTTGCCAAGAACATCGTGGCCTACCGTGAGGAGAACGGCGCGTTCACCGACCGGCGCCAGCTGAAGAAGGTGCCGAAGCTCGGCCCCAAGGCGTTCCTCAACTGCGCGGGCTTCCTTCGCATCACCGGCGGCAAGAACCCGCTCGACGCCACCAGCGTGCACCCCGAGAGCTACGACGTGGCCACCGAGCTGCTGCACCGCGCGCACGTCGAGCCCGCGGCGCTGGCTGCCGGCGGCATCCCCGGCATCGCCGAGCGCGTGGGCGCCCTGGGCGAGCTGGCAAGCGAGCTGCACTGCGGCGTGCCCACGTTGCGCGACATCGTGGCGGAGCTCGAGAAGCCGGGTCGCGACCCGCGCGACGACGCGCCCGAGGTCATCTTCTCGCAGGCTGCCCGCAGCATCGAGGACCTCGAGGTGGGCATGGAGCTCAAGGGCACCGTCCGCAACGTCGTGGACTTCGGCGCCTTCGTCGACGTGGGCGTGCACCAGGACGGGCTCGTCCACATCTCGAAGATGGCAGACCGCTTCGTGAAGCATCCGAGCGAGGTCGTCTCGGTGGGCGACACCGTGACCGTCTGGGTGACGGGCGTCGACCGGGCTCGCCAGAAGATCTCCCTCACGATGGTGAAGGGGAAGATGGACCGCTAGGGTCGGCTCCTGCGGGACGTGGATGTCCCGCTGCGCCCACCCCGCCCGGCGTGCTTACGCGCCCGCGTGCCCGACCCGTCCGGCGTGCTCGCGCACCCGCGTGCCCGCCCCGCCGCGCCCGGCGCGCCCGCGTGTCCGCTCCGCTGCGCCCTGCGCGCCCCGCCTCGCTCTTCAAACAGGAAGCCCCCGCTTTCCGAGTTCGGTCGATGCCGTTCGGGAAGCGGGGGCTTTTCTTGCTGCGGCTGCGCGCCGATCGCGGGAACCGCCGGTTTTCCGGGACACGTCCGCCGCGCCGTTCGGGATGATCGGGAACGTCGGCCGTCGCGGGCGCGTTAGCCGAGCAGGCCGGTGGCGACGGATGCGAGGGCGATGAGGACGCCTACGATGGATTCGCCGCCGAGCACGCCGGAGGCGACGATGATGCCACTCTCCTCATGCGAGGTCTCGGATACGTCTTGGCGGGATTCCGCCCCGCCTGCCGGGGACGCGGCGCGCCCGGCCGAGTACGCCCCGCCTGCCGGGGACGCGGCGCGCCCGGCCGAGTCCGCCGCCGCGCCGCCCTTTCCCCGAGCGCCCAGGCGGTCGTAGGCCACCTTGATGAGCGCTCCGGCCGCTGCGGTGAGCGACATGTAGAACGGCAGGTAGATGCCGAGTCCAAGCATCATGGAAGGGACTCCCAGGCAGTACAGGGCGATGCCGCCCGCCAGGCCGAGGATGAACGCCGGAACGCTGGGGATGCCGGAGACCATGGTGGCGACGACGCTCGCCTGCGCCGCCACGAACTCCTTGCCCGGGCCGAAGGCGTCGGGGCCGTATGCGTGCAGGAGCGCAGCCATGACGGCGACGGAGACGATGCAGCCGAGGACGGCGCCGACGGCCTGGCCGCGCCACAGGGCGCGCGGATCGGTTCCGATGATCGCACCCGTCTTGAAATCGCTCATGACGTCGCCGGCCAGACCGCAGGCGATCGCGATGACGGCGGCGACGAAGAACAGCTTGACCTGGTCGGTCTCGCCGAGGGCGGCGACGGCGAGCAGCACGATGAGACCGAAGATCTCCATGGGGTCGATGCCCGTCTGGCCTACCGACTGCGCGCTCATGATGGTGGTCACGAACGCCAAGGCGACAACGAGGAGGCAGACGAGCGGGGAGAGGCCCGCGCCGAAGCAGACGAGCAGGGCGGCGGTGGCGGTGAGCAGGCCGAGCGCGCCGGCGTCGAGGCGGCTGAACGCTCGGGCGGCACCGGATACCGCGGCGTCGGCGGTTCCGGGGACGTCGGCCTTACCGGCGCGGGACGACGCGCCGTGCTCGCGGATGCCCGCGATCGCCTTCGGCAGGATGTCGCGCACGACGACGCCCAGACCCGATCCCATCATGAGGCCCATGCCCAGGCTGGAGACGATGCCCTGGGCGCCGGCGACGTCCCAGAGCCCAGCCGCGCTGCCGCCGACGATGATGCCGAAGTTGCCCACGAGGGCGCCTGCGAACCAGACGGCAACGGCGGTGCCTCCTACGAGGAATCCGACGGAGCACAGCATGGGCGAGTTGTAGAGCGCGAAGCTCACGCCGGGGATGGGGAGGGCGCCTATCATGGTCGGTATGATGTCGAGCAGGTCGCGCAGGGCGCACCAGATGCCGGCGAGCGCCATGGATCCGAAGAGCTTCCTGCCCGTCTTTCCGCCCGCGCTGCTGGCGAGCAGCGTTTCGGCGGCGGCGGTGCCGATCGGGTACTCCAAGTCGGATTCCTCGACGAGCCGTCGGCGGATGAGCGCCGTGCACACCAGACCGAGCAGCGTGCCGGCGAGGGCGACCACGAGCAGCGAGGGCAACCCGATCTCGTCCGCCTTGCCCAGCATCCAGATACCCGGGATGGTGAAGGCCAGGCCTCCGGCGACCATGGAGCCCGCGGACATGATGACCTGCGTGATATTCGCTTCGTTCAAACTGGTCTTGCCCAGCGCCCGCAGCAGCACCAGCGCCGTGATGGACGTGAAGATGGTGGGCCAGGGCAGGGCGCCCATCTTGAGGGCGGTGTACACGGACGATGCCGTGATGATGACGCAGCCGACGCAGCCGATGACGATACCGGCGGCGCTCAGCTGCCCGCGCGACTGCCCGCGCGTGCTCGATGAGCTCATATGCGTTCTCCTTCGTATATCCGCTCCCCCTTTCGAGGAGTCGGGTTACGGCGTTAAGGACCGTTATAGTATAGTCTCGAACAATCGAAGCTACGGGCACATTTTATAGGGGGCCGTATGGGTGGACGGGAAACAGGATGGGAAGCGGCGCTGCTCGCGGTCGACGTGGGGAACACCACGACCCGGTTGGGCGTGTTCCATGACGGCGAGATCGCGGGCACATGGGAGCTCACCACGCCGGCATGCATCACCGCGGACGAGGCGTATGCGCAGGTCGTGCGCGCTCTCGAGGTCCTTGGGGTCGATGCGCCGCGCGATGCGATGCTGGCCTGCGTGGTGCCCTCGCTCGCCGATGCGTGGTATCGGGCGCTGGCGCGGGCGTGCTCCAACCGCGTGTACGTGGTGGGGCCGGGGCTGAAGACGGGTATTCGCATGCGCTATGACGATCCGTCCGAGGTCGGCGCCGATCGCGTCGCCGACGCCGTCGCCGCTCGCGATTCCTATGGCGCGCCCGTGCTCGTGGTCGACCTGGGTACGACGACGAACATCGAGGTCATCGACGGGTCCGGCGCGTTTGCCGGGGGCGTGATCGCGCCCGGCATCGCGCTGGGCGCGCGCTCCCTCGCCGCCGCGGCGGCGCGCCTGCCGGTTATCGAGCTGCGCGCGCCGGCGTGCGTGATCGGGCGCAACACCCGCGCCGCCATGCAGTCGGGCGTGGTCCTGGGGGAGGTCGCGCGCATCGACGGGCTGCTCGACGCCGTCATGGGGGAGCTGGGGGAGTCGGCACCGGTGGTCGTCACGGGTGACGGGGCGGAAAGCCTGGCATCCTTGTTGGCGCACGAGGTCGTTGTCGACGATACGCTGACGCTGCGCGGCCTGCATGCGATCTGGGCGACGAACGCCCGGCGGGGGCAGGGTGGTTCGCGTGGCTAGCGAGGAGGCACGCGGGGTGGACGTCCTGCGTGACGGGGACCCCGGGCAGGCGGCGGCTCCGACCGCGGAGGGTGCGCTGCCGGCGGGCCCGCGCGTGGGCGCGGTGCTCGAGGGCGGCGGCTTTCGCGGCATGTACACGGCGGGCGTGCTCGACATCTGGATGGAGAACGGCGTCGAGGTGGACGCGGCCATCGGCGCCTCCGCCGGCGCGGCCTTCGGCTGCAACATCAAATCGCGCCAGATCGGGCGCGCGATTCGCTACAACAAGCGGTTCTGCAACGACCCGCGCTACGCGGGGCTGGGGGTCCTGCTGCGCACCGGCGACCTGTACAGCAAGGATTTCGCCTACCATACCGTCCCCTTCGAGCTCGATGTGTTCGACAGCGCCGCCTTCAGGGAGAACCCGATGCGCTTCACCGTCGTATGCACCGACGCCGATACGGGGAAGCCGGTCTACCGCGACCTGGAGCGGGGAGACGAGGTCGATATCGAGTGGATTCGCGCGTCCGCGTCGATTCCGGTGGTGTCGCGTCCCGTGGAGCTCGAGCATCGCGGTCGGATGCTGCGGCTGCTCGACGGCGGCGCGGCCGATCCCATCCCCGTTTCATGGATGCTCGGACAGGGATGCGACCGGTGCGTCGCCGTGCTTACGCAGCCGCGGGGCTTTAAAAAGGAGCCCCAGCCCCTGATGCCCCTGATCCGTCGGGCGCTGCGGGCCTATCCGCGCATGGTCGAGGTGCTCGAGCGGCGCCACGAGCATTACAACGAGCAGCTGGACGAGATCGCCCGGCTGGAAGCGGCGGGGCGCCTGTTCGTCATCAGACCGAGCGAGTCGGTGAAGGTCCCCGCGGTCGTGAAGGATCCCGAGGTGCTTGAGGGCGTGTACCAGGTCGGCCGTCGCGACGGGCTCGCGACGCTGGAGGCGCTGAAGAGCTATCTGGCATGATGGCGGCGGCCGGGCGCCCATCCGTTTTCGGCGGGGCGCCCGGCAGCGGGGAGATGACGTGGTGGACGCGCGCGCGGCGGATGCGGGGTAAAGACGCGGACGTGCGCGCGATGGACGCGAAGGAGCGATATGACGGACACGCTTCAAGACGGTTTGGTGCTGTTGCGCGAGGACGGCGCCGATTACAGGCGCGCGGCGCTCATCGCCGAGCGGACGGGCGCGCGCATCGTCGAGGGCGCCGGGGATGGTGACGGCGCCCTCGAGCTTCGGCTGGGCGCCGACGGCCTGTCCCTTGCGCGCGACGGCATGGTGCTGCGCGGCGACTTCGCCGATATGCTGCCCCGGCTTCGCCCTGCCAACCTGTCGCGCGAGCTGCTGGTTCGCGCGGCGAGGGTCCGCGGGCTGGCAGCGCCCGCTGTGGTCGACGCGACCGCCGGCATGGGGCAGGACTCCTTGCTGCTCGCGGCGAGCGGCTGCATGGTAACCATGTTCGAAAGCGATCCCGTGATCGCTGCGCTGCTGCGCGACGCGCTCGATCGCGCCGCCGCCGATGCGCGCCTGGCCCCGATCGTCGCGCGCATGACGCTGGTCGAGGGCGACAGCATCGCGGCGCTGCACGATATGGCGCCGGCGCCCGACGTGGTCTATCTCGACCCCATGTTCCCCGAGCGCTCGAAGAGCGCTGCGGTGAAGAAGAAGTTCCAGCTCCTCCACCATCTCGAGCGTCCGTGCGAGAACCAGGAGGGGCTGCTCCGCGCTGCGCTCGCGGCGCATCCGCGTAAGATCGTCGTGAAGCGACCGGTGAAGGGCCCCTATCTCGCCGGCGTGAAGCCTAGCAGCTCGCTTTTGGGAAAGGCGGTGCGCTACGACTGCATCGTCCCGCCCCGGGGGTAGCGCGCGGCGGCTACGACCGCATCGTCTCACCCCGGGTTTGCACGCGGCGGCTGCGGCTGCATCGTCTCACCCCGGGGTAGCGCGCAGCGGCTGCGTCTCCGCACCCGAGGTCGGGCGGAGCCCCGTCCTGGAGAATCGGCAGAGTGCCCCGCCGCATGGCTGGCGCGCGGTGGGGCGGGTACATGGTGAGACGACGTGCTTCGGTGCAGACGGCGCCGAACGTGAGCGAGAGGACGGCGCGCTATGTGTACCGGCATGCGTTTCTGCGATGCGAGGGGATCCATGTACTTCGGCAGGAATCTCGATTGGACCTTCGATTACGGCGAGCGCGTGCTGGCGGTGCCGAGCGGGTTCGAGCCGGCGTCCCCGTTCGGTGCGACCGGCCGCGTCGAGCACGCCTTGATCGGCATGGGCCTGATCGAGGGCGGGCAGCCGATGCTGTTCGATGCGGGCAACGATGCCGGACTCGCGGTCGCCGGTTTGAACTTCTCGGGCTACGCGGCGTATGAGCCCGCGCCGATCGATGGGCGCGTGAACGTGGCCGCCTGGGAGTTCCCGCTCTGGGTGTGCGCGGGCTTCGCGACGGTGGACGAGGTCGAGGCCGCGCTCGAGCGGGTGGCGGTCGTGGACCGCTCGATCGATCCGCGCTACCCGTCTTCCCCGCTGCATTGGATCGTCGGCGACGCGGAGCGCTCGATCGTGGTCGAATACACGGCAGCGGGCATGCAGGTGTTCGATGACGACGTGGACGTGCTTTCCAACCATCCCGGGTTTGCCTGGCATGCGGAGAACCTGCGCAACTACCTGAACGTTTCGAATGCATGGGGCGGCTCCGGGCCGTTCGGCGTCGAGCTCGCCCCCTTCGGCGCCGGCGCGGCCCAGCGGGGGCTGCCGGGTGATTACAGCTCCCCGTCTCGCTTCGTGCGGGCGGCGTATGTGAATGCCAACTATCCCGTGAAGGACGGCGAGGCCGCGAACGTGAGCCGCATGTTCCACTCGCTGTCCCAGGTCGCCATGGTCGAGGGCTCCGCGCTCGCGCGCGACGGCATGACCGAGAAGACCCTCTATACCAGCTGCTATTCCGCTGCCACGCATACGTATTACTACAACACCTATGATGACGTCGCGTTGAGGTCTTATTGCCTGGATGATTGCGGTGCCGCGCTCGACGCGGTTCTCGCGTTGCCCTAACGCCCCGCGTACATGCCGGCCGCTGCGAGCGCGGCCGAGACGGCGAAGCGGCGATGCCGCGCACGCATGGTGCGCTCGGCATCGCCGCTTCGAATGAAAACAGATGCTTACCGGGTGATGGAGGCGCTCCGGCGCCCGGCGACGGGTTCGGTGGGCGCCTAATGATGGCAAGCGTGCTCCGGACCCATGGCAGAGAGCTCGCCGGCTGCGGCGCGGCGGGCGACGTCGCCCACGAGCGGGGTCTCGGCGTCATGTAGCACGGTGATGCCCGCGCTCGCGAAGCCCTGCATGGGGCGCATGCCCATACCGGCGGCTACGATGGTGTCGATGCCGTGCTCCGCCAGGATGCCGACGGGCCTCATGCAGCCGCCCTCCTCGTGGGGAGGATTGTCGATGATCTGCGTCTCGACGATCTCGCCGTTCTCGATGGTAACGACGGTGAAGCAATCGGCATGGCCGAAATGGGCGGAGCGTTGGGCGTCCAGGCCGCCCTCGCCGACGGAAGGTACTGCGAGCTTCATGTAAGAGCCACCTTTCACTGAGATGAGGACCGGGATGGCCCTATGGTAGCGTTATCGACCGCATCGTGCCAATACGACGCGCTTCCAATGCGGGATGCGGTTGATTTCACGGATTCGTGCAGCCTGGTTTTACATGGATCCGGTGCAAATCTTCCTGATGATGCGCTAGACAAAAAGGGCGCCGCCCCTTTAGAGGAACGGCGCCCTTGGATCCCCTGAACGGGAAGCGCGGCGTGCGCGGGCGGGAGCGCCCGGGCGC
>CAUWGM010000035.1:0-11558 GCA_963558435.1 uncultured Collinsella sp.
CCGGCTACCGCGAGATAGCCGGGCTGCTGTTTTAATGGCTGGGGCAGAGGGATTCCGCGTGCGGCTGGCGCCGCCCGCGCCTCGCTGCGGGGCCTTCGCGGCCCCTTGCGCGCTCCGCCGGCAAACGGCTCCGCCGTTTCCCCGGCTCCGCGCCCTCGCGGGTTCGAATCCCCGGGGGCGGCATGGAAAAGCCCGGCTACCGCGAGATAGCCGGGCTGCTGTTTTAATGGCTGGGGCAGAGGGATTCGAACCCCCGTAACCGGCACCAAAAACCGGGGTCCTGCCGCTGGACGATGCCCCAAGATGGGTTGCCGTTCGAAGCGCGCGGATCGCGTTGCGGGGCACGTGCTTCTCAGGCTAGGTAGATAGTGTAGCGCACTTAGTCGCTGAATGCATCACAAAGGCCGTCGAGAAGGCGGACCGCGAGCGTTTGGGCGTCGCTCGAGGTGAAGGTGCCGTAGCGCATCATGTCGTCGAGCTCGAGGCGGATGAACGCCGGGCGCTGCTTGGACGCCATGGCGGCGGTGCGCAGGCGCTGGGCGAGGTTATGGCACTCGGAGAGGACGATCGTCGCCTGAGGCTCGGCATCTTCGGGCAGCTCGCTCGTGGAGAGCATCAGGACGACGTCCGTGTCATCGGGCATCTCGCCTTCGAAGAGGACGACGCCGCTGTCCTCGGTGGTTGCAGAGGCGATGTTCCAGATGCGCGATGCGATGTTGCGGGTGAGGGCGTCCTCGCCGCCAACGGCGAGGTGGACCCGCTCGAGCACGCTCGCGGCGCGTGCGAATCCCATGCGCGCCTCGGCGTCCGCATCGACGACGGAGGGCTTGTCCTTCCACACGTGGTGCAGGCGATTGATGTAGTTGAACGTGTCCTGGAACGCCATGCCGTCCGCGAACAGGCCCACGTTTTCCTGGAACTGCTTGAGCGCGGCCTCGGTATGCGGGCCGAAGTAGCCGTCGTCTGCTCCGCAAGCGAAGCCGAGCGTGTTGAGGGCCTGCTGAAGGGCGCGCACGTCGGCGCCGTGGAAATTGGGCAGGCGGAGGTACAGGGTGCGGTCGCCCAGCTTGTAGGATGCATCCACCAGGGCGGACCAGCATGCGGCGTCGACGAAATCGCCGTCGGGCAGCTGGTGGCCGGTGCGGAAAGCGCGTACGGCGGCGCAGGTGCTGGCGTCGAAGCATTGTTGCGAGAGCTCGCTCTCGTCGATGGCGAAACCGAGTGAGACGAGGCGGGTCTGCACGTCGTCCACGGCGGGGCCGGTCATGCCCTGCATGATCGATTCCATCGATTCCCCTTTCGAAATACATCGCGCGCGGGGTGCGTTGCGCACCCATCGTTCGGCACGAGGTGATTGATAGCTATCCGTATCAGTGTAGCAAGAGAGCGCGGCGGCCGCGTGCGGCAAACCGTTGCGCGGTGGAAGGGAAAGAAAGAATCCATCCAGATGCGGCGCGTGTGTAAAGCGCTGGCCGCGTGCGGCGCTGCCGGCATGGGGCGTTTGCTCGGTCCCTCGCGATCGGCGGCGAGCGGTAGACGGTGGGTTGCTCGCGCCCGGCGCTGAGCGGAACGATGGATGGTGGTAAAAAAGTAGACAATTGTGACGGATGATTGCGTGTGGATTTGCAACGAATCGGATGGGGGGCTCGAATGGAGGCTGCGGATGTGCGGGAGCACCACACGATCTTGATCGTGGACGATGAGCGCGCCATCGCCTCGATGCTCGCGGATTACTTCTCGATGGAGGGGTATCGGACCGTGACCGCGACGAGCGGCGAGGAAGCGCTTGATCGGGCGTCGGGCGAGATCGACGTGGTCCTGCTCGATGTGAACATGCCCGGCATGGACGGCTTCGAGGTCTGCCGGCGGCTGCGCGAGCACATGGCGTGCCCGATCATCTTCCTGACCGCGCGCATCGAGGACGTCGACCAGATTGACGGCTTCGCGGCCGGTGCGGACGACTATGTGCTGAAGCCGTTCTCCCTGGAGGTTCTCGGCCGCCGCGTCGCCGCACATCTGGCGCGCGAGGGGCGCCATCGGGAACGGGAGCAATCGGTGAGGTTCTTCCGCGGGGTCACCGTGGACTACGGCGAGCGCCTGGTGGTCGTGGGCTCCGCTGCGGACGAGCGCCGCGTCGACCTGACGCGCACCGAATTCGACATCGTCGCCCTGTTGAGCAAGAGCCCGGGGCGCGTGTTCGATCGCGACCTCATCTACGAGCGCGTATGGGGGTGGGATGCCGTGGGCGACCCGTCCATCGTCCGCGAGCACGTGCGCCGCGTGCGCAAGAAGCTTGCCGCTGCGGGCGCTTCGCAGGAGTGCATCGAGACGGTCTGGGGCGTGGGGTACCGATGGTCCGCGCGGTGAGGGGGCGCTTTGCCGCCGCGGGGGAGCGTGTTCGCCGCTCGCTCGCCCATGCACGCGGGCGTGCGAGCGGATGGTGGCGTCGACGGCCGCTCGGCACCGTTTTCGTGACGTATCTGATCGGCTACCTCGTCTTGGCGACGGCTGGCACCGCGGTGGTGCTTAACGTGGTCGATGCGCGTCAGTCGGCGTATTGCACCGTGGAGGTCGAGGCCGCTGGAGGCGGGTTGGTGCGTGCAAGCATCGAGACCGGCCCGTATATCTACAACGCCTCCACCGATGAGCTCCTTCCCGCTACGGAGATGGACCTGCCCGGGGATAACCCCTACGCCGTGTTCGTGGGGGTCGAGCATGATATCGAACCGGACCGATCCGGCATGGACCCCGATGAGGCCGCGGCGCTCGAGGACGACGAGTATCCCGAGGTCAACGCGACGATGGCGGACGTGCGCTCGGGCGTGGTCGATCTGTGCGACTGGGGCCTCAACTTCAACTACGACCCCGGGTTCACATCCGAGGACGTTCTGGACGACCGCCAGGTGATCGCTCCCGATCGCCTGGCCGAATACGACCGCAGGAACCGGGCGGGGCGCGTCGATGCCGTGGGGCTCTTCGAGGAGGCGACCGGCGTCGACCTGACGCGGGCTTTCGGCGAGGACATGGTCTCGAATGTGGCGTACTATGCGGACAGCATCCCGTCGGATACCGCTCCGTACGCGTTCGGCCTGGTGCTCAACATGGTCGCCCCCTTCGTTTTCTACGGCGGTCTCGCGTGGGTGATGTTCCGGCGATTCTATCGGCTGCATATCGCCAAGCCCCTCGAGATGCTGGCGGATGCGGCGACGCGCATCGCGGGCCGGGACCTGGATTTTGAAATCCGTCCTGCGCCCGGACGGGAGCTCGGTGCGCTGTCGGCCACGCTCGAGAGCATGCGCTCCTCGCTTCTGGAAGCGCAGCGCGAGCTCTGGAGGACGGCCGAGGAACGGCGCCGGCTCAACGCCGCGTTCGCCCATGACCTGCGCACGCCGGTGACGGTGCTCAAAGGTACGGTCGAGATGGCGCGGCTGAAGGCGGCGCGCGGAGAGCTCGCCGATGCCGTCGCGCTCGATATCCTGGCGGCTCAGGTCGATCGGCTGGAATCGTATGCCGCGGCCATGGGCGGCCTCTCCAAACTCGAGGACCGCGCGGTGGAGCGAAGGCCCGTAGCATATAGCCGCGCGTGCGAGGAGCTGTGCGACCGGGTGCGCGAGATCGTCTCCGCTCGACGACCCGGCCTCGTCGTGGCATGCGAGGTCGACAGCGCGTTCGACGGCGCCGTCTTGCAGCTCGACATGGCGCTCGTCGAGGAGGTCCTGGGCAATATCGTGGGAAATGCCTGCACCCATGCGGTCGGAAGGGTGCTCCTCTCGATTGGCGTGAATGCTCCGGCGGCGGATCGCATGGCCGAGGGGGAGAGCGCGCCGCCGGCCGCACCGTCCGAGCGGCCCGTCCGGCTGGTCTTGCACGTGGCGGACGATGGCCCGGGATTTACGCCCGAGGCGCTGCACCGCGGATGCGACCCCTTTTTCAGCGAGCAGAAATCCGCCGAGCACTTCGGCCTGGGCCTCAACATCTCCGCTACCCTCGTCCATCTTCACGGAGGATCGCTCGAGCTTTCCAACGGCATCGAGGGCGGCGCGTGCGTGGAGGCCGTGTTTGACGCGCGATCCGAATCGGACCCGGTCCCCGCATCGTGATTTTTTGCGTGCGCGGAGATGGCCTGCACCTATGTTGACAAAGAGTTGACAGTCGTTTGAGAAGCTGGGGGCATGGTAAGAGAAGGGAGACCGCCGTGCCTTCAGAAGAGCGAAAGCGGATCTGCGATATGTCCGTCAGCGTCGCCTCCGTCGAGGCGGTGGATCCGGGCGCGTCCGGGGCGGTGGTTGCCGGTCCCCGTGCGCGATCGGTCGCGCGGCCCGGCGCGGGTGCTGCCGCCGTGCGCTTCGGCGGGGCGGCGTCGCGCGATGACGATGCGGTTCGACACGGGCGCGCGATCGCCGGAGAAACGCCGCGAAGCGCCGAGTGCCGCACCGGTCATGTCGGCTCGAGGCGATGGGTCCTCATCGGCCTGGTGCTCCTGGTCGTGGCTGCGGGCGCAGTCTTCGGCGCGCGGTATCTGCCCGATGTCTACGCCTGGCTCTCGAATCCAGACGCCGTGCACGCGTTCGTCGACGAGCATGCGGTTTTGAGCCGGTTGGCGCTGCTTGCCATCAACACGCTGCAGATCGTGGTGGCGGTTCTGCCGGGCGAGCCCGTCGAGCTCGCCAGCGGGTACGCCTTCGGTTTCTGGGAGGGGACCGCGCTATGCCTCGCGGCGTCGGCGATCGGCTCGACCGTGGTGTTCTGGGCGGCGCGTCGCCGGGGCAGGGAAGTCGCGGGGCTGTTCTTCAAGGAGGAGCAGATCGAGCGGTTCGAGTGGATGCGCAATGCGCGCCGCTTGGAGCTCATCATGCTCATCGTGTTCCTGATCCCCGGGACGCCGAAAGACGTTTTAACCTATGTGGCGGGGCTGACGACTATGCGGTTCGGCGCTCTGCTCGCCATCGCCACGCTCGGGCGCATTCCCTCGATCGTCACCTCGACGGTCGCCGCGGCGGCGTTCGGCACGGGGCAGTACGGCATCATGGTCGTCTCCATCGTGCTGGCGGGCATTTTGGTTGTTGCCGGCGCGTGGATATACAAGAAGGTGGAGGCGCGGCATCAAAACGAGTAAGATGCCGCCGAACGGCGTCTTTCCGCGTCAGCCCGCGAGGTCGATGCCGCAGGCCCATCCCCAGCGGGGTGTGACGGTGTCCCCGTAATACGAGATCCACGAGTCCACGTTGATGCTGCGGATGTAGCCGATGTTATCCATGACCGTGTTGTCGCCCACATAGATGCCGACGTGGCCGTAGATGCGGCCCGCGGAGGTATGGCTGTGCGAGGAGACGGCGATGATCATGCCCACCTGCAGGTTGGATTTGTTGGAGCTGGTGCACCAGGCGTTGTACATATCGTCGGCGTTGCCCGATACGTTGCAGATCCCCGCCCGCTCGAAGACGTCCGATACCCACCAGGCGCACAGGCCCAGGCCGGGAGACGGGGTCTTATGGCACCAGGTGACTACGAGCTGCTGCAGGTCTCCCGCGTTGGCGGAACCCTGGCCGTTGCCCGGAATCGACGTGCTGGGGCGCTTGGCCGCCTCTTGGCGCGCCGCCTCTTCGGCCGCCGCAGCTGCGAGAATCTCGGCATCGCGCTTGTTGATGAGGTCCTTGACGTCCTTATCCAGGCTGTCGATGAGCGCTTGGACCTCGTCCTTCTTGGCTTTCATCTGCTCGAGCTGCTCGGTCTGCTCGGCTTTGAGGCCTTCCAGGTCCTGTTTTTGCAGCTCCAGCGCGCCCTTGGTCTCGCGCAGCTGGTCCTGGATCTTCTGGACGTCGTCGATAGCGCGCTCGTCGCTGGCGTTCACCTTGCTGATGTAGTAGCCGTTCGAGATGAGCTCGTCGAAGGAGGCGGAGGAGAGCAGGATGTCCAGCGGGTTGTCGCCGCCCTTCTTATAGCTGCTCGCGACGCGATCGGCGAGGGCTTTCTGCTTCTTCTCGAGCTTGCGCTGCTGGGACTCGAGTTCTTTCTGGGTTTCGTCGATATCGCCCTGGACGTCTTCGATCTGGCCGATGACCTTGTCCTGCGCGATGCTGAGCTTCTGGAACTCGTCGGCGAGCTCGTCCATCTGCGCTTGCGCCTCGTCGAAGCGCTGCTGCGCGGCGGCGAGGGCGTCGGTGGTCTCCTTGGTGGCGGAAGCGGCGGAGGCCGGGCGCGGCCTGCCGAAGAGCACCGCGGCGCCGGCGAGCGCGAAGAGCGCCTTCATCGCCTGGCGGCGTGACATCTCTGATTGATAGGAGACGCACGGGCGCGCATCTTGCGGGGACTGCGCGTCGTGCGAGGTGTTGCGTGGCTGTGACATATGGGCTCCGTCTAATGTCTGTGTATATGTCGAACAAAGTGCCTACGGCAAAGGATACCCTAGACTCCTTGATTCCACGAAATCATAAGGAAGAAAATGCGATGCGCGAGGGCTCCTCGGTGATTCGCGCCGGCGCTTCTGCGCAGTTCGTCGATGCGCGCGATGCGGTGGGGTTGGGGACGGTTGTGCGCTATACTTTTGGCTGCTTATAAATCGAGAGGAGACTTCCATGGCAGATAAGCTTGCTCCGAAGGATACGTGCGTGCTCGTTACCGGCGGTGCCGGATTCATCGGTTCCCATACCGTCGTCGAGCTGCTGGCTCGTGACTACCAGGTCGTCATCGTCGACGACCTGTCCAATTCCAGCCCCGTCGCCATCGACCGCATCAAGCAGATCGCCGGCGAGGAAGCCGCGCGGAACCTGACGTTCTACGAGGCGAACGTCCTCGACCGCGACGCGCTGAATGCGATCTTCGACGCGCACCGCATCGACCGCGTGATTCATTTCGCCGGTTATAAGGCGGTGGGCGAGAGCGTCGCTAAGCCGCTCGAGTATTACCACAACAACATCGAGAACACGCTGGTGCTGTGCGACGTCATGCGCGAGCACGGCTGCAAGTCCATCGTCTTCTCCAGCTCGGCGACCGTCTACGGCGATCCCGACAACCTGCCCGTGAGCGAGGCCGACGAGAAGAAACCCGCTACCAACCCGTATGGTTGGACGAAATGGATGATCGAGCAGATCCTCACCGACCTGCATACGTCCGATCCCGAGTGGGACGTCGTGCTGCTCCGTTACTTCAACCCCATCGGCGCCCACGCCTCCGGCCTCATCGGCGAGGACCCCAAGGGCATCCCGAACAACCTGGTTCCCTATGTCGCCCAGGTGGCGGTGGGCAAGCTGGAGGCCGTTCAGGTCTTCGGCGATGACTACGACACGCCCGACGGCACCGGCGTGCGCGACTACATCCACGTGGTGGACCTCGCGACCGGCCACGTGGCGGCGCTCGACTGGATGAACGGCAAGACCGGCGTCGAGGTGTTCAACCTCGGCACCGGCACGGGCACCTCGGTGCTCGAGGTGGTCAAGGCGTTCAGCGCCGCCTGCGGCAAGGACCTGCCGTACAAGATCTGCTCGCGCCGCGAGGGCGACGTCGCCGCCGTGTACGGCGACGCCTCCAAGGCGGAGCGCGAGATGGGCTGGAAGGCCCGCTACGATATCGCGGATATGTGCCGCGACTCGTGGAACTGGCAGTCGCATAATCCCAATGGGTTCGCGACCGAGTAGATGCGTTTTGACGCGGTGCCCGCGCTCGGCCGAGCGCGGGCGCCGCGGCGTTATGGTAGCCCGCGATGCAAAGGATCATGGTTTAGCGTGCAAAGCTTGTTCTCCGGTTTCCTCAACCGGCATCTCGACGAGATCAACGAGTACCTCGCGTCGTTCTTCAACGACCAGACGGACAACGCGGATATCGATGCGTATCTGTACGCGCCGTTGGCCCGTTTCTCTGCGAACGCGGGCAAGCGGCATCGCCCGTTGATCTGCATGCTGGCATGCAAGGCGGTGGGCGGCGATTTCTCGGCTGCGCGCAGCGCCGCCGCGGCGATCGAGCATTTCCAATCGGCGGCGTTGATCCATGATGACATCGCGGACAACGGCCGGCTGCGTCGCGGCAAGCCGTGCATGTACATCACGGAGGGCGAGGGGATCGCCATCAACTGCGGCGATCTGGCGCTCTCCCTGGTGACGGGCGCCATGTTGCGCGACGATTCGCTCGACGACCACATGCGCGTGCGCCTTTTGCGCGAGCTGGTCGACATGACGACCAGGACCATCGAGGGCCAGGCGCTCGACCTGGGATGGGTGCGAGACGGGCGCTTCGACTTGACGGTCGAGGACTACCTGCAGATGGCCACGCTCAAGACTGCCTACTACAGCGGGGCGACTCCGCTGGCCTGCGGCGCCATCATGGGTGGCGGGACGACCGAGCAGATCGATGCGCTACGGTCGTTCGGCCTGCACACCGGCCTTGCGTTCCAGATTCAGGATGACCTGCTCAACCTGGTCGGCAAAAAGGAGGCCGGCAACAAGGACTATCGGACCGACATCACCGAGGGCAAGCGCACGCTCGTGGTCGTGCACGCGCTCGCGCACACCGAGCATCGCGACGAGCTCGTGGGGATCTTGCAGGCCGGAACGAGCGACCCGGCGCTCCTCGCTCGCGCGGTGGAGCTCTTCGAGGAAGCGGGTTCGATCGAGTACGCGCGGTCCTATTCGCTGGAGCTCACGGCTGCCGCCAAGAAGAGCCTGGAGGACATCGAGCTCGACGAGCATTGCCGTAGCCTCTTCATGAGCATGGCGGATTTCTTCATCGATCGCCTGAACTAGGGCGAAGGCCGGGTTTCGCGGCGCGCCGGCGCGTTGAATGCGGACGCGGGCGTCCTCGCGACGCGTCGGTGGGGCGGACGCGGGTGCGGGATGCCCGCCGATCAACCGAGTGCGCTTACAGCAGAAGCAGAGCGATGGCGTACGCGAGCGCCAGCGCTATAAAGGGCCCGTCCCGTCGCACCGAGAGCTTGAGCTCCCGGTAATGCGTGCGGACGGGTCCGCTCATGTAGCAGCGCGCATCCATGGCGCGGCCGAGGTTGTCGGCGTGGCGCAGCGCGCTTGAGAACAGCGGCACCACCAAGGGGACGCAGGCGCGCGCGTAGGCCAGCGCGCCCTTGCCCTCGAGGTCGGCGCCGCGAGCCGTCTGCGCCGCGATGATGTTTTCGGCTTCCCGTGAGAGCGCGGGCACGAAGCGCAGCGCGATTCCGAGGATGGTGGATGCCTGCCGGACCGGTACCCCGAGCCTCTCCAGGGGCGAGAAGAGACGCTCGAGCGCGTCGGTCAGCGCCGTGGGCGTGGTGGTGAGCATGAGCAGCGAACCAGCGAGCAGCAGCAGGAAAAACCTTATGGTGTACAGCAACGCGGCTTCGAGGCCCCCGGCATAGAGGCGTATCGGACCCCATGAGGCGAGGACGTCCCCGGTCTGCACGAAGAACAGGTTGACCAGGGATGTGATCACGAGGAAAAGCGCGATGGGCTTGAGCTGGGATAGCAGGCGCCCCAGGGGGACGCGCGCGGAGACGACCGCCGTCAGCACGGCCGTCGCGGCGAGGGCGAGCGTGGCGAGGGAGTGAACGAAGAAGCAGCTGATCATGAAGAGGACCGCGACCGCGACCTTCACCCGCGGATCGAGCCGATGGATGGGCGATGAAACGGAATAGTACTGTCCGATGCTAGCGCGCAGCGCCATGGGCGAGCACCTCCTCGATGAGCTCGCGCGCGGTGAGCGGACGGCCCAGCTCCGCGCCGTGCTCGCGGGCGAGGACGGCGACCTCGAGGGCGCTCGGAAGGCCGAGCACGTCGATGGCTGCGGCGCGCGGGCCCGCCGTCGGGGCGAAGACGTCGCGCGGCGACCCGTCGGCGACGACGGTGCCGCGGTCGAGCACGATGGCGCGGTCCGCCAGCGCGGCGACGTCGTCCATGGAGTGGGTGACCATGAGCAGCGTCTTGCCCGCTTGCTTGAGCTGCCGAAGCAGGGCGGCGAGGTGCGCGCGCCCTGCGGGGTCGAGTCCTGCCATCGGCTCGTCGAGAACGATGGTGCTCGGCTCCATCGCCAGGACGCCCGCGAGCGCGACGCAGCGCTGCTGGCCCCCTGAAAGGGCGAAGGGCGAACGCTCGAGCAGCGCTTGGTCGGGTTGGATGCCGCAGGCGGCGAGGGCGCTGCGGACGCGGCGCCCGACTTCCCGCTCATCGTAGCCGAGGTTGCGGGGTCCGAATGCGATGTCGTCGAAGACGGTTTCCGCGAAGAGCTGGCGCTCGGGCAGCTGGGAGACGTACCCGATGCGCCTGCGCAGCGCGCGCCGCTCGTCGAGCCGCGCGGTGTCGATGCCGTCGACGGATACCGTTCCGGCTGCGGGCACCTTCAGGGCGCAGGCGAGCTCCATGGTCGTGGACTTGCCCGACCCCGTGTGGCCGATGAGAGCGACGGCGCATCCGGGTTCTATGCGGAAGTTCGCCTGTGCAAGGGCGAGGGGGCCGCGATCGGTCGTGCGGCCGCGGAGCGGATGGAAGAGGGAGAGCCGACTCCGCGCGCGCTTGCGGGGCGACCGGGCGCTCGCGTATGAGAACGAGACGTCCTCGAATTCGATGGCGTCGTGCGCCGCGGCGACGGGATTTGGCCGGGCGCCCCCGGCTTCCTCGCGGGCATCGGTGCACGTCGCGGGGGTTGCGACGGCATCCGGGCGTCCGCTTCCGCCGACCGCGTCCTTCGGCGCCCGGGCGGGCTTGGGCTGCCGCGGCGAGCGCGGTCGCATGGCCGCGGCGAGCGAGCGGGCGAGCTCGCGAGGGTCGGTGGTGGGCTCGACGTCCACCCCTGCATCGTGGAGCTGTTGGGAGATTTCAAGGTAGACGGGCAGCTCGAGGCCGAGTCGCCGCACGAGGGAAGCGTCCGCGAACGCGTCGCGCGGCGTTCCGTCGAAGGCGACGCGGCCGCGGTCCATGATGATGACGCGCTGCGCGCGCAGGGCGTCATCCATGAAGTGGGAGACGTGCACGATGGTCATGCCGCGCGCGTTGAGCTGCGAGAGCGTGCGCTGGATCATCTGCCGTCCGGCGGTGTCGAGCATCGCGGAGGGCTCGTCGAGCAGGAGCATCTTCGGCTCCATGGCGAGGGCTCCGGCGATGGCGATGCGCTGCTGCTGTCCTCCGGAGAGGTCGGCGGGGTCCGCATCGGCGTAGTCGTCCATGCCGACGGCCGCTAGGGCCTCGGTGACGCGCCGAGCAATCTGCTCGGAAGGAACGCCGAGGTTCTCGGGGCCGAACGCGATGTCGTCGGCGACGATGCTCGTGGTCATCTGGTCCTCGGGATGCTGGAAGACCATGGCCGCCTGCCGGCGGATGGCGGCCGCGTTCGCCGGGTCGCAGGCATCGATGCCGAAGATGCGCGCCGCGCCCGAGCCGGGAAGCAGCAGGGCGTTCATGAGCTGGAGCAGGGTCGACTTCCCGGATCCGTTGCCGCCCAGGATGCAGACGTGCTCGCCGGCGCGGATGGTGAGCGAGACGTCGCGCAGCGCGGGAGCGGCCGCCTCATCGGGTCCGTAGCTAAAGCCGATATGGGAGAGGGCGACCTGCTCGTCTCCGGCGGGGCGCCGAGGGGCCCGCTCC
>CAUWGM010000036.1:0-11431 GCA_963558435.1 uncultured Collinsella sp.
GAAGCTGAATAAACTAGTCAGAATGTCTTGACTTCATATAGCTGGTCTCCTTGGGCGGTTTGCGAGCGGGTCGAGGGCGGGTTGCGAGCGGGCTGCGGACAGGCTGCGAGCGGGTTGCGAGCGGGTTGATGGGGTCGATACGGAGCCGTCTCGACGTCTGCGCGATGGTCGGCCGACGAGACGGGGCACCGGGGCGTCTGCGCGATGGTCGGCCGACGAGACGGGGCACCGGGGCGTCTGCGAAGCGGTGGTTCGGAAGGCTCCGCCTCGACGTGACCCCGGCGTCCGCGAGGCCGGGCTTCCAACGTGAAAGCCGAATCAGCTGGAGCAGCTCTCGCATTCCTCGACTTCGAGGGACTTGCTTCGAACATAGTAAATCGTCTTGACCCCGTGGCGCCATGCTTCGAGGTAGAGGTCGAGCACCTGGCGCATGGTGTAATCGTTGGTGATGTAGAGGTTCATCGATTGCGCCTGGTCGATATGGCGCTGGCGGACGCCGGCGGCTCGGACGCTCCACATCTGATCGATGAGATGCGCGGGTTTGTAATACCAGTACGTGGCGGGGGAGAGCTCGGGCGCGACGCGCGGCAGCATGCTGCCCTTCTTCTCTTCGAGGAAGAACTTTCGCATGACCGGGTCGATGCCGGCGGTGGTGCCGGAGAGGATCGAGGTCGAGCTGGTGGGGGCGACGGCGAGCAGATAGCCGTTGCGCATGCCCTGCGCGGCCACGCGATCCGCGAGCTCGCGCCAGGCCACATCGGTGTAGCCGCGCTTTTCGAAGTAGGCGCCGGTCTGCCAGTCGCTGCCCTCGAAGAGGCCGTAGGCGCCGCGCTCGGCGGCGAGGTCGCAGGAAGCCTCGATGGCATAGCGGTTGACGTCCTCGAAGACGCGGTCGACGAATTCGAGGTGCTGGTCGCTTTCCCAGGGGATGCCGTTGACCGCGAGCATATGGTGGTATCCGGAGACGCCCAGGCCGATCGCGCGGTAGCGCTTGGTGGTGATCTCGGCGTAGGGGAGCATGTAGTAGTTGAGGTCGATCACGTTGTCGAGCGCGCGCACCACGGTGCGGACGGTCTCGCGCAGCTTGGGCGCATCTGTCACGGGCAGGCGGCCGAGCGACAGGCTCGCCAGGTTGCACACGACGAAGTCGCCGGGGCGCGTGGTCTTGACCACGACGGTGTCGCCGTCCTCGGTGCGCACCTCGCACGAGACCTCCTCGATGGGGCTCATGTTCTGCGCGATCTCGGTGCAGAGGTTCGAGCAGTAGATGATGCCCGCCTGGGGGTTGGGGTTCGCGCGGTTCACAGCGTCGCGGTTGAAGGTGAACGGCGTGCCGGTCTCGACGGCGCTCTTCAAGATGAGTCGGATGAGGTCCTTGATCGAGAGGGTGCGCTTGGGGATGCGCGGGTCGGCGACGCAGTCAAGGTAGCGGCTCTCCCATTCTGCTCCGTAGTAGTCCTCCAGTGCGTAGCCCTTCACCGTGAGGATGTCGTGCGGGCACATGAGGTGCCAGGCCTGGTCGAGGTCTTCGTCCGCCATGCGCCAGAAGAGGTCGGGATAGCAGATGGCGGGGAAGACGTCGTGCGCCTTCATGCGGTCGTCGCCGTTGTTGGTGCGCAGCTGCAGGAACTCGGGCAGGTCGCGGTGCCAGGCGTCGAGGTAGACGGCGACGGCTCCCTGGCGCATGCCGAGCTGGTCCACGGCGACGGCGGTATCGTTGATGACGCGGATCCAGCGGATCACGCCGCCAGCGACGCCGGAGAAGCCTCGGATCGAACCTCCGGTCGCGCGGACCTTGCCGAGGTACATACCCATACCGCCGCCGTATTTCGACACCTGCGCGAAGTTGTCGATGCTGCGGTAGATGCCGGTGAGGCTGTCGGGCACCGTGTCTATGAAGCAGCTCGAGAGCTGGTGGTAGGGCTTGCGGGCATTCGAGAGGGTCGGCGTCGCCATCGTGACCTCGAGGCGCGACAGCATGTCGTAGAAGCGTTTGACCCACTGCATGCGGTCGATCTTTTCCCGGAGGGCCAGGTGGAGCGCGATGCCCAGGTACATCTCCTGCGGGCTCTCGAGCAGCTCGTGATCGTGCGAGCGGATCGTATAGCGCTTGAGCACGAGGTCGAGGCCGGCGTAGGTGAACAGCTCGTCGCGGGTGTCGTCGATGTACAGGCGGGCCTGGTCGATTTCGGCATACGAGTAGCCCTCGAGGATATAGGAACCGTACAGGCCCTCATCGGTGAGGTAGCGGATCTTGTCGTAGAGGGTGTGCAGGCCGAGCCGCGACTCGGTCTCGGCGAGCGCGCGATGAGCGGAGAACGCGAGCAGGCGACCGGCGACGAGCTCCCAGCGCGGCGCCTCCTGGGAGGTGAGCTCGACGGCAGCCTTGGTGAGCGACGCGAGGCGGTCCGCGACGGGCATACCCGGCTTCGAGAACGATTGGAAGCGATGGTCGAGCTGCTCGAGGCTGTAGACGGGCTCGGGGAAGTCGCGGGCGATGCGCTCGAAAACAGATGCGAGCGCGGGGTCCCCGACGCTGCGGGCGAGCGCTGCGCGCAGGTCGCGCTGCTCGGCGCGCTTGTGGCGGTACAGGATGTACGCCTTTGCCACATCGTAGTGACCGTGCTCCATGAGGGCCCGCTCCACCAGGTCCTGGATCTCCTCGACGCTGCAGGCGCCGCAGGCCGACATGGATGCCTCGACGGAGGAGAGCAGCGCGTCGAGCTGGTCGTCGGTTGCCTGCCGGGCGAGGTCCCCGAAGGCCCGCTGCATGGCGATGCGTATTTTGGCGCCATCGTACGCTTCGACGCGTCCGTCTCGCTTGGTTATCATGTCGCAGCCCAGCGGGGCTTCGCCTGACGTGTTGTTGTGCATGGTGCGCATCCTTTCAGGTTGCGTGGCAAGGACGTTTCACATGGCTAACTATGCTACCAAAACAGTATCAATTTACGGAGGGGAAAGTCGCGCTCCTTACAAGCGCGATATATGCGCTTGCCATCTCGCGCCTGCCGCGGGCGCGGGGCTTCGAGTTTGATAGAGTGTACGGTTATATCGATACGTTACGGCATGAACGGAGCGGACATGGAAAGGCAATCCTTGAGCCCTCGGCAGTCGATCTTCGTGGGAATCACGCTATTCTCGATGTTTTTCGGCGCGGGAAACCTCATTCTTCCGCCGTTGGTTGGTTTGCAGGCGGGTGCCGACGGCGTGCCCGCTATGGTGGGATTTCTGGCAGCGGGGATTGGCTTGCCGGTGCTCGGTATCGTCGCCGTCGCGCTCGCCGGGACGATTCGCGACCTCGCATCGCGCGTGCACCCCGTGTTCGCGAGCGTGTTCGTAGCGGCGGTCTACCTGGCGATCGGTCCGTGCCTGGCGATCCCGCGCACCTCGTCGACATCCTTCGAGATGCTGCGGCCCCTGTTGCCAGCGGGTGTGTCGCTCGAGATGGGGCGCCTGGTGTTCTCCGTCCTCTTTTTCATCGCGGCCTATCTGCTCGCCATGCATCCCGGACGCCTCACCCGGCTGCTCGGCCATGTGACGGGTCCTGCGCTCATCGCCCTGATCGTCGCGGTGACCGGTGCCGCCCTGTTCAATCCGGCTCCCGAGGGAATCGCAGCGGCGCAAGCTTCGTATGCTTCCGCTCCCGGCTTGCAGGGTTTCCTCGTGGGGTGCCAGACTATGGATCTGCTCGCATCGCTGACGTTCGGTATCGTGATCGCCACGAACATCCGCGAGCTCGGCGTTACGAGCGATGCCGGCCTGACGCACGAGGTCTCGCGCGCTGGATTGTTCGCCGGTATCCTCATGGTGCTCATCTATTGCGGACTGGCGGTCGTGGGCGCGAATCTCAGCGTGTCCGATCCCGGCCTCACGAACGGCGCCGCTATCTTGAGCGCTTCCGCCTCGATGCACTACGGAACGATCGGCCTCGTGTTGGTGGCGGCCATCTTCTTACTGGCGTGCCTCAACGTATGCATCGGACTCATCAGCTGCTGCGGGACGTATTTTGCCAGCGTGTTGCCGAAGGTCCCCTATAAGGTCTGGGCTCTTGGTTTCGCTGTTTTCTCCTGCGTGGTCTCGAACTTCGGCCTCGATGCCATTCTGACCTTCTCGGTCCCGCTGCTCAACGCGCTGTACCCCATCTCGATCGTGCTCGTTCTCATGGGAATGCTCCACAAGGCATGCGATCGCGTGCCGCAGGTATGGCCGTGGGTCGTTGGCCCCGCGGCGCTGGTGAGCGTTGCGACCAGCGTCCGCGATGCGTTCCTTCCCGGTGCGTGGTTGCCGTTCGATGCGATACCGCTGGCTTCATTCGGCATGGGATGGGTGATTCCCTCGTTGATCGGTGCGCTGGTCGGCATCGTGCATGCGCGACTCGCACGCGATCGCGCCGCGTCGTGAGGCTTGACGGAGCGTGCTGAGCGGCCTGATGGACGCGCGGCGAGGGCAAGGGGGGCGTGCTGAGCGGTCCGATGGGCGGGCGGCGAGGCCAAGGGGGCGTGCGGCATCGTCTTTTCCGGCTTGAGGCGGCTCGCTGTCCGTGTCTAGGGCGCATATGGGGTCGGTTTTGGCTGCGGCTTCGGGGCCTGTGGCACTAAATGCGCAAAATGAGTCTTTTGCCTGTCCGGTTTTCCGTTTGTATAAACACCGAAGCCGGACATTTCTCCACAAAATGGTATTATCTCGTGGTATATCGCCTTGTTAAGTAGGGAATGGATGCGAGTCGGCTCGTTCGGGGGCAAGATTCGAGTCTCGAAATGCGTGCAGGATCAATAATGCGGGTACCTTAAGGACTCAAAAGCGACATTTAATGCCACGGCGATTGCCAGCGTGAGATTGAAATTGAGTTAATCAACAACAGTGTAATAACTATATTCAGGAACAGCTTGATATTATGCAGTTTAGGTACGCTTGTGCTTCTTAACAAACAAAATAGTCCGAAATCGGACATATGAAGCTGTCGTGTGCTCTTGCGAGATCTCTTGTATGGAAGCCGGGCGTTCAGTAGGCTGGTCGATAACAAGCTAGTGGGGAGATAGCAACATGAATAGCGAGATTGAGACGTCCGGGCTGGCAGAGTCGACTTCGTCGCTGCGTGACGAGGGCGTGGGCGCGTCGGAGGGCGGCCTCTGCATGGAGGGCGCGGACGCGGCCGATGCGGGTCGAGGGCACGACGGTCCGTTGCAGCCCGACGGGAGTACGACGCAGCTGGCAGGCCCTCGCCGCCTGCTGCGCTTTTTCAAAAAACTAGGCATCGTGCTGCTGGGTGCGGCGATCTTTACGTTTGGCGTGCACAACATCCACGAGGTCACCGGTATCACCGAGGGTGGCGTCATCGGCTTCATGCTGTTTTTGAACAAGTGGTTCGGAATCCCGTCGTCCATCGCGTCGCCGGTGCTCGACATCATATGCTATGCGGTGGCGCTCAAGCTGCTGGGCGGTAGGTTCCTGGGTTGGTCGGCTATCGCCACCGCCGCCGTTGCCGGCTTTTATCGTGTGTGGGAGAGCTTTCCTCCCTTGCTGCCGGATTTCTCGGGGGATCCGCTCGTCGCCGCGGTGCTGGGCGGGTTATTCGTCGGCGTCGGCGTCGGGTTGGTGGTCCGCCAGGGCGGGTCTGCCGGCGGAGATGATGCGCTTGCCTTGTCGATCTCGAAGGCCACGGGCTGGCGGGTCGGCCGCTGCTACCTGTTTACAGACCTCTCCGTCCTGGCGCTCTCGTTGAGCTATATCCCGTTCGAGCGTATCGCTTGGTCGCTTGTCACCGTGACCATCTCGTCGGCGGTGATCGATATCGTCGGAGAGATCTCCTGGGATCACATCGAGGAGCTTGCGGAAGCCCTGCGGGAACGCCGTTTGCCGCGATTGCAGGCGAGGGAGAGCCTTGATCCCTGCGAGGAGCGGACGGAATAGCGCATGCGAGGCCGCTGCATCGGAGTAGAATGCGGCCGCAGCATCGGAGTAGAATCCTGATGCAGCAGTTTTTCGAGCGAAGGAGCGTGCCGACCATGACGGAGATGGAAAAGATCGCGAGCTTTACCGTTGACCACCTGACGCTGGAGCCCGGCGTCTACGTATCCCGGGTCGATCGAGATCCGGCTACGGGCGCGGCGGTGACCACCTTCGACGTGCGCCTCACCGCTCCCAATCGCCAGCCGGTTATGAACACGGCGGAGCTGCACACCATCGAGCATCTGGGGGCCACCTATCTGCGCAACGATCCCGAGTGGTCCTCGCGCGTGGTGTATTTCGGTCCGATGGGTTGTCGCACTGGCTTCTACCTCGTCGTGTTCGGCGAGGTGTCGTCGAGGGATATCCTGCCCCTGGTGACGGGCCTCTTCGAGTTCGTGCGCGGGTTCGAGGGGGAGATCCCCGGCGCCCGTCCCGAGGAGTGCGGCAACTATCTGGACCAGAATCTGCCCATGGCGCGCTGGCTTGCCGGCCGCTACCTCGATGAGACGCTTCTTTGCGCGGATGAGGCGCATCTCGCGTACTAGAACGGCTAGCGCGCGGGGCGATCCTGCGGCTCGCGGGGTTACTGCGGCGAACCGGGAAACTCCATGTCGTTGGGCGCCCCGGGAAAGCGATGCGGGCCGGTGGTTGAGCTTGGTGTAGGGGATGGCGCTGGCGAGCGCGGCCATGTTGCCGTCCCAATCATGCGTGAACGCGCAGCAGAAGTCCCGGGGCTGTCCTTCGCGGAACGCCTCGGCGCGGGCGGTCTCGATTTTGAGCTCCTTGAACCCTTCGAGGCCGATCTTCTTGCAGAAGCGATGCACGCTCGGAATGGAGACGTGGGCGGCGCGGGCGAACTCCTTGATGCCGTAGTCTTTAAGCCGATTCGCCATTGAGCGAGCGCTGTGGTTGCGACCTGCTGCTCGGTGGGCTTAAAGGTTACGTGCGGTCTCGATACGGCGCATAATATCCATCTCGCAACTCCAATAAAAGTTTGAGACAGGTGTCAAAACGTATCAACATATCGTTCCATGATAGCCCTTAGCTTGGAAAAGAAGTATCCGCTTGGCTGATATCCCTTGAAAACTAATTCGAATAATGTCAGGGTACCAACCAGCATGGAGAGGCGCTCCGGGGTACGCCCGCACGCCCTCTTCGATGTCATTTCTTTCCTGTGAGTGAAGCGGGACCGTGTTCAAGGCCGGGGGGACTTTGAACGCGGTCCCGCTTGCTCATATCTCTTCTGCCTGCTTTTATTCCCGGATCCTTTGTTGTTTGGTTAATTTGCCTGCCATGGGCGCTCCATTTCGATGGAGCAACCGCTTGTGCCTATAATGGTGAACATTCGTACGCAAGCGGAAGGAGCGCCCATGGCACTCACCGAGACGGACGTGCGCGGCATTGCGGAATATGCGCGCATAGCCCTTACAGAAGAAGAGCTCGCCGATATGACGGCGTATATGAACGATGCGGTGGCGATGCTCGACCCCATCCTGCAGTACGCGGACGAGGACGTCGAGCCCACGTTCCATCCCATCGGCGACCTGTCGAACGTGATGCGCGGAGACGAGGCGGACGCCGCGCGCGCCTTGCCGATCGACGAGGCGCTCAAGGATGCTGCGAGCTCGCGCGGGCGCTCGTTCCGCGTTCCTTCCATTCTTGGAGAGGGAGGGGGCCGATAATGCCGTCACTGGACCTTCTTTCCGCCCGTGAAATCGCCGAGGGCGTCGCCGCGGGCGAGTTCAGCGCGACCGAGGTCGCCCGCGCTACACTCGATTCGATCGAGGCGCGCGATGCCGAGATCGGCGCGTTCCTGCAGGTTTCCGCGGACCTCGCCCTCGATGCAGCGGCCCGGATCGACGCCGCCCGCGCCGCGGGCGAGACGCTGCCTCCGCTGGCGGGCGTGCCTTTGGCCATCAAGGACAACATGAACCTGGTGGGCACGCGCACCACGTGCGCGTCGCGCATGCTGGGCGATTATGAGAGCGTGTACACCGCCACGTGCGTCCAGCGCATGCTCGATGCCGGCTGCCTGCCCGTCGGCAAGGCGAATATGGACGAGTTCGCGTTCGGCTCCTCGACCGAGAGCTCCGCGTTCCACCCCACGAACAACCCGTGGGACGTCCAGCGCGTCCCGGGCGGCTCCTCGGGTGGATCCGCCGCCGCCGTTGCCTCCGGCGAGGCGACGCTGTCGCTTGGCTCCGATACCGGTGGATCGATTCGCCAGCCTGCTTCCTTCTGCGGCGTCGTGGGCATGAAGCCCACCTACGGCGCGGTGTCCCGTTACGGCGTCGTCGCCTTCGGCAGCTCGCTCGACCAGGTCGGGCCGTTCGGCCGGACGGTTGAGGACGTCGCGCTCGCCATGAACGCGCTCGTGGGGGCGGGGCGCGACCCGTTCGACGGCACCTCGCAGGATTTCCCGGTGGATTTCTGCGAGCATCTGGAGGACGGCGTCGCGGGCAGGCGCATCGGCATCATCCCGGCGTTCATGGAGGCCGAGGGCCTGACATCCGAGGTTCGCAGCGCTATCGAGTCCGCCGCTGCCGCGCTCGAGGAGCAGGGCGCGCAGCTCGTCGAGGTCGATCTTCCGCATCTCGATGCCGCCATCGCCGCGTACTACGTCATCGGTCCGGCGGAGGCGTTCTCCAACCTGGCGCGCTTCGACGGCGTTCGCTACGGCTATCAGGAGGAGGGCTGCTCGAACCTGGCCGACCAGAGCTCGCTGTCGCGCGCCCACGGTTTCGGCATGGAGGCGAAGCGCCGGCAGATGCTCGGCGCCTACTTGCTGTCGAGCGGCGTGTACGACACGTATTACTATGCGGCGCAGAAGGCGCGCACCCTGATCACGCGCGATTACGCGAAGGCGTTCGAGAAGGTCGACGCGATCCTCATGCCCGCGGCCCCGCGCACCGCGTTCAAGCACGGCGAGATCTCCGATCCCACCCAGATGTACCTGTCCGACCTGTATACCATCTCGCTCAACATCGCCGGCAACGGCGGCATCTCCGTTCCGCTGGGTCTGGGCGAGGATTCCGGTCTGCCGGTGGCGGCGCAGCTGGTCGCACCCGCGTTCCACGATCGCGAGCTCATCACCTATGCTCGCGCGCTGGAGGTGCGCTTCGGCGCGTTGCCCGTCGCTCCCGCTTGTGCCAAGAAGGGGGGTGAGCTCGCATGAAGGAGCTCGCTGAAGTCCTGAAGGATTGGGAGGCCGTGATCGGCCTCGAGATTCATACCGAGCTCACGGCGCTCGACACCAAGATGTTCTGCGGTTGCAAGCTCAGCCACGATGACGAGCCCAACGCCAACGTGTGCCCGGTTTGCCTGGGCCTGCCGGGCGCCCTGCCGGTGCCCAACAAGCGCGCGATCGAATCGATCGTGAAGGCCGGTCTGGCGACGAACTGCCGGATCCAGAGGCATTCGATGTTCTATCGCAAGCACTACTTCTATCCCGATATGGCGAAGAACTTCCAGACCACGCAGGGTCCCGTCGCATTCTGCATGCACGGGCATCTTGACCTGGAGGTGACGGGGCGCGGCGCGGCCGAGCGCCCTGCGTGCGCGTTCGGCGAGAGCGAGGCGCAGAGCCTGGCGAGCGCGAGCGCCAACGCCGTGGGGCTATCGGCGAGCATGAGCGAGCAGATGCCCGAGAGCTCCGCCCATATGGCGGGCTACGATGCGGACGAGCTCTTTCTCCCGCGGCGCCATGAGGACGGAAGCTACAGCGTGCCCATCCGCATCCTGCGCATCCATATGGAAGAGGACGCGGCCAAGATGAACCATCTGGGCGGCGAGGAGGGGCGCATCACCGCCGCCGCCGAGAGCCTGATCGACTACAACCGGTGCGGCACGCCGCTCATCGAGCTTGTCACCGAGCCCGATCTGCGCACGCCCGAGGAGGCGCGCCTCTTCATGGAGAAGCTGCGCCGCATCTTCCTCACCCTGGGTATCTCCGACTGCTCGATGGAGCACGGCTCCATGCGCTGCGACGGCAACGTGAGCCTGCGCCGCCGCGGTGAGACGCGTCTGGGGACCAAGACCGAGCTCAAGAACCTGAACAGCTTCAAGGCGCTGCACGATGGCCTCGCCTACGAGATCTGCCGCCAAGCCGAGGTGCTCGAGGAGGGCGGCATCATCTACCAGGAGACGCGCCACTGGGAGCCCAGCCGCAAGCGCACCGTGGTGATGCGCGTGAAGGAGACGGCCGACGACTACCGCCTGTTCCCGGACCCCGATCTGGCCCCGTTCGATTTGAGCGATGAGTTCATCGAGCATTGCGCATCCGAGCTGCCCGAGCTTCCCGATGCGAAGCGCGACCGCTTCGAGGCCGATTTCGGCATCAAGCGCGCCGATGCCGAGCAGATCGCCGGCGATCCCGCGACCGCCGCTTTCTTCGAGCAGGCAGCCGAGGGGCTTGCCGGAAAGGCGGCGCAGGTCGTGGCGAACCTCATCGTCAACGAGATGGCGGGCTATCTCAAGGCGGCGGGCACGACGTTGGAGGCGAGCGGTATCGCTCCGGCGCAGGTTGCCTCGCTTGCCAAGCTCCTGGCCGAGGACGCCATCAGCTCCAACCAGGCGCACGAGGTCTTCGAAGCCATGGCGCAGAGCGGCGATGATCCCGAGAAGATCGTTGACGAGCGCGGCATGCGTCAGGTGAGCGATGCGGGCGCCCTGCAGCCCATCGTCGACGAGGTGCTGGCGAACTGCCCCGACCAGGCGCAGCAGTATCGCGACGGCAACCAGAAGGTCATCGGCTTCCTCGTGGGCCAGTGCATGAAGGCAAGCCGCGGCAGCGGAAACCCCAAGCTCTTCAACGAGCTGCTGCGTGCGAGCTTGTCGTAGGTCCGAGTGGAATCCGCGCTGGCGGGCGACGGGCGACGGGCCGCTGCGAGCATGCTGCCCGCCCCGTGCCGCTGCGGGCTTCTTTCCTTCTTGCACGCCAGGGGGCGTATTGCCTGCCGGCGTGTTTAGCGAAGGGCCAAACGTGGTAGAATACGTAGTCCAGCCGTTATCCGCGATGACGGTGCGTACTTTGACAGGTCGATGCATGCGCGGCGCAAATGTCGCGATGCCCAGACCTCTCGCATGAGGGGGCGACTGGTTTCGACGCGATAGCTCTGAGAGAGGAAGCAAGCCGTGGTCTCCTCGCCCACGTTAAACTGGGGTACCGTCAAAATGAATTGACAACAATAATTTCTCTGGGCAGTATGCCCTCGCCGCTTAATTAACTAGCGGCGCGTCAATCCGGGGATTTCCCCGACTCTGGGGCGACGTCATTTTAGGGGAATGCTCCCGCGCACGTAGTCGGTATGGCGCGGGCTAAGATCGAACCAACTAGGAACCTGCGAGCGCGTCGCCGCGCGCAACGGCTCCGAATCTAAATCGGCGACTGAGCTTGGAGATGCCGATCAGGGAGCTTTCGTGGACCGGAGTTCGATTCTCCGCGCCTCCACCAACCGTTACAGCAGGCCGTTTGAGTTCTAGC
>CAUWGM010000037.1:0-11185 GCA_963558435.1 uncultured Collinsella sp.
GAAGTAGTAGGCATCGCCTAGGACGCCTCCACGGACATATCCCCGACGCGAGGGGTCCGGCTTTCGAGCCGGGCCCCTTTTCCATGCTGGGGTCGGGTCATGGAGATTGCACAGGCTCATGTCGTCGCAGGCCCCCGGGGCGCGTATACTATATGAATTATTTGTTCCGAAGCATGGGAGTTGTCTATGTCAGAAGTCGCTCAGACCCCGCTTGTCGGGATCATCATGGGTTCGAAATCCGATCTTCCCGTTATGGAGGGATGCACCTCCGAGCTCGAGCGCCTCGGTGTTCCCTATGAGCTGGTCATCGCTAGTGCGCATCGTTCACCCGATAAGGTTCATGAGTGGGCGTCCACGGCGGCTGATCGAGGCATCAAGGTGATCATCGCTGCAGCCGGTAAGGCCGCGCACCTGGGCGGCGTCGTCGCAGCCTTCACATCGCTGCCCGTTATCGGGGTTCCGATGAAGACGAGCGATCTGGGGGGATTGGACTCCTTGCTGTCCATGGTGCAGATGCCTTCTGGAGTTCCGGTTGCCTGCGTGGCTATCAACGGCGCAAAGAATGCTGCGATCTACGCTGTTCAGATTCTTGGATCCAGCATGCCGCGGTACCGCGAAGCTATCGACGTGCTCAAGCAGGAGATGGCGGAGGCATAGACGTGCCCTCGCGATATAGGTAGGATTATAGGCTGTGCGTGACGATTCTTTTAACTTGCTAGTCCCGTTGTATTCGGCGGTGTCGTCGCGGTCTCTGATGTGAGAACGGTCACAAGGCGGATTATGGCTGAGAGCTCAAACAATCTATCTGGCGTATCTGAAAATATGTGGGTTGCGCCCGGCGAGGCTTCGGTCCCCGCCCCTCGCTTGAAGCGCGTTCCCGCGGGCGGCCATTTTTCTAATCGAAAGCGATCCGATTCCGCTGGCGCGATGGCGGCAACGGACAAGGGTTCTTCGAAACCCTTCCATGCGGAAGGGGGGAGTCCGGAAACCCCGAGCGTCCCGCGTCCGAAAGGTTCGCGATTCGCAGCGGCTGGTTCACATCCCTCGATTCCGGATGTGTCGTTCGATCCGTCGACCACGATGCAGTTTGTCGCAGCTTGGAAAGCATCCGGCCATAACGAGGGCGAGACGTCCGCTGCGTCTCCTGTTGCTGCGGATGCTGGTGTATGCGAAGAGCCGAAACCCGTACGTGCCGCCTCTTCGGTATCGGCGTCGCAGTCGTCAGGTTCGTCGCGCGTATCGGACGAAACCATCGCGATGCCCGGCCTTATGTCGAACATGCCCGCATCTGGTGTTTCTAGGGATCGGAATCATCCCGCTTCGCTACCGGGATCCGGCAGGCGACGCGTTTCCGAATTGAATCTCCCTTCAACGAGGGATTCGGGTGCGCGCCAGGCTGTGGAAAGCCTTTGGGGACCCTCATCTAATCGGGTGACGGATGATGCTCGCGTTTCCGAGGATGATCGAGCCGACGCTACAGGCAAGCTGGTAAACGGTTCGTCGAATATGTCCGCTTCCGGTTTGCCGGAAACAGCTGAATACATCGCCGCCGCCTCTTCTCGTCCATATCATCTTCCGGATATCACGCGCTTGCCCAAAACTCCTGCAATGGAAGATGATAGCGCCGCGAAGGGAAGGCGTTCCGATTCCGATGATACCGGTCGCCTCCCCAGGAGCGGAGGACTCGTGGGCAATCCTTTTGCGGTTTCCCAGCAGCCGATCGATATTCCCGTCTTGAATAGCGCGGAGCCGCTCGTGCTTTCCCCTGTTGGGGCGTCGACAACCTCGTCCGCGCAGGCGCTCCCAAGGAATGGAGTGGGCGTGCAGGTCGATAGCGATCAAGAGGGCCAGGAGGCGGGAAACGCCGCTCGCCTCGTCACCGTATCCGATGAAGGTCATCGCAAGGGTGACGGGGGAAGTGGAACGGGGCGTCGCCGCGGACGCAAGATCGCTTCGACTTTATTGATAGTGTTGGGCATCGCCCTGCTCGCCCTTTCTGCTTTCATCTTCGTCCGCGCCCAGATGGGGTACCAGGAGGCGCAGGCCACGTATGCCGACCTGCAGCAGCACGCCGTCCAGGACAGCTCGGGAGACGGGGTTCCCCAGGTTGATTTCGATGCGCTTGCGGCGATCAACCCCGATGTGATCGGTTGGATCTACGTGCCGAACACCGTTATCAACTACCCGGTGGTGCATACGGGTGACAACACGACGTACCTCTCGCGCCTCTTCGACCTTTCGGGTAACGGATCGGGCACCATCTTCATGGATATGGACGGTACGGCTCCCGGCGCCGTCGACCAGCAGACCACGCTGTACGGCCACCACATGTACGACAACACCATGTTCAAGATCGTCGATGACACATTGAAGCAGGATGCGTTCGACGCGTTCGGCAACGTGTACTACATCACACGTGAGAACACCTATGTGTTCAAGCCGCTGTTCACTGCGCAGGTGATGGATACCTATACCGATGCCCGCGTGACGAACTTCACCGGCGACCCGTCGCTCACGCAGTACCTGCAGGACATGCTCGGCCAGGCGAAGGCGAAGGCCGCCGACGCCGAGGAGCGGATCGGTTCGACGGACAAGGTCCTCTCCCTGGTAACGTGCGCGGGGGAGATCATCCCGCGTACCACGCGCGCCGTCATGGTGTGCTCGCTTGAGGAAACCATCGAGCGCCAATAGCTGAAGGATGTGACGATGCCGGGCCACCTCGCGTGGCTCGGCTGCTTTTGTTCGGAACGGCGCTTTCGCACCCGCCGGCTTGGGTGGCGCGGGAAAGCACCGGAAGCCCGCGCCCATGTGCCGGTTTCGACGGTGCGCGCCCTGGATCGGCGCCGAGCCCTGAATCGGTGCGCGCCCTGGGTCGGTGCCGGGTCCCATGCGATCGTCCGCGGCGCGTCCGACGCGGATGCGATGAGAGGAGGAGTGAGAGATGGCACGCGAGACGCCCTCGATCGATACATGGCTTGCCGAAGCGAAGGCGGATCCTGGATTCCGCGGCTGCGGGATGTACCTGATTCATAACGGGACCGTGCGCGAGACCCCCAAGGCGGAAGCCCACGGCGTCGAGACCGATGGCGTGCGTCCGGGTGAGAAGGTCGCGGGCATGGTGTTTGGCTACGACGCCGAAAAGGTCGACGAGGCCGTGCGCGCCGCTCGCGAGCTGCCCGGCATCGGCTACGTTCGCGTGTGGCTCAACGAGGGGGAGCTCTCCGTAGGGGACGACATCATGCTCGTGCTCATCGGCGGCGATATTCGCCCCCGTGTGATCGATGCGCTGCAGTGGTTGGTGGGAACAATCAAGAACACGTGCGTACGCGAGGTCGAGCTCGGCGCCTAGCCGCTCGCTGCGGGCATGCGAAGCTTGATCGAGATGCACCGCGTACGGGTCCCGCGAGCGGCTGTATGATGCGTGCCCGCGCGAAATCGCCCGAGATAGGTGATCGGATATCAGGAAGAAGGCTGGAAGGGAGCGATTTTGAGTACGGAGAAAGCAAAGGAGATGGGTCTGCGGGAGCGGGAGGATTACGATTTGCCCGGCAACGACCTTGACCCGCGCGTCCCCACGAAAGAGCAGCTGAAGACGATTCCCCTGGCTGTTCGCATCTACGGCGCCCTCTGCGCGCTCGACGGCATCATCGCCCTTCCCCTCATGGGCGCGTACTTCGGCATCATGGTCTACCGTTTGGTGATGGGGCAGGAGTCCGTGCTCATCGGTACGGACCTCACCCTGACGGTGACCATGACGGCGATCGGCTCGGTGCTGGCGTTCGTCTCCTCGGTTGCCCTCATCCTGTTCGGATGGGCATTGCTTAAGAGCTACCGCCGCGATGCGGTGCGCTGGTCGTATGCGCTTATCGTCATGACGATCGGCCAGATACTGATCGACGTCATGCTGCAGGGTATCGGCGTCCACCTTATTCGTCCGATGATCCAGCTCGGCATCCTGACCGCGCTGTCGACTACGATCGATCCCACGCTGCGCCAGGAGCGCGAGCTGCAGCGCCGCCTGCGCGACCTGCAGGACCGTGCCGCCGCGGAAGAGGGCATGCTCGGGCGCGACCTCACGGGCGAGGGCTATATCAAGCTCAATTTCTTCAACCTGTTCTGGGTGTTCTTCGTCTGCTGCGTCTTCGGCCTCATCATCGAGGTCGTCTTCCATATGGTCTACGTCGAACCGGGTGTGTACCAGGACCGCGCGGGCTTGCTCTTCGGGCCGTTCAGCCCCATCTACGGGTTCGGCGCAGTGCTGCTCACGGTCGCGCTGAATCGCTTCTACAAGAAGAACTTCCTGATCATCTTCGTGGTGAGCGCCATCATCGGCGGCGTGTTCGAGGCGGCGGTGAGCTGGTGGATGCAGACGTCCTTCGGTGCCATCGCGTGGAGCTACTCCTATGAGCTGCTGCCCGGCATCCCCGATCCCATGGCTATTCTTTTCGCTGGTCGAACTTCTACGCCGTTCATGTTGATGTGGGGTACGCTCGGCCTCTTCTGGATCAAGCTCTGCCTGCCGCGATTGCTGGCGCTCATCAACTTGATCCCGTGGAAGATGCGCTATTCGCTGACCTCGGTCGTGACCGCGCTCATGCTGGTCAACGGCGTGATGACGCTGCAGGCGCTCGATTGCTGGTTCTGCCGCGAGAGCGGTCTCAAACCCTCGTCGCCCGTGGAACAGTTCTACGCCGAGCACTTCGACAACGCCTATATGGAGCATCGATTCCAGAGCATGTCGATCCACCCCGACAGCACGAGTCGAATCGATAGTCCCGATACGCCCTCTTCAACGGAATAGGGAGCATGGAAAAAGCCGTGGCGCATGATGCGTCGCGGCTATTTTCTGCGGTTTTGATACCGGGGCCGGCTCGCCGACCTCGGTTCGTAGTTATCGTGTTTCGCTTTCGTGGCAAAAACCACGCGCGGTGGTGTGCTGCGTATAATGGTTAGGTACATTCGCCATCTGGCACAACGAAGGGATGTCCATGTCTCAAGAAACCGTGCGCGCTGCGCAGCAGGTCGCATCTGCCACAACGACGAGCTTCGAGGACGAGCTCTCTCATGACACGCTGAACGAGGAATGCGGTATTTTCGGCGTGTGGGCACCCGATCGCGACGTTGCGCGCCTCACGTATTTCGGCCTGCGCGCGCTGCAGCACCGCGGTCAGGAGTCGGCGGGTATCGCCGTGGGCGACGGCGGCACGGTCATGGTGCGCAAGGATATGGGCCTGGTGAGCCATGTGTTCAGCAACGCGGACATCAACGCCTTGCCCGGCCAGCTCGCTGTGGGGCATGTGCGCTACGGCACCGCCGGCGCGAAGAGCTGGGAGGAGTCCCAGCCCCATCTGTCGACGATCGGCGACGTGATCGTCGCGCTCGCGCACAACGGCACCCTCGTCAACACCGACGAGCTGCGCCGCCAGCTCATCGAGCTCGGCGTCCACTTCAACTCCGGTTCCGATTCCGAGGTCGCCGTCAAGCTGATCGGCTACTTCACCCAGGAGACGCATCACCTGCGCGAGGGCATCCGCAAGACCATGGAGCTCATCCGCGGCGGCTACGCCATGACGCTCATCAACGAGGAGGCGCTCTACGCGTTCCGCGATCCCCATGGCATCCGCCCGCTGGTCCTGGGTCGCCTGACGAGCGATGAGGGCGTCGCCGCTGCGGACGCAGCCGCGGCAGCCGCGGCCATGCCGAGCGACGCTGCCTCCGCCGAGGACCTGGTGGGCGACGAGGTCCTCGCTTCCGCTGCCGGCTGGGTCGTGACCTCGGAGACCTGCGCGCTCGATATCATCGGCGCCGAGTACGTCCGCGATATCCGCCCCGGCGAGATCCTGCGCATCAGCGCCGAGGGCCTCGTGTCCGAGCAGGGCGTCCCCGCGGCGGAGAAGACCGCGCATTGCATCTTCGAGCAGGTCTACTTCGCGCGCCCCGATTCCATCGTGGACGGCAAGTCGATCTACGCCTGCCGCTACGACATGGGCCGCAAGTTGGCGCTCGAGTGCCCGGTCGAGGCCGATATGGTCATCGGCACGCCCGACTCCGGCCTGCCGTCCGCTGAAGGCTATGCGTATCAGAGCGGCATCCCGTACGGCACCGGCCTCATCAAGAACCGCTATGTGGCTCGTACGTTCATCGAGCCCACGCAGGAGCTGCGCGCCATGGGCGTGCGCCTGAAGCTCAACCCGCTCAAGGACGTGATCGAGGGTAAGCGCATCGTCGTCGTGGACGACTCCATCGTGCGCGGCACCACCATGGTGCAGCTGGTGCGCATGCTGCGCCAGGCGGGCGCCAAGGAGATCCATATCCGCATCAACTGCCCCGAGGATATCTGGCCGTGCTTCTACGGCGTGGATACGGGCGAGCAGTCCCAGCTCATCTCCGCGACCAAGTCCGTGGACGAGGTGTGTGAGTTCATCGGCGCGGACACACTGGCCTTCCTGTCGGTCGATTCGCTGCTGGAGTGCGTGCCCGACGCGGGCTACTGCACCGCGTGCTTCACCGGCGAGTACCCCGTTGCGATTCCCGAGAGCTTCGGCCGCGACAAGTTCATCGAGGGTTATGTGCCGCGCAACCTCTGCAAGCCCGAGCCCGTCACCGGCCGCTGCGTTGCGGAGAAGGCCGGCGACCGCAGCTGGGAGGAAGCGCACGGCGAGTAGCCTTCGCACCACCCCCCTCTCAAAAAGGGGACAGGCACTAAATTGAGACGGGCGTGCAGATAGCGCGCGCATCGGCGGTCGAGGTGCTCGGCCGCCGTCTCTTTAGCGTTTGGGGGCGGGGCAAGCATTGTTTTGAAGGGCAGCCCTCGGCCCTAAATCGAACCTACACTGCGGCGATCGCGGATTCTACTTATCACCGTTTAACAAATTGGGCGCTGCGCAGATGGACGCACGCCGCCTACCTGCGCTTTTCCTCTCAGTTCTACTTGCCTCTTACTTATCATCCACCTGCCTTCTGCATATCGATCGTTGCCAACGCGTCCTGGAGCCCCTTGTCGCTGCGCCCGCGTTGCAATGAGTTCGCACCTTTTTAGCGCCTTCGTCACCCGTGATTGTTTGGCGAGGGCATGGTTTGTCTGCTTTTCAAGCTATACCCGCCGCCGCGCTCCTGCCTGTTAAAATGAGTTCATTCGAGCTTTTACGCGTTCGATGATGAACAAGCGTACCTGCGGTTGAAAGGAACCTCACATGTCCGAAACTTCCAAGCACGTAACCTACGAGGACGCCGGCGTCGATACCGCCGAGGGTGCCCGCGCGGTCGACGCGATCAAGCAGATGGTCGCCGAGACGAACCGCCCCGAGGTCATCGGCGGTATCGGCGGCTTCGGCGGCCTGTTCTCCGCCGCTGCGATGAAGGACATGGAGGACCCGATCCTCATCTCGGGCACCGACGGCGTGGGTACCAAGCTCGTCCTCGCGCAGCTGCTCGACCGACATGAGACCGTGGGCCAGGACCTGGTCGCCATGTGCGTGAACGACATCCTCGCCTCCGGCGCCGAGCCCCTGTTCTTCCTCGACTACGTCGCTATCGGCCATATCGAGGCCGAGCAGATGGCCAAGATCGTGAAGGGCGTCGCCGATGGCTGCAAGCTCGCGGGCTGCGCGTTGGTGGGCGGCGAGATGGCCGAGCACCCCGGCGTCATGCGCCCGGACGACTACGACATGGCCGGCTTCGCCGTGGGCGTCGTCGACCGTCCCAAGATGATCAACCCCGAGAACGTGAAGGCCGGCGACGTGATCATCGGCCTGCCGTCCACGGGCGTCCACTCCAACGGCTACTCGCTGGTCCGCAAGGTCATCGGCGTCGACGGCATCATCCCCGGCACGCCCGAGGCCGAGGCCAAGCGCGCCGAGCTCGAGCAGGTGCTCGAGGAGCTCGGCGGCATCTCGCTGGCCGACGCGCTGCTCGCGCCCACGCGCATCTACGTGAAGCCCGTCCTCGAGCTGCTCCGCGGCGGCGCCCCGGTGCACGCCCTCGCCCACATCACCGGCGGCGGCATCACCGAGAACCTCAACCGCGCCCTGCCCGCCGACGTCGACGCGCTGGTCGAGCGCAACGGCTCCGAGATGGGCTGGCCCGTGCCGCCCGTCATCACCTATGTGTCCGAGCACGCCGAGCTCGCCCCCAACGAGGCCTGCAAGACCTTCAACATGGGCGTCGGCCTGTGCATCATCTGCTCCGCCGACGACGAGGCCGGCATCGTGGCCGCCCTTGAGAACATGGGCGAGCATCCGTTCCGCGTGGGCACCTGCGTCGAGGGTACCGGCGAGGTGAAGTACACCGATGAGCAGTAGGGACGAGCAGGCGATCGCCGACGCGGCACCGGGCGCCATCGACGCTGCCGCCGCGGAGGCGATTCGCCGCGGGACCGAGGCCGTCGTGACGGCGGCGGAGCGCGAGATCGCCCGGAGCCTCACCGGCTCCGCATGCGCGGGTGAGGACGGCAACGCCCTCCAGCAGCGCATCGCCGAGGAGCGCGACTCGGGCGAGGAGCGTCCCCTCGCCATCGGCGTGCTGCTGTCGGGGTCCGGTACCAACCTGCAGGCGCTCATCGACGCCATCGCCGCCGGCGAGCTCGATGCAGAGATCAAGCTCGTGGTGGCGAGCCGTCCTTCCGCCTACGGCCTCAAGCGCGCGGAGGCGGCGGGCATCCAGACGCTCACGCTTTCCCGCGAGATGTACGCCGACCCGCTGCAGGCCGACGAGATCATAGCGGGGGAGCTGCTGCGCGCCGGCGTGGACTACGTGGTCATGGCCGGCTATATGCGCATGGTGCACGCCCCGCTGCTCGCGACGTTCAAGAACCGCGTGGTCAACATCCATCCCGCGCTCCTGCCGAGCTTCCAGGGAGCGCACGGCATCGAGGACGCGTACAACCGCGGCGTCAAGGTGACGGGCGTGACGGTGCACTTCGCCAACGAGGTCTACGACCAGGGTCCCATCATCGCGCAGGAGATCGTGCGCATCGAGGAGGGCATGAGCCTGGAGGAGCTCGAGAGCGACATCCACGCCGTCGAGCACGTGCTGTACCCGAGCGTCGTGCAGCTGCTGGTGGAGGGGCGCGTTCGCGTGACGCCCTCCAACACGGTCGATATCCTGCCGCTGTAGTTCTGCAGGCGTACGTGAATCTACGCGCCGGCCATGGAGGCATCTATGGTCGGCGCGTTTTATTTCGCACGCTCGCGGAAGAAAATCAACCTGCGGCTGGTTAGTTGGGCGTTTAGGGCTACAATCCGCCGATGAGTGTGAGAAAATATCAAAATTGCTGCTTCGATAGTATGCAAAGACAGTCGAGGCCCTTGAGGAAAGGGATTTGTTCATGGCCATCAACAACAAAATGAAGATCAAGCGCGAGCCCAAGGAGACTCCGGAGCCCACGAAGGCCGAGCGCAAGAAGAATGCCAAGGCGAAGCTCACGCGCGGCGGAAAGATCGCGCTCGTCGCGGTCGGTTGCGCGGCGATGCTGCTCTCCGTGTCCGCGATGGCATGCTCCGGCGTGCTCAACGAGGTGAAGAGCGAGCAGGAGTACCACCTCACCGGCGGCGTCGCCGCGACGGTGAACGGCACCAACATCACCGAGGACACCATCACCAAGCAGATCATGAGCTATCGTACGTCCGCCGGCTACGACGATGACGCCGATTGGGCCAAGTTCCTGGTCGACCAGGGGATGACGCCCGAGTCCTATCGCGAGAACATGATCCGCTCCGTCGCGAGCGACTACCTCGTCGACAGCGCGATCCGAGAGTACGACATCACGGTTTCCGACGATGAGGTCGACAAGGAGTTCGAGCGCGCCGCCGAGAGCTACGGCGGCATCGATAAGATGATGGAGATCTTGAACCAGGTTGGCTATACGGAGGACGCGTATAAGGATTCCCTGCGCAGCAGCATGCAGACTACCAAGCTGCGCGAGAAGGTCGCGGGCGTCGAGAAGCCTACCGACCAGGAGGTCGTCGACTACATCAACGAGAACCTCGACACCTATAACGATGCTCGTCGCTCCGAGAACCTGCTGATCAAGGTCGACGCCGAAGCTTCCGACGAAGACAAGCAGGCGGCAAAGGATAAGGCTCAGGAGATCCTGGACAAGATCAACGCCGGTGAGATCTCCTTCGAAGACGCCGTCAAGGAGTACTCCGATGATACCGCGTCCGCCAAGGACGGCGGCGACGTGGGCTACGACAAGCTCACCTCGTTCGTGACCGAGTACCAGGATGCATTGAGCGCCCTGCAGAAGGACCAGGTCAGCGGTATCGTTGAGACGTCCTACGGTTACCACATCATCAAGTGCACCGATGTCTTCAAGGTCGACGGCGCCGTGAAGTCCATCGACGAGGTCCCCGCCAAGATCAAGGATTACGTCGTCAACACCATCGTGTCCAGCGCCGAGACCGAGGCATATGACGCCTGGTTGAAGGAGTACACCGACAAGGCGGATATCAAGATCAACGAGATGCCCGCCGACGTTCCGTACAACGTCGACCTCAAGCTTGCCGAGCAGGTCAAGGATGATGACAAGGCCGCATCCGGCACCGAAGATACCGCTGAGCCCGCGACCGACGACGCCACCGATAGCGAGTAGGGGACGACGATGACGAAAGACGAGCTGCAGCAGCAGATGGTCGCCGCCATGAAGGCGAAGGACAAGGTGCGCCTGTCCATCATCCGCCAGGTGATGGGCGAGGTGAAGAACATCGAGGTGAACGAGCGCCGCGATGCCACCGAGGAAGACGTCAACGGCATGATCAAGCGCCTCATCAAGCAGACGGGCGAGACGCTGGAGATGTCCAAGCAGGCCGGTAACAACCAAGAGCGCACCGACACGCTCACCGAGCAGGTGGCCATTTTAGAGAGCCTCCTGCCCGAGCAGGTGAGCGGAGACGCCCTGATCGCCCTGATCGAGCAGGTCATCGCCGAGACCGGCGCCGAGTCCCGCAAGGATATGGGTCGCGTGATGGGCGCCCTTACGGCTGCAACGGGCGGCAACTTCGACAAGCCCGCCGCCGCCAAGGAGGTCGGCGCGCGCCTCGCGTAGCGCAGGTGCGGATTGCGCACGCGACGCGTTTCCAACCGCGAGTTCATAGAGCTTTCTCTACGGGTGCGACCACGGCGTCGCACCCGTTTTTAATAAGGCTTTAGCCTGTGCGGCGCGCAGCGCCGCATCTAAACCCACCCG
>CAUWGM010000038.1:0-10599 GCA_963558435.1 uncultured Collinsella sp.
CGCACGAGGCCACCTCGACGATGTATCTGAGTTGTTGGAGTTTCATGGGTTGCCTCTCATCGATGGTGGGGTGCACTGGTCTCGAGAGCACTTTACAGCTCTTCAATCAAATTTCACACCGAAGGGGGCTCACATGGTTAAACAAACAGCTGGTCGGGACGCTCTGGTTTTACGGGCGCATGGACGTCACCCTGATGGGTCGCCGCACCTTCGCCGAGGTCGCGAAGCTTGATGGCCCTGCCTTGGCATATCCCACCACCGAGAACTTCGTCTTTACTCACAACGCGCTCGACTGCCAGGGCTTCACGGCCGTCGCCGAGGCCCCGGCGGAGTTCGTGGAGAAGCTGGGATCGGATCGCAACATCTGGGTCGTGGGTGGAAACACCGTTTTGAAGCCCTTGCTTGAGCGCGACATGGTCGACCATCTCATCATCCAGGTGGCGCCCGTGCTGTTGGGTGAGGGGATTCCCCTGTTCACGCAGACCGAAGCGCTGCATAGGTTCAAGCTCGAGGCGGTCAACCACTACGGGCAGTTCGCCGAGCTGGTGTACGCGCACTAGCCCCGGGCACTGCCCCTTCTCGCTTCTCCTGTTTAACTTGTTAAACTTTGTTCAACTTGTTAAACTTCTTTGACCGCAGAGGGTGATGTGCGGTGGTGCGCGTTAATCCGTTCAAGCCGACGGCTGGAATGAATCCACCTGAACTTATCGGTCGAGACGAGATTCTCGACGACTTTACCGAAGCGCTTGAAAACGGCCCCGGAGCTCCTGACAGATTACTTCGCGTTTCCGGGGTCCGTGGCGTGGGTAAGACCGTGCTCCTTAACGCATTTGGAGACATCGCGCGCGAGCATGGGTTCCATGTGGTTGACGTCGCCGCGAACGCGGGCTTTTGCGATCGCATTCTCGGTGCCCTCTCGCGGAATCGCGAAGTGTCCTCGCTGTCGATATCCCCTTCTATATTGGGCGTGAGCTTGGGTCCCGTCGAGATATCCAAGTCGGCGACGCAGCTGGGGGAGGCGATGTACGAGGCTTCGCGCAACGGTGGCCTCTTGGTCACGCTCGATGAAGTTCAAGATGCGCCGCTCGATGAGATGCGCGAGTTGGGTAACGAGATTCAGCTGCTGGTGCGCCAGGGTGCGAACGTCGCCTTTGCATTCGCGGGTCTTCCCGCTTCGGTCGACGGTGTCGTGGTGGACGAGACCCTGACGTTTCTTCAGCGGGCCAAGCATGTCGAGCTCAAGCGCCTTATGGACTTTGAGGTCGGAGATTCGTTTGAGGACACGATGGTGCGCGCGGGCAAATCTGTTGCGACTGGGGTGTCCGATGTGCTCACGGCCGCCGCTGCCGGCTATCCCTTCATGGTTCAGCTTGTCGGATATTACACCTGGCAGTCAGCTTCGCGCCGCGGTTCTGATGCGATTGAGCTGCGCGATGCGCAAAAGGGCATCGCGACGGCGCGCAAGAGCTTCGATAACATGGTGATTGAACCGGCGCTCAGGCGCGTCTCGGGCAAGCAGTTCGAGTACCTTGCGGCCATGGCGCGATGTGGGTCTGGCCCCGTGGCGTCTGGCGATATCGCGCGCGAGATGGGGGTCGCCCCCATGTCCGTGAGCACCTATCGTCGCCGCCTCGTAGATGCGGCGCTCATCGAGGCTCCGTCGTACGGTGTGGTTAGCTTTGCGATCCCCTATATGCGCGAATACCTGCTCGAACACGTGAGGGAATAGGGCTGGCCTGCTGTTATCGCTGCATGTGCGCGTAGAGGGCGAGCGCGATGACGCCGGTGATTCCCGAAAAGACGAGCGCCGGCAGGACGAGTGTATGCAGGGCGGTTGCACTGCTTATGTGCATCCAGAGCCCGGCGTGAATCGGCAATATCATCGTTGGGAACGAGAGTTGCGCCACGCAGGCGGCGATGAAGCCGACCGCCATGATCCCGAACGCCGCAGCGCGGTTGGGGATGAGGCGGTACAGCGCGAGCGCGCAGGCGACGAATGATTCGTTGACGGTCAAGACGAGTGCAAGCCGGGGCGCGAGCGACGCGAGGACTGCCCCGAGGAGGTTCGATTGCCCCGCCTGCGGGCTCAGCGCGATTGCAGTCGCGACGACGGTGGCGGCGTAGAGGGCCTGTACGGGAAGTGATGCGGCGAGAAGGTCGCCAACTGCCAGTCGCCAAGGCGATGTGCCGCGCGCCCGCGAGACCGCTTGGGCGTCCGTCGCATAGAGTGCCCCGCAAAGGCGTCCGCATGCCGCCAACGTGGTGAACGGCAGGAAAACCGTTCCGGCAAGTGCCGAGCACGTAAGCGCCTCGACAGCCGTTGCCTCGGCATTCGTGGTCCAATATGCAGGGTCGGGTGCAAAACCGATACCCGAATCCTCGGTGAGGGCGAACATCCACGAGCCGCTACCGGCGAACAGAAAGACGAGGCATGCAATCGCAGTTCCGGCGAGTGCCAGAAGCCCAAGATGGGCTCGCACGCCCACAAGGAGCGATGCCGCCGCAACGCGGAAACGCTGGGCAGGGACGCGCCGCGGACCGGTGGGTTTGGGGGCCGAACTGCCCCGTGCGCCGGCGGCTTTGGCGAGCGCGTTGCGATCGGGAGAGACGCCACGATTGAGGGATGCGTGATTCCGTGCGGACGGGCACTGCTTTTCGTAATTCATCGACATGCCTCCTGACAACTGCAAATCGCATACGTAAGTATCGAGGCGACGACACAAATGCCTGCGCCTACAGCCGCGCCCGCCGCAAGCGAAGCCTCGGATATGTTGAGCGAGCACGTGTGCATGAGCCGGACAGTGGGGCTCATCCAAGCGACTATCGGCGTGCTTCCCGCGATGTACGCCCTTGGGTATGCAAGTAGCGGGCCGATGCTGATCAACAGGGACAGGAAGAGTGCGAGAAGGGGCATTCTGCAGACGGCGGCAATGAGGGCGGATGCCAGGTGGATCGCGCACAGGAGCAGGCAGTTCGTTAGTGTAATGGCGAGTGCCGTGCCCCATGCGGCTTCGGTGAGCGGCGGCCCGAACGTCAAGGTTTTGAGCGTAAAAGCGACTGCGCATGACAGGAAATATGCAAGCGAGAGCGCTATCGTCTGCGGTATCACCCGTGCAAGGGCGGCTGCGCCTCCCGGCACGCCTTTCGCCTGGGAGAGTTGGGCCGTCGTCTCGGCGGTGCCGACTCCGACAGTGGTGACGCCCATGATTGCCGCGACTGGGATCCACGCGATCGTGTAGACGAGCGACGCGCGGAGGACGGATTCCGCCACGTGACCAGGGATGATGACATCGCCGACGAATCCGATGGTGGTCCCCACGGCCGCATTCGGGTCTCCCGCCACCATGAAGAGCGGTCCGTTGTCAGGGTTCAAGATGGTTGCGATGCAGGTGATCAGGCAGAGAGCGGCAAGGGGGATCAGCCGATCGATGCGGCAGGCGAGGAAGAATCCGCCGGTAAGAGATCGCTTAAGTGCCGACGGGGCTCCCGAGCGCTTCTTCGCCTGACATCCAAAGCGCCACTTGCGGCGATGCGTGTATGGGGCGTTACTGGACATCGCAATCATCTCCCGATGTCGAGATAGGTTTCGAGGGGCGTCTGAGGTGCTGCGGGGCCGCCGCGCCGCGGCACGGCGCGTTATGATGGCCCATCATGATGCGCGTATAGAGCTTCTCCAGATCGCCGCCGCTCAACCTTTCGATATCGCCTGCGGTCAGCTCCGCCATGAGCTTGCCGCCGCTTAGGATGACGTAATCGGTCGCCGTCTGATGAAGCTCGGCAAGGTTGTGGCTCGATATAAGCACCGTGGTACCGCGCTCGCGGTTGAGCCGCTTGATGAGTTCGCGAATCTCGATGGTGCCGAGCGGATCGAGCCCGTTGGTGGGCTCGTCGAGCACGAGCATGCTCGGCTGCCCTAAAAGCGCGATGCCCAGATCGAGGCGCTTGCGCATGCCCAGGGAGAAGCTGCGGGCCCGCTTTCGCCCTGCATCCGCGAGCCCGACCATATCGAGGATGCGCGAAATCTGGCGCTGGTCCAGCCCCCATTCGAGACAGCGTACCTTGAGGTTGTCGGCAGCGCTGAGCAGCGGATAACTCGCGCTCGAATCCGGGACGTAGCCGATGTTCGACCGCGCGTTCCGCAGACCCGCTGACCCCCGTTGCCCCATGAGTTCCACGGTGCCACCCGTCGGCTTGCTCAGGCCCATGGCGATGCGAATGAGCGTCGATTTCCCCGCGCCGTTCTCGCCGATGAGTCCGTAGACGCGACCCGGCTCGAGATCGAGGTCAATGGGACCTAAAACAGTATTCGAACGGTAGCGTTTAGTGATGCCAGCAAGGCGTACGGCCAGAGATGACATGGGTGCCTCCAGATGGATGCGGGTGGATTGGGTTGTTGGGTGGATGATTGCTTGTTTTTTGGGGTGGAAGGACTTTGGTTGACGCTCGTTTCGGCGGCGCGGTTGCCGGCCCTCAGCACCAGTGACATAACATCGATTCAAATTTGAGATTTGTCTCGCTCGTGATGCGAACCTGGGCGGGCGGCCGTGGGTCCCCACCTCAATTTAGGGCCTGTCCTTCAATCGAGGTGGGGATTGCCGCTAGTTCGAGGTGAAGTTGATCTGGATGTCGCCCAGGTTGCTGTCGACACCGATGGTGCGCGCTGCGTCGTCGGCGCCCTGCGGTGCCACGATGTCGCCTTGGTTGGTGTGGGCGTCGATATGATAGGAGTCTTCTGCCCCCAGGTACGACAGGTAGATGTCGCCGTTCACGCATTCAATCCGACTCGTGGTGATGTCGAGCCTCTGCGCCGAGATGTCGCCGTTCTCATTGACGACCTCCGCCTCTCGTGCCGTGGCGCCTCCCAGCGAGATGTCGCCGTTGAAGTTGGTCGCGAGGATCGCCTCGGCCTCGACGCCAGAGAGCAGGGTGTCGCCGTTCTCGTTGATCGCATCGAGCTTGGTGGCGGAGACGTTCTTCGTAACGAGGCTCCCGTTGCTGGTGGAGGCGTACAGGCCGGCGAGCTCGCGTACGTCAGCCGCGACGACGTCGCCCGAATCGGAGTGTACCTCGATCTCGCCGGTGAACGAGGCGGGCACGCGTACCACGGTCGTGGTGTCGTCGACGCCGCCGGCCTCGGCGGGGGAGAGGTCGATCATGACGCCCTCCATGGGCTTCGAGTCGACGTCGATCTTGAGCACGCCATCTGCGTCCTCGACGGAGACGCTCTGGCAGTTTCCCGTCCAGTACTCGAGCTCGATGGCGTCGCCTTCGGCGGGTTCGATGCGCACGTTCTCGAATTCGGACGTGATGACGATGCGCCCGTGCGGCGAGGCGGCTTCGTCCTCGAGCGCGCTCACGGTCTGATGCCAGTCGTAGTTCACGGTGGACAGGCGGGCGGTGTCGAATCCGGCCGCCGCCCAGGCGCCGCACGAGAGCACGGTTCCGGTCCCGATGAGCGCCGCTGCGGTGACGAGGATGATCTTGGGGGCCTTACGCATTGTGAACGCCTCCTTCCGGGAGGGTGTCGTGGACGGAGGGGACACTCTCGACGGCTGCGGGCATGCTTGGGCCGCCGTGGGTCTTTGTACGATTGGACATGTCGCCAACATCTGTGCCGCTCACGCGCACGAACAGGCTTGCGACCCAGCGCGCGAAGGCTCTCGTTGCCTGGAAGAGCAGCTTGCTCGCCCAGAACACGGCGAAGGAGGCAACGAGCCCGAAGCCGCTCGACACGAGCGAGAGGCCGAGGACGAAGACGCCGGGCAGCGGCATTCCGCCGCCTGCGAGCGCGGCGAGCGACGCCAGCCCCGCGAAGGGCATGAGCACGAGGACCGCGTCGACGATCCACAGCGACGCTATGACCGCCCAGATCGCGACGTACACGGCGAGTGCCGCTGCCGCCAGCGCAAGCACGACGGGCACCCAGATGGGGGAGAACACGGCGAGCAGCACGATGTTGAGGGTGCGGCTGCCGGTGTTGGCCCGCGCGATGGCGCGCGGGATGGGCGGGGTCTCCGCGGCGATCTGCGCCGCGATCTCGTCGACCGGACCCAGGCCTGCCACCGCCTCGGCCTCGGAAAGGCCGTCCTCCATGCGGTCGCTGATGGCCTCGTCGTAGAACGCGAGCGCCTGCTCGACTTCGGCGTGCGGGAGCTTGCCCAGCGCCCGCTCGAGCTCGGAGAGGAATTCCTGCTTGGTCATCGTTGCGCACCTCGCTTTACAAAGTCATAGATCGACATGATGTCCGCCTGCTCGGAGAGGAACTCGGCGATGCGCTCCTCGCCGGCGGGCATGAGCCGGTAGTACTTGCGCAGCCTGCCGTTGTGCTCCACGGAGTAGGCGGTCAGGCACTCGGCCTTCTCGAGGCGCTTGAGCAGCGGGTACAGCGTCGACTCGGTAAGTCCCAGGATATCGGGTACGTCCTTCACGATCTGGTAGCCGTAGGAGTCCCGTCCTTTGAGCGACGCGAGCACGCATATCTCGAGGAAGCCGCGCTTCATCTGAGCATCCATGATACCTCCCTCCAACCGATACTATACGGCGCATAGTATAAGGCGTCAACTACCTCAAATGGGGGACAGGCACTTTTTGAGGTCTTGGGGCGCGGTGCTGCAAGGACGACTTGTCGTACCGCCGCACCCTCCTGCGACGAGATCGTTGCGGGATCGCCGCCGGCTCAGAAAAGGGACTGTCCCTAATCTGAGGCGGCAGAACACAGCGGAGGCCGCACCCGGCTCCCTTGGGGGATGCCGAGCGCGGCCTCGCTCTGCGCAGCTGCTAGGCGTCAACGGGGTTAAGATTTTCTTTAGACGAGGAAAGGGCGGAGTATCATTGCAGGTGGGTTTTCGCTGGGAGCGTATATTACGTGAACAGCAGAAAGGCGCCGCAAGGACGCCCCTCTGCCTTCTATTAAATGCTGCTAGCAGATGCCGGCATGCTATGTAGCCGCTACTGAACGGGAACCTTCAGATCTCCGACGGTGATGCTGGCGATATCGTCGACATCACGAATCTGGTCGAAGAACCAGGTCTTCTGCACCACGGTCTTGCCGTCCTGCTGCCAAGAGGTGTAGCCGCTGCCAAGCTCTTGCGTGGTGCCATCGGTAAAGGTGACGGTGAAGTTGCCATGGCCTACGCGTTTTTCGGCATCTGTTTCAAGGCCCGTGGGTCCCGATGCTCCGTCCGTGGCATCAACCGTATAGGTGATGGTGGCGCCAAGCGGGGAGACGGCGAGTTCATCCACGACGGCGCTGTTGCCGTTGATGGTGAACGTCTGGCCCGCAGGCAGGTCGACGGAGAGGTCCTCGTAGTCGATCTTGAAGGACATGTTCCAGTCGCCGGTAGCGATTGCCTGCGAAGGCAGGTCGCGCCCATCTTCTCCAACGCGGGTAAATCCAATTTCGGTAGCGTTGAAGTGCAGCGTCTCGCCAACGAGGGAGACATCGGATCCCCCGATTCTCGTCATCTCGACAATTTGAAGAGAGTTGTCAGCGGGGTCGGCATCAAAGGTGTAGCGCGTGCCTCCGCTCGCATCAACGCCAAGGCGCAGTGCGGTTAGCGCGTTGATGCTTCCACCACCATCGAGGACGAGGTTATACACGCCGTTCTGGTTCATGGTGAGCTCGTCGAACGCCGTTCCGTCGTCCTTCTCGATGGTGTAGACCACCGCGTAGGCGTGGCGCATGCCGATGATGGCGTCGGCTGTGATGGTGATGCCGTTGCTCGTGCAGCTGACGCCGATCGGCCGGCCGATACGGTCGATGAGCTCGGTCTGCGCAGGGCCCGCGCCGAAGATGGCGGCGAGGGAGTCCGCCGCGCGCGCGAGCGTGCCCGTGGCATAGGTGGTGCCCCCGCCGATCGTAAGCAGGGCGGCGATGCCGAGCGCCGCCGCGATGCGGCGGGCGCCGTTGCGACGGGCCTTCGGGCGGCGTGCGCGCCGCGTCGCGTCGCGCGTGCCGTCGGCGCTGTGCAGCTCCAGGATCTTGCTCGCTGCGGATTCGTGCTGGACGGCTGTTTCTGCGGTGTTGCTTGCCGCTTCGGTGAGCCGTGCCGCCATGCGCGCTTTCTGCTCGTCCGAGAAGGAGAGCTGGTCGAGGTCGGATCGATAGGAAGTGGGATCAAAGGTCGAGCTCATGTCGAACTCCTTCCAGGGCGGGGCGAAGCTTGGACCGGCCGCGGCTGAGTCGCGTGGCCACGGCCGATTCGGATGCATGGACGATGGCGGCGATCTGCTTGATGGAGTAGCCCTCGTAGTAGTGGAGGTAGATGGCCTCGCGGTATTCCAGGGGCAGCGCCATGACGCGCTCAAGGACGCTTTCCGATCGGGCCTCGAGCTCGTACTCGGTGGCCCGCGTCGGTGCTACGGGCTCGGCGATGTCGTCGAGCGCGACGGTCGCGCGTCCCGATTGGCGCCTGAGGAGGTCCTTCGCGGCGTTGATGGCGACGCGGATGATCCAGGCGCGCTCGTGCTCCGCCGATTCGAAGCGCTCCGCACGGTTGAGGGCTTTAAGAAGGACTTCTTGGCAGATGTCTTCGGCATCTTGCGTGCTGTGCAGGTAGGTGTAGCTCACGCGCAGGATCGTGTCGGCGTATGTCTCGACGAGCCGATTCGCCTCCGCCTCTATCGAAGCACGCGCCGTGCCTCGTAACGCGTCGTGCGACGGGGCGCCCCCGCCGCCTGCCCGGCGCGCCGCCGATGCATTCCAAGCTTCCATGTCCTCACCTCGCTTTCTTGAGTGGTTTCGGTACGCGAGGGACCGGTTTGCGATATCTCCCTCTGTCAACAATACGCGAGAGCGACGGATAGTTGGCATAGTCGGTTGAGCGACATGCATCGCGATGATCCCCACAGGCGTGGAGGGAGGAGCGGATGAGGGGGTTCCGCAACCGTCTTTCGCGGCCGGCGTGCTTGTCGGCGGCTGCTTGAGCGCGGTATCGTCGCATGAGCGCCCCCCGTGCGCGAGCTTCCTTAGTGCAGCGTGGCAAGAGCGGTGACGCTCGCCGACCGTGGGCATGGGTCCCGCTGGGCGCCTGTTGCTCTGGACGCCGCCTTTCTTGGGCGTTCCCGCGCTCGGTTCCATTTCGCATGGCCGGGCCGCATGAAAGAGCGTTTGATGATGCGAAGCCGGCGTCTGCTGAGTGTGAGGAGAAGGGTTTTCCCTTGACGTGCGGTCAAGTCGAGGCACCGAAGCGGCGATGGGGCGCCTTCGCGGGGTTCTCGGGGAGTTGGTAGGGTGTTCTTTATAGCTCTGACCCCCGAAGTGAGTGGATTTTTTCCTTCGGGGCAAGTAGACCTATAATATACGGCAGATTCGCCTGCCGTTTGACCAGTTGGGCACTGTGCCGCGGTGCAGCATACTTTTGGATTGCCGTCTAATCCACTCACTTCGGGGGTCAGAGCCTCATTCGCGCCATCTCGCCCTGTGCAGCTGAAGATTCTAGCTTGAAAAGCGCTTGCTCCCGATTTAGGGCCCGCGCGCTTACCGAACCGTTGCTATAGGTTAATGCGCCCTATGCTAGAATCGTTTAAACATCAACTCGGCGACGGATTCGGGCGCCGCGAGCATAAGACGAGGTATACGCATGGCGCGCATAACCACCACCGCGAACCGCAAGCAGGCACCCTTTCTTCTTGTGGGGTGCGTCTTCCTGTTCGTCGGGTTCGGCGTGCTGGTCTACAGCCGCTTCGCCGCGAGCGTCGGGGCGGCGGCGCTGTACAACCGCGCTTCGGTCGGAGTCGGCTTTCTGCTGTTCGGCATATCGATGGCTATCTTCACTCCCTGCCTCTACCTGCAGACGATCCACAAGAAGCATGTCGACCAGCGGGCGCTTGCACGCGAGGTGCGCGGTATCGCGTTGGGTTTCTTCTGCTACGTGCTGCCGTTTCTCTTCGGCATGGGAGCGCTTTCATCGGCGGACAGCACCGGAGCGTTCGGCATCGTGCTCACCATCGTGTTCCTGGCGATCCCGTTCATCTATCGCTGCCATCGCAAGAAGGATCCCATCAGCTACAACCATACCGGCGCCGCGGCGATCGTGCTCTTCTGCGGCGTGATGGCGGGCATCGCGATGGTCGGGGGCGCGTTCTCCTGTAGCGAGATGCTCGACGACCTGAACGGCGGGTGGAAGCAGGAGACCTTCGCTTTTTACGAGGCCGAGATCAACCGTCCGCGCGGCCGCGGCACCATGCTTACGCCGACCACCTTCGAGGTCTCGCTCTACAAGGACGGCGAGTCTGTCAGGACCGGGCACGTGGATGCCCGCCTCAGCGTCAACGCCGATGAATGGCCCGAGGTCGCCCTCGTGCTCGACGAGCCGATGGCGGAGGTACGTTGGTATCCCACGACGCGCACCCTTGTGGGCGCGCGCGATGTGGACGGCCCGCTTGCTGCGGGCGATCCGATCGAGTAGGGGCGGGCCATGCTTTTCGATATGCGGAATCCCACGAGCGCAACGCATGCGCCCCGTGCGCGCCGTCGCGCTCGCCGAGGCGCGGCCGGCACCCTCTACAGTCCAGGTGGCTGCGGGTGCGCCCTGCTCATGGCGCCGGTCATGGCGTTGAGCGTCGGCATCGCCCTGATGCTGATGGGCATGGCCGTCC
>CAUWGM010000039.1:0-10582 GCA_963558435.1 uncultured Collinsella sp.
CGTTTCCGCAGCTCGACGTAGGGAATCCATCACCCAAGTTCTTGACTGTTAGAAATTTTATAAAAGAAAGAACCACCGTCCCGTCGTTTCCGATGCGGGATGGTGGTTCGTCGGTTTCCATAGGGGACCGCCGCCCCCGTCGCCGCTGGGTGCCTAACCCTCGACTTCGAGGATGTTCGCGATGTTTTGCTGCTCGATGGAGCTCAAGATGGTGTTCGCCATGGCGTCGAACTCCTCCGCGGTGTAGCGCTGCTGGTACCAAGATTGGTTTTGGAAGTAGCTGCGCACCTCGGCATCGTTGAAGCCGCGCCCGTGCCGGGCGTAGATCTCGTTGCGGGCGATCATGAGCTGCCAGCTCGAAAGCCCGGAGAGCTCGCTGATGCTGTATACGCGCGTCGCGGAGTTGGGTAGGACGTAGGAGTCCGAGTCCGCGGATTCCGCAGGTGCGGAGGAGGACGCGCCGCCCGCGCCCGCCCCCGCACCCGCACTCCAGCGCTCGTCCAGCGCCCGCGCGTCGGTGGCGCGCCCCGTTGTGGGGAGGCTGACGTCGCTCGGCATGTACACCGCCTTCCATGTCACGCTTACCTGCTGGCCGTCGAACGCGCGCCAGGGTTCCGCGGTGTCGCTGCGGCCGTTGCCGAGCCCGATGAGCTGCATGGTCTCGATGCCGTGGCTCTGCCCGTCTCCGCTGTACGCATCGATCTCGACCGGTGCGCCCAGGTCGAGGATGGCGTAGGGACCGCCTTCCGATCCGATATAGGGGAGGATATCCGTGCGGCCCTGGAATTCGGCGAGCTGGGCGTCGGTCTCGAAGATGCGCACGGTGCCGGTGTAGACGGGTAGCCCCTGGGCCTTCGCCTGGTCGATCAGGGCCTTGGTGGCGGCGGAGGGGGAGGAGGCGTCTGTCTTCGCGCCGTTGTCGACGTCGTCAGGTGCGGTGTTCGCACCGTCGTCCGCCTCGTCTTTTCCGGTATCGTCTTTCGACGGATTGTTCGTCTCGATAGTGGTGGGGTCCGACGAGGGGGCGAGCTGCATCGCGGCGAAGACGCCGGCGCCGACGAGGAGGGTGCCCGCCACGGCGATGCCGGCTATGGCGGCGGGGCGCATGCGGCGCCTCGCGGGGGCGTCCTCGCCTTGGGGGGCGGGTTCGTCCGCGCTCGAGGGGGCGTCGTCGCGAGGCGTCGCGGTTTTTTCATCTTCGGGGGATGGCACCTGCGTATCTTCCGATGCGGGCGCCCCGCATGCTTGGCAGAATCGGGCATCGGGGTCGAGGGGTGCGCCGCATTGATTGCAAAACATTGCTACTCCTTATGGTCGCGGGGTGAAAAATGGACGGCGGCTCCGCATACGGGATGGGCCGGCTGTCGCGCCGTCGAGCTCGTTGCTGAAAGGATACGCCGTGCGCGCGCGATGCGTCGCGGCATTTCGCGCAACGGTGCGCCGGGGTCGCACTGCCGCCGGCCGGGCGTATCCGCGCCGGAGGAGCCTGCCGCCGGTTCGGCTCGGGTTCGACGTCGGAGGCCCGGGCGTATCCGCGCCGCCGACCGTTTCGCCAACCGGCCCCTATCCCAGCACCGCGCAGAGGGTGAAGACCAGGGCGACCGCCACCGTTCCCAGGCTGGTGGGTGCCATGAAGCGGTCGAACTTGGCGTGGTCGGGCTCATGGACGATGCCGAAGAACAAAAAGCTCATGGCGTCGCCGAGGGCGATGAGCCCGTACGGATGGGGTCCCACGGTGTAGAGGACGGCCACCGCGCTGCGGCGATGCCCGCGGCGACGACCGAACCCGAAGCCGCCAGCGGCAGCGTGCGCAGCCGCACTGCTTCGATCCAGGCGGAGCGCACCTCTCGGGTACGCCCCTGTTCTTGTCTGCGTGCGTGGTCGGTGTGGTTCATGGGCGCCTGTCTCCTTGGTCGAAAAGTCGTCCGCCATTATACGCTCCGGCGTCGAGGGCGGGGCAACCAACGGGTAGCGGGCGTCGGGTGGTATAAATAGAGGAGATGGGGCTCGGACGCGGCCGCGCGTCCCAGACCGGTGGGCCCCGGCGGATATCGCGCAAGGGTGCCGCGAACGAGAGGAGTCGCAATGTCGAAGACCGTAACCATAGAAAAGGACGGCGTGGTCGCGCGGATCGACGCGCAGGGCGCGCAGCTGCGGGGGCTGGCGAAGGGCGGCCTGGAATATCTCTGGCAGTCCGATCCGACATGGTGGGGCAAGAGCTCCCCGGTGCTGTTCCCCGTGGTCGGCGCTGCGGGCAGGGGTCCCGTTGAGTCTGCCGCCGGCTTGTGCAACCTGGGCAAGCACGGATTCGCGCGCGACATGGAGCATGCGGTCAAGGAGGTCGCCGAGGACGGCTCGTCCGTCACGTTCGAGCTGGTGGACACCGAGGAGACCCGTGCGGTTTATCCGTATCGCTTCATTCTCGACATGACCTATGCCATCACCGGCCCGGCGACGCTCACGCAGACCTTCTCCGTCACCAACGCCGGCGACGTCCCCATGCCGTTCTCCGTGGGCGGCCATCCCGCGTTCAACGTTCCCGCTCCCGGCACGGAGGGCGAGGCGTTCGACGATTACGAGCTGCGCTTCACGCGCCCCTGGACGGCGGATTCGCCCACCATGGTCGAGGGCGGCATGCTCACGTACGAGAACTCGTTCCGCTCGCTTGACGACGCCGACGTGCTACCCATCACGCGCGAGCTGTTCGACTGCGACACCGTGGTGTTCTCCGATGTGCCCGACAACACCATCGAGCTGGTGAGCAGGAAGTCCGGGCGCGGCGTTCGCCTCGTTTTCGACGGCTTCAAGTTCGTGGGCGTCTGGTCGGCGCAGCCCGATGCGCCCTTCGTGGCGGTCGAGCCCTGGACGGGGCACGCCGCCCTTGCGGAGGAAGACGATGTGTTCGAGCATCGCGACAACGTGACCATCCTGGAGCCCGGCGAGACCGACACGCGATCCTTTTCGATGACCCTGCTGTAGGCGGCGGGATGCTGCGCCGTAGACGACCTGCGCATTCTGTGGGATTCGTTGTTTCTCGACTATTCTTTGGGTATCATAGCTCCGTTGAAAGGGGACCATTCCATGCATTTCGCGTTCGATAAACTCTAGCTGGATGAATTGACTGGCGTGCGATCATGCGACCGCACCGTTACGGCTGGCGGCGTTGAGCCGCATCCGCCCTTTTACCCCGGCGCTGTGAAAAGCGTCGCGCCGGCGAGCGGCCATGTTCGCCTCGGCAAGCGAACCATTGATTCATCGTTAGAAGGAGTGCATCATGCGCGAGAAGCTTGAGAAGATCATCGTCGCCTATCAGGAGCTTGAGAAGAAGCTCTCCGATCCTGCTGTCGCGAGCGACATCAAGGAATTCACCCGCCTGAACAAGGAGTACGCGCACCAGACCGACTTGGTGAATGCCGCGCGCGAGTACATCTCCGCCCTCGATGACATCGAGGTGGCGAAGGAGATGCTGCGCGAGGCCGCCGATGCCGACGAGAAGGAGATGCTCCAGATGGAGATCTCCGAGAACGAGTCCAAGCTTCCTCAGCTGGAAGAGGACATCAAGTTCATGCTCATCCCGAGCGATCCGAACGACGAGAAGAACACCATCATCGAGATCCGCTCCGCGGCGGGCGGCGACGAGGCCGCCATCTTCGCGGGCGATCTGTTCAAGATGTACCAGCGCTTCATCGAGTCCAAGAAGTGGAAGATGACCGTGCTCGACTCCAGCCCCAGCGAGGCGGGCGGCTTCAAGAGCATCGAGTTCAAGGTCGAGGGCGACAAGGTCTACTCCGTCATGAAGTTCGAGTCGGGCGTGCACCGCGTCCAGCGCGTACCCAAGACCGAGAGCCAGGGCCGCATCCAGACCTCCACGGCGACCGTCGCCGTGCTTCCCGAGGCGGAGGAGATCGACGTCCAGATCAACCAGTCCGACCTGCGCATCGATACCTACTGCGCCTCCGGCCCCGGCGGCCAGTGCGTCAACACCACCTACTCGGCGGTGCGCATCACCCACCTGCCCACCAACACCGTGGTCCAGTCTCAGGAGCAGCGCTCCCAGATTCAGAACCGCGAGGTCTGCATGCAGATGCTGCGTGCCCGCCTGTACGAGATGGAGCTCGAGCGCCAGCAGGCCGAGCTGGGCGCCGAGCGCTCCAGCCAGATCGGCCACGGCAACCGCTCCGAGAAGATCCGCACGTACAACCAGCCGCAGGACCGCGTGACCGATCACCGCATCGGTTTCAACTCCACGTACAACGGCGTGCTGCTGGGCGACCAGCTGCCGAGTGTCATCGAGGCGCTGGCTGCCGCGGAGCGCGCCGAGAAGCTGGCTGCGGCGGTGTAATCTCGCTCTGCGCGAACGTCTTGCTTCCTCGTGGGGCGGTCCGCGACCCGACTGCTTGGCGACCAAGGGTATGCCTGCGGCGAGGATGCAGAAGATAGAACGACGGGCGGATGCATCTCGAATGCGTCCGCCCGTTTTCTCTCGTGTTGATCTCTTATGGTTCCAAGGAGCTTTCCTGTTGCTCCGACCCCGCTGTATCCTGGGCGCGCGTTATGAGCTCGGCCAGAGGATTATGCGTCGTATCGGTTTCCACTTCGGTTGGCAGGGGCTCATCGATGCCCGCCTGGTGGAAATTGCCCACGAAGTCGTCGGTCTTCAGGACGTTGATGACGGCGCGCGGATCAACGTAGCGAATGAGGCGGATGGCGTCGCCGACCTCGTATGTCGACAGGACCGTGTGGATGATGCCGACGGGCTCCCCGCTGTAGGCCCCGGTCGCATCGATGACGCTTGCACCGTGATGGAGCGTTTCTGTATAGGCGCGGGCGACCTCTTGGGGCTTCTTCGTTGTGACGATCATCGTCGAGCGATTGTAGCGATGGTAGAAGCCGTCGATCGCCTTGGTCGAGATGAACTGGAAGACGATCGAATAGGCTGCGTGCTCCCAGCCGAAGATGGAGCCGAAGATCAGCAGGACGCAGCAGTTGCCCGCGAAGACAAAGGGCCAGATGGTTTTGCCGGTTTTATTCGATACGAAGAGGGCGATGAAATCGGTTCCCGCGGTGGAAGCCCCGCTCTTGAGGGCGATCGCGACGGCGATGCCGTTCAGCACGCCGCCGAAGATGACGTTCAAAAACGTCTCGCCCAAGATGGGCTGGAATGAAAAGGTCTTGAGGAAGAAGCTGAGCAACGCGACCTGGATCATCGAGAAGATGACAAAGCGCTTGCTGATGGATTTCCAACAGAAGAGCGCCACAGGAATATTGAGCATGAGGACGCCTATGGATACGGGCAGGCTTCCCCCCATGAGATGAGCGATGCGTTCCATCAGCAGGGCGATGCCGGTGAATCCTCCTGATAGCAGGTTGGCGGGGTTGACGAACGCTTGAAGGACATAGGTTTGAAGTAATGCGGACGCGCAAACGCAGACCAGCGTTATGACGCGACGTACCAAGACGTATCTTCCGAGATGCTTGAGCTTGATAAGCTGTGGATCTCCGGGCATGGATGTTCCCCCAAACAGTGCAGAGCCAAAGGTCGCCTAGGGCAAACATAACCCAATCCCGCAGCGGGTGAGGGAGCAAATAGTAACGGCACAAATGGGGGTGGGGAAGCCGCTCGGGAAGAGGGAAGGCTGCTGCGCACTAATGCATATAAGCAATGAACGATAGATGCGGGGAGCCAGTGCTCGCTGCTCGGTTGTATCGATATGGGAATACCAGTTGACCAGCTAGTTGGTATCGTAAAACTGATACAAGCGAACCATTCTGGACCGCTTATGGGTGAATTCGACCGTTTGCCGAAAGTAAGTCAAATGTATAAAAACCTTAAGAGTTCTAGGAAATCTGTTGAAGAAATGTATCAAGCTGATTCGAATGCGTAAATACGGGAAACGTCGAAGCGGCGCCAATCTAAAGATGACGTGCGTAAAGAGCGCGCTATGTGAGGCGCCTTCCATGTCAAAAAAATCTCCTCTGTATAAATCAGACGTCGACTGGAAACCGTTCGCCAACCGTGCGGGCGCGGGCGGCACGCAAGCCAACTAAAGTAAATACGATACGTCGGTCGAATGCTGCCCATTCGGGTGGCATCGTGAGACAAAGGAGAGGGAATGACATCAAGGGCAAGAAAGGTGTTGACTGGATTTTTCGCAGTGGCGTTCGCGCTGATCTGTGCGTTCTCCACGTCAACTGCCGCTTATGCGGCCGAACCCGCGAATCTGGCACTAAAAAAGGAGGTGACAGTTAGCGCTGCACCATATGATACGCTGCCTGCGTCGGCATTGACTGATGGCAATGCGAGCACTCGCTGGTCTGCAGAGGCAGGCCCTGAGCAGTGGGCGTACGTGGATCTCAAGACGTCTACCAAGGTCGCTCGCGTTAAGCTGACGTGGGAAAGCGACACCGAGCATGCAACTGATTTCAAGCTGTATGTTTCGGATAGCACCGAGAACTGGGGCGATCCCGTAGCGACTGTAACCGGCAACAACTCTGCCGTTTCCGACGTTACGCTGGATAAGCCCGCAACCGGTCGCTATATCAAGCTCGTTGTGACCAAGGTTTCGCACTATCCGAGCGTTTCGTGCGGCGAGATGGAGGTTTATGGCGAGGCAGGTTCCACTGATCCGGAGGCTCCGGAGGCCAAGAACCTTGCCCTCAAGAAGACCACGAAGGCGAGCAAGGACTACCACAACCTGAACGGCGCCCGTGCCGTCGATGGCAAGAAGAAGGACAAAAAGCAGGATCGCTGGATGACGGAAGCCGGTCCCGTTCAGTGGCTGGCTGTCGACCTGACGAAGTCTGAGTCCATCAAGTACTTCGACCTCCTCTGGGAGGACAACGACAACTACGCCACCAAGTTCAAGGTCTACGTGACCGATAACGCGGCTGCGTGGGAGAACCCCGCATCCAATGATGCATGGGGCACCGCGGTTGTTGATGAGTCCAACAACACCAAGGGAGAGAATAAGATTACGCTTGATACGCCCGCCACGGGTCGTTACATCAAGCTCGAGATTCTGGGTATGAGCTCTTCGTGGGGCGTGTCCCTCATGGAGTTCGAGGCTTGGAACGAGGTCCCGCCTGCGCCCGAGAAGGAGCCGGCAGACTACCTCAACGACATCAAGATCTCCCCGGTCACCGCCGAGACCAAGACCCTCCAGTACGAGCTTCCCGAGGCTCCCGAGGGCTATGAGATCAAGTACAACGGCACCGATTACGAGCAGGTCATCGATACGGACGGCACCATCTACCGTCCCATCACCAATGTGACCGTGAAGGCGTCCTTCAAGATCACGAACAAGACGGATCATACCGATTACGCCTTCAAGGAGTTCGAGGTTGCCGTTCCCGGCACCATGACCGCCGCTGAGAACGCCAACGTCGCTCCGACCATCCTGCCCGAGCTCCGCGAGTGGGTCGGCGGCACCGGCTCCTTCGCCGCAAGCTCCGCCAAGCGCGTTGTCTACAGCCACGACTCCCTCAAGGCCATGGCCGATGAGTTTGCCTCCGACTTCCAGGTCATCACCGGCGTGAAGCCGTCCGTCTCCAAGGGCACCTCTGCCGCCGCTGGCGATATCTTCTTTACCCTCACGGCCGATAAGACCAAGGGTCTGAAGGACGAGGGCTATATCGTTGAGGCCATGGGCGACAAGATCACCGTCACCGCCGAGCAGGTCGCCGGTGCCAACTGGGGTGGCAAGACCATCCTCCAGGGCATGAAGACGGGCGAGGGCTCCTTCCCCGTCGGCACCGCGCGCGACTACCCGCTCTTCAAGGTTCGCGGCCTCATGCTCGATGTCGGTCGCAAGACCTTCACCATGGACTGGCTGCAGCAGTTGACCAAGCAGATGGCCTGGTTCAAGCTGAACGACTTCCATGTCCACCTGAACGACAACTACATCCCGCTGGAGCAGTACAACAGCGAGGACGTGTTCCAGGCCTACAACGCTTTCCGTCTTGAGTCCGATATCAAGAAGGGTGGCAACGGCGGTCTCAACAAGGCCGACTTGACGGCTACCGATGTTTGGTACACCAAGGCGGAGTTCAAGCAGTTCATCGAGGATTCCGCGGCGCTTGGCGTCAATATCATCCCCGAGATCGACACCCCGGCCCATTCGTTGGCGCTTACCAAGGTTCGTCCCGATCTGCGCCATGGTACGAGCGGCCGCCAGAACGACCACCTCAACCTCACGACGAAGTATGACCAGAGCCTTGCATTCGTCACCAGCATCTTTGATGAATACGTCAAGGGCGGCGACCAGGCGGTCTTCGCGGATGCCGACGTGATCCACATCGGAGCCGATGAGTATTCCGCGAACGGCGATGCCTACCGCAAGTTTGTAAACGACATGTTCAAATATGCCGAGGACAACGGCAAGACCGCGCGCGTGTGGGGCTCGTTGACCTCCATCAAGGGTTCCGTTGACGTCCAGGGTGTTTCCGAGACCGGCAAGCATCGCCAGATGAATCTCTGGAATCCCGGTTGGGCGGATATGAAGAGCATGTACGATCTCGGCTTCGACCTGATCGACTGCCAGGACGGCGTTTTCTACATCGTTCCCAACGCGACGTACTACTATGATTACCTTGGTGACGCCGCGTACAACGACTCGTTGAACGGCATCAGCGGCTACACCATTCCCGCTGGTGACCCGCAGATGATCGGCGGTGCGTTCGCCGTCTGGAACGACATGTGCGACCGTCAAGAGAACGGTATGTCCGAGTACGACATCTACAAGCGCATCAACCATTCCGCCGGTCTCTTCGGAGGGAACGGCTGGGGCAAGGGCGCTTTGAACGTCGCGGACGCAAAGGCCGTTATCGAGAAGCTCGGTGACGCTCCCAACACCAACTTCGGCTACGATGTCGCCGCTACCGACGAAGGTACCATTGCCCAGTGGAATATGGACGATCTGTCCGATGCTTCCGGTCTGAAGCGCAACCTCGCCGCAGGCAAGAACGCTGCGATCGAGAAGGTCGACGGCCGCAACGCGCTCAAGCTGAATGGCAAGGAGTCCTATGTCTCCGTCAAGGATGACGCCCTGACCACCGTTGGCCTTGGCAACGACCTCCGCATCAAGGTGAAGCGTACGAGCGCTTCTACTGATGCACAGGTTCTGTTCGAGTCCGAGTACGGTCAGATCATGGCCGTTCAGGAGGGTACCGGCAAGGTCGGTATCACCCGTGAGAACCATGCCTACTCCTTCGACTACGCGCTGCCCGTCAACGATTGGGTCGAGCTGGAGTTCAAGAACACATTCGAGAAGACCGAGCTTTGGGTGAACGGCGAGCTCGTCGACACCGTCGGTACCAACGCCCGCGGCAAGCTCAAGGCAACCAGCATGTTCCCGGTGAACGTCATCGGTTCTAAGACGAATGCCTTCCAGGGCTACGTCGACGACGTCCGCGTCTCCACCGCTAAGGATTTCAACTCCACTATGGAGCTTGACTATGCCGTCGTTACCGCCGAGACCGTTCTGAAGGATAAAGAGATCGCCGGCATGCGCGAGCTGCTCGATCAGGCATACGATATCTTCAAGCAGATGAATCCCTCTGCAGAAGCTGTTTCCAGCCTGACCGCTCGGATTGTCGATGCCCTTAACAAGGCCGATTACGAGAAGGCCGATTACTGCCGCATCGAGGCTTATGCCCAGCTGCAAAGGGGTGGGGCGAACGAGGCTCTCATGGCCCTCTTCACCGCAGATAGCGTGCAGGCCCTCCAGTCTGCATGGAGCCAGGTCCGCGAAGGCCTTCCCGCGTCCATGCAGTCCACGGTCGATGGCTACGAAAGCGCTATCGTCAAGGCCCTCGACGGCATGAAGACGAGTCCTGCTCGCAACCTGAGCTATATCGACCAGTCCAAGCTTCAGGCTACTGCCAACAAGGCGCAGGACGGCCAGGGCCCCGACAAGGCTCTCGATGGCGATGCCAGTACCTACTGGCACACCACGTGGGGCAACGACAACGCGAAGCTTCCTCACTGGATCGAGCTTTCCGCTAAGGATGGTTCGAGCATGATGGTAGATGGCATCGCATACACCCCGCGCCCCGATGCGGGCAACGGCACCGCTACTGCCTACAAGGTGGAGGTTACGACCGACGGTAAGACCTACACCAAGGTCGCCGAGGGTAAGCTCGAGGCGAACGCCGAGACCAAGACCATCACGTTCGACAAGGTCGAGGCAAAGAAGGTGCGCTTCGTTATCACCAAGGCCGCGGGCAACTTCGGTTCTGCTGCAGAGATCAACCTTTCCGATGCAACCGCCAAGGGAGATTTCGCCGGCCTGCAGGCACTGGTGACGGATGCCAAGGCTGTTAAGAAGGATCTTTCCGACTGCACGCACGATGTGTTCACCGATGAAACGTGGAATGCGCTTCAGACTGCCATCGCTGCTGCTGAGGAGAGCATCAACGCCGGAACCGCTGATGTAAACGCCGTGCACAACCTCAAGGTGAACCTCGGAAAGGCAATGCTTGCGCTCCGCCTTGGCGACGGAGAACAGCCGCCCGCACCCGAGCAGGTCAACAAGGCCGCCCTCCAGGCCAAGTACGACGAGGTCAAGGACCTGAAGGCCGAGGA
>CAUWGM010000040.1:0-9855 GCA_963558435.1 uncultured Collinsella sp.
GCGTTTCCGCAGCTCGACGTAGGGAATCCATCACCCAAGTTCTTGACTGTTAGATTGGCATAATGAAACCACGTCCTCCTTTGGACGGTTCGAACCTCCTCCACCCTGTCTTGCTTTGGTCGGCGGCAGGGTGGAGGGGCTTTTTTATGCGCAGGCGGCGGCTCGTGGGCGTCCGGCGCGAGGGGTTGAGTCCAGACGCGCTTCCACGCTATCGCGCGTGACGTATGAGCTGTGCCCATCTCGCCATCCGATTAGCTGTCCCGATGAAAGCATCTGGGAGACGCGCCCGGGCGATACCCCGAGCATTCGCGCGGCATCGGCGGCGGTGACGTGCTCAACCGTGTCGAGTCCCGCCTGAACGGATACGACGATATTCACACCGCCCGCGCGCGGCGTATTGCCGAACGTATGCGCTGGCAGCTCTATACCGCGCATAAGGCGGTAGTTGATTTCGCCGCGAAGCCAATCAGCCACCATGTCGCCGAGATCCTGCCAGTTTTCGCCCTGAGAGCCTCCGTCCATGTCGTACGGCGCGGCGATGAGCAGGCCGTCACTCTCGAAGACTTCGAATTCATACGTATAGAACATGTTCGCTCCTTTCAAAGGGGTGGGGCGGGGCTATTGCAGCCCCGCCTGCTTCTTGATGATCCTGAACATCTCATCTGCTATCTCGCGATGTCTGGCAACCCTCGTCATGCGCCCGTCTGGATGTACGAACATCTCGTGTTTCGTGCCGCCTTGCGAAATGAACCCGTTACTCATAAGAAGCTTCACCACGTCCTTTCTCTTCGTTATCGTTCCCCTTTCGACGCCTTTAATTATAAATAGTATTTAGCATAAATGCAAGAGGATTATAAATACTATTTAGGTTATGCAGCGCCGTTACCCCGCTCCATGTCGGCGCGGATAAGCTCCTTGATGTAGCCCGCTTTGTTGGACTGCCTTTCGAGCCATTCCCCCATGTCACGTTCGGACGGGTAGAAGCGAACGGCGGTCTGCCGCACGTTCGCCTTCTTTATGGACTTTAGTCCGTGCCGCGCGCTAGCGCGGCATAGAAAACCACCCGCTGCGCGGGTGGAGGCCAAGTTCCGCTATGCGACTGGCCGCCTCCCCCTCTAGGATGGTGATTGTTCAGGTCGCCGGCCCCGAGGGGAAGGTGATAGCCATGGCGCAGAAGGCGAGCAGCCTCGCGCACACGAAGTGGCTCTGCAAGTACCGCATCGTGTTCACACCGAAGTATAGAAGGAAGGGCATCTACAACCAATACCGGAGGGACCTGGGGGAGATCCTCGGGCGGCTCTGTCAATGGAAGGGCGTCGAGATCATAGAGGGGCACCTGATGCCCGACCACGTGCACATGCTGGCGAGCACCCCGCCCAAGATCTCGGTGTCGAGCTTCATGGGCTACCTGAAGGGGAAGGGCTCGCTGATGATGTTCGACCGGCACGCGAACCTCAAGTACAAGTTCGGGAACAGGAGGTTCTGGGCGGAGGGCTGCTACGTGTCCAACGTCGGGCTGAACGAGGCGACGATCGCGAAGTACATCAGGGAGCGGGGGCCCGCCGACATCGCCCTGGACAGGCTGAGCGCCAAGGAGTACGAGGACCCGTTCGAGAGGAGATGATGCGGCCCGTTCGACGGGCCCGCCACGCGTCAAGGGGCCATCGGGCCTGAACGAAGTTCAGGCCGGGGACTTGAGTCCTGGCCTGGGACCCTCAGGGCTACACCCTAAGAGCAAACCACCCGCTATGCGGGTGGTCGTGATTACCAACCGAAGGTCGAATCTATGCCATCGAGCAACCCGCGATACGCGAACTACAGCGCCCGCTCATCCCTGCGCCGCCGCATGGCATCGCAGCCGCAGCGCTGCTGGATGTGCGGCATGCCCATCGACTGCTCGCTCCCCGCGCGCCATCCGTACGCGCTGGAGCTGGACGAGATCGTGCCGATCTCCAAGGGCGGCAGCGCGATAGACCCCGCGAACATCCGCGCCGCACACCGCTGCTGCAACCAGTGGAGAGGGGACAAGGACGCGGGCCTCGTGCAGTCGATCGCCGCAGCCGCGCGCTCCGCGTTCGGTGCGTGGAGGTCGTCAGCCGAGTTCGTGCTGTTCGCGCGCTCGGTGCCGAAGGCCGACCGCGCCCGTGCCCGTGCCCGCCAGGTGCCGCGCGTCTCGACCTCGCGCCGGTGGTAGGGGGTATCCCCCTCCCCGGTGCCCGCTCCCGACCCCGGCGGCATAGCAGATTTCTCCCCCGACTTTTTTCTCGACGTACCCGCAGGCAGGTGGTTCTTTCCGTGCTCACCGACGAGATAATCCCGTACGCGAGAAACGCCCGCCACAACGAGAGGGCGGTTCCCGTGGTGGCCGACTCCATACGCGAGTTCGGGCTTCGCGGGCAGCTCGTCCTGGAGTCGCGCGAGCACCCCGTCATCGTGACGGGGCACACCCGCGTGGCGGCGTGCAGGTCGCTCGGGTGGACCGAGATACCGGACGAGAACATAGCGTATTGCGACGGCCTGACCGACGAGCAGATACGCGCGTTCCGAATCGCCGACAACAAGACGGGCGAGGTCGCGACGTGGAACAGGACGCTGCTGCAGCACGAGGTTAAGGGAATCAAGAAGCTCGACATGAGCCGGTTCGGCTGCGAGTTCAAGGCCAAGAAGCCCGCGTACGGGGCGGAGCGCCTGCGCACCGACCGCGCGTACAACCTCGATCTGGTGAACCGCTGCGACTGCGGCGGTGGAGGGTTCCCGGCGCTCGACGGCGTGGACGCGAGGCCGCGCGAGCTGATCGGCTTCAACTACGCGAAGAGCGCCGGCGCGGAGGCGAAGCGCGGCAACGGGTGCCACTTCTTCATCGACGATTACCAGTTCGAGCGCGTTTGGGCGAGTCCCGAGAAGTACCTGGACGTGCTGAAGCCGTTCGGATGCGTCCTCACGCCCGATTTCAGCCTTTACATGGACATGCCCGCGCCGATGCAGGCGTGGAACCGCTATAGGTCGCAGGCGCTCGGGCGCTACTGGCAGGACAGCGGCCTGACGGTTGTCCCGACGCTCAGCTGGGCGCAGCCGGAGAGCTACGCGTTCTGCTTCGAGGGCGTGCCGCGACATTCCACCGTCGCCACCTCCACCGTGGGGGTGAAGGGCGACGCGGACGCGCTCGCTGTCTGGGCGGACGGGATCCGCGAGGCGATGCGGCGGGTGGAGCCGTCCCGCGTGCTTCTTTACGGAAAGAATATCGGATTTGATTTTGGCGGCTGCGAGGTTGTCGAGTACAAGGCGGGGGGGGGGATTTCATGGGCGGCAGAGGGGTTGCTAGCTTTTCGAATAATGGCCCGCACCGTTATTCTGGCGGGCTTGGAACAAGAATCGATGAAACGTTGAAGCAAGCGCTCGGTGTTAAGGGAGAACCTGAATCCATTGCTAGTGCAATGCTAATCCGCATTATTCTCGCGAATACTCGGAGTATTCTGAAAATTGCCAACGGGCCGTTGTCGCATATGAGCTGCGTAGGCGTGGCTATAAAGTCTCCGCTCAGCCAACATATAAAGGTGACAAGGTGGGTGAGATCGCTTATGTTGACCGTAAGAATGGCATTTATAAATCACGATGGACTCGCGCATTTTCAAACGCAAAAACAGAATACGTTGGAGCTGGTACTGGTCAAAAAATGATTGCTAAAGTTGATGGCAAAATGGCTGAGTACGGGAATGGCTCAAGAGCCGTTCTTCAGGTGATGTGGCGCAACGGCGGTGCACACGTCTTTAATCTTGAAAGACAAAATGGAAAGACGCTATACATAGATGCTCAAAGGAATAAGCGGTATACTGCTGCTGAGATTCAGAAAAGAGCGAAGCCGGGAAGCGTGAACATCGTCAGGACGGATAACCTACGGATATCTGATAGAGCGAAAGATTCCGTTACTTCACGCAAATATTAAAGGAGTGCTCTATGATTGATATCAACGCTGCAAGAGATATAGCGCTTAGCAAGATGAACGATAAAGCTTTTTTCGACTTTTGCACTGAGTATGAGAATGCATTTGTTTTCAGTAAATATGATGACATGAGCATTGGTGGGAATGGGCCGTGTGCTGTCATGAAGAACGATGGCAGCGCTTTGAATTTCGTTGCCGTTCTTGATGAAATCGGTGATGAGCTTCACGATTACAAAATGAGCCTAGATGGCAAATTTACAGAAATCCCTATTGAGCAATTTGATGGTGATTAGGGACTGCGGACAAAAAATGGACCGGCTGGAGCCGGGCCGGAACGAGGGTCCGCATGTACGACGGGGACAAGATCGAGGAGGCGCATATCCCAGACGCTCGGCTGGCTCACGCCCGACGAGCACCGACTCGCGCTGGGCTATGCGGTGTAGGTACAAGAAATCGTCCGCAGTCCCTTAGCCATGCGCGATTTCTGATTTTGCAAAAACGTAGGCAATTTTTAGCCGTCCTTCTGGGCGGCTTTTTTAATGCCGACAGGAGGTGCCCGTGCCCATCCGCAAGCCCAACGCGATAGCGAACGATCCGTTCAAGTCCGCGAAATGGGACGAGATAACGGCGGGCCGCACCTTCACGACCTCGCATATCCCCGCGCTCACGCTGCTCGTCCAATGGTACGCGGTGGTGGAGCGCTGCATCGAGGACATGGACGAGGCGGACGGCCAGGTCGCGTACGAGAACGACATGGGCGACCTGAAGCCGCTTCCGCAGATCTCCACGATGAAGCAGGCGAGCGCCGAGATTCGCCAGTTGAACAAGCAGCTCGGCATCGCCGACGCGGTGGAGCCCGCCAAGCACGCGAAGGGCACGAAGAAGGCGTCCGTCCTCGAGCTCGCGCAATCGAGCAGGGCGGCACGCGCCAAGAAGGCAATATAAACAAAATAATAGGGTGGAGGTGGGCGAGTGCAGGCACGTCAGGAACCGACCTATTCGGCGAACCTCCCCGCTTCGCTGGACGGCGACGGCGAGGACGCCATTGCGCTCGCGGCGGCGTTCTTCGGAGAGCCGATGCCGTGGCAGCGCCTCGTTCTCCGCGTGATGCTCGCGCGCGACGAGCACGACAAGTACGCCGCGTCCGTCTTCGCGCTCTCGGTGCCGCGCCAGAACGGCAAGAGCTGGGACGTCCGCGCCCGGTGCTTCTACGGGCTGGTGTGCGGCGGCGAGAAGATCCTGTTCACCTGCCAGCACGGCGACACCGCCGACGAGATGTTCAAGGACCTCTCCGCCGTCTTCGAGGACGAGGACAACGCGGAGCTCCACGCGCTTCTGAAGGCCGTGCGCAAGACGAACGGGCAGCAGGCCATCTACCTGAACAACGGCGGATGCATCCGCTTCACGACGCGAACCAACAACCTCGCGCGCGGCAAGACCTACGACGTGCTCATCTACGACGAGGCGCAGGAGCTGACCGTCGCGCAGCAGGCCGCGTCGCTCCCGACGATCTCGGCGGGCGCGCTCGGCAACCCCCAGACCATCTACCTCGGAACCCCGCCCGATCCCGAGTGCGCGGGCACGGTGTTCCGCACGATGCGCGACCGCGTGCATGACGGAACCTCATCCGTGGCGTGGATGGAGTGGGGCGCGACCGAGATAGGCGACCCGTCCGACGAGCCGCGTTGGTACGAGACGAACCCGTCGCTCGGCCTGAGACTCAACCCGGGCGCGGTCGAGGACGAATCGAACTCGATGCCGCCCGAGAGCTTCGCCCGCGAGCGGTTGGGCTGGTGGGATTCCGCTACGGCGGCGGCCGACCTCCCCATCGATTCGGATTCATGGGACTCCACCTCCACCACTAAGAAGGCGCCCGACGGCGTGACCGTCTTCGCGGTCAAGCTCGCCGCCGACGGCTCCACAGGGTGCCTGTCCGCAGCGGTGCGCCCCGACGAGGGACTGCCGCACGTGGAGTGCATCCGCTACTTCGACGCATCGCGCGGCATCACGTGGCTGGTGGAGTGGCTGGGGCGGCGGCAGGACGACGCCGCGCTCATGGTCATCGACGGCACGGGGGCCGCGACCGCGCTCATCGACCGATTGAGGGACGAGCAGGGCGTGCCGCGCGACGAGATCAAGCGACCGACCACGGCGGATGCGGTCGCCGCGTTCGCGCGCCTCGCCGCCGACGTGGACGAGGGGCGCATGCGCCATTACAAGCAGGACGCGCTCGACGATGCCGCCAAGACGTGCACGCGCAGGCGAATCGGCGGCATGGGCGGCTGGGGCTTCGAATCCACCGAGACGGCCGACGCCTGCCTGATTGAGTCAGCCGTGCTCGCCTATTGGGGCGCGATGACGACCGATAGAGACCAGAGACGGGAGCTTCTGATCGCATGGTAGAGCTTAACAACATCGTCAACGCGGCGGGTCTCGACGCCGAGGCCAGGCTCGCCCTCGAACAGCTGGCGGAGGTCTACGCCAGGCACCAGCCGACGAACCGCGTGCTCGAGCAGTATTACGAGTGCAAGCAGCCGACGCCGTCGATCGGCATCGACAACATCCCCGACACGGTCAACGTGCCGACGCGCTGCGACTGGGCCGCTAAGGCCGTCACCAGCGTTTCGGAGCGCGTCCGCATGAGCGGGTTCACGTTCGCGGGCGATTACAAGGACGCCACGCTCGACAAAATCGAGCGCGCGAACGGCCTGAGCGCCGGGTTCAACCGCCACGTGGCGAGCGAGCTGGTTCACGGCTGCATGTTCGCGACGGTGCAGCGCATCGGCGACGCCGTGGCCGTCCGCACGCATACCGCCGAGACCGCCGCCGCGATCCGGGACGTGGCGGCGCAGCGCATCGCGGCGGGATTCGTCATCGCCGACTCCCGACGCACCAAGTGGAGTCCCAACGCACCCGTGCCGGTGCAGGTCAACCTCCACCTCCCGCGCCGCGTCGTTGTGCTCACGCAGCACGAGTGCGGCAGGTGGGCGGCTGCGAGCAACCCCACGCCGCTCGACCGCCCGATGATGGAGGCGTTCTGCTTCCGTCCGACCGGCACCAAGCCCTTCGGGCAGTCGCGCATCACGCCCGCCGTCCGCTACTACGTTGACGAGGTGCAGCGCACCCTGCGCTACATGGCGGTCAGCGGGGCGCTGTACGCGACTCCGAAGGACATCCTGACGGGCATCACCGATAAGCAGTTCAAGGAGATGACCGACTCGAGCCGATTCAGCGTCATGGTCACGTCGCTGTTCATCGGGACGCGCGGCAAGGACGGCGACACACCCGACTACAAGCGCCTGCAGGCGGCGAGCCCGCAGCCCTACATCGACTCCATCGCGACGTACGCGAAGCTGTTCAGCGGGGCCACGGGCGTCCCGCTCAACTCGCTGGGCATCGTGCAGGACAACCCGAGCTCCGCGCAGGCCATCGAGGCGCAGCGCGAGGACATCTGCGTGGCGGCGGAGGACTGCATCGAGACGAACCGCGAGAGCATGCGGAACGTCGCGCTCATGGCGATGGTGGTAGCTGAGAACAAGACGCTCGACCGGCTCACCGACGAGCAGCTTTCCGTCATGCCCGACTTCCGCAACCCGATGCGCCCGAGCCTCGCCGCGACCGCCGACGCCTACGTGAAGATCGCGAGCGTGCTGGACGGCTTCGCCCAGACGCGCGAGTTCCTGCGCGGGCAGGGCTTCACCCCGAGCGAGGTGGAGAGCGTGCGCTCGCAGCTCGATTCCGACGCGAACCAGCGCGCCCTGCTCGCCATCATGGGCGGCGGCGGTAACTGATGGCTACCATCCCACGCGCGGCGCTCGATTACCTCACTAAGCAGATAAACGCTTGCAGCGCTGACGCGCAGGCGAAGGCCTTGAAGCTGCTTGAGAAGATAGACTGGTCTGACGTTGCGGCGGCAAGGCAAGCCGTTGTAGAAGCAATCAACATTCTTGTTGCCGAATACGGCCTTGCATCCGCTCAGGCAGCCGCCGACTTCTACGACGCATCGCGCGAGCTTTGCACGGGCGAGAAGCTGGGTGCCAAAGCGTACACGGCGCACGACCCGAGAGCGACGGAAGGGGCCATCCGCGCGTTCGCGTCCAGAATCGTCAAAGACGGTGACATCGACGGATTCAACAAGGCGGTCTGCTCGCGCATCGGCTACGAGATAAGGCGAGACGCCAACGAGTGCATCGCGGAGAATGGAGCGGCTGACCCGCTCAAACCCAAGTTCGCCCGAGTCCCGGGCGGCGGCGAGACATGCGGGTTCTGCCTTATGCTCGCATCGTTCGGATACAACTACAACAGCCGTCAGAGCGCATCCCACACGCATGACAACTGCGATTGCGCGATCGTGTGTAGCTGGGACAACGACGCAGCGGAGGGCTACGACCCTGAGGGCATGTACGAACGGTACAACAAGGTATTGGACTCCATAGGCGGCAGAAACGGTATCCGCGAGGAATGGGATGCTCTGCCCGAAGAGGTGCGCAATGCCTATATCGCAAGGCACGGTGGCAAGCATGGCAAGGCCTTCGACGCGTTCCTGAACAACCGAGTCAGCAGCGAGATAGAAAGACGAGGTACCGTTTGGTTCAGAACGGGGGCTTCGGCAGGGGCGGCAGAACGTGACGAGTTCCTGAAAACGGCAACGCTGAAGATCAAGCGGCAAAAGCAACTCAACCATATCGCAGGCACCAGAGAAAGCGCCAAGGTCGCTATGGACAGAGGTATCGCCCCGAGCTGCTTCACAATTGGACTAGATGAGATCCAAGACCTTGTAACCGATCTATCCGGTACTGGAAAGGCCGAGACAAGGAGAGACGGCAGATGGACGGGCAAGGAAAAAGTCGACGCCGGCAGGGTTATCGGATTCGTTGAAACTGACCATGGTAGAATCGAAACGAGCAGCTTCAAAATCCATTATTCGAATACTGGCACTCACGCCGTGCCGACATACGGGGGGCGAGGAGATGAAGTTTAACGAAGTAACCGCGTCCATAGGTTCTCAAACAAGGGTGACGTGCACTGATTCAAAGGTATACACAGGCCTATTCACCGGAATCGATTGGGATATAGACACACCGTCCGGCGTCGATGAGCTATGCATGTCGCTAGATAGCGGAGAAGACCTCTCCATTCCGCTTGAAGACGTTATGTCGATAGAAGAGTGCTTCAGGAATAAAGAAGTGGCGGCAGATTAACGTGAAGCGAGACCTAGACCTTGTCCGCGCAATCCTTATCACGGCTGAGAACTCTGACGAGCCGATCGGCGATGACATCTTGCTCTCAATCGAGCCCGACGCTAGAAAGATGGCCTACCACCTCGAACTGATGCAAGCCCACGGCCTGATAAACGTAACGGCCAAGTATGACGGCTTAAACAAGACGCCGTACATGCTTGAACTGCATTCCGTTACATGGGAGGGCTACGATTACCTAGACGCCATTAGGTCTGCAAGGGTATGGGATAAAGCCAAGGCGTCGATGCTGGGCGCATTGGGAGAGGTGTCGCTGTCGCTCGCGAAAGAGACGAGCCTCATGGTCGCACGGCAGCTCATACAGCAGCAGCTTTCGTAGAAATACCGCTCATCGGCCCCGCGAGGGGCCTTTTTAATATGAGTTGAACATTGTCAAGTGGCAAAAAGGCCCTGCCCTCCGCGGAGCTACCGCGGACGGCAGGGTCCATCTATCTTCACCCGGTGGCCGCGCCGCTTGAGGGCGTGTCTGCTCGACGCACGTTCGGCACTCTAATATCCGCGGGTCGGAACCGCATCTCGTTGCTACGGCTGGGGGCCTCCGCTCGGTCGCAGTCTCGTGGCGGGCGTGGCGGTCTCCCGCCGCCCAGAAAAAGGACTGGAACGGCCTCCCAACGGCCTCGAGCGCGGCGCACCCCGGGGTCGGACTCCTATCTGTCC
>CAUWGM010000041.1:0-9672 GCA_963558435.1 uncultured Collinsella sp.
CCCGTGGGAGAGCAGGGCGCCGCTGACCGGTGGACGGCACTTCGGTGCCAGGGGGGCATCCCTTCGGGGAGGCCCCCTTTTTTCGTGCCGCGGCGGGGAGCGGCCACGGGCCCGTTCGCGGTCCGGCGTTTCAAATCGGGCTCGTCACGTAGTTTCTTATTTACTATGGGATCCCTTCCGTTTGACGGGATACAATAAACATTCCTGCATGGTTTTCAGGAGGTGCTATGGGTCCCACAAGTATCGGTGTCGACATCGTTGATATTTCGCGTATGGAGCGGGTGCTTCAGCGTACCCCCTCGTTTGCCGTCCGAGTGTTCACGGATGAAGAGCGAGCATATTGCGATGCCTCCGCTCGACCGGCTGCTCATTATGCATGTCGCTTCGCCGCTCGTGAAGCTGTTCTCAAAGCCCTTGGCACCGGTTTCTCCCAGGGAATAGGCCGCAAGGATGTTTCCGTTTGTAGGGATGAGGCGGGGCGACCTCAAGTTGTTTTGTCTGGGCGTGCGCTTGAAATCGCGCAGTCGAAGGGTATTCTTGAAATCGCGCTGTCGCTCTCATTCACATCTGACGTGGCAGTCGCGAACGCCATGACCATCACCGCCGATGCTCGTCCCAAGCCTAAAGAAGACAAGGAAACCGAGAAGCAGCGGATAGCTCGCTCCTTTCGCGAGGCCCGCTCTGTTCTCGATGAGTTGGAACGTGTGCAAGTCGACGAGTTGGACAGCATGTCCAAACCTTAGGTTTCCGCGCGTTCGCTGTAGTAATCTTGTTTCCGGTACGTCCATGTCAGCAAAAGGGGTATGAGATGCGTCCTGTCTTGGGCACTGAAGAAATTATTCGCCTCGAAGATATGATTGAGAAGGAAGGCACTTCTCGTGCCGAGCTGTTGGAGCTAGCCGGTGAGTTTGTCGCTGGCATCGTTTGGGACCTGCATCCGAAGCGCGTTCTCGTGGTCAACGGATTCGGAAACAACGGCGGCGACGGCTGGGTTGCCGCTGATATCCTTCAGCAGAAGGGCGTTCAAGTCGATGTCGTCTCCCCTGTAGAACCCGATGAAATCCCAAGCTCGCTTGCTCGTCATGTCGCTCGGCGCACTGCCGGCCGCGATGTTAGCGTTCACGTTGGGCCCTCGCGCGACGAGCTGACGGTGCTGGCTCATGAGGCCGATGTGATCGTCGACGGTATCCTCGGAACTGGATTTCATGGGTCGCTCCGTCCTCCCTTTTCGATCTGGATTCCTGCTCTGAACGAATGCGATACCAGGGTGGTCTCCATTGACGTCCCATCGGGCCTCGATTCCCAGACCGGCCATATCGGGGATGCCTGCGTTCGCGCCGATATCACCGCGACCATGCTCGCTCCGAAAATCGGCTTGTATAGCGGAGATGGTCCGGAGTACAGCGGAGAGCTTATCTGCGGTGAGCTCTACGAGGAGATCGATGACGTTATCGGTGAAGTCGACCATGCGGCCGAAATCGTCGAGTCCTCCGACCTAGTCGACTACTTCTCCGAGCTGCCCTCGAATGTTAACAAATATTCCAGGGGTTCCGTCCTGGTTGTGGCCGGATCGGCGATGTATCCCGGTGCCGCCATGATGGCTGCAAAGGCGGCGGCTCGAGCTGGCGCCGGTTATGTGACCGTTGCGGCGCCTGATGCCTGCGCAAACCTTATCCGCATGTCATTGCCCTCCGTTCCCGTAATCGGCATCCCCTCGGACTCCCGCGGGGCCTTCGGCGCGGCGGCGCGCTCCGTCATCTGCGAGATTGCCGAGAAGTACGACTGCGTGCTGTGCGGCCCCGGCATGACGACGGCGTCTGGATGCATGAAGGTCGTTATGGGCTTGCTCGAGCAGGATGTCCCCCTCATTTTGGATGCCGATGCCCTCAACTGCCTGGCGCGCGCGAGCATCGACGGCATCGACGCGAATCCTGATCTATATCGTCGTGAGGCGGCGCTCGTTTTGACCCCTCATTACCGCGAGCTCTCGCGTTTGGCCGACTGCGAGGATATCGCCGATATGGGCGCGGCGATCGATGCCGCCCAGAAGATCGTATGGAGTGCGGGCTCCGACAACCTCGTGGTGGTGGCCAAGGGCCCCTCGACGGCCGTGGTGGGCGTCGACAGGGTCTACGTTCCCATGTCGGGCCCCGCATCGCTTGCTACCGCGGGGTCGGGCGACGTGCTCGCCGGTATCCTGGCGGGGATCGTGGCTACTTCCCATGATTCGGTGGAGGATTGGGGGTTGTTGACGTCGTATGCGGTCGCCATCCACTCCTATACGGGATACGCTGCGGCCGAGCTTATGGGCTCTCGGAGCGTTATCGCCACGGATCTGATCGACTTGATCGGCAGTGCGATGCAGCTAGTCGAAGACGAGGCGTTTCGCGAGGCGCGCGACGCTGCCGAAAAGGGTGAATAGCTATGGCGTTGAGCAAGGAGCCAGCAACGCGCTGGGCATGGGTCGAGGTGGATCAGGGGGCGCTGCGTAGAAACGTCCGCGCCTTCAAGAACCTCCTTTCCCCCGGTCAGCGCCTATGCTGCGTCGTGAAGGCCGATGCATATGGACATGGTGCCGCACAATGCGCGAAGATCATGCAGGCAGCGGGTGCGGACATGTTTGCCGTCGCGACGCTGGATGAGGGTATCGAGCTGCGTCGATGCGGCGTCAAGATTCCCATTCTCATGTTGAGCGAGCCTCCCCTTTCCGCTATCGACCTGCTGCTTGAATATCAGGTCATGCCTTCGCTGTATACCGCGGAGTTCGCGCTTGCCTACGGGGAGCGGTCTGTTGAGCTCGGCGTGGTGGGTCGCTACCACATGGCTATCGAGACGGGCATGAATCGCATCGGCGTGCATTACACGGACGTGCTGAATTTTCGCCGCAGCATCGACTTTCATCGTGGAATCGCATGCGATGGCGTGTTCACCCACTTCGCGACCGCCGATGATCCGGATGGATGGGATTACAAGCTGCAGTGCAAGCGCTTCGAGGAGGCGGTGGCGGCGCTCAAGGGCGCCAGGTACGACTGCGGCATCGTGCACTGCGACAACACGCCCGCTTCCATATTGGATCCGGCGACGCATTATGACATGATTCGCGCCGGCATCGGGCTGTACGGTTTGCAGCCGTGTGATCGAACCGCGCCCGTGTTCCCGCTCGATCCCGTGATGAGCGTGAGGGCCCGCATCACGCGCGTCACGCATCCCGCGATGGGGGAGGGCGTGGGGTACGGATTCACATTCCGCGTACCGCGAACCCGCGTGCAGGTGTGCACGCTTCCCATCGGATATGCAGACGGTCTCGCGCGCACGCTGTCCAATCGCATGGAAGTGCTGCATAAGGGGCAGCGGCTTCGCCAAGTAGGCAACATCTGCATGGATCAGTGCATGGTCGCGATTCAGCAGACGACCGCCCGCCCCATCGAGGAAGCCGAGATCGGCGATCTGGTGACGATCGTGGGCCGCGATGGCGACGAGGTCATCACCATGGACGATATGGCATCCCTGCGCGGAACTATCAACTACGAGGTTGCATGCGGCTTCGGCATGCGCTTGGAAAAGGTGTACCTGTAGGGCGTCGGCGTTTCAGCCCCCAGGCGCAACGAGGCAAAGATAGGAGGCCTATGGGCGTCATGCATATCCCCGGCCATGAGCATCAGGGGCCGCGCGAGGTGTCGCTGGAAGAGATTCGATCCGTAATGGGCGATTGCCGCCTGTGCCCGCTGTGCGAGACGCGGAGCACGATCGTGTTCGGCGTGGGCAACCCGCGCGCTCGCGTGATGTTCGTGGGCGAGGCTCCAGGGAAGAACGAGGACCTGCAGGGCGAGCCCTTCGTGGGCCGGGCGGGCGAGAACCTGAATCGCATCCTCTCGCTGGCGGGTTTGGAGCGCGAGGATATCTACATAGCGAACGTGCTGAAGTGCCGGCCTCCGGCGAATCGCAATCCGAAAGCTGACGAGGTCCTGGCATGTTCTCCGTTCTTGCGGGAGCAGATTCGAAGCATCTGGCCCGACATCATCGTGACGCTGGGAAACCCGGCGACCCACTTTGTCCTGAAGACCGAGATCGGCATCACGAAGCTGCGCGGCAGGTTCCATCGGATGGGGCATTTTTTGGTGATGCCGACGCTGCATCCTGCGGCGGCGCTGCGTAATCCGGCATGGCAGGAGCTGCTCGAGGCTGATTTCAGGATGCTCGGAGCGTATCTGGCCGAGCATCCGCAGCGGGAGGCGGTCGCCGCTGTCGCCCATTCGGATGCGCTGCCGCAGATGGAGGAGTAGCCATGGCATTGAAACGCGTGGGGCCGTGCTGCTACGTGAGCGAGTCGGTGGATGATACCGTCCTGTTCGGTGAGGTGGTCGCCGGCGCGCTCGCCGAAGGGGACGTGCTAATACTGACGGGCGGCCTGGGCGTGGGCAAGACGCATTTCGCCAAGGGCGTGTCGCGCGGCTTGGGGGATGCCCATCCTGTTACGAGCCCTACGTTCGCCCTCATGGCGGTGCACGATGGCGGAAGGATCCCGCTGTTCCATTTCGACCTGTACCGTCTCGAGCACGCGTATGAGCTCGAGGACACGGGCATCTTCGACGTCCTGGGGTACGAGGGCGCCTGCCTGTTGGAATGGGGCGAGCAGTTTCAGGACGAGCTGTGCGACGAGTACCTCTCGGTCGTTCTGGAACGCAGCGAGGAGAGCGTGCGCGCGATTCGGCTCGAGCCGCATGGAAGCCGCGCGGAACAGCTCGCTCGGGATATCGACGCCGCGATGATGCGGCTTTGATACGTTGCCGCGCTTACGCGGCGTTGACAATGCATCGGCATGGCGCCGCGACGCTCGGTGCCGTGCCGAACTGTTGGAAAGCGGAGCGGCGTTGCCGCGTTTGGAATACGGTTGACCGTTATGTTAGTTGTTGCCATCGATACCTCGACCGATATGCTCGCCTGCGCGGCGGCGGAGTGGATGCCCGCGGGCGATGGAGCCGGCGCGCATATCGAGCTGCTCGCTCAGCGCGACCATCTCTGCCGCCGTCGCGCCAACGTCGAGTTGGTGGATACGGTGAACGAGGTCCTGCGCGATGCCGGCAAGGGCATCGCGGACGTCGACGCGTTTCTGGTGGGGCGCGGCCCCGGGTCCTTTACCGGCGTGCGTATCGGCATCTCGACGGCGAAGGGTCTGGCTCGCGGTGCGAACGTGCCGCTCTGGGGCATCTCGACGCTTGGCGCGACGGCTTGGACGGCGTGGCGGGCGGGTGTTCGCGGCTTGCTCGGCGTCGCCGCCGATGCGATGCGCGGCGAGGTGTATCCTGCGCTCTATATGGTTGACGAGCAGGGCCCGAGCCGCTTGTTCGAGCGCGAGCGCGTGGTGAAGGCGGCCGTCGCCGTCGAGGAGTGGTCGGCCCGTCCCGATGCCGGGAGCCTTCAGCTTACGGGCGACGGATTGGTCCGCTACGCAGCCAAGTTCGATGAGTCGGGCCTGATGCGCCGCGCGCTCGATCGCGAGCTGTGGTGGCCGAGCGGCGAGGGGATCTTGCTCGCCGCGGCTGCAGAGGCGCAGCGGATCGCCTGCGATAGCGGCGACCCTGCGCTGGTGCTCCCCATCTATACCCGGTTGTCGGATGCCGAGGAGAACGAGCGGAAGCGCTTGGGCCTGAGCCAGAGCGCCCAGAGCGAGATGACCGGGGTCGCCGATGAGCTGGCGGGCAGGCACCTCCAGTTCCGTCCCATGGGAGCTGCGGATGCCGAGGCGGCCGCAGCTTTGGATGCCGTCTGCTTCGAGCGGGCGAGCCATGCTCCGTGGAGCGAGCAGCTGTTCTTGTCCGAGCTCTCGGAAGACGTGGCGGCGCCCCGGTCGTGGTGGGTGGCGCACGATAACGGCGAGATCGTGGGCGTCGCGGGCGGCATGATGGTCGACGCCGACGTTCAGATACTTGATGTCGCCGTCGCTCCCGGGCGGCGTCGCCAGGGCATAGCGCGCAAGCTGTTATCGCATGTGAGCTACGACGCCCAGATGCTGGGATGCACGTCCGCCTCGCTCGAGGTCGAAGCTGACAACGATGCCGCGATCGCGCTCTACGAGGCGCTGGGTTTCGAGCGCTGCGGATTGCGCCGGGGGTATTACGGTCCGGGCGCCGACGCCTGCGTGATGACGGCGGCCCTGCCGCTGGTGCTGCCGGTGGACGCGGCGTCCCCCGAACCCACGGCGGCAGCTGCTCGCGCGTGGCCGCTGGCCTGCGCGGGACGCAGTACGGAGGAGCGGGAGCGAATCGAGGAGGCGCAGCTGGTCCTGGCGATCGAGAGCTCGTGCGATGAGACCGCCGTGGCGATCATAGACGCGCGGGGAACGCTGCTCGCGAACCAGGTGTCGACGCAGATCGATTTCCATGCGCGCTTCGGCGGCGTGGTACCCGAGATCGCCTCGCGCAAGCACGTGGAGGTCATCGTGGGCGTCGTGGATGCGGCGCTGGAGGAGGCGGCGCGCGCGCTGGACGTCGCCGCGCCGATCGCCCCGTCCGAGCTCGCCGCCGTAGGCGTGACGCAGGGGCCCGGTCTGGTGGGCGCGCTGGTGGTGGGCGTGGCATTTGCAAAGGGTTTCGCCTATGCCGCGCAAAAGCCGCTGGTGGCCGTCAACCATCTCGAGGGCCATCTCTATGCGAACAAGCTCACCACGCCCGATCTTGAGCCCCCGTTCATCTTCACGTTGGTGTCGGGTGGCCACACGATGCTCGTCCATGTGCGCGCCTGGGGCGACTACGAGGTGCTGGGTGAGACGCTGGACGATGCCGTGGGCGAGGCGTTCGACAAGGTGGCGAAGGCGCTGGGCCTGGGATACCCCGGCGGACCGATCATATCGCGGCTCGCCGAAACGGGCGACCCGCATGCGATTGATTTCCCGCGCGCCCTGAACAGGAAGGGCGACTACCGCTTCTCGCTTTCCGGCTTGAAGACGGCTGTGACGCTGTATATCGAAAACGAGACGAAGGCGGGGCGCGCGATCCATCTGCCCGACCTCGCCGCTTCCTTCGAGGCCGCGGTGTTCGATGTGCAGTACAAGAAGGCGAAGAACGCGCTGCGCGAGACCGGGGCGAAGGAGTATTGCATCGGCGGCGGCGTGGCGGCCAATCCGCATCTGCGCCGCATGATGATCGAGAAGCTGTCGCGCCAAGGTATCCGTGTGACCGTCCCCCCTACGAACGCGTGCACCGATAACGCGGCGATGATCGCGGTGGTGGCGCGTGAGCGGTATCTGCGCGGCGAGACCGTCTCCTTCGACATCGATGCCGATCCCAATATGACGCTGTAGGCATCTTGCTCAACGATGGAGCCCGCTGGGCGCCCCCGCGCGGGTCCGGTCCGCTCGGGGGCGCTTTCGCTCGCTTGGATGTAACGAGGCGGTGCCGACGGCGCAAGGGCCGCGAAGCACGCGGAACAGAATCGAAACATAGCGATATCACGTTTGACTGCAGCGAGATAAAGCGCGATACTGCAACGCGTTCACTTTACTAGACGGTAGCACGACGTGCGCCGTCGCGATTGGAGAGTTCGAGTCATGCGCCAGTTCCGCCTATCCATTATCTGCATTATTAGCTAGCACGGGTTGGCGTAGATACGGCCGCCCGTGCTTCGTGCAAGGGGGGCGGCCGAAACCGAGACGAGGGCCGTCGAAAAGAGTCGACGGCCCTCGTTTTTTATGGCTTGCAAGCTTTCTGGGGGGAGAAGAGAAACATGAACGGTGTTGTATTGATGGTGGTTGCCGCGGTGGTTCTGGCCGCGGGCTATCTGGGCTATGGCAGGTGGCTCGCGAACACCTGGGGCATCGACCGCGACGCCCTGACGCCCGCGCGCCGCATGGAGGACGGGAAGAACTTCACGCCCGCGTCGGCGTTCACGGCGTTCTCGCATCAGTTCAGCTCGATCTGCGGCGCGGGTCCCGTGACGGGAACCATCGTCGCCATGGCATTCGGCTGGCTGCCCGTCGTGCTGTGGGTCCTCGTGGGCGGCATCTTCTTCGGCGCGGTGCACGACTTCGGTGCGCTGTACGCCTCGATGAAGAATAACGGCAAGTCGCTCGCGCAGCTTATCGAGAAGTACATCGGCAAGACCGGCCGTCGCCTGTTCCTGCTGTTCTGCTGGCTGTTCTGCCTGATCGTCATCGCGGCGTTCACCTCCATGGTGGCGGGCACGTTCAAGTTCACGCCCGACGCCGCCGGCGCCGTCGACGTCGCCAAGTCCTATGCCGCGGGCTGCGCGGGCACGATCTCGATCCTGTTCACGTTCGTCGCCATGGCGTTCGGTTGGGCGGTGCGCAAGTTCAACCTGACCGGCGCGAAGGAATTCCTCACGGGCGTCGTTCTCATGGTGCTGATGTTCGCGGTCGGCATGCAGTTCCCGATCTACCTCGACCTCAACGGCTGGATCGCCGTGGTGATGGTGTACCTGGTGTTCGCCGGCGCGATGCCCATCCAGGCCCTCAAGCAGCCGCGCGATTACCTGACGTCCATCATGATGATCGTGATGATCGCCTGCGCGGTGCTGGGTATCGTGGTGCTGGGCGTGAACGGCCAGGCAACGATCACGGCGCCGGTGTTCACCGGGTTCACGTCTGCCTCCGGCATGATGTTCCCCGTCCTGTTCGTGTCCGTCGCCTGCGGTGCGCTCTCCGGTTTTCATAGCCTGGTTTCCTCCGGCACCTCGTCCAAGCAGGTCGAGAACGAGGCCGATGCGGTGAAGGTCGGCTACGGCGCCATGGTCGTCGAGTCTTTCGTGGGTATCCTCGCCATCATCGTCGCGGGCATCATGTTCTCCGATATGAACACGGCCGGTACGGGCGCGCTGAACGCCGGCGTGGCATCGACCCCGTTTGCGATCTTCGCGACCGGCGTAGCCCGCGGCATGCAGGCCTTCGGCGTGGACGGCACCATCGCGACGGTCTTCATGACGATGAACGTCTCGGCGCTGGCTTTGACCTCGCTGGATGCCGTTGCGCGCATCGGCCGCACCTCGTTCTCCGAGTTCTTCGCCTCGAGCAACGACGCGCTCGCCGTCGAGAGCGAGCAGACGGGCGCCATGAAGGTGCTGGGCAACCCGTGGTTCGCGACCGTGGTCACCCTGCTGCCCGGTCTGGCGCTCACCTTCGGCGGCTACCTCAACATCTGGCCGCTGTTCGGCGCATCGAACCAGCTGCTCGGCGGCATGACGATGATCACGCTCGCGGTGTTCTGCAAGTGCACCGGGCGTACGGGTTGGATGCTGTATGCACCCGTCGCCTTCCTGCTGGTGTGCACGTTCACGTCGCTGGCGATGAGCATCATGGGCTGCGTGAGCGCGCTGCAGGCGGGCGGCATGGCCGCGATGGCGACGTCCGGCCTGCAGCTGGTGTTCGCCGTACTGCTGGTGGCGCTCGGCTTGATCGTTGCCGTGAACTGCCTGAAGGAGCTTGTTGGCAAGAACGCCGGCTCCCTGCCCGATGAGGAGCCCGAGTGGTCCGAGATGGGCCGTGCCAACGTCGAGGCGGCGCAGCGCGCTGCGGAATCGGGAGATGCGGAGCCCGCGCGCGCATAGGCGCGGTCGAAGGATCGCCGAAACGGCCCGGTCATCGCGAGGTGACCGGGCTTTTTGGTGCTGCGGGGCCTTCGCGGCCCCTTGCGCGCTCCGCCGGCAAACGGCTCCGCCGTT
>CAUWGM010000042.1:0-9340 GCA_963558435.1 uncultured Collinsella sp.
AGCGCGGTCCCGCGGACCGCGCTATCCATCACCCAAGTTCTTGACTGTTAGAATATGCTTTTAGTAACGCAATTACTCTACACCATGAAGATGGAGAGACGGATCGACCGCGCGCCCTTCCGCCACCCCTCGACGAGCACATCAAAGGAGCGCAAGGGAGTGCAGCCGCAGGACCCGCGCCTCGCCACACAACCACACGGCACCGCCCCAGCTACGGCATCGTAGTCGCAAAACGCGCGACCCAGCGGCGCTATACTTTCGCTTAACGCACCGTCAAGCCCCTGGAGATGAGGCGCTCATGAACGAACAGGCCATCACCTCGGCATCTCAACAGATGTCCAATCGCATCGCCGCCGAACTCGCCGCCATTGAACGAGCGCATGGCGTCCGCATCCTCTACGCCTGCGAATCGGGCAGTCGCGCCTGGGGGTTCGCCTCGGAAAACAGCGACTATGATGTCCGCTTCATCTACGCGCATGAACCCGAATGGTACCTGCGGCTCGAGCAACAACGCGATGTCATCGAATGGGCGCTCGATGAGGTTCTCGACATCAATGGCTGGGACCTCTCAAAAACCCTTCGCCTCATGCGGGCGTCGAACCCGACCGTCTTTGAATGGCTGAATTCGCCGATCATCTACCATGAAGACGGAGTATTTTCCAAGGTCAGAGAGCTGTCCTGCATGTCATTCGCACCTCGGCCGACCATCTACCACTACCTCAACATGGCACGCAAAAACCGGGCTGAGCATCTCGCGACGGAGCGCGTCAAGTTGAAGAAATACTTCTACGTCATGCGCTCCCTGTTGGCTGCACGCTGGGTCGCCGAGAAGCGGACGGCGCCGCCCGTGCCGTTCGCGGAGCTTGTGAGAGAAGAGCTCGAGCCGGAGATGCGGCCGCTGTTCGCCGAACTCGTGCGGCAGAAGACCCATTTTTGCGAAAGCGGCGTTGTGCCTCGAATCCCCGAACTCGACATGTGGATCGAGGGTGCGCACCAAGAGGTTGAGACGTTGATTCCCGATGTCCCGCCATTCGATAAGCCCGGCTGGGCTCCCTACAACCACACATTCTTCGACATCCTGGGCAACGTCATTGACTTTTGATACCTGCGTAAGGTAATTCACGGTTTAGCAGACTAGACAACGGGCTTTCGCGGCATATCCTCGCCGAGGATCCGGTATTCCACGCTCCCGTTGACAACGGCTCCGCGCCGGTTGCATGCAAAGGCCCAGTTCAACTTCGACCTCATTTTGCCATACATTCCAAGAAGACCTTGCGGATCACTTGAAGGCAATGCAAGATGACGTATCCGTTGCGCTTTGTGAACCATTCCATTGCTGCATGCAGGACACGGCTTTACCGCCGGGTCAAGCCCACGCGCGATGCGCCATTCGACGGCTGCCAAGCGCCAATTGGACTAAAACCGCGCGTTTCGCAGCATTTCGAAACCAACCAGCAAGCCACTGCGTGCGGGCGCGTATTTTGGATCGACGTCCGCGTCACGCGGTATCTCGTCGCTACCGTCCCTCCTCTCGCTCGCGCGCTCGCTGGGGATCACGTAGATGGGGAGCATCCAGAACATCGCGCAGCTGAACTAATACGGCGAGCGCGATGGGCGAAAGAAGATCCTTGCGAACTGCTCGGTGAAGGTCGCTCTGAAGATCGGGAAGGCCATGGTGCCCCGCATGGGCGGACACCTCGCACCGAGAGAAATCACCGATCGATGACGAATGGAGTGCGTTCGATGCACGCTGTTAAGCAGGTGACCGTGAAGAGCAGGAGCCGTCTCAAGAGGTTGGAATCCTACCTCGACCAGGATAGGGACAAGGCTCTCGACCACGGCACGCAGAACCTCACGAGGACGGGCAGCGCGCGATCCTGCATGCGCGAGATGGATGCGACGCGGAAGGGGGGACGGCCACAATAGGCCGGGCAAGGCGAATTGCGCCTGCCGGTACATGGAGCACCAGTGCCTTCCTGACGCATGCGACGTCAACGGCGGCAAGAGCCCGCGTGAAGACCGTCCGAGTGCTTGACGGACGGTGCGCCCTCCCCCGCGACAAAGGGAGTGGGGCAAGATGATTCGGGAGGGGAACCGGAGGAACGACGGCTGTCCGGACGAATCCGTATCTTGCAAGCACGGTGCCCTGCATCGGGATTGTGAGCGAACGACCGCGCGAAGGCGAATCGTTGAGCCTTTGCCCGACCGGGCGGAGCAGCCCGCCTGTGGGCTGCGGAGCATTTACCGCAGCCTCAATTCTTGCTCTTGGTGATGAGCGCGGCTTGCGCTAGTCGCTTACGGGAACAGTGCCGTCGTTGTCCTCAACGATCTCGAAGCATTCAGGTGGGTAGAGGTAGTCTTCCTCCGTCTCGTCCACGATGCGATACCAGCCCTTCTCGATGGACAAGACATTGTAGACCTTACCGTCGATGAGTCCGAGGGGAGAGGGCTCGCCATGATATTTGACCTTCATTACAGTCACCTCTTAACCTTAAACTCGCATTTCCCGACGCTGGCCTCTTGGAACCAATGGACTTCTGCAGTGACCAATCGGTCTCCTTTCTCGATGGTGCCATAACCTTTCACATGTTGCCAGCTGCGCATGGCAGCGAACATTTGACGAGGATACTGCCTGACGAGAACAGAATGCGCTCTGGGTATCTACTTGCATTTCTTAATGACCCCCTCATTGGTAGACCTTCCGTCGTTCGACATGCTTATGGAACCTCGGTGCCAGAGCTTGCTCCGGGAGATCTCAAAAGGATACGAGTTCCAAGGTTTGGTGAAGAGAAAGAGGCCGCCATCGCCGACCTCATGGATGAGTCCGTGCGCCTCTCCGCCGAGGCGGACCGGACGGAGAACGACGCCATCCGTCTTGCGCAGAATCAGATTGAGACCGCTATTGGCCTGTCGTCGGTGACGGAGTGATATGACCTGTAAGCATGGCTGGGGCCAGTCACACCAACGTTAAGAAGAGTGTCGGTGCGTCCATGATTTAGTATGGATATACGAGCAAATCTTGTTCCTTTCCATGAGAGCGAAGAAGTAAGGGTGGTCAATTGATGGAGGTTGATTCGACCGTCAACGGCAACGACGACGCGGCTTGCAAGGATTTGCAAAGCGGTGGTATAAATCATATTGACAGTACCCCGCACGCTTCAGTCCCAACGGGAACAGCGAACCAGGCGGGGTCATCTTTTTCTCCACTTCCTGACGCTACAACCTACGAGGAACAGCTCTCCAAGATGGAGGGGCGAGATCTCGCAGTAGCTGACAAGGAGTTTGCCATCGCCCGACTGCGCGACCTTAACTATTATCGCCTCCGCGGGTACTGGCTCACGCTCGAGCGGGATGACTCCTTTGTTGAGGGAGCGAGCTTTGATGATGTCTGGGAGATTTATCAGCTTGACCGCGAGCTTCGCATGTGGCTCTGGCGAGCGATAGCGCCCATCGAGATTAAGCTGAGGACGCAGTTTGCTTACCATTTCGCTCACCTATGCGGTGCCGGGGCATATCTCGACGCTGAAAACTATAGGAACCGCTCCAGGTTCGCGAAAGCCCTTTCGAACTTCGAGCGCGAGAGGGACCGATCCCGCGACCAGGGCGTGCCCTGCGTGGTCCACAACATGGCCAAGTACGGGAAGCTGCCCGTCTGGGCTGCGGTGGAGTGCATGTCGCTCGGTACGCTTTCGATGCTCTACGGAAACCTCGATCCCAGCACTGGTGCCAATGAGGGCTCCAAAGGGGTAATAGCAGCAGTCGCAGACGCCTTCGGCACGAAGTCGTACTACCTGAAGAGCTGGTTGCACCACCTGACCACGGTTCGCAACATCGCCGCCCACCACAACCGGTTCTACAACCGCGTGATGGCCATCTGCCCCTCGCTCCTCAAGCGGGATGAGAGGTGCATCAGGCGGCGGGACGCCAACAAGCAATTCCCGACCTTCCTCGTGATTCGGAGGATATACGAGAAGTCCTGGCCGGAAGAATGGGAGTCGCTTAGGTCCGAGCTGGCTTCATGCATCGACCGCCATCCCTCCGTCGACCTCTCGCCGATGGGCTTTCCGAAGGATTGGCGGGGCGCCCTCGGCATCGCGTAGCCTCAGCGCTTTTGCCACGGTGGCTTGTGCCGGAGTAAAATGTGAGACCAACATGTCAGCCTTGTAGCTGCGAAGGAGATATCGCTATGGCGGAGCCTCTGTTCACGAGAGTCGACAGACCGGTCGGCAAGCTCGTCGGTGATGTGATCGAGGGGCGCGTTGGCCTTCCCGACCTCCAGAGGCCATTCGTCTGGAAGGACAGCGACGTCCGAGACCTGCTCGACTCGATGCTCAAGGGGTATCCCATCGGCTACTGCATTCTGTGGGAGGCCCCTGACGACCAGGAGGACAAGAAGTCCTCGATCGGGCTCAACGACAAGAGCTATTCCACCCCCAAGGAGCTCGTCATCGATGGGCAGCAGCGCCTCACGGCGCTTGTCTCCTCCCTGTACGGCATCTCCGTCAAGGACCAGACCTTCTCGGACAGGACCATTCGCATCGCGTACGACCCTATCGCAAGAGAGTTCCATACCTGGGATGCCGCCGTCGAGAAGGACGCCCGCTACATCTCAGACGTGAGCGAGGCCTTCAGGGCGAAGAGAGACAACGAGATTGTGGAGTTTCGTGAGGACTATATCGACCGACTGAACGAGGCGAATGCTAAACGCGAGCTACCCGCCCTCTCCCCGAAAGAAAGAGCCGCGGTTGAGAACGGAATTAACGAGCTGCTGAACCTCGAGACTACCTACGTGATCCCCATCCTCTCGATCTCAAACAAGGCCGACGAGGAGCAGATGTCCCAGATCTTCATTCGGGTCAACTCGGGCGGAACCAAGCTCACCGAGGACGACTTCATCATGACGCTGCTCTCTGTCTACGAGCCGCAGACCCGACAGCGCATCGAGGACTGGTGTGAGGCGAGCCGAAAGCCCGGGACCGGGACCTCGTACAACGCCCTCCTGACTGTCAAGCCCAGCCATGTTATCAGGGCGGCGGTCGGCCTCGGGTTCGGACGCGGGAGGCTCCGCTATGCCCGCCTCATCCTGAACGGCAGAAACCTGAAGACGAAGGAGACGAGCGCGGAGCAGCGCGAGAAGAACTTCGCGAAGTTCGATGCTGCCCTGGACAAGGTGCTCGATCTGAACGACTGGCACGCCTTCGTCAACGCACTGGGCGACGCGGGATACCTTAACAAGGGCATGATCAGCTCGGAGAACGCCATCCCGCTGTCGTACGCGATCTCGCTCATCGCCAAGCACCGCTTCGGCATCGCCGGGATGGAGCTCCAGCGCGTCGCGAAGAGGTGGTTCTACACCGCCATCCTGACGCAGATGTACTCGGGCAACTTCGAGTCGGTGTTCGAGCAGCAGCTGAACGCCATTGACGAGCTCTCCGACGCCGACTCCTTCAGAGCTTGGGTCGACTCCGAGATCTCCGCACGACTCACGGACGACTTCTTCGAGGTGACGCTTCCCAACGAGTTCGACAAGAACCGTGCGAGCGGGCCTGTGTGGAACGCCTTCCTCGCCGCCCAGGTTGTGCTTGGCTCGCGCGTGCTGTTCGGGACGGGGACCGTCGCCCAGCTGCTCCTTCCTGCAAGCAGCGGGATCAAGAAGGCGTACGACAAGCACCACGTCTTCCCGGCGAACTTCCTCAAGGGCGGACCGTTCGAGAATCTCAGGGACCGCAGGGCGAACTTCGTGTGCGTCGACTACCAGAAGAACATCTACATCAAGGACGAAGACCCAAGAGTCTATGTCACGCGTTTCCGACAGGAGCTCGGTGACGATGCGTACGAGGCGTCCTGCAAGGAGAACGCGCTCCCACTAGGGTTCGAGGCCATGGACTTCCCGGACTTCCTCTCTGAGCGTCGCGTGCTGATGTCCGAGATGATTCGCGAGGCGTTTCTCCGACTGTAGGAAAAACTCAGTTGATCCTTTGAGAGCCTTCTTGTGACACGCCGATAGCCTGTATCCGTGAAATGGCGGGTGCAGGCTTTTCGTTGCCTGCCCGACGAGGAAGGCGGGCCTATTTATGGACGGTGAGGTCGATGACAAGGCGCAGGGGCTCCAGGAAGCGGGTGGCCAGGCGGCGCAGGGCGAGCTGCAGCAGCAGGCGGCGCAGAAGCCGCTGACCGGCGGCGATAGCAATGATGGCGCGACTGCTACGGGCGCGGGTATGGACTACGAGGCCCTTCTCGCCGAGCGTGACGCCAAGATCGCGGAGCTGGAGGGCACGATTGCCGAGGCGGCGGAGGCCCTGCGCGTTGAGATGGACGAGCTGCGGCGCCAGGGCGAGGAGCAGCGCGTTGAGTTCGAGCTCACGATGGCTGGTGCGCGCAACGTAAAGGCCGCGCGTGTCCTTCGGTACCGTCAAGATTCTTGCGCACTTTCCGACAGCCCATAGGCCCGCCTCCGGTACGGCTACTCCTCCAGCAGCGTCACGTCCAGGTAGCGCCTCGAGCCCCACTCGCTCTCCGCGACGTACTTGAGCCTCGCGGTGACGAGCATGAGCGCCGACTTCCCGTCCGGGAAGGCGCCCGCCACGCGGGTCCGCCTGCGGACCTCGCGGTTCAGCCGCTCGATGGCGTTGTTGGTGCGGATGCGGGCCCAGTGTTCCCGAGGGAACCCGGTGTAAGTCAAGGTCTCGGCGTAGCCTTCGCGGACGACCCTCGCGGCCTCCCCGAGGCGCATCCCCTCGAGCTCCTCCGCGACCGCGAGCGCCTTTGCCTCGGCGGCCTCGCGCGGCTCCATGGCGTGGATCGCCTCGAGCATGGCCGCGACCGCGGCGCGCCTGGACTTCGGCACGCGGGCGGGCACGTTGCGGTGGAAGCGCGCGGTACAGCGCCGGTGGGCGGCATCGGGGAACACCTCCGCGATCGAGCCGACCATGCCCGATGCCTTGTCCCCGACGACCATCCGCACGCCGTGGAGGCCTCGGGACCGCAGCCAGGACGGGAAGTCCCGCCAGCACTCCGAGGACTCGGTGAAGCCCTCGGCGGCGCCGACGAGCTCGTCGGCCTCCGCCTCGAGCAGGCCGTTCAGGGTGTCCTCGACGGTCTTCCTGACCAGCTCGCGAAGATCGGACCTGAGGCCCTCCTCGTTCAATGTCACGATGGGTTCGGGCATGGCCAACCTCCAATATGCTTCGTGTCTAGACAACTCGAATCATACCGAGGCGGGCCGTGCCCTCCCTTCTATCTGGACGCTATTCCGCTGTCAAAGTACGCAAAAAATTGTACGTTACCTGCCCTTCCGCCCGTCCATTCATGAAGGCTTGCCCGACGACATCGACCGACAATCAGTGATTGGACTAAGCCGTCTTAGCATTTAGTCCAATAGCTAGTCCAATATCTTCATTTTTAGTCGTTAGATTGGACTAAAATGGCCTTGTTTTCGATATTTAGCCGTATCTTACGACTAAATATCAGCCGCAAGCCCGTTAGGAGCGATCTTGTACTACAGCGATCACGACGTCCTCGAACTCATCGCCCGTATCGAGAGGCCCTACGAGAGCGAGGTCATCGAGCTCAAAGAAGCGAAGAACGACTTCAGCTTCAAGGACCTTGGAAAGTACTTCTCCGCGCTAAGCAACGAGGCAATCCTGCGCGGGAAACAAGACGCTTGGCTCATCTTCGGCATGAACAACGACAAGATCGCATGCGGAACTGCCTACCGAGAAGGAAATCCCGCCAACCTTCGGTCCCTTAAAAAGGAGATCGCGGACCGCACGAACAACCGCCTAACCCTGCGGGAGATTCACGAACTCACGATTGACGGCAAACGCGTTCTCGCGCTTCAAATCCCCGCCGCGACGCCGGGCATGCCAACGGCATTCAACAATGCGGCATGGGCGCGCGAGGGCGAATCGCTCGGACCGCTCCCCATAGATAAATACGAGCAGATACGCCAAATGCAGAGGCCTGACTGGAGCGCCCTGGAGATCGAAGAGGCCACCTTCGAGGATCTCGACCCTGAGGCCGTGGAGAAGGCGATAGAGCTCTTCCTCTCCAAGCACCGACGCCACTCCAGGGCGTTCGCGGACATGGATGACCGCACAATCCTCGATATGGCAAACCTGACCAAAAGCGGCAAAATCACCCCGACGACGCTCATCCTGCTCGGCAAGCCGGAATCCACCCAGCTGCTCAATGGGATGAGCCCGCGTATCACCTGGACGCTCTACGCCTCCAACGGATCAGTAACCTCTTACGAGCACTTCAAACCGCCCTTCCTTCTCGCAATCGACCAGGTCCTCGGGAAAATCCGAAACGAGAAGTACCGGTTCAACGCAAACGGGGCGAGCCTGTTTCCCTTTGAGGCGGACCAGTACGAGCCCGAGATCATCAGGGAACTCCTGAACAACTGCATCGCCCATCAGGACTATTCCATGCAGGGGAGGATCAACGTCGAGGAGTTCGAGGACCACCTCGTGTTCCTAAACGAGGGGTCCTTCATTCCGGGGACAATCGAAAACGCGATGCAACCGGGCTTTAAGCCAAGCTACTACCGCAATCCCTTCCTTTCTGAGGCGATGGTGCAGATGGACATGATCGACACCATCGCGATGGGGATCCCCAAGGTATTTCAGATGCAGAGAAAGCGTTACTTCCCCTTGCCCACCTACGACCTTTCGGATCCAACCCGCGTGCGCGTAAGCATCTACGGCAAGACCATCAACGAGAGCTACAGCAGGCTCCTCTACGCCCAGCCGAACCTCCCGATGGATATCGTCTACCTTTTGGACAAGGTTCAGAAAGGCGAGGAGATCACGAACGAGGAGGCAGCAGAGCTGCACAAACTCAAGCTTATCGAGGGCAGGTACCCCCACATCTCCATCACGAACGCACTGGCCTCGAAGACGGGTCAGGAAGTCTCGTACACGCGCAGCAAGGGCCTCAACGAAGAGGCCTGCAAGGCACTTGTCATTCAGATGCTCTCAGAAACGGGACCCGCGCCGCGCTCGAAAATCACCGCCCTGCTCAGCGACCTTCTCCCCTCAGGCCTTACCGATGCGCAAAAGGCCAAGAAGGTGTCGAACCTGTTGGCGAAGATGAAAAATGTGGATAAAACCATCGACAGCGATGGAACAGGAAAGACAGCAAAATGGCATACCCGGTAGCTGCGTAGATAACTCCGTCGTCAGGCGCACTCCATCCAATGGGCTACCCGCGATGTGCCCGACCAGCTTGCAGGACGCATCATCTGAGACGGTCTCCTTGTCCGAAGTACCCAGCCAGTATCCATAATCAGAACCACCCCTAAAAGGGGTGGTTTGCTCTTAGGGTGTAACCCTCGGGT
>CAUWGM010000043.1:0-8440 GCA_963558435.1 uncultured Collinsella sp.
AAGCTGAATAAACTAGTCAGAATGTCTTGACTTCATATAGCTGGTCTCCTTGGGTAGCAGTTCGGTGAGCGCCGCGACTCCTTGGGTAGCAGTTCGGTGAGCGCCGCGACTACGGCGTCGTTTTCCTCAGGCGTGCCCACCGAGATGCGCAGGCAGTCTTCGAGCCCCGTCGTGGCGCTGAGATCGCGCACGAGGATGGAGTACTCGTCGCGCAGGCGGGTGCGCACCGTGCTGGCGTTCGGCAGGCGTACGAGCAGGAAGTTCGCGCGGCTGGGCCACACGACGGCATTCGGCAGCGCGGCGAGGCGACGTTGCAGGCGCTCGCGTTCGACGACGATGTCGCTCACGACGGGGGCCAGCTCGGCGCGCGCGCGAAGGAGCGCGCAGGCGGCTGCCTGGGTGAGGACGTTGACGGAGTAGATCTGGCGGATCGCCGAGAACGCTTCGATGACGTCGGGAGCTGCCAGCACGTATCCGCAGCGCGCGCCCGCCGCGCCGAACGCCTTGGAAAGCGTGCGCAGGATCACGAGATTGTCGAGGTGCGCGAGCAGCGGCGCGGCGGAGGCGTCCTTGCCCGCGAACTCGATATAGGCTTCATCGACCATTACGAGGCCGCGGCAGGCGCGGCAGACGCGCTGGATGAGGCCGGGGTCGGCAAGGTCCCCGGTGGGGTTGTTGGGCGAGGTCACGATCACGAGGTCGCTGGTGCGAGCGCAGGCGATCAGCGACTCCTCATCCAGTTCGAGCGTGCGCGGATCGCGCCCCGCAGCGCGCACGCCCGTCTCGGTGAGCTGCGCGAAAAACGCGTATTCCGTGAAGCACGGCGGGCAGATGAGCACTTGGCGCCCGCGGCCGCCGAAGGCGAGCAGGAAGTTGTAGAGCAGCTCGTCGCCGCCGTTTCCCACGCAGACCTGCTCGCGCGCGACGCCGGCGTACGCGGCGATCAGGTTTCGCAGCTCGCCGGACATGGGATCGGGATAGCGGTTGAGCGGCGTGGCCGCGAGCGCCTCGTCCACGGCGGCCTGCACGCGGGGCGACAGAGGGTGCGTGTTCTCGTTTGCCGAGAGATTGATGCGCGTGGGCATGAAGTTCGGGTCGTACGGCTCGATGGAGCGCAGATGTGGCTGCATGAGGCGTTGAGCGCGCTCGGAAAGCTCTGCCATGCTACATCGCCTCCTCGTTTGCCACGGTCCGCCCGGCACCCGCCGCCACCGTCGCGGCGTCATCGGCGGGCCAGGCGATGGCGGTGAGGTCGGCCTTGGCGAGAGCTCCCGCCTCGACCGCCGCCGCGCCCTCATCGATGAGGCGGCGACGCAGCCCGGCGGAGAGGGCGTGGGCCCACAGGCCCTCGGCCTGCGCCATGGTCTGGGTGGCGGGGGCGTCGGCGAGCAGGCCCTGCGGCGTGTAGCAGATGACCGACGAGCTCGTGACGAAATCGTCGACGGACAGCGGGCTGGAGAACTGCGCGGTGCCGCCGGTCGGCAGGGTGTGGTTGGGGCCCGCCACGTAATCGCCCAGCGGCTCGGAGCTCCAGGCGCCAACGAAGATCGCGCCCGCGTTGCGGATGGAGCCGAGAAGCCCGAGGGCGTCGGCGCAGTGGAGCTCGAGGTGCTCGGGGGCGATTGTGTTCACGGCGTCGATGGCGGTTGCGCGGTCGGGCGCTATCACGATGGTCCCCTGGTCGGTGAGGGAGGAGCGGGTGATCTCGGCGCGCGGGCTTTGGGCGCAGAGGACCTCGACCGCTTCGGTAACCCGCCTGGCCAGGGTCGCGTTGCAGGTCACGAGGTAGCAGGCTGCCAGCGGGTCGTGCTCTGCCTGGGCCATGAGGTCGGCGGCGACGACGGCGGGCTCTGCGGTCGCGTCGGCGAGCACGCAGACCTCGGAGGGGCCGGCGATCATGTCGATGCCGACATCGCCCGAGACAAGCCTCTTCGCGGCCGCCACGTAGGCGTTACCCGGCCCGGTGATCTTATCCACGCGCGGGACGCTCTCGGTGCCGTAGGCGAGTGCGGCGACGGCCTGGGCCCCGCCCACCAGGTAGATTTCGTCGACGCCGGCGACTTTGGCCGCGGCGAGCGTGGCGGGCGAGATCTCGCCGTCACGCTGGGGCGGCGTGACCATCACGACGCGCTCCACGCCGGCGACCTTGGCAGGGATGGCGTTCATCAGCACGGTCGAGGGGTACTGGGCGCGTCCGCCGGGGACGTAGATGCCCGCTGCGCGCACGGGCGTCACCTGCATGCCCAGCATGGTGCCGTCGACGCGCGTGGTGAACCAGGATTGACGCGCCTGGCGTTCATGGAAATCACGGATCTGCGCGGCGGCCTTTTCGAGCGCGGCGAGCAGGGAGGGGTCGATTTCGTCGAGTGCGGCGTCGACGCGTTCCCGTGGGACGCGGAAGTCGGTTGGGTCGATGCCATCGAAGGTGGAGCTGAAGCGATGCAGCGCGGCGTCTCCCTCGGCGCGTACGGCGGCGATGATGTCGGCGGCCTCCCGCGTGATCCGGGCGGGGACAGCACCCTCGCGGCCGAGGTTGGATATGGTGAGGCGCTCGCCGGGGAGCAGGGTGATGGTTTTCATGGGATGCCTTTCTGGAGAGGGCGGTGACTACGCAGGGGATCGGGCCTCGCTGCGATGGTCGTCGTCGCGCGTGCCTTCGACGCGCCAGGCGGCGAGACGGCGCGCCAGCTCGCGCACGCGGGGGTCGAGGCGCGCACGGCCCGGATTGGCGAAGAAGCGCGCGGTGCAGGTCATGAGCTCGCCGGTGATGACGAGGTCGTTCTCGCGCAGCGTCGTGCCCGTGGCGGTGATGTCGACGATGCGGTCGGCCATGCCAACGATGGGGCCGAGCTCGATGTTGCCGTGCAGCGCCACCACCTCGGCATGCACGCCGCGTTGCTTGTACCAACTCGTGGCGATGCGCGGGTACTTGGTGGCGACGCGCAGGGTGCCGCGGCGGGCGTAGGCGCGCTCCGCGGCCCCGGCGCTCCCGGCGGGCTCGGCCTCGATGAAGCGGCAGGTGCCGTATCCCAGCTCGACGAGCTGCAGCAGATCGAGGTCTGCCTCGATGATCGAGTCGCGACCGCAGATGCCGCAGTCGGCGCCGCCGCCTGCCACGAACGCCGGCGCGTCGGCGGCGCGCACGATGACGAGTTCCACCGCGCCGATGCCGTCCGCGCCGCCGCGGGCGTCTCGCGTGGGGACGATGAGGTGACGGCCCGGATCGCGTAGGCCGTCGGCGTCGATGCCCACGGCGTTGAGCATGGTGATGGTGTCGTCTTTGAGCGAGCCCTTCGGTACCGCGATGCGCAGCGGCGCCGAAGCGGTGACGCCGTCGACGTTGTCGGCGGCTCGTTCGGCACGGTCCGCCTGGGCTTCGAGCGCTTCGGTGAGCCGTTCGAGCGAGAAGGCGAATCCGGCTGCCGCTGCGCCCTGTTCCAGGGCGGTGTCGAGTACGGCGTCGTAGCGACCGCCCGAGCCCACGGGGTCCGCGAGGTCGCCGGCGTACGCCTTAAGCACGAGGCCGGTGTAGTAGCCGAAGGAGTTCATGAGCGAGAAGTCGAAGGAGAGGCGCGAGCAGATCGCGGCATCGCGTATGGCGAGGCGCTGGACGAGCGAACGGAGCTCGGTGGTCGTCGAGTGCGTCGCCCCCGCGTCGCGCAGAAGCGCGTCCACGCGGTCAAGCGCCTTGGCCCCGCCCGTGATGCGGGGCAGCTCGCACATGGCCCGTTTCAACGGGGCCGGCAGGTCGCTGTCGGCGATGAGGGCGTCGAGGTCGATGTAGTCGTTGGCGTGGACCAGGCCGAGCGCCTCGGTGGCGAGTTGCGCGTCGGCACCGAGCTCCAGGAGCGCCTGGTAGGGGGCGACGCTGCTGCAGAGGAGCTGCCAGGACTCGAGGCCCAGCGCCGCGAGCGCCTCGTCGGCTATGAGGACCATCTCGGCGTCCGCGGCGTCGCCGCCTTCGCCCACCAGCTCGTATCCGAGCTGCGTGAACTGGCGTCGCCTCGCGGTTCCGCGCGGCTGCTGACGCACCACGGGCGCCTCGTAGCGCAGGCGGAGCGGCAGGTCGCGCTCGCTCATGCGCGTCGCGATGGCGCGAACGACCGCGGTGGTGTTGTCGGGCTTCACGATGAGGAGGTCGCCGTTGTCATCGAAGAGCTTGAAGGGCGTATCGGAGGGGCGCGCCCCGTCGACGCCGACGGTCGATGCTTCAATCAGCGGCGTTTCGATGGGACGGTATCCGTGTTGCTTCAGACGTTCCCTCACCGTGGTGGCGACATGCTCGCGCATCTCCGCCTCATCGGGAAGAATGTCCCTGAATCCTCGCGGCACGATCGCCATGTCGGTCCTCCCTGTCTTTCGAGCGCCCGTTACCGGTGCACCGGCGGCTCCGATGCCGCGTGTCCAGGGGCATCGGAAGCTGCTTGATTACGTTCGGACACTTTATCATGATGGAGCGCCGCTTCGGGGACGGTACCCGTTTCGTAACATGTCGGGTGTTGTGGCGTTCATGGCGCGCAGGGCGAATGCATCAACGGTGAATATGTGCATTGAGCGGTGCGCAGCCACGATGAACTACAACGGTGGTCGAATTATGATTATCAGCTCTAGTTTGGGAGCGGGCTGGGCGAGGACGCGTAGGGCCCGGGCGCCTCGCCAGCCGTGGGCCGCTTTTCGGCTCATGTGCGAGCGGTCGAGGGCTGCGGCCGGGTTGGTTTGCTCACAGCCTGAGCCCTCACCCCCGAAGTGAGTGGAAAAATCGCCACGTGCCGGATAGACGGCATGCGGTGATTGTATTTTCCCAGATAGCGAAGGTGCGCGCTACTCGAAATGGCCCGTATATCGAAGGGGTCCAGAATATTCCACTCACTTCGGGGGTGAGAGCCGTGTGCAGGGTCCCCGCATGCGCCGAAACCGGTTGCGACGCGGGGCACCAGCATGGAAATCCCCTGCATAATGTCTGCGCTCAGCCGCCGCCCGCGGCGGGTGCGCCGCATACCGCTACAATACGTACGTTTGTACTTGAAACGCGGGCGACTGCTCGCGCGAACACGTTAGAAAAGGACGCACGCGCCCATGGCATCTCTTGCAGACCAGATCTCCTCGCGCCGCACGTTCGCGATCATCTCGCACCCGGACGCCGGCAAAACCACCCTGACCGAGAAGCTCCTGCTGTACACCGGCACGATCCAGAGCGCCGGCTCGGTCAAGGGTAAGCAGAACGCCCGCCACGCCGTGTCCGACTGGATGGACATCGAGAAGCAGCGCGGCATCTCCGTCACCTCCTCGGTGCTGCAGTTCACCTACGGCGGCTGCTGCGTCAACATCCTCGACACCCCCGGTCACCAGGACTTCTCCGAGGATACCTACCGCACCCTCATGGCCGCCGACGCCGCGGTCATGGTGATCGACGGCGCCAAGGGCGTCGAGGCCCAGACCAAGAAGCTGTTCCGCGTCTGCGCGCTGCGCGGCATCCCCATCTTCACCTTCGTGAACAAGATGGACCGCGAGACGCGCGACCCGTTCGACCTCATGGAAGAGGTCGAGAACGTCCTGGGTATCCGCACGTACCCTATGAACTGGCCTATCGGCAACGGCCGTACCTTCCGCGGCGTGTTCGACCGCGCCAGCCGCCACGTGCTCGCCTTCGAGGGCGACGGCCGCGCCAACGGCACCAAGAAGGTCGACGAGATCGAGGCCACGCTGGGCGACGCCGCCCTCAACGAGCTCATCGGCGAGGACAACCACAAGAACCTGATGGACGACATCGAGCTGCTCGACGGTGCCGACTCCGAGTTCGACCTGGACGCTGTGCTTTCCGGCAAGCTGTCGCCCGTGTTCTTCGGAAGCGCGCTCACCAACTTCGGCGTCGAGCCGTTCCTGAAGGACTTCCTGCGCCTGGCCCCCGGTCCCTCCACGCACGTGGACGCGCTGACGGGCGACGTGATCGAGCCCACGCGCGAGGAGTTCTCGGGCTTCGTCTTCAAGATCCAGGCCAACATGGATAAGAACCACCGCGACCGCATCGCGTTCGTGCGCATCTGCTCGGGCAAGTTCGAGCGCGGCATGGAGGCGTTCCACATGCAGGGCGGTCGCAAGATCAAGCTGGCGACCGGTACCACCATGATGGCCGACGACCGCGCGATCGTGGACGAGGCGTACGCCGGAGACATCGTGGGACTGTTCGACCCGGGTATCTTCAGCATCGGCGACACGCTGTGCACGGGCAAGAAGCACGTGCAGTTCGCCGGCATCCCCACGTTCGCGCCCGAGCACTTCGCCCGTATCTCGCAGGTCGACACGCTCAAGCGCAAGCAGTTCGTGAAGGGCATGGAGCAGCTCGCCATGGAGGGCGCCGTGCAGATCTTCCGCGAGCTGGGCGCCGGCATGGAGAGCGTCATCGTGGGCGTGGTGGGCACGCTGCAGTTCGAGGTGCTCGAGCAGCGCCTGCGCAGCGAGTACCACGTCGAGGTGCGCCGCCAGGCCCTGCCGTACAGCGATATCCGCTGGATCTTGAACGAGCCCGACAGCATCGACATCGCGGGCTTGTCGCTCACGCGCGACACGCTGCGCGTCGAGGACATGCGCGGCGGCAAGCTGCTGCTGTTCACGAGTCCGTGGAACATCGACTGGGCGAAGGACCACAACAAGGACCTGGTCCTGTCCGAGTTCGGCAACGTGGAGTTTTAAAGAGCGGCGGGGTGCGGGCGGGTTGCCTGCGCCCCGCGGCGTATGGACGGCGTTCGAAGGGGATGTGGCCGCACATGGCTGAAGCGACGAAGCGGGTCGACCTTCCACGGGTCTACCTCTATGAACTCGATAGCGTTCGGAAGGCGCCCCAGGAGGTCGAGCTGGGGGAGCGGGCGCTGTTCGACGCTGTTCGACGCGGACGGGTCGTGGTCATCTCCATGAACCAGTTCGCCGCCTCGCCGGTGATGATGAGTCTTTTGTTCGAGCGCGGGGCGCATGCCGTGGGCGAGGAGCTGGACGAGCAGACGCTGCAGATCTTGTCCCTGATCCGGCAGGGGCAGATCGTCATGGCGCGCTATCCCTCGGCGGGTCCCGCGTTCAAGGGCCGTGATGTCGCGAGGGGCGTGGTGCGGCCCGCTCCCGCCGACGGTGCGCCCGTTGCCCATGAGTGCCGCACGATCACGCAGTACCTGTTGGAAGCGGTGGCGAAGGACGACTTCCGCTTCTCTTCCCTTCCGTTTTTAAATTACGAGAACGTGGCCGCGCAGCTGGCAGGAGACGAGCGCGGCGACGCCTTCGTCCGCGACGTCTACGATGCGCTGATGGATTGCTTCTTCGATTCGATCGTCTTCGATGAACCCGAGCGCTTCTATTCGTTCGGGCAGCTCTATAGCGGCGATGGCAAGCTACCGCTTCCCCTGGATGCGGAACAGGTCGAGGAGACGGTCTCCTTCATCAGTATCCTGTCGGTGGTCGAGCGCGACATGGGCTACGTGGATGGATGCGATCCGTCTGCCGCCGCACGCCTCGACCAAGTGGTGAATCGCCTGCTCGAGGCGTGCGAGAACTCCGGCTCGCCCATCGAGGTGCCAGGCGGAGGCGTCGCTTCTCCAGCGGCGGGGGACGATGGCACCGAGCTGGAGGAGGCGTGCGCGCTCGTGCGCTCGCTGACGGAGGACGCGTCCGCGACGAGGACGAGCTACTACCGCGCGATCGATGGCGCCCCGTGTTCGAGCGGGCGGGTGAGGCATGTGGCGCGGTGCATCGTCGACATCGCGTACAACGCTACCGTCGAGCTGAACATGGTCGGCTTGGAGCCGAGCCTGGTCTGCGGTCCCGACGGCGACGAGGCGCTTGCTCGGCTGCGGCGCTACATCGCCGTGCACCCGGCACAGGACGATGCGTACCGGGTCTCCACGCTTTCCCAGTGCAAGGAGCTGGTGCAGGTCGAACGGGACCTGTGCTGGACGGGACTGGTGCGCCTCACGAGGGGCGTCGAGCTCGCGGGCGCTCCGGAGGCCCGGGCGACCTTGGTCGTTCCATCGGGACTCGCCTTCGATAGCGCATGGTCGCGGCACGTTCGTCGCCGCTGGGTCCTCGAGGTGGTTTCGTTTTTACGCGACGTGCTGCTCGCCGTCGCGGTCTCAACGGTGTCGTGGTTGATGGGAGGCGTTGGCGACGCGCTCACGTCTGCGTTCGACATGGGCATAGCGGGTCAGTTTGTCCTGCAGGTCATCGTTTTGACCATCGTATTCGACCGCGTGTCGAACGCGTTTTCCATTCGGGACAGCGTGGAGGTCGACCATGGCCTGCGCGAGCTGTGGAGGACGTTCGAGGCATATCGCGCGCGGTAGCGGCGGCGCTTGCCGCGGTTTTGAGACTCAGGCGGCCGCGCATGGTGCACCGGCCAAGCGTTTCAAGGAGACCAGCTATATGAAGTCAAGACATTCTGACTAGTTTATTCAGCTTC
>CAUWGM010000044.1:0-8101 GCA_963558435.1 uncultured Collinsella sp.
TGGGCCAAGATCGCGCTCGTGCGCAGCATCGCCGAGGAGGTCTGGGGGGCCTAGCACCCCCTCTCAAAAAGGGGACAGGCACTTTTCTGAGGTCCTTTTCTGAGGTCTGCGGGCCTCGTGGCGACCCGCCTGCGCGTCCACGAGAGGTGAAAAGCGCGGGCGCGTACCGCGAAACCAAAGATCCTTTCACCTCAGATTAGGGATGGGCGCGTCTTTGAGACGATGGATCGGGGCGCGGATGTCGCACCCCGATCCGCCTCGCAGCCAGTCACCCCACCTCTATTTGGCACCTGTCCCCAAATCGAGGCGTGTGCGCATTAGAAAGGCAGCCGCGATGTATGAGCGAGCTCGATGCGCGGGGTCTTCATCCGGAACAGGCCGTGACGGTTGCAGTACAGATAGACCACGCCGCTACCGCGCATGGTGAAGCGCGCCTCGGCGGCCTGCTCGGGGTAGAGCTTCTTCAGCCGAACCGTATCCGGTGTCACATAGGCGATGAAGCCGGCCGGCTCAATAGATGCGCACGCTTGCATTATGCGTGCCGCCCTGCCGCGCGCCAACCTACGCACCGTAGAGACGCGCCGTCCTCTCCCCGTCGCATGCGGCGTCCGGATCGCCCGCCGTCCTCGCCCGCCGCGCGGCTCGAATGAGCGCCCGCCCCAATTTGAGGCGGAGTCGCCCTTGCGCATGAAAGGGGGCTGCAGGCGTGGTTCACCTGCAGCCCCTTGGGCCTCAAACGAGGGCCTCAAATAAGTGCCTGTCCCCTATTTGAGAACGTGGCACGCTTACTCCGCGGCCGCACGAACGAATTCACGGAACAGCGGGTGCGGACGCGTGGGGCGGCTCTTGAACTCGGGGTGCGCCTGCGTGGCGACGAACCACGGATGCAGGTCGCGGCGCAGCTCGACCATCTCGACCAGCTCGCCATCCGGGCTCGTGCCGGACACGACCAAGCCGGCCGCCTCCAGCTCCTCACGGTACGCGTTGTTGAACTCGTAACGATGGCGATGGCGCTCCTGCACCAGCGGCTCACCATACGCCTCCGCCGCAAGCGTGCCTTCGACCAGCGCGCAGGGATACGCGCCCAGACGCATGGTGCCGCCCTTCTCGGTCACGCCCTCCTGCTCGTCGAGCAGGTCGATGACGGCGTGCGCGCACTGCGGGTCGAACTCGGACGAGCTCGCGTCCGCATAGCCCAGCACGTCGCGCGCGAACTCGCACACGGCGACCTGCATCCCCAGGCAGATGCCCAGATACGGCACCCGGTGCTCGCGCGCGTAGCGGGCCGCGGCGATCTTGCCGTCGAAGGCGCGCTTGCCGAAGCCACCCGGCACGAGAATGCCCGACGCGTCGCCCAGCACCTGCTCGGCGTTGTCATCGGAGAGCGCCTCGCCGTCGACGAGCTCGACCTCCACGTGCTTGCCCAGGTGCGTGCCCGCGTGGTGCAGCGCCTCGATGACGGAGAGGTACGCGTCGGGCAGCTGGGTGTACTTGCCCACGAGCGCGATCTCCACGGGATCGCCCTCGTTTTCCGCATGGTCCTTCGCGGCGAGGAACCTCTCCCAATCCGCCATGTCGCGCTCGCGCGGGTCGAGCCCCAGGCGCTCGCAGACGCGCAGGTCGAAATCCTGCTCGGCCATCATGCGCGGCACGTCGTAGATGGACGGCGCGTCCTCGCACGTAAACACGCAATCCACGTCCACGTCGGTGAACGAGGCGATCTTGGCGCGCACGTCGTCGTCGATGTGGTGGTCGCTGCGCAGCACGATGATGTCGGGCTGGATGCCGAAGCTCCGCAGCTCCTTGACGGAGTGCTGCGTGGGCTTGGTCTTCACCTCGTGGGCCGCCGCGATATAGGGTACGAGCGAGACGTGGATGTAGCAGACGTTCTCGGCGCCAGCGTCCTTCTTGTACTGGCGGATGGCCTCGACGAACGGCTGGCCCTCGATGTCGCCGATCGTGCCGCCGAGCTCGGTGATGACCACGTCGGCGTCCGTCTGCTCCTCGACGCCGCGGAACTTGGCCTTGATGGCGTTCGTCACGTGCGGGATGACCTGCACCGTGCCGCCGAGGAAATCGCCGCGGCGCTCGCGCGCGATGAGGTCCTGGTAGATGGCGCCCGTGGTGAAGTTGGAGTCGCGCGTGAGGTTCTCGTCGATGAAGCGCTCGTAGTGGCCGAGGTCGAGGTCGCTCTCGTAGCCGTCCTCGGTGACGAACACCTCGCCGTGCTGGAACGGGCTCATGGTACCCGGGTCCACGTTGAGATACGGGTCGGCCTTCTGCATGGTCACCCGGTAGCCGCGCGACTTGAGCAGGCGGCCGAGCGATGCCGCGGTGATGCCCTTGCCCAGCGAGCTGACCACGCCACCGGTCACGAATATATGCTTTGTCATGGTGTCTACCTGCGCTTTCCCGTCGAAGATGCTTACTTCCACGGGGTTTTAGTGTACTACCAGCCCACAGCGCCGATAGGTAGCTCCGAAAGTTCACGCACTCGAAACGAAACCTCAGAAAGGGGACAGGCACTTTTTTGAGGTCCGAGGCCCACCAACACGGGCGGACCCGGCACCCTTCCGCGCGGGAACCGGATCTGCCCGCACCTCACGCCCGCATTAGACTGCTCGGAGCTCTCAAATTGAGAGCTCTCAAATTGGTGCCTGTCCCCTTTCTGAGAGGCGCAGTCCCTGGACTACAGGCCGGCCAGCAGCTCGCAGACGCGCGTCGCCATGGCGTCGACCTCCTCGCGCATGTTGTCCAACCAGCAGCGCTGGCTGCCGACGGTCTCGTCCTCGTTCGCCTCCAGCGCGTCGATCGTGGTGGAAAGCGACGCGAGGGGCGTCTTGAGCTCATGCGACGCCCGCACGATGAACGCGCGCTGCCGTTCGGCGGCATCCTCGGCGGGCTTGAGCGCGCGACGGACCATGCGACGGCACACGAGCGCCAACAACAGGCAACCGACCGCCCCCAGCACAGCGAGCATCTTGGCCAGCGAGGTGAGGGAGACAACGTCGGGCGTCACGTCGAGCATGCCGAGCATGCGCCCGGCGAGGTAGCCGTCCGCCACGTAATCCTGCAAGTCGCCGCTCGCATACCACGCGGTGTCCGAATTCTCCCCCGTCTTGGGATCATAGTCCGGGTTGACGCAGACCACCGCGCTGACCCACAGGAACGTCCGGCCGCCCACCGTGATCAGGCGCTCCCACCAGAAGCGCGCGCGACCGGACGCGAAGGCATCGCTCGCACGCTCGATCAGCTCGGCAGCCTCCTCGTCGGTGAAGTCCGAGTCCTCGCCCGTCGTCACGCGCGATGGGCGCTGCAGCAACGTCACCGTGTCATCTGGAGCGTACAGCGCGACGAAGGCCTCGTGGAACCCCGGCAGGCCGTCCCATGTTGCGATATCGCGTCCAACACTCATGGGCAGAAAATCGCCCCGCTCGGGCCATGCGTAGGCTGCGACGGCCTCGGATGCCGTCTCATGCCCACCGCGCAGCATGTCTGGCTCGGGCCTCTCGGAGGTCATGGTGCCGTACAGCAGGGTCGCGGCGGACTCGTACGCCGTCGTGGCGGAGAACCCCCAAGCGCCCATAAGCGCCACCACGAGGACGGCGCATGCCAGCACGCTGGACGTCAGCCATAGGCGGCGATACGTTGCAGCAAGCCCGTCCCTCTCTTTCGCACCGATCGCATACTTCGCGCCCATCATCGTCTCCCCTCTTCCCGACCCGCGTCACATCGCCCAGCGATACCCGACGCCGCGGACCGTCTCAATCCGGAGCATCGCGCCCGCCTTCTCAAGCTTCCCGCGCAGTGCATGCACGAGCACCTCGAGCCGGTTCTCGCCGCCGATGGTTGACGGACCCCAGAGGCTCGCGACGAGGTCGCCCTTCGCGACGGGCGCGCCGGCGCGCGCCATAAGTCTCTCGAGCAGCTGCGCCTCGCGGGGCGTAAGAGCGATATCGCTGATCCCCGCCGCCGTGGCAACGCGAAGCGAGAGGCCGCGCACATCGAGCTCGGCGCCGAAGGACGCGAGGGCGCGCGGGGGCCGTATCGCCGGCGGGCGGCGCGTCACCGCGCGGATCCGCGCGAGAAGCTCGCTTGCATGGAACGGCTTGGGCAGGTAGTCGTCCGCACCGGCGTCGAGGCCCGCGACGCGATCGTCCACGCCCGTGCGTGCGGTGAGCAGGATCACCGGTACCGATGAGCCCGCCGTCCGCAGGACCTGCAGAACCTCCAAGCCGCTCTTTTTCGGCAGCATGATATCGAGCAGCACGCAATCGTGCGCCCCGGTGAGGGCGAGCTCTTCAGCGCGCTCGCCATCCGTCGCGATGTCGACACCATAGCCCTGCTTGCGCAGGACCTCGGCCTCCGCCTCCGCCAAGCGCGGAGCATCCTCGCAAAGCAAGATGCGCATCGGGCACCTCCCCCCATCGTCGATTCAAGAAGAAGGATACCCGAGCAAGCTGAGAAAAAGCTGTGACATGCGGAGCGCTCCGCCGGCGGGCAGCCTCAGAAAAGCCTCAGAAAGGGGACAGGCACTAATTTGAGGCGCAAAAGGAACAGCCACTAATTTGAGGCGCAGACGAGACGAAGCCATCATAGCGGACGGTGCGAGGGCCGCGACCTCAGAAAAGTGGTAGCGGACGGCGCGAGGGCCGCGACCTCAGAAAAGTGCCTGTCCCCTTTCTGAGGTTTCCAGCACCACGCGCTCGACGGCGCGGGCGGTGATCGCCCCGTACACCGCCATGAGGCCGACCGTGAAGGCGAGCACGCCCGCGACGATCGCAAGCAAGCCCTCGGCACCGATCGCGAACGCGAGGAACGCCACGAGGAACAACCCGAAGACGTCGTGGACGGGCGCCCCGGCGAGCGGCGCGGCGAAGTAGAGCGCGAGCTGCCGGCGCACGGACGCGCGCATAAGGGCTCGGTCGCACCCGAGCTGCCCCAGCACGCCGTACGCGCGCCGCGCATCGACCGCGCCCGAAAGCTGCTGGAGCGCGAGCACCGCGACGGCGCTCAGCAGGAACACCGCCCCGTAGAAGATGCCGATGTAGCCGATCGGCGCCATCGACGCCGCGATGCCGGCCGAGACCATCTCGGGCGTGCGCAGCCCGATGCTGAAGACGAATCCCGCAACCATCATGCACACGGCCACCGCGACGAGCACGCACACGCAGGCGAGCGCCATGGACGTGCTGGACACGCGTGCCTCGACCTGCCGCACCGTGAAGGCGGTGAGCCCGTCCCAGTACCGCTCGGAGCGCCCGCGCGCCCGCTCGCCCCACGCGGCCACGCCCAGGCGCGCGACGAGCGACGTGGCGAAGCAGGCGGCGAAGCCCATGGGGATGATGAACGCGATGAAGTACACCGGTTGGAACACGCACGAGCCCCATACGACCGCGAGCAGGACCGCGGCGAGCACCGCCTGGCCGCCCCGCGCGACCCGGCCGCCGAGGCGCATGCGCTCCGGCGCGCGCTCGGCGGACATGAGCTCGATCAGCGGGCGCCGCGCGATGTCGCGTGCGCCGTCCACCGCGTTCACCGCGAACACCACGGCGAAGCATCCGGCGGTCCATGCCGCGGCGTCCGGCGAGAAGGAGAACGCGAGCCTCCAGGGAGCGTCGAACACGAACGCCGCGACCGCGCCGAACGCGGGCGATAGCGCCGCGCCCGCCCCCAGGCCGCACGCCAGCGCCCCGGCGAACACGAGTGCCGTCTCGGCCACGAGCACGCCCGATACCGCGCCGCGCCCCATGCCGCACAGCTCGTAGAGGGCGAACTCGCGCTTGCGCCGGCGCAGTAGGAACCTATTGGCATAGCGCACCAGGAAGAGGAACACGAGCACCGTGAAGACGGAGAACGCCTGCAAGACGTCGCCCGCGCTTCCCAACACGCCCAGCTGCTCGGGCGAGAGCCCCATGGCGCGCAGGTGGTCGGTCGAGGCGACGAACGAGTACAGCAGGCATGCCGCGAAGCCGAGCGTGGCGAGGTACACCGAATAGTCGCGCGCGCTGCGGCGCACGTTGCCGATGGCGAGCTTGAGATGCAGTCGCATGATGATCCCTCCGAACGTCTTGACGGCATCCATTCTCGCGGGCGAGGCCCTCCCCTGCCATCGATTCGGCTTACGCCATCCGAACAAAAGCGTAAGGTATCCCGCCGGCGAATCGCTCCGTTAGGTGAGCGCGGGATCGAAATGAAGAAGGGCGCGCACCCGAAGGCGCGCGCCCGGCATACGATGGCTTCACCGCGCGGTCCGACCCTATAGCTGACGAATCGGAGCCCCCTCGACCTCGTGATGGCCCCGGCGCTCGTGCTCCGCCGCGTCCGCAGGAGCAGCTCCCTGGTCGACCGCCTTGCCGACCTGCGCCGCGTACTCCAAGCGCTCATCGGTGGGAGACGTCGTCGCCGACCACGTGCGCAGTGCGCGGGGAACCGCGAAGAACGCCGCGACGGCCAGCAACACGACAACCGCCAACACAATCAAGATCTCATATCCGGGCATGATGGCTCCTTTCCGTCGTCGCCGTGCACCGACTTCGGTGTTGCAATCTTTCTACCCCGTCCGCCCGCCGCCATACGCATCGCGAGGCGATTTCCATCCAGCTGGGAAGTGAGGACGGGCACGAGCCGGCTTCCACCTCCCGCCGCAAATCCCCACCTCCGCCCGCTGCACGGCAAGGCCGTCGAGCGATACAATGGGCGATACAGCGCACTCCTTACGACAGGAGCCCCATGCCCCAGCACAGAACCGAGCGAGAGAAGATGCTCGCAGGCGAGCTCTACCTCATCGACGACCCCGAGCTCAAGGCGATGCGCCATAGCTGCTACGCCCTGCTCGACCGGCTCAATGCGACCAGCAGCGCCGCGAAGGCGGAGCGGCAGGTGATCTTCCAGAAGCTCTTCGGCTCCTGTGGTGATAACGTCAACGTCATGTCGACGTTCCGATGCGACTACGGCATGAACATCCACCTGGGAAACGACGTCTTCATGAACGTCGAATGCGTCATCTGCGACTGCGCGCCCGTGCATATCGGAGACGGCACGCTCATCGGACCGCAGGTGGGTATCTACGCCGTAACGCATCCGCTGGACGCCGAGGAGCGCGCGCAGGGGCGCGAATGGGGCGAGGCCATCACCATCGGCAAGAACTGCTGGATCGGCGGGCACGCGACGATCAACCCGGGCGTCACGCTCGGCGACAACGTCGTCGTGGGGTCGGGAGCCGTGGTCACCCGCTCCTTCCCGGACAACGTTCTGGTGGCGGGCGTGCCCGCGCGCATCATTCGGGAGCTCTAAGCGGATCGCGGGGCGCGCGGCCACCGCCGGAGCCAAAGCGCCGACGACCCGGCGCTCCCCCGCCGACTAGCGGACCCGAACGCAGCTGGATATCGAACCGACGAGAAGAAACGGAGCGAAACCATGCCATTCAAGGAAATCAGCATCCATGAGCTGCAGCTCAACCCCTTCGACAAGATCGGCCGCGACTGGGCCCTGCTCACCGCGGGCGATGCATCCGGGTCGAACACCATGACCGTGAGCTGGGGCGGCCTGGGCGAGCTTTGGAACCGCGACATCGCGACCGTGTACGTGCGCCCGCAGCGCTACACCAAGCGGTTCATCGACGCCGCCGACCGCTTCACGCTCTCCTTCTACGCGCCCAAGCACAAGCACGCACTGGGCATCCTGGGCACCAAGAGCGGCCGCGATGGCGACAAGGTAGCCGAAGTCGGCTTCACGCCCGTCTATCTCGATGGGACCTGCGCATACGAGCAGGCGGAGCTCGTGCTCGTCTGCCGCAAGCTCTACGCCGACGACATCAAGCCCGCACGCTTCATCGACCGTGACTGCGATTCCGACAACTACCCCGAGCACGACTACCACACCATGTACATCGCCGAAGTGGAAAAGGTATACATCCCCGCATAGACCCTCCCTCAAAAATGGGACAGGCACTTTTTCGAGAGGAGCGCGGGGCCGCGGAGGAGCGGGGCCTTCAGCCGCCGCCCCTTCGTCCAAAGCCCCGTCCGCCTCAAAAAAGTGCCTGTTCCCAATCTGAGAGGCCCACCCACAGCCCCCTCTGGCCATACCCGGAGGCCTGTCG
>CAUWGM010000045.1:0-6823 GCA_963558435.1 uncultured Collinsella sp.
TCAAAGCATCCGGTATTCGGCTCTCAGATGCAACGACCTAAAGATAGGAGGACCCGCGCTGGGAGTATGGCGTCCCGCCCGAGGGCAACGCGAACTTCGCTTGGGTCCAGCACATGGTGCACCACCTCAACCGTACCGGCCGCATGGGCATGGTACTCGCCAACGGCTCGCTCTCCAGCCAGACGAACAACGAGGGCGAAATCAGGGCACGGCTCATCGAGGCAGACCTGATCGAGGGCATCATCGCCATGCCCGATAAGCTCTTCTACAGCACGGGTATCCCGGTGAGCCTGTGGATCATCACCAAGAAGAAGGCCCAGCCCGGAAAGACCCTGTTCATTGACGCCCGCAACATGGGCACCATGGTGTCACGCAAGCTCCGCGAGTTCACCGAGGAGGACATCGCCAAGGTCGCCGGAGCGTTCGATGCGTTCCGCGAGGGAACGCTCGAAGAGGAAAAGGGTTTCTCCGCCATTGCCTCCATCGAGGACATCAAGGAGCAGGACTACATCATCACGCCCGGTCGCTACGTCGGCATCCCCGATGCCGAGGACGACGGCGAGCCCTTCGAGGAGAAGATGGCCCGCCTGACCGGCGAGATTGCCAAATGCTTCGAGGAGTCCAACCGTCTGCAGGAGCAGATTAAGAAGAACTTGGAGGCGATCGGGTATGAAATCTAAATTCAGGCTCGGCGACCTTTGCGAATTTCATCGTGGCGCAAGCGTTCCGCGTGCCCGCATGTCTGCCTATGGTGACCTAATCTACATTCATTACGGTGATTTGTACAAAGGCTTCTCCATCAAGATTGATGTTGAGAATCCGCAGAAAAACCTTCCCTTCATCTCTAAACAGGAGCCAATAAAACAGCATCAATGGCTTGAAGATCAAGACATCGTCTACGTTCTAACTTCGGAAACGGTCGAAGATCTGGGGCATTCTTTTCTCTTTAACAACCCGGAGCAAAGGCCCGCTGTTGCTGGCACCGAGACAACAATCGTTCGAGTAGTCCGAAGAGACCTGCTCCTTCCGGCCTATTTGAACTACGTCATGCACTCCCCGCGGTTTTGTGCCTTGCTCCGTCAGTACGTTAAGGGCATGAAAGTCTTTCGCGTGCACCCAGACGACGTCGCCCGTATCGAGATAGAGGCTCCGAGTCTCATGGACCAGCAAGCGGTGGTCGATACACTCGATGCTCTCTATGAAAAGGAGATGCTCAACAATCGGCTAAATGATTATTTGGCTGCGTAAGATCGACCTTTGAGACGTCGATTTCACCGGACATGAGTCTGGGGAGGAGGGCGTCGCGAAGATCTGCCAGATTGTGCGACTGAATCTTGTTTGCGATTAGCTCGTCAACGATGGGCTGCATTCTCCGCGTAAGGACTTCTAGCTGTTCTACAGGCGGAATGAGGACTTCGGATTCTGCCAGCGCACTGCGTTTGATGTGCCCCATGGTCGTGGCGCGATCTTTTGCCAGCATGATAAATCTGTCCATATGATGCTTTGTCCAAAGATAGTAGAGCCAGCTCGGATACCTATCCGAGGTGACCTTGAATAGATGCTGGTTGAGTCCGGCGTCGCCCCCTGCCCAAAAATCCAGCAAGAGCGTTCCCGACCACGAGAAGACGAGATTGCCGTCATGGATTTTGACGCTCTCGTCTATCGTGCTCGCGCAGCGTTCGGAATCCGGTGCGCAAGCCCCCTGTCCGAGCTCCTTGATTTTGAGCACTGGCAAGCCGGGATCACCCGGAGCGGGGCGGAACTTCTGCATCGCGAGGCCGTTCTTATAGCTTGCGATATCTAAGAGCGAGAGTCGTTCCCAGCTTGCGTCGGCATCGTTGAGCATATCCACGAACAATGCGTCGAGAAGCTCAGCCAAATAATCATTTGTGCGCTGGCTGATACGAATTAGTTCACGGATGGGATTGAGCGCCGCCGCAAGGCGGCGCTGCTCGGTCGCCGATTGCCGGCGCACCTTATAGCGCATAATGGCGTCCTTGTCTCCGCGTGGCATCTTTGTCCCTTTTGATGACGCCACCATATACGCGAAGAATGCATCGTCGCTTAATAGCCAATAGAGATAATCTGAATCGCAGCTATGAGGCTCGAACACAAGGACATCTGCCGAGCAGCATCCATCATATTCTGCTTGCCAAATCTTTTTGAAGTACGGGCGAATATTTGAGATAAGCGTATCGCCCTTGCGGAATAGACGAGCTTTACCTACCGAAGGTGCTGCTTCGCTGGGGATGACGCCCATTTTGTTTGGCTGCATTGACTCAGTAGAGAGATACGGAAGTTGATCGGTTGATGCATTCTCCGTACGATAGCGACAGATTTTTCCGAGTACACATTCGGTCATTCCAGATACTTCCTATGCGAGGCCTTCACGTTGCTTTGGTTCACCATGGCGTAGTGCATGGTGGTGTCTATTCTCGCATGGCCGAGGAGCTTTTGCACCTGCTCGATGGGCATGCCCTTGTCGATGGCGTGCGTTGCGAGCGTTCGCCGGAACTTGTGAGGATGTAACCTATCGATTCTCGATCGCTTGCCGAGACTTCGCAGACGCGACTCCACGCCACCGATACTCATCCGCTGTCCGTCTCCTCTCAGGGCCACGAAAAGGGCGGGGCTGTCGTCATTCCTGGAGCGCAGGTATTCCGTTAGATGCAACTTGGTCCGCGCGTCGAAGTAGACAGGACGCTGCTTGTTGCCCTTGCCGGTGACAACGCATTCCCGTTCCTGCAGATTTACGTCTGAGATATTGAGGCCGACCAGCTCTCCAACACGCATGCCGGTTGATGCAAGCATGTCGACGATGGCGAGGTCACGCAGGGACGGGCAGTTGTCCCTAAGGGTCTCCAGGTCCTCGTCGCTCAGTACTTCTTTTGCCGTCGTTGCCGTTTTGACCTTGCGGATCCGTCGGACGGGGCTCTTGACGATGTAGTTCTCGTCTTCGAGCCAGGAAAAGAAGCTGGACATGATGCGCCGAATGTTATCGATGGTCACCTTGCCCGCGCTGCGATTTGATTCGTAGTCGCTGAGGTATTTGCGCAGGTCGTCGCTGCAGATTTGGGTATATGGTTGCCCGATTGAGCTGTCCATGTGTTTGAGGGTGCTTTCGTAGTACGTAATAGTTCTCGGGGAGCACCCCTCGACTTCCTTGGCGGTAAGGAAGAGGTCGAGCAGGCTCGAGTTGCTGGGCATGCTGCTTTCGGCGTGGCTGTACAGAGTACTTTCGAGCACTGCTTTTAATTGCTTTAGCTGCAGATAGTCTAGAACCGGCTGCATCTGAGCTAGGACCATATTGATTATCGCTTCCATCGAGGGCTCCTTTCCTCCAGGTTCGGTGGAAACAATTCTGAAGTTGCAGGCCTGTGTTCCGGTAAATGATTATTTGACGACGTAGATACCTCAATCTTCGAGACGTCAATATCGCCCGATATGAGTTTCGGAAGCAACGCATCGCGAATTCGCTCGAGATGACGACTTTCACGAATCAATATTGCTTGTTGTTGCGCGATGCTCTTAAACGCATCGTCAAGCTCCGACATAATTTCCATGTCCTCGGGAATTTTTAGTTGATATTCCGGCAACGCCTTTTTACCAAGATGCAGCACCGTTGTGCCGTTGACGTACCCAAGACAATGATTGTGAAAATCTTCCGTGCTCAAAAGAGCGGCAAGGAACTCGTTGGAAATCGAGTCGTCTGAACTAGTCACCTTTACCAGGTCAAGTGACGCCACCATCTGATCATAACCGCCAGAGTCAATGACTTGGATTGCGCGACCGATGATGTCAGCGTTTTGCGTTAGATCAGTATGGGCAACTACTATTTCTCCAAGTGCTACATATTGAGCAGATTTCGCTTTCTCGGGCTTTAACGGTTTGAATCCATCGCTCCTGAAGGAGCCGTTTCTGTTGAAGTTTTTGATGCCAAGCATGCCAATACTCGACTCTGCAACAAGCTCTGCGCTTTTGTAAGAGTAGCCGCTTTGTATCTGAGCCACATCTTTCAGGGAAACAACACGCCAGTTTCCGATTCCATGCTCAAGGGCACTTGATATGCGCTCCTTGACAAGAGTGTTTCGCAGCTCGGCTAAATAATCATTTGTCGCTCAGAGCAATAGAAATGTCCAATCTGAACGACCTATTGGTTTTTGAGGTTCCCGCTCTTCTCCGAGAAAAGGTTGAGACGAAACGAAAGGTGCACAGCATCTCGATTCGTCTGATCGATTGTGTGTTGCTTAACCCTGATGCCTTCAGGCATCCATCCAATACGGCCCCGAGTTACAGCGGCTGGCAGGCAAAGAGCGGCGCTTGAGTAAATCCGTCACCTTGTAGGGGACTCTCCAACTTATCCATTTCACATTTTGTTCACAATCAGACGGAGGAAATCTTCTCATAAATGAGGGGAAGTCCTTGCGTTCTCCCAAAAGACAAAAAATGCCTTTTACCTGGTCTTTTGTTAGGGTATAGTGACAGCAGCAAAGGAAATTGCGACCCGCAAATTCCTTTGCAGACATTGTCCATTGACCGTTTCCGGTGCGAGATGCGCCCAGGCGCTGACAGAGTGGTTATCCCGGATTAAATCAAGGCAATGCGACGGAATGGCTTGTCCTTCGTCGCCAATCCTCCGATCGGTTCAAAGAAGAACTTGGAAGGAGGTGAGTTGCGTGGATAAGTGCATCGATTATTTCTTCGACATCCGTAATATGGGCACCATCCTTCTAGAAGAAGGCGCATATGATGCCCTGCTGCAGGATCGCCATCTGCTCGAGAGCACCATTGCCCGCGTTGAGCGTTACCTTCACGGCAGCGGAGAGGACTATTTGGATCTTCAAATCGGCCCGCTCAAGCTCAGGATTCGCGGCTTCGATGAAGCAGGGTATCTCTACTCAGCGTTAAGGAGCGTCTAATCGCACATGTAGCAACTCCAATGGAAAGGAGGCTTCTCATGAAGAAGCTTTCGCAGTTCAGCGTTTTCGATTTCGAGGCATTTTCCAAGGGCAAGCTCTATCTTTGCACGGGTCAGTCCGAGTGGAAGGACTACAACACTGGCGAGCACCTTGGGACCAAGGTCGATGTCGTGATCTATCGTGACGACACCGCGTACGTCCAGAAGGAGGGCGAGTCCGTAAGCAACCGCTTCGAGAAACTCACCTTCAAGGTGAACAAGGACGTTGAGGTTCCCGTCGAGGCCATCATCGAGCCGGTGGACGCGGTCGCCACCATCTACGGCGATTACCGCAACCTGCTCTCGGTCAAGTGCGCGGATATCAAGGTCCTTCGCACCAAGAGCCAGAACGCGTAAGGCAGGCGGTGCGACATGCTGTACTTCAGCAAAGACGCGCCCCGCCTCGCATTCGCGACCCCCAGCGTCCAGCTAGCGGCGCTGGGGGTCGCCCTTTTCCTGTCGGGGCTTGGGGCGCAGGGGCTTGCGCTTGCTCTAGAATCCATTCCGCCCAACTTGCTTGATGATCCCGGAACGCTCATCGAAATCAGCTCTGCTTTCCGAAACGTTGGGGCCGCTCTCCTGGCATCCGCGTCCCTAGCTACTGTGCTCGCGCTTGTCATCCGCTGGAAAGCGACCGACTCCCAGCGAATGCGGATCATGGTGCGCAGGGGGCTCTTCGACTACTCGATGGGCAACCCGCTTCACCTCAAGGAGGGCGAGCGGCTGCCGTCCGTTCGCTGCAGGGAAACGGGGTTGGGATCATACGAGATAGTTGTCGGAGTTGCCGCCTCACGGGTCGAAGACATCTCGAATGTCTCTTCGAGCATCAGCGCGAGCCTCTCCGGGCGCTTCGAGAGCTTTGCCGTGACCCAGACGGACATCGACGTGGCATTCAACTCCGTAACGTTCGCCGTCGAGGACGTGACCATCGACCGGAGCTTGTATTGCGATAGCGTGGAAGACCTTCGCTCTGGCAGACCTCATATCCTCGCCGTCCAAAGAGGCGCTTCCATCGATCTCTCGACGTCCGGGTCTATGCTGGTCGCGGGCAAGACAAGGAGCGGGAAGACCACGGGCATCATCGCGCTCCTTCTCCAAGCCCTTCTTGCCGGGCCCGATGACCATGGTTCCCGCGTAACGATCATCGACCCGAAGAGGGCGGAGCTCTCCCAGCTTCCCCATGTGGTAACGCTCGACGCAGACGGGGGCGGGCGCGCCGTCCTCGACGCTCTCCGCGACTTCACCGATTCCGTGACAGAGCGGCAGGCATACCTCAACACGCTTGCTCGAGAACGGGGCGACGCCGTCAAGTGGTGGGACGCAGGCCTCCATGTCTCCCTGCTCTTCATCGATGAGTACGTCAGCGCTCGGACGATATTCCCGCCGCGTGCGTCCAAGGATGATCCAGACTACTGCCTTGCGACGTTCGACAACCTGGTCAAGCGCATCGTGACGATGGGGGCGAGCGCGGGTTGCTACGTGATCGTCAGCATCGCGGAGACGTCTGTCGAAAGCGGCGGCTTGCCCGCCATGCTCCGAAGCGCGATGAGCACAAAGGTGCTGTTCAGGCCGACGCTCCCCGAGGCCCGCCTCATGTGGGACGCCGAGAAGGTGAGAGACATTCCTGCCCGCACGTATGGTCCGGGCGACGCCTGGTTCTCAAGCACGGACGGCATCCATGACCGCGTTTCCTTCGTCCACTTCCCGGTGATGAGCTTCCCCGTGTATGGGGAAATGGGCCGTCTCCTGAATCTGTACTACTCGTAACCGCCAATGCTCCCCGCCGAGCGCAGCGAGGCGGGGAGCGATTCTTTGTAAGGCTTTAGCCTGTGCGGCGCGCAGCGCCGCATCTAAACCCACCCGCTA
>CAUWGM010000046.1:0-6346 GCA_963558435.1 uncultured Collinsella sp.
CCGTGGCCCCCGTGCAATGGGCGCACGGACAGGCGCGGCGACCCGCCCCTGCGGGGAATCGCACCCCGGCAGGCTGCGGGATTTGAAGGCCCGGGCACCAACGGCGCAATCGGAGCGCCGCGAGGGCCCGGGCCTTGCCTTGCCGGGGCGGCACCGATCGCTGCGGGCTAAAGCCCTTCGCGGGCGGTGCCGCCCCGGTGCCTCTCGCTTTCGAGCAAATCGAAATACGCCTTCGCCATCTTGCGAGCCGTCTTCTCGTCAATCTCGAATCGCTCGTAACCGCGCTCCCTCGCCACGGTCTCGATGGTCGCCGCCGCCACGATGAGACGGTGGTTCCGCTCTGAGCGCTTCGACTGGACGAGCCTCTTCTGCTCGGCCCGGTTCCTGTTTATCCGCTCGGTGAGCCTCGCGTTCTTCTGCTCAGGCGTGAGCGCCATGTCCGAACCCCGTTTCCAAAAGACAGCCTGACTTCGTTGATTCCCTGACGGGCGGCGGCACCCATCAGGGGCGGGGCGGCGGCACCCCGCACATCCCCAGTATAGCGCCTTGCGCTATACTGGGGATGAAGGGCGCACCTAAAACCACGCTCTCTGCCAAGGCCTGCGAGCGAGGTTTCCACGTGCGCTCCTGCGGAGTGCGTCGAGTCGCATAAGGCGATTCGCGGGACGCGGCGGCGCGTCCTTTCGGATTCGGGGGGTGACCGGCATGGCGATATACCACTTCGACCGCAACGGCGTCTCCCCGGCGGCGGGGTCGAGCGCGGTCAAGGCGTCGGCGTACATCAGCGGTGCGACCGTGTTCCGCGAGCTGACCGCCTCCAAGTGCTCGTACCGCCGGGCCGAGAGGGTCGTCGCCCACGGCGTCAAGCTGCCCGAGGCGGCCCCCGACGAGTACCGCGACCCGGAGGCCCTGTGGAACGCCGCCGAGGCCGCGCAGCGAGGCAACGAGTGCTACGCGCACAGGGAGAACATGGCCCTGCCGATTGAGCTTGCAAGCATCGACGGCGAGTTCGAGAGGCTGATGGAGGATTACGCCGAGAGGGTCGTGAAGGAGACCGGGCACGCGGTCGAGTGGGCAATCCACGACGACGGAAACGGGAACATACACGCCCACGAACTCGAATCCGATCTCGCCTTGGGCGAGCGCGGATTCGAGAGGCCGACCGAGAGGAAGAACGTCAAGTGCTACCTCTGCCGCAAGCCCGGCGGCGGTGACACGTGGGTGGACGCCGCCGACTGGAAGGGATGGGCGAGGCCCGAGGGGTACGAGAAGGTATTCAACTTCAACGACGGCGTGCAGCGCACGATGTCCGAGGCGAAGGCCGCCGGACTCGGCAAGGGCGACCGGAAGAGCAGGAATCCCGTCTCGATGGTCGTGACCCGCGATTGGGCCGACGCCAGAAAGGCCGCGAAATCGGCTTTGGTCGAGCGCCGGAAGCTGTGGGCCGTCTGCGTCAACGAGGCCCTTGAGAGGAACGAGTTCAGCGAGCGCGTGAGCCACCTGAGCAACGCCGAGAGGGGGCTGGAGGAGGAGCCGACGAGGCACCTCGGGTACCGCGCGAACGCGATGGAGCGCGAGGCGATGCGCCGCGCCGAGCGCGACGGCGCGGAATACAGCCCCGTCACGCGCATCGGGCGCGAGAACGAGGAGATACGGGCGCGGAACGCCGAGGCGGCGGCGATGCGCGGCATCGAGGAGAACCTGCGCGAGCTGTGCCGACTCGCAGCCGACAAGGCCGAGAACATCTACGAGTACCGCGAGACGCTTGAGGGGTGGCGCGTGACCGTCGGCGAGCGCGGGGGCGACCTGCTCATCGGGGACGCCGACGACCCGTCGTTCGAGCCGAGGCCGCTGTCGGACATGTGCCCCGAGCTTGCCGGTGACGGCCTTGAGGAGCGGTTCTTGCGGAACGTGGAGGCGGACATCGAGGCAAAGGGCGCGGAAATCGTCGAGGCCCGTGCAGCCGTCGAGGCCGAGGCCGCGAGAATCGAGGGCATCAAGCAGTCGTACCTTGCCGACATGGGCTCGGCGTTCGCCGAATACCGCAGGGCCGCGAAGGCCGCGAAGGGCACGCCGCTCGGAGAGTTCCCGAAATTCGAGTTGCCGAAGGCTCCCAAGGAGGTCAGGGACGACCAAGAGGTGAGGCAGGCATATCTGAGCTATCGCTACAAGGCCGACGACCTGAGGCTCGGTCTGGCGTCCGGCGTCCCGAAGAAGAAGGCCGGCGGCCATGGGAGCGGCGGCGCGTCCGCGCAGGGGCAGGAGCAGAGGCGCGTGGTCGAGCAATCCCGCCCGGCGCAGGGGCGGAGCCAGCAGCAGAATCGGTGACGACGCCAGCCTGCGGGAATAACGCGACTCATTATGGGTATTCAATTGAAGTCATTTGAAGTCGTTATACTTCAAATGATGTACGATGTTGGCAATAAGGACGACGGGAGGAAGAAATGGGCACGCTCACGCTCAGACTCGACGACAACATGAAGGCGGGTGCATCCGAGGTGGCCGAGTACTACGGCCTCGACCTCGGCTCGGTCACGAGGGCCTTCTACAGCCAGATGATTCGCGAGCACGCGATTCCCCTGAACCTGCGCTCCTACGAGCCGAACGAGGACAGCCGCCGCGCGATAGCGGAGACCGATGCGGCAATCGCATCGGGCGACTACGAGCTTTACGACGACGCGGCGTCCCTGCTGGCCGCAGCCGGGGCGTAGACATGAGGCTCAAGGCGGCCTTCACGCCGTCGTTCTCACGGGACCTCAAGAGAATCAGGAAGCGCAGGCTCGACGAGAGCGAGTTGACGGGGGTAATCGACCTCATCATCGAGAACACCCCGGAATCCCTTGAGGAGCTTCGCCGTCGGCACCAGATGCACAGCCTCAAGGGGGTCTGGAAGGGAAGCAGCGAGTGTCACGTCGCCAACGCCGGGGACTGGCTCATCGTGTGGCGCGAGAGCGATGGCGTCGCGTTCTTGCAGAGAACGGGCACGCACGACGAGATTTTCAGGTAACGGCGTCCCGACGGGAGATTGCGCCCCGAGGAGTGCGTGTCGTCCACGCATGTGTCCCGCCCGATCACTCCGGCCTAGAGGCCTGCGCGGGCGGGCGGGGCACCCCTTCTCCGAGGGGTTTTCACTGCCGTCTGATTGGCGGTTTTTTTACTTGAAATGTGGCACAATAAATGTATTGATAATATACGCCCCGTATAGGCGTAGCCTGCGCCCTCGGGGGCTGCCATGGTACCCCTTCCGGTTGCGTCTCCCTATCGGGTGGGTTGGCGGTGCCGTTGGGTTGGGTGCGGGGTATGGTGACCCCTTGCCGCGTATGCGGGATGCGCGTGTCGTCCCCCTTTCGGGTGATGGCCTCTCTCCCTTCCGTCCGCTCGCAGCCCGTCAGGGCTGAGCGGGGGTCCGGGGGCGGCCATGAGCCCCCGGGGTCGTGGGCGAAGGGTCACGTCTTGCCGCGTATGCGGGATTGGGGTTCCAGAGGATAGGAGGTCCGGTGGCCGACAAGAAGAAGGCTGGCAAGCACGGCCCCGCTTGGTGGGCGAACGCAAGACACGAGTACATAACCAAGAACGATATGCTGCTGAACTCGTATCCCGATTGGGATTACATATGCCCCTACGACTTCTACCGGACGCTGTTCCCGGAAGGGTTCCTTGAGGAGAAGGGGGTCATGGCGAACTGGGACGAGCCGGGCGGCGGCAGGCCAAACGGCATCATCCTGCAAATCACGAACAGGAAGCATCAAGTAAAGACCAAGAGCGGCAAGGTGAGGATGGTTGCCGACGTCGAGCGGTACACCCTCACCGATGACTTGGACGCAATCATGGAGAGGGTGGGCGATTCGAACGCCAAGAACGAGACCGTGTTCTGCGCCCCCGTCTCGTACTTCGGAAAGAACAGGAGCGCCGCCAACGCGAGGTTCCTGCACGCCTTCACCATCGACTTGGACGGCGTCGGCACGGAGCAGCTCGGGAACATCCTCAAGCAGATACGCAACGGCCATGATCAATCGCTGCCGTTGTGGACGTCCCTGCCCCAGCCTACGTTCATCGTGAACTCGGGGACCGGGTTGCATCTCTACTACGTGCTCGACAAGCCTATTCCGCTCATCCCGCACGTCATCCCGTTTCTTCAGGGCATGAAGGAGAAGCTGACGGATTACGTGTGGCGCGACACGACATCGACCCTCGAAGAGAAGCAGTTCCAGGGCATCTACCAATCGTTCCGGATGGTCGGCACGCCGACGAAGCTGAACGGCAGGAAGGCAGATTCGAAGCGCAAGCCTACCGAGGTGTACGAGGCCGTGGCGTTCGTCCACCTCGGTGCGGACGGCAAGCCCCACAGGTGCAGCATCGAGTACCTGCTCAAGTACGCGGGGTCGAAGAACCGCGGCAAGGACAGGGAGATGCTGCTCGAACTCAAGAGCACGGGCGGAAAGACCCCCATCGAACAGGCCAAGGAGAAATGGCCCGAATGGTACAACCGCCGCATCATCGATGGCGCTCCCGCCGGGAGATGGGTGTGCAAGCGGGACCTGTACGACTGGTGGCTCGGTCAAATCGAGGCGAAGGCGACCGACCACCACCGGTACTGGTGCCTCAACGCGCTCGCGGCGTATGCCGACAAGTGCGGCGTGCCCTACGACGAGCTTGAGCGCGACGCACTGGCGCTCGTGCCCCACATGGAATCGCTCACGGTGCGCGAGGATAACCATTTCACCGAGGAAGACGCTCTGGCGGCCATCTCGTCCTACGGGGACGGCATAATCCACAAGCTGCACCGAGACCGAATCGAGCGCAGGACGCAAATCGAGATTCCGGCGAACAAACGAAATGGCAGGAAGCAGAAAGTTCATCTGATGGGCGCGAGGGCCATTCAACAGATTAATGATGAAGTCAACGGCACGAATTGGCGTGACGGCAACGGCAGGAAGCCGAAGTGCGACGAGATACGAGCCTTCGCCTCCGAGCACCGGGAGATGAGCAACAGGCAGATTGCGCTAGAACTCGGCGTTAGCAGGAACACCGTGAACAAGTGGCTGAGGGGTGTGACGTTCAAGAGCGGCAGCCCGGGCATCTGGGAGGTCGATGGGATGCTGTATACGAACGTCCCGAGCGAGTGGCTTGAGTTTGACGAGACCGATAACGACCGATAAAACAGCAGGTAAAACCGTTATAATAGACCGAGAGATTTACCGATAGGAGGTTACCGGCATGGCGGAGGTCACGAAGCGGCAGCTCGCCGAGCAGATAGGCTGTACAAAGCAGACCATCACCAAGGCCATGCAGGGCCTCGACCTCGGCGGGCACGTGGTCAGGCGCGGCCAGACGGACTACTTCGACGAGTACGCCGCCTCGGCAATCGCAGACGTGCTCGCCCCGAGGTTCGCCAAGCCGACAGACCTCGGGAGCAAGGACGTCCTGCTGGAACTCCTCGACCACTACAAGGCAGCGCTTGCCGACAGCGAGGCGATGCGCAGGGCCGAGGCCGAACGGCACGCCGAGGAGCTTGAGCGCTATCGCGACATGCTTTCCGGTCTTGAGGATGAGCTTGACGACCGCGCCGCGATGCTCGCGGACGAGCGCGTGCTTAACTCGGAGCTGGGGGCGAAGCTCGCCTCTGCTCGCGAGGCCCTTTCCGAAATCAAGGCCGCCCCGTTCTGGAAGCGCCACGCCATCGCCGCCCGCGCGCTCTTGCCGTCTCCGGGGGAGTCCGATTGATGACCTACCGACTCGACGTGTTCAGGGACGCCGCGCTCTCGGAGCGCGTGGAGCGCCTGAGCCTGTCAGCGCCGTCCGACGAGCGGGCTTTGGAGCGGGCCGAGGCGGTGCGCTGGAGGTGCGAGTGCGCGGGGCAGAGCGGGGCGCTCGACCTGACGCGGGGGGACGGGGCCGTGGTGGCCCGCATGGGAAGCAGGAGGATGACGGGATATGGGGATTAGGCCGGTGCCGTGGAGCTTCACCATCGAGTTCGACGAGGGCAAGGCGGAGTCCGCCGGGTACGACGTCGAGGAGCTGTACGACTGCACGGACAGGAACGTCTCCCGCTACGGGTGCGTCCGCGCCGCCCGTGGGACGTGGATGGCGGCGGAGGGCGACGAGGTCGAGTCCCAGTGCCTCTCGCTGTCCCTCCTGTCGAGGGCGGATTGGTTCATGCGCACCGTCGGGTCCATCACCGCGTTCGAGGACGACACGGACGAAATCGACTACCTCGACGTGCTGCGCCGCTACGCCCCGCACCGCCTCCCGACCGGGCGGTGAGCATGTCCAGATGGGTCGTGACCGCGCTGGTCGAGTGCCAGAGGATAGAATGAGGCCGAGGCCCGTGGCCCCCGAGCAAGCG
>CAUWGM010000047.1:0-6206 GCA_963558435.1 uncultured Collinsella sp.
CTTCAGGTCCTTGACCTCGTCGTACTTGGCCTGGAGGGCGGCCTTGTCGACCTGCGGGGTCTCGACCTTCTTGAGGGCGGCGTGGGCGTCGGTGAGCGCCTTGAGGGCGGCGTCGACCTGCTGCTGGGTGGCCTGGGCGTTATCGAGGACCTTCTTGGCCTCGGTGCGGGCCGCGTCGAAGGCCTTCCAGGACTCGGCGGTGTAGCCGTCGGCCTTGAGGGATTTCACCTCGTCGTACTTGGCCTGGAGGGCGGCCTTGTTGACCTGCTCGGGTGCGGGCGGCTGCTGACCATCCACGTAGTTGAAGTTGATCTCGCCGATCGTGAGCATGCGGTTGTTGGGATTCTCGATACCGGTTGCCACGCCCGTCGAGGTCAACGGCTTGATCTCAACCTTGGTAACTTCCTTGGCCTTGTTGGCATCGGAGATCTCAAAGACGTACGTAGGCTGGTTCGTCGCGTAGTCGCCACCCTTGAACTCCTGCTTGGTGCCGTCCTTGAACGTGATCACGGCCTCGAGGCTGTTGATGGAGCCATTCGAAGTCTTGTTTCCATTGAAGAGCTCGACATTCTTCAACGTGCGCGGCTTCTTGAGCTCGAAGGAGATGTTCGCGGGCAGGCCGACCTTCTTGTCGAACGTGGCTGCATCAAGGAACCACTTGAACTCGAACTCGCGGTCGTTGTTGTTACCGTTGAAGAGGCCGTCGTAGCTGTTCTGCTGAACGAGCTTCTGCACGTTGGTGCCGTCGTCGGTCGGATAACCCTTGTTGGTAAGGGAGATGTTGAAGTCGGTCTGAGCGAGCTCCTTGACCTCCTCGACCGGCGGGGTGACCTGGCCCTCAACGTAGTTGAAGTTGATCTCGCGCAGGGTGAGCATGCGATTCTTCGCGGCCTCGCCCTCGTAGCCCGTGGCCTCGCCCTCGGACGTGAGCGGGGTGATGTCGACGCGGGCAACCTTCTTGCCTGCCTCGGCCTTGAGCGTGTAGACAGCCTGCTTCTTAGCGAACTCGCCGCCCTTGAACTCGGACTTGGAGCCGTCGGCGTAGGTGATGACAGCCTCGAGCGAGGTGACGGTGCCGTTGTAGGTGTCGCGGTTCACGATCTGAACGTCCTGCAGCGCACGAGGCTCCTTCAGCTCGAAGTGCATCGTGGTGGGCAGCATGACGTACTCGGGCAGCTTGCCGTCCTGGTGGTTGGAATCGACATCCCACTTGAACTCGAAGCCGTTGTCACTCTCATTGTTATCGAAGAGACCGTCGTAGTTATCCTGCTGGATGAGCTTGGAGACGTTGGTGCCGTCGTCAGACTTCAGCTTGTCGTTGGTCATCGTGATGTTGAAGGCGTCCTGGCCAAGCTCCTTGACCTCGGGCAGAACCTCGGAGCCGTCACCAGCGGTGATGAAGTCCTGGGTAGGACCGACGAGCCAGGCCTCGCTCTCGAGCTTGACCTCGCAGTCCTTCTTCGCCTTGAGCTGGAAGGTAGCGATGTTCTCGGAGCCGTTGTAGAGCTTCTTGTTGCCCTTGTTGGCCATCGCGATGTTCACGGAGTTCTTCGCGTCGCCGAAGGTGTAGTGGCCGGACTTGCTCTCCATCTCGCCAGCGTTGCTGGTGACCTTGATGCTGTCGTTCACGAACTCGAAGTCATCGACCGGGTACTTGACGAGCGCACCCATGGCGTTGACGTTCTTGGCACCCTGGGCCTTCACGGCAACCGTGATGGTCTCGCCAGCCTTGACGGCCTTCTTCTCGGGCACGACTGCGATCGCGCCGGCAACCTTGCCCTTCTGCTTGGTGCCGCCGTCGAGCTTGGACATGGTGAAGGACATGTCGTAGACGTCGTAGGCGTTATTCATATTGAAGTCGGCTGCAGACTGTGCAACGTGAGACGTCCAGTCGGTCTGACCGGTACCACGGTTCTCGCGACCCACGCAGTTGCTGATATGCGAGTAGTCCTCGCTACCAACGGTGGCAGGGGCCTTCAGCGAACCGGGATCCTGGGCCTCGCTCTTATCGACCTTGTACAGCGCGAGCTCCGTGGCGGAGAAGAAGCCGCCCACGGACTCCTGAACGGTGAGGCGCAGGTAGCGGGCCGTGGAGCCCTCGAGGTTCACGGTCTTCTGCTTCATCTTGCCAGCGCCCTTGTTGTCCCAGTTGGTGACGCCGTGGTCGACCCAGTGGGCACCGTCGAGGCTGGTCTCGATCTTCATCTTGGCAACGTTGCCGTTACCGCCATTGTCCTGACGCGGGGTGTAGACGAACTTATCGAGCTTGAGCACCTTGCCGTAGTCGATGGTCATCGGCATGCCGATAGCGCTACCGGTGGAGTGGAAGTAAGCCGAGTTCTTGTCGTCGTGGTCGAACGCGAGCTTGAGCTTACCCCACTGCTCGCCGCCCTCCCACTGGGTGGAAGCGGGCTTGGGGCAGTTGCGCCAGGGGTCCTCGAGCGTGGTAACGGTGAGCTCGGGGGTGCTCCACCCGGAAACACCCTTGGCATTGCGGGAGCGGATCTGGAACTTGTGAGTCGACTTGTACTCGAGGTCGGCAACCTTGAACTCGACCGTGTCGCCGGACGGGATGGAGTTGACCATACCATCGATCTTGATGTCGTAGCCGGTCGCGCCCGCAACCTTGTTCCAGGAAAGCTTGATGCTCGTGGGCGTGAGGTCGTCCTCAGACGGCTGGTTCAGCTTCGGAGCGGCGAGGTCCTTGATTACCTCGTTGCCCGGCAGGTTGCCCTCGTTCACGAAGCCTGTGACCTCGAGCGTCTGCTCGTTGGCCTGGACGTCGGTCTTGGCAAACTTCACGTACAGCTTCGGGGTGGTGTTGACCTCCTGCTTGCTGAAGCCCTCGTTGCGCACCTTCTCGCTCTTAGCGGTGGTGTTGTAGTTGAGGTTCGGCTTGGTGTTGTAGAAGGTCACGACCTCGCCGGCGGCTGGGACGGCCTTGTCGAACTCGGCCTGGCTGTTGACCTTCTTCTCGGTGAGGACGGTCTCGCCGTTCTTGGCCACGATCGACTTCGGCTGCTCGGACACGTTCACGATGAACGTGGTGGTGCGGTCCTTCTTGTAGCCGTCGTAGGAGCCGTTGGACTTGCCAGCCTTGAAGACAGCGGTCTTCTTGGCAGCGTCGGCCGTAGAGGTGAACTTGGTCGTGACGTGCGGGCCGTAATCGATGTTGCTCTCGCGGCCGTACTCCTTATCGGAGGTGTCAACGGTGTTCTTGCAGTAGGTACCGGTGTCCTCGAAGAGGCTGTACTCGTTCTCGCCGTCGATAGCGAAGAACTCGACGTTGCGGATGGAACGGTCGACCTGCTCGGGGTTGTTGTTCGCCTCCCACATGGGGATGATGGCGTTGGCCTTCACGAAGACGGGGAGCTTCCAGAGCGGAGCCTCGAAGTTGTTCAGGACCTGACCGCCGCGGTACTGCTTGCCGCTGAGGTAGTCGATCCAGATATCCTTCTCGGTGCCGGGCAGGTAGATGCCGTTGCGGACGTCGTCGCCGTCGCCCAGGCCGCCGTTGGCGTCGTCGCCATCGGTGTTCTGGTACACGGGAGCAACGAGGAAGTCCTCACCCAGCGTGTACTCATACTGCGTAGCGGTGCTGTTGGCGTATGCGGTGTCCTCGGAGAGCAGGATGGCGCGAACCATCGGCAGGCCCTCGTCGCCGTTGCCGGTGTTGATGTTGGATGCAGAGGCGGCGGTGGTGTAGATGTACGGCATGAGCTGGGACTTCAGCTTGAGGTACATACGGGAGATACCGGTGTACGGATCGCCGTGCGTCTGCGGGGCCTTAACATAGGTGCCCCAGCCGTCCATGTCGAGCATGAGCGGCGCGAAGGACTTCCACTGGTAATCGCGGGTAGCGATGATGGGAGCGCCACCGAAGATGCCGTCGTTGTCGGAGCCCACGTTGGGGTTGCCGGCGAGGGACTGGCCGATGAACGTGGGAACGTGGAAGCGGATGTACTCCCAGTTTCCGCCGCTCTGGTCACCGGTCCAGACAGCGCCGTAGCGCTGGGTGCCCGCCCAGCCGTCCAGGGTGATGATGTTCGGGCGCTTGCTGACCTCGGTGGTAACGGTCTCGTAACCGCTGCGCACCGCGTCGAGGGCCATGGAGTAGCCGTGGCCGACCCAGGCGACGTCGGTCTTCAGGGTGGTCACGCCGCCGGTGCGGACCTCGTTGGCGAAGTCGCGCAGGACCTGCCACTCGGTTGCCGGGTTGGAATCCGGGAAGAGGTAGGACTGGCTCCACAGGCCGGTAGCGACACCGAACTTCTTGCAGTACTCGCTGAACTCCTTCAGGTTCTCAACGTTAGCGGCAACGGCAGCGAGGCGCTCGGGAGAGCTGGAACCGTCGGGGTTCACGCCGCCGGTCTTGCCGTAGCCGTTCTGGCCGTAGCCCGAACCGTAGCCGTCGTTGGGCAGGAAGTAGCCCATGGGGATGTCGTTTTCAATGTAGGTGTCCAGGTGATGCTGGGCGGAGAACTCGCGGTTGTACGTCACACCCTCGGGGATGTTCTCCGTCTGCTCCGTGGGACCGTGGCCGTTCAGGGTCTCAACGCAGGAGTTGGGCTCCATGCGAACGCCGGTGCCACCCTTCTCGTACAGCGTCTCGCCCGCGTTGGGATCGGAAGCGGGCTCGGAACCCTTGATCTGCCGCTTGCCGTAGCCGCCCTTGGGGGTCTTGGACCACATGTCGCGGTTCCACGCGTTCAGGGTACCGGTGTAGAAACCATACTCGGGGAGCAGGATGGGGTTACCGGTAACCTTGAAGTACGCCTGGAGCAGGTCCTGGGCGATGGGAGCGGTCGACTTGCCGTTGGCAGCGTCTGCCACGAAGTAGTAAGCGTCGAGCTCGTTTTCCTTATGGAGGGCCGTGGTGGTGTCAGCCTTGGTCTCACCAAAGTTGTAGGAGCCGTCGGCAAAGGTGTTGCGCAGGACGCCGTAGCCCTTGCTCGACCAATAGAACGGGTTGGGCGATGACACGCCGCCATCGACCCAGTTGGACTCGTTGGCGATGTTGATGGTCTTGCCGGTGTGAATGAAGCGGCCGTTCTGGGTGCCGCCGCCGAAGAAGTTCTCACCCTCGTGCTTCACGAGCTTCTGGACGGTGCCAGCAGCATCAAGATCGAGCGGCGCAGACTCCTCCATGACAACCTTGCCATCGTGCTTGATGGTCATCTTGGCAGTGGCCTTGTCGAGCTCGATGGTGGTCTTGCCCTGGGCTGCCGAGATTACGAACTTGCCGTTCTCGTCCTTCACGCTCGCGTTGGGGCGCGTGTACTTATCAGACGTATCGGGCTGAGCCTGAATCTTAGCGATGTGATCGGCGCTCTTCGGCTTCGCATAGGCGCTGAACTCGCCCGCGGGGTCGATGTTGTAGCGGAAGATGCCATCTTCCAGCAGGGTCAGCTTACCGGTGACGTCCTTGGAACCATCATTGAAGGTGATGGTGACCACGTTGTCCTGAGCCGTAGCGGACTTCACGCTGGCAAGCGGCGCAGCGTTTGCCGGGGCGGCGGCCGCAGCGAGCGACAACGCCGTAGCAGCGACGACAGCGCTACCCTTCATCCAGCGATGGCTGAACAAAGATTTCTTCTGCATCCAAGCTCCTCTCGTCTTGTTCTTAGATGCGGCTGAAAGCCGGCCTATCCGGTTGAGACTGGTATCTACCAGTTAACCAGTTAGGTAGTCCATGAAAATCTATGCCTCTTGGATGCAGTTGATCCCTTTTCATCGACAGGCGGTTCATATCGTTTCGTGAGTGGCGTTTCGTTCTCATTTGCTGAAGCATCAGCTGCTATTTGACACCGTTTTCGGCATCAGATGTCGCTTATAAGCACTATTTCTTGCAAACTGGGGTTATTAAATATCCTTAACACATTTCTTCATGTTTGTTTGGTTTTTACAACTGGTATTAGATTTTCAAACAGACGTAGGTCATACCCATCGCACATTTCCATGCGACCACGATCGCAAATCGACCCTATACAAAAAATGGGGGACCGGTCCAAAAACCGGTCCCCAGGGGGCGGAGCTATGTCCATGGAGGTACCCCCGACACCGGCCGCCACCCAGAAAAGCACTCAGAAAAGTGCCTGTCCCTTTTCCGAGAGGGGCGGCGGAAAAGGAGGGGGCCGGCCCGGAAGCCGGCCCCCTCGCGTCGGGGATATGTCCGTGGAGGCGTCCTAGGCGATGCCTACTACTTC
>CAUWGM010000048.1:0-5978 GCA_963558435.1 uncultured Collinsella sp.
TCGAAGACGGCCACGAGGTGGTCGACCTTTCCGTCGAGCCCGCCGCGGACTTTGTTGATTCCGCCTGCGCCGTCGCCGCCGACCTGATGGAGAACGAGGGCTCGCAGGGTTTCTGCTTCGACGAGTACGGCGTGGGAAGCTACATGGCCGCGACCCGCGTTAAGGGTATGGTCGCCGCCAACATCTCCGATGAGCGCAGCGCCTATATGACGCGCGAGCACAACAACTCCCGCATCGTCTGCCTGGGTTCCGCCGTGGTGGGCTCCGAGGTCGCCAAGAAGATCGCCCGCGAGTTCCTCAAGGCCGATTACGCCGCCGGCCGTCACCAGATCCGTGTCGACATGCTCAACAAGATGGCCTAGGGGGAACGAATCATGACCAAGAAGATCATCGCACTCGGCTGCGACCACATCGTCACCGACGAGAAGACGTACCTGCACGACCGCCTGGAGGAGGCCGGTTACGAGGTTCTCGACTGTGGCACCTACAGCCACACCCGCACCCACTACCCGATCTACGGCAAGGCCGTGGGCGAGGCCGTGGCTTCCGGTAGGGCCGACCTCGGCGTGGTGCTCTGTGGCACCGGCATCGGCATTACCAACTCGGTGAACAAGGTTCCCGGCGCCCGCTGCGCCCTGGTCCGCGACATGACGAGCGCCCTGTACGCCCGCCGCGAGCTTAACGCCAACGTCGTCGGTTTCGGCGGCAAGATCACCGGTGAGTTCCTCATGGCCGATATCATGCTCGCCTTCCTCGAGGCCGAGTACGAGCCCACGCCCGAGCGCGACGCGCTGGTCGCCAAGATCGACGCCGTCAACAAGGCGGACGCCGAGGCTCAGGCGGATCCGCACTTCTTTGACGAGTTCCTGGAGAAGTGGGACCGCGGCGAGTATCACGACTAATTCGCTGCGGCAAACCTCTCAAGCCGTAACGATTGCGCGCGGGCACGTATCCCTTCGCGTTCGCCGCAAGGGCGGAGCGCATAGCAACCATCGCATCGCGCGGTATGACGATGCACTGTCAAGGGCCCGGTTTCGGTGGAATCCGAAGCCGGGCTTCGCGTGCGTGACCGTCTCCAGCTCGCTGCCCAAGGGCGTGCCCGCCGATTACTATGTCGAGTTGCTCGCCCTGGCCACCGAGGCCGGTGTGCCCCTGCTGCTCGACACGTCGGGCGCCGCGCTCGAGAGCTCGTACGAGCCCACGCTCGTCAAGCCCAATCTGACCGAGATCAACGCACTCCTGGGTACGAGCTACACGCCCGACCAGGTTGCCGACCTTGCAGCGGCGCTGCAGGCCGACGAGCGCTTCCAGGGCATCCCCTGGGTCGTCGTTTACATGGGTTCCGCTGGCTCTTTCGGATTCCATGACGGCAAGGTGTATCGCGCCGTGGTTCCGCCCATCCCCGCGGTCAACGCGACCGGCTCCGGTGACTCCACCGTCGCCGGCTTCGCTCACGCCATCGCCGCGGGCGTCGATGCTGCCACGGTTTTGAGGACCGGCAACACCTGCGGTAAGCTCAACGCCATGGATCCGCAGACCGGTCATTTGGTAATCGACCGTTGGGACGAGGCCTACAACGCCGTCGAGGTGACTGAGCTGTAGGGCAGCCGCACGGCTTCGATAGATTGCAGAACGGGTCGCATGCCACGGCAACATCTGCCCAAGGAGCTAGAACGCCTGACAAATGAGGGCTTTTTGACAGCTTGAAAAATTCCGTACTCCAGTTTTACACCACGGGGAGCTTCGCAAACGTTAGAGGGGCCGAGGGATGAAGCTCTCGGCCCCTCTCTATTAAATGGCGCGATTAATGAGTTCTCATCTTCTACGGTGATCCATCGATCATCCGGCCCATCTTCAGCCACAAGGGCTCTGCCTAGTTCACCAAAAAAGGTTGATGGTAGAATAATGCCTGTTAGTCGTCGTTGACGACATGATGAAGCCACCTAAGGTACCAGCATGAAGCACGCTTACATAGAATACGACTCATCGCGAATCAATGAAGACTGGTTCGAGCAGGTTATCGTCGAACACCTCGTCGACAACCTCGGATACGACCATCTTTATGGGCCGGACGTCCGCCGCTCCTCAGATGACTACCGCGACGTATTCCTGCCAGACGTATTACCCGACGCTTTGGCGCGAATCAACAAGGGGCTCCCCTCCGCTGCAATCGATGAGGCCATCCTCAAGATTTCGAACGTCGAGAGTGGCACATTGGAGCAGCGCAACGAGACCTTCAACGACTACCTCCAGTCGGGCGTCGAGGTGCGCTATTTCGACGGCGAGCAGGACCGGGATGAGGTCGTTCGTCTGCTTGACTTCGACGACCCCGGCAACAACGACTTCCATGTCGTAAACCAGTGGACTTTCGTCGAGTACTCCGAGAAGCGTCCTGACGTCATCGTGTTCGTCAACGGCATGCCACTCGTCATGTTCGAACTCAAGTCACCATCGCGCGAGGAGACGGATGCGTCTGACGCCTACAAGCAGCTCCGTCAGTACATGCGCCAGATCCCCGGCATGTTCGTCTCCAACGTCTTCTGCGTCATGAGTGACATGTCCGAGACACGGGTGGGCACCATCACGGCGGACGAGGACCGCTTCGTGGCCTGGAAATCCGTGGACGGGGACTACTCCGAGACCAAGGCCGCGATGTGGAAGACGATGCTCGACGGCATGCTTCCCAAGGAGCGGCTGCTCGACATAGTCCGCAACTTCGTGTGCTTCAACGACTCCAACGACAGGATTGTCAAGATCCTCGCCGCCTACCACCAGTACTTCGGCGTGCGCAAGGCCATCGAGCGGGCCACGAAGGCCGTCGAGGGCGACGGTAAGATCGGCGTATTCTGGCACACACAGGGTTCCGGCAAGTCCCTCTCCATGGTCTTCTTCGCACACCTGCTCCAGAGCAGGCTCGACAGTCCGACCATCGTGGTCATCACGGACCGCAACGACCTCGACGACCAGCTCTACGGCCAGTTCGGGCGCTGCTCCGCGTTCCTCCGCCAGACACCGGTCCAGGCGGAGAGCCGCAAGGATCTCAAGGACCTGCTTGAGGGGCGCGAGGCGAATGGCATCATCTTCACCACTATGCAAAAGTTTACTGACGGCGATGAGCCCCTGTGCGACCGCAGCAACGTCGTCGTAATGGTCGACGAGGCCCATCGCGGCCAGTACGGCCTCACCGAGAGGATGGACGCCACCGGCAAGGTCAGCGTGGGCGCTGCCCGCGTGGTACGCAAGGCGCTTCCCAACGCCTCCTACATCGGGTTCACCGGTACACCCATCGCGCTGGAGGACCGTAACACCAGGGAGATATTCGGCGACTACATCGACGTCTATGACATGACCCAGTCGGTCGAGGACGAGTCGACAAAGCCCGTCTACTACGAGAGCCGCGTGGTGGCGCTCCACCTCGACGAGAACGCGCTCGGGCGCATCGATGACGCGTACCGCGAGTTCGCCGACCAAGCCGACGAGGCGACCGTGCAAAAGTCCAAGCACGACCTGGGCGGGCTGGACGCCATCTTCGATACTCCGGAGACCATCGATGCTCTGTGCAGAGACATCGTCGAGCACTACGAGGAGAACCGCGCCGACGTGCTGGCAGGCAAGGCGCTCATCGTGGCGTACAGCCGCCCCATCGCGATGAAGATCTACAAGCGAATCATGGAGCTGCGGCCCGGCTGGAAGGACAAGGTCGGCGTCGTGATGACGATGTCCAACCAGGACCCCGAGGAGTGGTTCGAGGTCTGCGGCGGTTCCAAGCACAAGAAGGACATGGAGCAACGCTTCAAGAACGATGACGACCCGCTCAAGATCGCCATCGTCGTGGACATGTGGCTCACCGGCTTCGATGTGCCGAGTCTGTCCACCATGTACGTCTTCAAGCCCATGAAGGGCTACAACCTCATGCAGGCCATAGCCCGTGTGAACCGCGTCTGCCGGGGCAAGGAGGGCGGCCTGGTCGTCGACTACATCGGCATCGCCCGCGCCCTCAAACAGGCCATGAAGGACTACACCAACCGCGACCAGTCAAACTACGGCAACATGGACGTCGCCGCGACGGCATACCCAAAGTTCCTGGAGAAGCTCGACGTGTGCCGCGACCTCATGTACGGCTTTGACTACCGCAAGCTCATCTTCACAGACAAGAAGGCCGAGCTCGCGAGCGCCATCGCGGAGGGCGTCGACTGGCTGCTCGAACCCAAGCGGCAGGACGACGCAGAGGAGTTCCTCAAGCAATGCCAGCTCATGAACCAGGCCCTCAGCCTGTGCAAGAGCCTGGTCTCGCACGAGGACCAGCACGAGGCGGCGTACCTCTCGGTCCTGCGCGTCCAGGTGCTGAGGCTCACGGGGCGCAAATCCGGGGGTTCGGGAGGCATGACCTACGCGGAGTTCAACAAGCAGGTGACCGAGATCCTGCAGCAGACCGTCCATGCGGACGGGGTCCTCAACCTCTTCGACAGCCAGGACGTCGAGATCTCCCTCTTCGACGAGGCGTTCCTCGCCGAGGTCGCCAACATGAAGGAGAAGAACGTCGCCGTCGAGAGCCTGAAGCGCCTCATCAAGGAGCGCGTGCGGGCCTACCAGCGCACGAGCGTGGTCAAGGCCCAGAAGTTCAGCGACATGCTCCAGGGTACGCTCAACTCCTACCTCAACGGCATGCTCACCAACGCCGAAGTCATCGAGGAGCTCGTCAAGATGGCCAAGGACATGATGAGGGACAGGACCGATGTGGAGAGGCTCGGGCTGAACGACGAGGAGATGGCCTTCTACGACGCCATAACCAAGCCCGAGGCGGTCAAGGACTTCTACGACAACGACCAGCTCGTGTCCATCACGCGGGAGCTCACCGAGACCCTGCAGAGGAGCGCAACGATAGACTGGCAGAAGAAGGAGAGCGCCCGTGCGGGCATGCGCCGCGCGATCAAGCGCCTCCTGCGCAAGTACAAGTACCCGCCCGAGGGCGTCGACGACGCCATGGAGACGGTCATGGAGCAGTGCGAGCTCTGGGCCGACGCGAAGATCTACGAATAGGAGCTGCGTATGGCACGCAAGAAGAAGGACAACACCGCCGAGATCGGCTTCGAGCAGCAGATCTGGAGCGCTGCCGACAAGCTGCGCGGCAACATCGATGCCTCCGAGTACAAGAACGTCGTGCTCGGGCTCATCTTCCTCAAGTACATCTCCGACAAGTTCGACCAACGCCACCAGGAGCTTGTCGACGAGGGAGAGGGCTTCGAGGAGGATCGCGACGAGTATACGGCTGAGAACATCTTCTTCGTGCCGGAAAGCGCCCGCTGGAAGACCATCGCCGCCGCCGCGCACACCCCCGAGGTGGGCAAGGTCATCGACGAGGCCATGCGCCAGATCGAGGCAGAGAACGACAAGCTCAAGAACATCCTCCCCAAGAACTTCGCCCGCCAGGAGCTGGACAAGCGCCGCCTGGGCGAGGTCGTGGACCTCTTCACCAACGTGCAGATGGCGGAGAAGGGCGACACGCGCGACATCCTGGGACGCACCTACGAGTACTGCCTCTCCAAGTTCGCGGAGGCAGAGGGCAAGAACGCGGGCGAGTTCTACACGCCCGCCTGCGTTGTCAAGACGCTCGTCGAGGTCATCGAGCCCTACCATGGTCGCGTCTACGATCCCTGCTGCGGCTCGGGCGGCATGTTCGTTCAGTCGGCGGAATTCGTGAAGCGCCACCAGGGCAACATCGACGACCTGTCGATCTACGGTCAGGAGAGCAACCCCACCACATGGAAGATGGCGACCATGAACCTTGCCATCAGGGGCATCGATGCGGACCTGGGCAAGCAGAACGCCGACACGTTCTTCAACGACCTGCACCGCACGGAGAAGTTCGACTTCATCCTCGCCAACCCGCCCTTCAACCTCTCTGACTGGGGCGGCGACAAGCTCAAGGAGACCAGCTATATGAAGTCAAGACATTCTGACTAGTTTATTCAGCTTCA
>CAUWGM010000049.1:0-5744 GCA_963558435.1 uncultured Collinsella sp.
GCCGTTGTCCCAGCCGGATGAGATGCCGTTGGCGGCGAGCCAGGCGATGTCGGCCCCGTGCGCGGTGCCCTTATCCACGTCGGAGAAGGAGACCTTCTCGACGGGCTGCAGCGCCGCGCGGGCGTCGGTGAGCGCCTTGAGGGCGGCGTCGACCTGCTGCTGGGTGGCCTGGGCGTTATCGAGGACCTTCTTGGCCTCGGTGCGGGCCGCGTCGAAGGCCTTCCAGGACTCGGCGGTGTAGCCGTCGGCCTTGAGGGATTTCACCTCGTCGTACTTGGCCTGGAGGGCGGCCTTATTGACCTGCGGGGCCTCAGGACTCTTCAGGGCATCGCGCGCCGCAAAGAGCTTATCCATCGCGGGAACGAGCCTGGCAGGATCCTTGACGCCGGCATCGACCAGCGCTTTGAGCTCTGCCAGGGCATCGTCATAGGCCTTCTTGGACTCCACCGTGTACTCGCCCTGACCCCAGATGCTCTGGCCATCTTGAACAGCCAAGACCGCCTGCGTATAAGCGGTGAGATCGAAGGAGAGCGCATCCTGAGCCGTCTTGAGAGCCTGCGCGAGCTCTTTGCCCTCGGCATCGGAAATGTTATCAGGGTCCTTCAAAGCATCCTTGGCTGCAGCGAGAGCCTGGCTATACGCATCCCATGAGGGCTTCGTGTAGGAAGAGCCATCGGTAATCGCTCCGGCAACGAGTTCGGAAAGCTCGCTTCCGGTATATCGAATCACCTTGTTGGCTATAGCGTTTTCAAGCCCGAGCCTCAGGGAAGCGGCGGCATCGACCGTAATCATGGACTCGTTGTTCAATGCGACCTCTGCGCTCGCAATCGCCCTTTCCAGCACCAGACGGCTGGATTCGGTCCATGAGCCCGTATCGGCCTTCTTCGCCTCGGCAAGCGAGGCCTTGAGCGCGTCGATATCGCCCTTCGTTGCCGCAGGGGCCTTTCCAAGCAGATAGAGTTCGGAGATCTGCGGGGTCACGCCGGCTTCCCACTCCACCAGGATATCCTTCACAGCGGTATAGTCTACCGCCACACGTGCAGGCGCGACCTGGTTACCGAAGAGGAATTCCTGGCAGTTCTGGCTGATCGTACCAAGAGTGACCGTTTCCGTATCGGAGTACGCACCGTTCGTATAGAGCACGGCCTTCACCGTGGCGCCGCTGGGGTTTCCACGGGAAATGATTCGAATCCCCTCATAAGATGTGCCATCGGCCTTCAGCGGAGCGGAAACATGATACGTGAGCGTACCTGCCACCTCGCCCGCCGGAGCCCACTGGCTCTCAAGGTTCTTATCGATCATATTGCTCGGCAGCATCGCGCGCTGCTCGCCCACGGTGCTCTCGAAATCCCCGCCGGCATAGGTGGATACGTACTCTCCGCCGTTGATGCGCAGCTCGCCCAGGCAGACCCAGCGATGGCTATAGGTACCCGTGAAGCGAATGCGCAGATAGCGCCCGCTCGCATTCAAGCCCTCTGCCTTAGCGGTCATATTGCCGGGAGCCTCGCTCGAATGCTCGAGCCATGCAGCATCCTTTGCCGTCGTCTCGTTGTATGTATCCTCGACGACCTGCTCGCTGTTGATATCGAGCACCTTGATCCACTGATCGTCGGCCGCCTCGGGATCGTTCGACACCTCGATAACGGCGTTGCGGATAAAGTCCTTGCTACCTTCGGGGATGAAGTATTCGAACGTCTTGATGTCGCGGGCCTGCCCAAGGTCGAAGACGACCTTGTTGCCCGCCTTGGGATAACCGGAAATCGTGGAATTGGTGCCGATGTTGCCGTCGAACACCTTCGAAACATCAAAGCCGTCGGAACCCGCCACATCGCTGGAGACCAGCTTCGGCGCCAGAGAGCCCAGGAAGGAAACGGTATAGGACTTAAACGGAACCGAAGCGCCGTCCGCCTTCGCCTTATAGCCCACATAGCGGGCGCGAACCGCTTCGGCACCGAGCTGCTTCCACTCCAAACCGTTCATCGAATATACGGGATCCGCATTGACCGGCTTGGTCGCATCCGAGGACACTGAAACATCCCGGCGGATGCTTCCCAGATCGACAGCGACCACGTCGCCGTTTTTCGGCAACGTCACCGTCGTGTCGGTTATGGCGGCACCTTCGGTCGTTACACGAGCCTTCAGCTCATTACCGACCATATCGAACGAGGTGTAGATGTTATCCGCGGTAAACGGATAACGCTCGAACACATCGAACTCGAACAGCTGGAACCATCCATTCGTAGCGCTGTTGGAAACCAGCTTGACGGCAGTCGCCTCGACCGTCTTGAAGCTCTTGGTCTCATCGACGGAAGCATCCAAGTCGCATGCCTTTGTCCAGGATCCACTCGCGGCATTGGGATTCTCGTCCTTGGTGTAGAACAGCGAAGCCGAGCTGAACTTATCGTTCGCACCCTGCAGGACATGAACGGTATCGATCTTGACCTTGCCGCCGAGTTCCAACATGACCCAGTCGTTCTTCTGGGTGTTGCGGCTGCTCCAGAACTTCGTGGAATCATTGCCGTCGATCGCGTGCTCGATCGGATTCTGCCCATAAACCGGCATGTTGGTGGTAGCCGTCTTGACAACTGCCTGGGTGTTATCGCTAAACGAAGCACGAAGCTCGAAAACGTCCCACCAATTCTTCGTATCCTCATCGTTGACGACCCGGATAGCCGATGCGGTAACGGCTTGATCGAGCGTGAAGTTCTGGACGGCGCTGCCGTTCACCGAACCCGCATCGACCCATGCCGCCTCATCCGTCGCCTTCGCGGCGGCGGGCAGATATTGGACGCGGCCCTTCAAGATGCCATCGCCCTGGTCGACCGTCGTTTTTGCGGTCTGCTTATAGTAGATATGATTGATGCGAGCAGGATGCTCGAACCTGACCGTAACCGTAGCGCCCTTGGGCATGAAATCGCGATTGGGATCGCTGCTACCGTTGTTGTTGCGCTTCAGGGCAACCTTGGTTCCATCGTTGTTATCGACGACCTTGCTCAAATCACCGCTGGCCACCACGCAATTGGTAAGCGAAGCGGTTCCCGCGATGGGACCCTCTTGCGGCTCGTCGGCCTTGTTGAGCTCGATCTCGTTAACCGTGAGCCAGCAGGCGTCCTGATTGTTCTCGGTCGCGATCAGGCGAACGCCGAACACATCTTTTTGATTGAGATCCTTGAAGTCCACAACAACCTGGCGGTTGTTGGAAATCGTCTTACCCTCGACGTCCACCCATTGGCGCGATCCGTTGGACTCTTTGAGCACCTGCAGCTTCGCGGTGCGGATGGTGTCGTTCGGATGGCCGCTGTCGTAGGTAACGGTGAAACGGTCCAAATCAAACGCATTCGTCTTCTCGATACCGATATAGGTGTCCTTGGTGATCGTTGCCGGATCCTTATAGCTCAAGCCGGTGTCTGCCTTACCGTCGAACAGAACATCGGTCTTTGCCGTCGGCGTATCGGTGCGGCTGGTAATGAACTTGGTGAAATCCGCGTCGGGGTTCGATGCGAGTTCCGCATGCTCCGCTACATAGGTATCAAGCGCATTGATGGTAGGGATGATATGCGCCTTGCCGATACGCGCGTACTCGGTATGGTCGATGTAGTTGAACCCATGGGAATTCGCCTCGTCCAGCTTCGCGGTTCCCTCCGAGTACTTGGCAACCAACGTGGATTTGTCACCCTTGAGGTCCGCAGCGACGGCTTCGAGCTCGAGCAGCGCCGCTTCAGCCTGCTCGTCCATGGCATCGACCCAATAGCTGATCTGAGCGAGCATGTCCTCGTTGCCGGCATTAGCGCGATAGGTCTCGGCGGTATTCTTCAGGCCGGTGAAGACCTCTTGCATCGCGACAACATCGGCCTCGGTAACGTTGTCGGCGGCGAGTTTCGTGCGGAAGTCCGCCAACTTGTCCTTGATGGCAGCGGATTCACCGTTTTCCCAAGTAGCGCCGCCACCGTACATACGCAGCGCATGGCCGGAGAGTTCCCTCAAAGCGTTTGATCCAGCAGTGTCGACGGGGGAGTTATGGTCGACGTATGAGAACGATTCCTCCCATGCCTTGTTGGCATGCTCCTGCGACTTCCACAGATTCCAAGTGAAATCCGCATTCATGAAGATACCCTGCTTCGAAGGCTCCGACTGCTGCATGGGATTCAGCACAACACCCTTGACCTGACCGGGCTTGACATCGGAACCCAGGAAGTTATTGTGGCCACCCATGTGCAGGGCGTCTTTATCGTTATCAGAGCACGGCCAGTTGATCCACATGAAGGGCGCGACGCCGGAGTTGTTCTTGAACCTCGTCGCAAAAGCATTGTCAATCTTACCCCAAATGCGACCACCGGTATTGACAACCTGGATATTATCGGGAAGGTTCTTGTACCAACCCTCGCCGTTGCCGTAATAGGCAACGGGACAGAAGATGATAGTGTCCTTGAGACCGGGATACTTAAGCGATCCGTCCTGCTCGGTAGCCTTCTGCTGCTGGCGAATCCACTCGGTCATATCCTTCAGCAGCTTTGTGTAAAGGGCTTCTCCCTGATTGCCGGCATCATCGGCAAGGATGGCGATCTGGCGAACGCCGTGATCCATCACCTGCGTGAACTTCTGCTTCAAGATAGCGACAGATTCATCGTAATTCGCGTTGGTGATGGGCTGATTCATAAACGGATGCAGAGCGTATACGAAGCGGCACTTCGACTCGTTGCCCGCCTGCGCCAGCGGATCGATCTTCTCCGTAAGCTCCTGCTCGGAATAAAGGGTGCGCCATTCACGATTATGCTTGGGATCATCCTTCGGAGCATACACGTAAGCATTGAGCTTATAATAGCCGCCCCACTTCATGAGGTTAACGCGATCCTGCGTGCTCCACGGATTGCCATAGTAGCCCTCGATGAAGCCGCGCGTGATGACATCTGCATGATCTTCGATTTGAAGACGAGGGAGTTCAGTGCCTTTCTGCTGGATGATCTGATACAGCGAGGTAAGGCCGTAGAACGCCGCATCGGTGCTCGCGCCCAACACGATAACGCGATCCGGATTACCGGCCTCCGCGGGAAGCGTGACCAGAAGATAGGCATCGGTCTTCTTGAAGAGGTCCCGATCGTTCAGCGTGAGCTGATGGGATGCGATGAGCTCTTCCACCATTTGATCGACGGCACCATGCGACCCCTTGACGCCCACCATGATGTTCGTAGAACCCTTGCCGCCAATCGAATCGGCCTTGTTCCCCTTCACCTGGGCAAGAGACAGCACCTCGTTGAGGCGCGCCTCGGTATCGGAATCGATACCGTCTTCAAGAACGACGGTCGCCTCCCTACGGAGTATCATCGTCCCCTTCGATTCCACGCAGTAATGCGGCGTCGGATAGAGTTGCAATTCATTCTCTGCAGCCCAAGCTGGCGAGACGGCACTGAATACCGTCAGGAAGCACAGCGCAAGCATGCAGGAAATGAATGTCCACATCGCGCGACGACTCGTAACGATACGCTTCATTCATCCTCCTTCAAACTTAATACGAACGTACCTATATGCAACGCCGCATCATGTCGTACCGAGCAATGAGACACATATGCAGCGCAAAACAACATAATGATATATCAAAGAAAAAGGACGCCACCCCCTTTAGAGGAGCGGCGTCCTTGGATCCCCTGAACGGAAGCGCGGCATGCGCGGGCGGGAGCGCCCGGGCGCTACTTCACCAGGCCCTTCTCGTCCATGCGGTGCAGGAACGCGGCCATGTCGCAGCGCGC
>CAUWGM010000050.1:0-5359 GCA_963558435.1 uncultured Collinsella sp.
ATGCGTAAACACTATGGTGTAGGGAAGGCTTGCGTGCTGCTCGCTGCGGCGCTGAGCTTCTCCGTCATCGGTGTGCCCGCGGTTATGGCTGTGCCCAGCGCCAGCCAGCGCGTCCAGGCGCTTATCGAGACGGCGATCCCGCATACCCAGCTGGAGGGAGAGGGCCATCGAGACGGTAATTTCTTCCGTTTCTCTCCCAAGGGGTGGACGGCGCTGGGCGGCGCCGGCACCGAGGAGCACGTGTGGTCCGACAGCCCGTCTGCGAGCCTCAAGGCTGAAGACGTGTGGTACGAGGTCACGTTCGTTGGCAACTCGATCGATATCTACTCGGGCAAGAACCATCCCATGGGCACGGTGACCTACACCGTCGACCCGGGTACGGAGCACGAGCAGACGCAGACCCACAGTTTGTATAACAAGACTAATATCCCTTGCACGAAGATCACGTCTTTCGAGAACCTGGGCGCCGGCGCGCATGTCCTGCGCGCTCAGGCCACGGGCAAGCGCGCCGAGGGCACCGGCGCCGGCAACACGTGCATCGACTGCGCCAAGGTGGTCGTGCGCCACGAGCCGTATATGCCCACCAAGCTCGAAGCTGCGGCCGGTTCCGCCAGCTTCACGCTGAGGGAGGGCGGCAAGGCCCAGATTGCGCTTTCGACCGCGCCGGACTACATCTCCAACGCCGATCTCGACTTCGTTTCGCGCGATCCCAAGATCGCGTCGGTTGACGAGAACGGTGCCATTACGGCCGAGGGCCGCGGCAAGACCGTCATCACGGTGAGTCCCAAGGCCGCCGGCGAGCGCGCCGTGCGCCCCCTCGAGATCGCCGTCACCGTGGCGGAGTCTCCGGTGATCGACGGCTTCATCTCCGATGTCGACACCCAGTGGACCCAGGATCGCTACGGCGAGGCGCTGGACCGCATCGGCAAGGGCGGCCTCACCGGCAAGCTCACCGCCTGGAAGAACGATGCTGCGATTTCCGAGATCGTCCTGGCTACGGCCAAGCAGGGCGTCGAGGGCGTCGCGCTCACGGCGAGCGACTTCCGCACCGAGGCGGGCGACGTCATCGCAGCCGAGAACGTGGACCTGTCCTTCATCGGTTCCACCAAGGCCTACAACGGCGCGTTCCTGGGCTGGGGCAACCAGCCAGGTCGCGACTACGCCGACAATGGCAGGAACCGCCAGGAGGTCAGCGACGTCCTGCTGGGCGACGCTCCCGTGTCCGTTGACGCGAAGTCGCTGCAGAACGTGTTCGTGAAGGTCAACGTTCCCAAGGATGCCAAGGCCGGCCCTACACTTCGAAGATCTCCGTGAGCGCTGCCGGCATGGCCGAGCCCTTGGAGTTCACCTATACCCTCAAGGTGCAGGACGCGCAGCTTCCCGATCCGTCTGAGTTCGAGAACTCCTTCGATATCGAACTGTGGCAGTATCCGTATACTTCCGCCGAGTACTACGGCGTAGAGCCGTTCTCGGCCGAGCACTTCGAGATCCTCAAGCCCATCATGGCTCTCTACAAGCAGCTGGGCGGCCATGCCATCACCACTACGGTGACCGAGGAGGCTTGGCAGGGACAGACCTACGCCGACGACGATTCGGCCGGTCACAACGAGAAGATCCACTACCCTTCGATGGTGCGTTGGGAGATGGACGAGAACGGTACGATGCACTACGACTTCACGAACTTCGACAAGTGGGTCGAGTTCAACAAGGAGCTGGGCATCGGCGATAAGATCATCCTCTACAGCATCGCGCCGTGGATTCAGAACAACGGCGAGCCGTTCAAGAACCAGGCTATCAAGTACTGGCAGAACGGCGAGCTCAAGGGCGTGGACAGCTCCACCGTGGGCACCGCGACCGGCAACAAGTTCTGGCGCCACTTCCTCAATGCCATGGTCGAGCACCTGGAAGAGAAGGGTTGGTTCGACGACGCGTACGTGGGCATCGACGAGCGCGGCTTCTCGCGCGAGGCTTTCGACTTGGTCGACTCCGTGAAGAACTCCAAGGGCGAGTCGCTCAAGACCGCGGGCGCCATGGACAACATCGGCAACACCGCGCTGGCCATGCGCGTGGATGACCTCAACGTGGGCGACTACATCCCGTTCACCAAGGCCGATACCTTCGATAAGCTCCTCGAGATGCGCAACAACGCGGGCCTGCGCACCACGCTGTACTCTTGCACCGGTCACGCTCCGGGCAACTTCTCACTGAGCTCGCCCGTCGAGAGCTACTGGTCGATGATCAACGCCGGCAAACAGGGCACTTCCGGTTTCCTGCGCTGGGCCTACGACGCTTGGACCGATGACCCGTTGAACGACACGACGCACTGGTCGTTCGAGCCGGGCGATTGCTTCCTGGTGTACCCCGGCGCCGACAAGGAGACCATCGAGGCTAATAAGGGCAACCTGACCGCCGAGATGAAGACCGCCAAGTCCTCGCTGCGCCTCGAGCGCATGGCCGAGGGCGTGCGCGACGTGAACAAGATCATGCTCATGGAGCGCGACGCAACCGAGCTCTCCGACGAGATCGACGCCCTGTATGACGAGGTGACCGTTCCCGGTCGCCATACCGAGCAGTACCTGCCCGCCGCCGAGGTGAAGCAGCTCGACGCCGAGGCCGATGCCTTCAAGGCCGGCCTGGACGAGCTCTCCGATACCTTCATCGAGACTCGCGACGCCGCGGGCGCCGTGGCAAAGCCGTCCCGAATCGCCATCACCGGCGCGGACACCGTGGCCGTGGGTCAGAGCATCCAGCTGAACGCTCAGCTCGAGCCCGCCGCCGCACTCGCCCGTGGCGTGGTGTGGAGCGCGTCCAACACCGATGTCGCCACGGTTTCGACCGAGGGCGTCGTGACCGGTGTGAAGACCGGCGTTTGCACCATAACCGCCGCTTCCGAGGTCGATGACTCTGTGGTTGCCAGCTTCAAGGTCACCGTGACCGGCGCCGTCGTCGAGGTTCCGCAGGTCGATGTCGAGGACGCCAAGGTCGCGCACTACGGCTTCGAGCAGGATGCCTCCGATGATTGGATCGCGGCCGGTGCCCACGACGGCACCGTGAAGGCTGCCACGTTCGAGAAGGCCCGCATGGGCAAGGGCGTGCGCGTGAACGCCGCCGAGGGCAAGACCGTCTCGTTGCCTGACGAGGCCATGAACCTGGACGGCGGCAAGAGCTGGACCGTCGCCTACTGGGTGAAGTCGCTCGGTGCCCTGGATAAGCAGAGCCTGCCCCTGTTCGACCAAGATTCCCAGTATGCATTCGCCTTGCGCCTGGGTGACGCCGACGGCCGAAATTACGGCGGTCTGCGCGTGGGTCCCAATGACGGCGACGTGCTGTCCTTCGGCCCCAAGGGCTACTTCAAGCCCAACACCTGGTATCGCATCGCGTGGACCCAGGACGCCTCCAAGGGCATGACCATGTACGTCAACGGTAAGCAGGTCGGCGACCTCAACACCTGGACGAAAAACAACAAGGACCGCATCAAGGTCCCTGTCGACCTGATCGGCGGCAACGGCTTCGACGGCATCGTCGACGAGCTGGCCATCTACAACCGTGCCCTGACCCGCGACGAGATCGCGGCGCAGCTTGCGGCGTTCACGCCCGAGGAGGAGCCCGGCGAGCAGCAGTTGCTCGACGCCGCCAAGAAGACCGTGTACCAGGGCGACGCCTTCGGTATCACGGGCGCTTTCGACAAGACGGCAACCTTCGAGGTCGTCGAGGCCAAGAACGTGGCCAACGATACCGGTGCCGTGGTGAAGGTGTCCGAGGACGGCCTCGTGACCGCCCTCCAGCGCGGCTATGTCAAGATCCGCGTGACGTGCAACGGCGCCTCCCAGGTGCTCGACGTCACCGTGAAGAAGAACGTGACCGCCTCCAACATGCTGTCGCCCGTGCTGGTCGACCAGTCTAAGGATGCGGGCTACATCTCCGACCTGTATGACCCCCGCACTGCCGGCGACGGCAACTTGGAGCAGGGCAAGAAGTACTACGGCCAGCCCGATATGGTTCGCACCCGCACCGGTCGCCTCATCACGGCCTTCCCGCAGGGCCACGGTCACGGTCCGCTGCTGATGCGCTATTCCGATGACAACGGCACCACCTGGCAGGAGTTTGAAAAGCCCCTGCCCGAGGATTGGAAGGGCTCGCAGGAGACCCCGACGCTCTATACGCTCAAGATGGCCGATGGCCGCGAGCGCATCATGCTCATCACGGCATGCCCGGGCCGCTGGAGCGAGCCGGGCGTGGACAACCGTACTGGCTGGGACACCTCTTACTCCGATGACAACGGTGAGACCTGGACCGAGTACACCAACTGGTACCCCGAGCTCAACGGCCGCCGCAACGAGTCTATCGTCGGCATGGCGAGCCTCATTCAGCTGCGCGATCCCAAGACGGGTGAGCCCATTCAGAAGTGGATGGGTGTCTATCACGATTTCGATTACGTGAACTACAAGACCTACCTCACATTTGATGAGGACGGCCGGGAGCAGTGGACCGAGCCGGTTCCCTATCTCTCCGAGCACCGCGAGATCGAGAAGACCTACCAGATGTGCGAGATCGGCATGTTCCGCTCGCCCGATGGCCGCGCCATCGTTGGTCTGGCCCGCAGCCAGTCGCATAACAAGCCCTCGACGCTCATCATGTCGACCGACGAGGGTGAGACCTGGAGCAAGCCCATCGACCTGCCGGGCTCCCTGGCGGGCGAGCGCCATAAGGCGCTGTACGATCCGGTGAGCGGCAAGCTGCTCATCACCTTCCGCGAGATTCAGTTCGACCTCGACTACGACAATAAGTTCGAGGGCAGCGACGACTGGATCTGCAACAGCTGGGGCATGTGGGTCGGCTCCTATGAGGACCTCATCGCCCAGCGCGACGGCGACTACCGCTTCCGCCTATCCGAGGACTGGACCCGCAACCGCTACAAGGGCGACTGCGGCTATACCGGCATGACGGTGGACGAGAACGGCCTGTTCGTCATGGATTCCTATGGCCACTGGGACCGCAAGGTCAGCGAGTCGATGAATCCCTACAACGTCAAGCAGGATCTGTGCTATATCCGCCAGGCCCGCTTCACGCTGAAGGACCTGCTCGAGCACCACGGCCTGGAGCAGGAGGCCCTGCCCGTCACGGCCAAGGTGACCTTCAACTACCGGGACGGTGTCACGCCGAACAAGGTTGTCGAGGTCGCTGCGGGCGCTACCGTAGCCGAGCCCGCTGTTCCCGTTCGCGATGGTTATACCTTCGACGGCTGGTTCATCGACGAAGCCTGCACGCAGCGCTACGACTTCGGCTCCGCCATCGAGTCGAATCTCGTGCTGTTTGCAAAGTGGGTTGCCGATAAGCCGGTCGACCCCGAGCCGCCGGT
>CAUWGM010000051.1:0-5257 GCA_963558435.1 uncultured Collinsella sp.
ACGGTTGGTGGAGGCGCGGAGAATCGAACTACGCGCATTTAAGCCCTGTACCTGCGGATATGCCGAATCCGCCTGCCATCGTCTGCCACGTCATATATCGCCCATGGCCTCGTCGATGATGGGCACCGCGCTGTCGGACAGGTCGGAGAGCCTCGGGCGCACGTACATATTATATGTGGTCGATACATTGCAGTGCCCGAGCCAGCGCGAGAGCTTGGCCACCTCGACGCCCGCGTCGATGCACGCCGTGGCGAAGCTGTGCCGCATCGTGTAGAGCGTGAGGCGCGGCAACCGGTCGCCCTCGGGATAGCTCCCCTGCGCCAGACGGCGCAGGCGGTTGCCCGCCGTGTGCGGGTTCATGCGGCGCCCGCCCGCGCCCGTCACGACGGGCCCCTCCCCCGGCCCCCACGCCCCCATGCGCGCGGCCGCGTAGGCGGGGATCGGCACGCGGCGCAGCGACCGCTCCGTCTTGGTGTCGTCCATCTCCGCGCGCCCGCCGCCGAGCGTGTACTCGCGGTCGATGGTCGCCACGCGCGCGCCGAGGTCCACGCGCTCCCAGTCCAGGCCCAGCACCTCGCCCTTGCGCAGCCCCAGGCACAGGCCGAGCACGGCCATGCGCTCCTCGGGCGATCCGGGGACGGTCGCCGCCAGGTGCTCGAGGTAGCGGCGGTGCTCCGCGAACGTGCCCAGCACCTCGCCCTGGCTCGTCCCGCTCGCCGCCCGCTCCCCCCTCATGGGGTACTGGTAGCGGAACGACGCGGGGTTCACGGAGATGAGCCCCATCTCGACCGCCGAGCCGAGGATGGAGGACAGCACCTCGCGCGCCTTCTGGCCGGACTTGCGGGTGGGGCACGCGAGGATCATCCGCTGGATGCCGAGCTTGTTGATCGAGGAGAGGTCCACCTCGCGGAACGCGGGCATGAGGCGGGCGTCGAGCACCTGCCGGTAGGTGTCGCGGCTGTTGCGCCGCAGCCCGGCCTTGGAGGGCCACCACAGCTCGTCGACGAACTCGCCGAACGTGATGCGCCCCGTCACGGGGCCCTGGCGGCCGTCGCGCTCGACCTTGAATGCGCTCTCCGCGCGCTCCGCCTCGCGCTTCGTGCGGCACGTCCGCGTCCTGCGGTCGCGGGTGCCGTCCCACTTGACGCCGACCGTCACGTCGGCCACCCACCTGCCGTCGCTCTGCTTCCGCACGGCCATGGTAGAATCACCTTGCCTTCCGATGTATTCGGTTGGTGCTTTACACGGCCTCGCGCAGGGTTGCCGCCCATATGCGCGGGGCCTATCTTATGTGACTTAAGGACCAATTGGTGTCCCGCCAATTGATTGGTCGGACATGAAGCCCGTTTCATGTCCGTCAATTTGATTTGACGGACTCGCCTGTCCCCCCATCGATCCCCTCGGATATCCTAAACAGCTCTGGGAACAGATAGATGGCCGGCTTGCTTCCACTGGCGGGCTCGAGCTCTGCGAGCAACCCATCTTCCTTGAGGGCCGCCAGCAACCTTCTGGCGGTCTTCGGGTTGACGCCTGAGTCCTTGATAACTCTGGTAGTTTGGAAGATCGCCGCCCTGAACAAAGCAGTAACCACCTTGTCGGAGTATGTGGACGAGGTGAGTTCGATAAGGCGCGCCCTCGTTCTCTCGAACAGGGAGTAGATCCTCTCCGCTTTCTCGTGATTCTCTCTCGCCTGATGCGCCATCGCTCCAAGAAAGAACTCACACCATTCCGTCCAGGCCCCATCCCTTGATACGGCTAGGAGCCTGTCTTGATATTCACTGTTTCGATGCTCGAAGAACTCACTTAGATAAAAACAGGGATGGGACATGAGGCGCTCTTGGCAGAGCATGAGCGGGATTATCATCCGGCCGATGCGCCCGTTACCGTCGAGGAACGGATGGATCGACTCGAATTCGGCATGGGCTATCGAAACACGCACCAGAGCGGGCATCGTCCCGTCATTCACGAAACGCTCCCATTCCGCCATCGCGTCCTCGACCTTTTCCGGAGCAGGAGGCACGTAGCGCGCTTCGGAAATGTCGTAGGTCCGCCCAATCCAATTCTGCTCGATTCGGTACTTTCCTGGAGATTTGTACTGTCCCCTGACGCCCGACAACAGCACTCGGTGGGCGGACCTGAGAACACGCCCGCTCAATGGCACATCCCTTAGCATCTCCTCAGCAACGATGACCGCCTGTTGGTAGTTGATAACCTCCATGATGTCATTCCGCCGAGCTGGGTCCAGCTCACTCGAGCCGGCCTCATATGCCAGAACGTCCCCAACGGTCGCCTTCGTGCCCTCGATTCTCGAAGAGGTCACCGCCTCCTGCGTCATGAGGGGAGCGATCAGGATGTCAGCATCTGGGATAATGCCCAGGAAGCTATCGTATCGCGCTATCGCCTCGGTCGCATCCGCCAAGGGGCCGATGATCCTCTGCCAATCAAGACTCTCAGGCGGAAACTTGCCCTCGTGATAATAAACAGTCATACCTCTACTCCATCTCCTCGGTTGGAAGCAGCGCCTCCAGCCTCTTCTCGATGCGCTCCATGGACCGCCTCGCAGCCCGCAGCTCGTCCGCGGCCCTCTTCGACTGCCTGGCCAGCTCCTCGACCTTCTGCAGCGACAACGGCTTGTCGAGCAACGCGTAGTCGAACGAGAGGACATCCGCCGGGAAAGACGCACGCACGCGCCTGCCCCCGCGTCGGCGGGCGAACGCGACCGACACGACCGCCTCGGCGTCCCTGTGCGCGGCGATCAGCTCGTGGGCGGCTCCAAGGAACGTGCCCCTGCGTGCGCCGGGCATGAGCAGCGACATCCCGTGGCCGAGAAAAGCCTCGACGCCGTCGCGCATGCCGTCGGCCATCGGCAGCTCTCCCTCCACATCGAACGCGAGGTCGTACGCAGGGGCCGCGCCAACGTTCTCGATGAACAGGGCGACCATCGCCGAGCCCTCGGACACCTGCGAGATGTAGGCGACCACGTCCGGGGATGACTGATCTCGGTAGACCATCCAGGCGACGGCGACCGACGCCACGGCGGCGAACGTGGATATGAAGGGCAGCGACTCGGCGAACGCCGCCGACACCGCTGGGAGAATCCATTCAAACGCCTCAGCCATGGAAAGGACCTCCAATGCGTGGGAACCGCGCCCTGCTCATACTCTGCATCCTCCTAACCATCAACGCCGCGTGGGCCGTCCTCGGGCTGATCTGCCACATCCTGCTGGCAGCTGGGGCGGTGTGACCCGCCTACTCCATCTCCCGCGGCGGGCTGGAACCAGACCACGGCGCCTAGTAGATCCTCTCGACCTCTTTGGTAAGGGCCTCGAGCAGCTCGCCCGTAGAGGGGTCCGCGTTGGGACACAACGACTGCCACATGCCGTTGGCATTGTGGGTTCCGGCGCTCGTGATCAGCAGCACGTCTCCCTGGCGGCGGATTGACACATCAACGGTCTTGCCGTGGTGGTTGCCGAAAACGTCAAGCTTATTGATTCGTCCATCGGACAGATAGCTGATAGTCGCCCCGATTCGGTCACCATATCGTGGCCATTCGTAACCGAACGAATCCTTCACCATCCTAACCACCTCATGGCTAACCCGCGCCTCGACAATATTCTTCGGCAACTTCCCCGTTTTTGTTGGCGATGAAAAGGTGATAGTCGGTATCTCGTGACTCAGCCCACGGTCAAACCTGAGCATGCACGGGCATGTCGTCTCAATAGTTCTAATCACGTCGGTGAGCACTTTTTCGACATCGAACATCTCGACATCGATACCGTTTGCCTCAAGAAAAGCCCTATTCTGGTCCTGCAACGCCGCCCTCTGGGCAGCATCCTCCTCCGCGCGCCGCCCTCTCTCCTCGGCGTCCGGCTCGGGCTCGATATCAAAGTAACGCGCCTCTTCGCGCTTCAGGGCCGAACGGCGACGAATGATGACCACCAGATCCCACGCCCACCCAAAGAAGAACAGCCCGAATGAGAAGAAGTACAACAATGCGCTCCACCACAACTTCGCGTACACCCGATGCACGCCAGCCCAGCCGAAAAACAGGCATAGGAGCAATGCCGTATTAGCCTGCTTTACCGTAGTTACCTGCGAACCCAGACTCTTGCGATTCCCGTTTGACATCCCTACTCCATCTCCCTCGGCGCCTGCCACCAGACGACCGTCCCTATGACGCGCACGGGTCCGTCCTCGGGCCCGAACACCATGTCCTCCTGCTCGCTATGGCTGTCCGCGGTGAGCATCAGCGTGCTGCTCCCGCGGTACCAGCGACGCATCACGGCCTGGTACGAGTCGGTCTCGACCACCGCGATGGAGCCGTTGCCGGGCTCGCGGTCGGGGTCGACCAGCACGTGGCTCCCCTCGGGTATGACGCGGTCCATGCAGTCGCCCTCGACCTCGAGCGCGAAGGCGCGCGGATGCGAGGCGAGCACCGAGGCGGGCACCTCGACGCGGTGCGAGACCTCCTCCTCGTCGGTCATCGCGCCGGCGTGCACGCGCCCGATCGCGAGCAGCGGCACGGTCGCGTGGGAGGCGGCCACGGGCATGGCGCCGGAGGGCACGCGGCCGTGCTCCTTGGCGGCGAGGCCATAATGATCAGAGACCAAATCATCTTCAGTAATGCTGAAATACTCACACAGCCTAGCTATTGCTTCTTTACGCGGACGTGAGCCTTTGCGCCAGCCAGTTACCGAACCAGGGGTCACACCAGCAATTCGTGCGAGAGCCTCTTGAGTGATGTCGTGCTTAACAAGCAGCGCGTCGATATTTTCTGGAAGTCCCATAGGTTCTCCTATCTGCTCGTAATTTAATAATACCCAATCAGATACCGATTTCGCTAAATTAGTTGTTGAGTTTTACTAAATGGTCGTGTATTCTTGGAATCACAGAAGGAGGTGCATGGATGATAAAGGATGACCTTTTCGCTGCAGCGCGAGCCGGGGCGGGAATGACCCAAGCAAAAGCGGCTTCTATCTGCGGCTTATCTTTGGAGGCATACAGATCTCGAGAGAAAAAGCCTGGCGACTTCCGCTTAAAAGAGCTGAACTGCCTTGCCGAAAGCATGGGGGAAAACTCCCGCAAGATTCTCTCGGATGCCGTTCTCTCTATTTTTTTACCTGAGTGATTTAGTTTTTCTAAATAGAAAAGGAGGAACCCATGAAGCAGGAGAAGACGCCAAACGTCAGCGAGCCGACTGTATACGACGTCATCGAGTCGTACAAGAGCCTGCGGAACGACTTCTACGGCCTCGACC
>CAUWGM010000052.1:0-4266 GCA_963558435.1 uncultured Collinsella sp.
GTCCCTTCTCTGCATGGTCATCTACATAAAGGAGGAACCAGCCATGCAGATCAGCATGCTTGCCCTTCTTGGGTCACGGACCGGGGAGGCGAGGGCCTCCGTCGGGACCGCCCCGAGCAACCGGCATATCCAAGGAATGACAAGGCTCGATCGCTGTGCTGGTCAGGATGCCGAAGCGGGCCGTCCGCCAATCGGAATGCGGGTCAGGATGCTGCAACGTGATTCCAGCTGCAGGATACGGCTCCTTTGCGGTTGCCGCAAAACCTGCTGGCAACATTCTTACTATCCGAATGATGTACGCATCCCTTGGGATCGTTTCGCCTGACCAGGGCCATCTTCAGCGCCTCATCGGCCAGCTCGGCAGGCGCCTCTTCCACGCGTAATAGCCCTGGCGGGTCACCTATGCAACCAAAGATACAAAAGGAATCGAATGGCCAGAGAGGATTGCCCTTTCCGATGGTCGATTCTTGACAGGCAAACTCAAGCCTCGTTAATATTACATGGTTTGCCAGACCGAATTAACAAAGGAGGGGTGTCGTGGTTGGTCTTTTCCGCACGTGGATGAGCGCCTAGAAAGCGGCGCTGTTGTGGCGTCGCGCTGTTTTTCTGCACGCCATTTCACGATTGGACATAACCATGATATTTGAAACCTCTCGGGGCAGGTCTGCTCTGCTGTGCCATTCATGGCAATTCAAGCTTTGTTTCGTATGGGGCGGGGAGCTCGTTTCGACATTGACGAGTTCGATTCTCCAGATGGGTCTTATTTGGCATCTCGCCCTCACGACAGGGTCGTCTTCTCTCCTCTCCTTAGCATCGCTGGCAGGCTTTCTGCCGATTGCTTTGTTCGGAATCCTTGCGGGCGCCGTTGTCGACAGACTGCCTTTGAAACGTGTCCTCATCGGCGCCGACCTCTTCATTGCCGCGGTGGGTGCCGCCTTGGCGATTGCCTCGTTGGCCGGCAGCTTACCTGCATGGCTAATTCTCATCGCCTTGTTTCTCCGTGCAGTTGGTACTTCGTTCTACACGCCAGCCTCCCAATCTCTCACGCCCCATCTCGCCCCACCGGAGCATCTCGTTCGCCTATCGGGGGTGACTCAGGCGATTCAGTCCGGCGGATACATTCTTGGCGCCGCGCTTGCAGCAGTGATTTATCCCGTGGCGGGCATTACCGCTATGATTGTCCTCGACGTGCTGGGAGCGCTTTTCGCTTCTTTAGCCGTCCTCGCCGCACAGATAGACGCAGGGGGCCTCGACGAAGCCGACCGCAGCTTGTCCTTTTCCAATAAGGTTCGAGAGCTCTTCTCTGAGATTTCGGACGGCTACAAGCTGATTAGGGGGTACAGGGGGCTGTTCGCCCTTCTTTGGTGCGGGTTCGTCTTCGCTTTCGCGTTCTCTCCGCTCGCGGCATTGTTCCCAATAATGACCTTGGGGCATTTTGGCGGTAGCACGGGGGATGCCGCTTTGGTGGAAATCCTTTTTTCTGCAGGCATGCTGGCTGGGTCCGGTATCTTGGCGGTTACGGGAGGGTTCCGCAATAGGTCGTTCACCATGGTCGCCGCGATTGCCGGCTTCGGCATTGCCGCAATCGTATCCGGATCGCTCGGCCCGTCATTGTTCGCTGCTTTCCTGCCGGTGAGCTTTCTTATGGGCGCATGCTCCCCGTTGTACGCGGGAACCCAGACTGCCCTTATGCAGGAGCAGATACCTCCTGAGTACCTAGGCCGCGTTTTCGGCCTCTACGGAACCATCATGGCTTGGGCCATGCCCATGGGCCTCGCAGCTCCCTCCGTTTTTGCGGATCTGCTTGGAGCTCCGTTATGGTTCGTCGGCTCTGGAGCGACCATGGTACTGCTTGCGATGGCTATGCTGCTTGCTCCGAGCGTCCGAAGCGCGGGGAAAAGAGATACCGGGCAGATTCAATAGCCCAAGTATTCGAAAAAAAAGAGGCAGCAGCCATCGGTTCAAGCGTCAGCCTTCAAGCCCTTGCGACGACGAGGTATTGCACTGACATCCCACATCGCGCTCCTTATTCGTCGCCAACTATCATTTTCGGATTTGCCGGCTTGCGCAAGGTCAAAACGCTCGCGCCGGCAATTGGGCAAAGGCGAAAAATCGACGTGAGCAATCTTTTTTGGCATGGCTGCGTTTCCAGTAAAACGCTAATACACAAAAGGCGGTTCAACCTATGGAACTCATAGTCAAAGCTAAAGACATCTTTTTGGAATATGCCGGCCGCGATATCCTAGATATCGAAGAGTTGGAAATCTACTCCTACGATCGCATCGGCTTGGTGGGAGACAATGGCGCAGGCAAAACCAGCCTGCTTAAAATTCTGAGCGGCAATCTTACCATTGCGGACGCCGACGTCAGGCGTTTCGGCAGCATTGCCCTCATCGGCCAACTCGATGAACTCGACCTTGATGCGGCTCAGGGCAGTGGTGAGATGCTCTCCCGTCTCAACGTCGCCGGAGTGGCGCAGGAGACGATGAGCGGCGGAGAGGAGACACGCGCCAAGATTGCCTCTGCGCTCTCCCAGCATGCAAGCGCGATCTTTGCTGATGAGCCTACGAGCCACCTCGACCAAGACGGCATCAGCCTTCTCGTCGGACAACTCAAGGCATTTGATGGAGCCCTGCTCATTGTGAGCCATGACCGTTATTTTCTCGATCAGGTAGTGGACAAGATCTGGGAGCTCAAAGACGGCGGTATTTCCGAATTCTGGGGTGACTACTCCGACTATCTGCGACAGAAAGAAGAAGAACGCAAAGTTCAGGCGGCTCGATACGAAGAGGCGATGCGCGAGCGCGAGCGCCTTGAAGCCGCCATCGAAAAACAACGGAAAAAAGCACGGCAGGTCGACGCCAAGCAGAAGGGCGCAAAGAAAAGCAACGAGAATGCAGGTCGATTGGGACATCAGAAAGCAACCGGCACCAAACAGAAGAGGATGTACCAGGCGGCTAAGAACATGGAGAAGCGCCTCGAAGCGCTCGAAGGGATTGAGGCCCCTGACAGCATTCGCACCGTGCGGTTCCGCCAGAGCAAGGCCCTGGAACTGCATAGTAAATTTCCCATCTCGGCAGACGATTTCAGCTTGAGCTTCGGCAACTGCATGCTCTATGACCACGCGAAATTCGAGATACCGCTCGGTGCCAAAGTGGCCATCACCGGTGGCAACGGTACAGGAAAGACCAGCCTGCTGAAGGCAATCGCTCGACGCGCCGACGGTATCAACATCTCTCCCAAGGCAGAGATCGGTTACTTCGAGCAAACAGGCTACAAGTTCGACGCCCGTCAGTCTGCGATCTCGTTCATGCAGGATGGTTGCGAGTACAGCATGACCGAAATCCGAAGCATCCTCGCCTCTATGGGAATCGGACCGCGTGACCTGGCAAAGGACGTTGGCGTTCTCTCGGGAGGCGAAGTCATCAAGCTGCTGCTCGCGAAGATGCTGCTGGGCAGATACAACATCTTGCTCATGGACGAGCCTGGAAATTACCTGGACATCAAGAGCGCCGAAGCCCTCGAGCAGATGATGAGCGCCTATGCCGGAACGATAGTGTTCGTCTCCCACGATAAGAGGCTGGTCGAGAACGTCGCAGACATTATTTACGAAATAAAGGACACCAAGCTAGTCAAAATCTTTCAGCGCGAATAACCCTAAATGAGCAAGAAATAATCCCCGAACGGAGACAAGGGAGTAAAACGGCAAAGAAAGAGCCTCCGTCCCAACGCAGGGAACGGAGGCTCTTTAATCGCTTTTACTCATCTCCGTCGCTGGTGGCTTTGTCATGACTCTCGTACGAAACGAAACTCAGCGGCATAGTGCGGCACTCAAAATCGCAGGTCAGAACCCTGTCGTCCTACTCCCACTCGATCGTCGCGGGCGGCTTGCTCGTGATGTCGTACGCCACGCGGTTGATGCCGGGGACCTCGGCCACGATGCGTCCGGAGATGCGCGCGAGCACCTCGTAGGGCAGGCGCGCCCAGTCGGCGGTCATGGCGTCGCTGGACTCCACGGCGCGCAGGATCACGGGGCGGGCGTAGGTGCGCTCGTCGCCCATCACGCCCACGGACTTGATGTCGGGCAGCACGCAGAAGTACTGCCAGCAGGAATGCTCGGAGTTGCGCTCACCGGTCTGCTCGAAGAGGCGCGCGTTGTAGGCGTCCAACTCCTCGCGCACGATGGCGTCGGCGTTCTTCAAGATCTCCAACTTCTCGGGGCTCACCGCGCCGATGATGCGGATGGCCAGACCCGGGCCCGGGAAC
>CAUWGM010000053.1:0-4133 GCA_963558435.1 uncultured Collinsella sp.
CGAAGGCGCATCCTGCCACTTATGGCGACAAGAAAGCCTGGGGCGATCCCTCGCAAACCGATTACGACCGCGGTTACGTGCACAACAACAGCACCGTCATCTCCCATGCCGGCTATTTGATGTGTGCCGAGAAGGGCATCAAGGGCGAGGCGTTGTCGACGAAGCAGCTCGCCCAGCTTGTGTACCTCACGCTGCATGCTACCGCAGGGGTCAAGGAGTGCACCTTCGCCCAGTTTCGCGTGCTTACCGAGAGCTGCGCGCGCACGATGCGTGACGAGGGCATGCTCGCGCAGGGGCAGTTCGAGCGCGTGATGCGCGCATTTGACGCGGTGAACGTCGCGCGCCCTGGTGAGATCGAGGGCTTCGCGCCCAATCGGAACGAGGACGAGCGCCAGCAGGCCGTGCTCGATATGAAGGCGCGTCGTGATATCGCGCTGGTGCTCGACATCTCGGAATCCATGAATGGTGAGCCCCTGGAGCAGATGAAGGAGGCGGCGCAGGGGTTCGTCGGCACCGTCCTGGAGGGAGAGGCGAACTGCGCCCTGGTGACCTATTCGGCGGATGCCGCGATCGCCTGCGGCCTCACGTCGAAGCAGAGCGCGTTGAGCGATGCCATCGACGACCTTTCGACTCAGGGCAGGACAAACATGGAAGCGGGCATGCGGAACGGGGAGGACGCGCTCGCCGACGGCGTGTCCAGCCGGCGCATCATGGTGCTCATGTCCGACGGCCACCCCAACGAGGGCTTGCAGGGCGACGAGCTCATCACCTACGCCCGCCAGCTCAAGGACCACGGCATCAAGCTGTATACGGTGGGCTTCAACGAGGGGGCCGAGGGCTATGCGCTGCTATCCGCCATGGCAAGCGACGGGTGCCACTACGAGGTGCGCGATAGCGCCGACCTCGAGGCGTTCTTCGCCGACATCGCCGACGAGATCAGCGGTACGCGCTATATGTATGTGCGCGCGGCGTGTCCGGTCGAGGTGAGCGTTGCCTATGGGGGCGAGGAGCTGTCGTCTGCGGAAGGTGGGAGCACGCGCACGTCGTTCGGTTCGCTGGCGTTCGAGGACGAGCTCGACGAGAACGGTGCGGTGATCGAAGAGGATGCCGTAAAGGTCGTGCGCCTCAAGGAGGGTCCGAGCTACACGATCGATATTCGCGGGACGGGCGAGGGCTCGATGGACTACTCGATTGGTTTCGCGAACGACGAGGGCGACTACGACGATTTCCGCACGTTCGATGAGATCGAGGTCACGCCCGCCACGCAGGTGACCACGATGGCGGAAATCGCTCCGGCGACGGCGCTGGTGGTCGATGTCGATGGGGACGGCGTCATCGACCAGCGGCTGCGTGCCGATGCATACGGCTCTGCAGGCATCGCGAACAACGGGTTCGCACTGGCGGCGGGAGCCGCGTTGGCCTGCGCCGGTATGGCTGCCGTCCATGTGGGAGGGAACTACTGGTGGCTGTGGCGCACGAGGCGCCGTCGCCGGGCGACGAGGGGCGGGTCCCGGGAATGCGACGGTACGAGAGAAGGGAACCAATGATGTTTTGTCCTAAGTGCGGAAAGGAAAACCCCGATACCGCTAAATTCTGCGGAGGCTGCGGAGCTAGCCTTCCGCAACGAGCGGCGACACCTTCGGGCGCGGCTGCTCAGCCGGGCGCGGCGTCGCAGCCTGCGCCCGGTACGGCGCCGGCGCCGGCCACGACGGACGGCGTCCGCGGGAGCGCGCCGCGCAGCACGTTCGCCCTGTTGAGCAAGCAGACCAAGATCGTGCTGGCGGTTGCTGCCGTCGTGCTGGTAGCGCTCGCGGTGTTCGGCATCACGCGCTGCAGCAACAACCCGCATGCAACGGCCGATGCGCTGGCACGCTCGGTAACGGGTGTGTACGAGCGCATCTTTACGGGCGGCTATAGCCAGGACAAGGTTGAGCGCGCCGCTTCCGACTTGCTGGACCTCATGCCTCCCGGGGCGCTCGACAAGGCGATCGAGATGGGTGATTACGACAACCGCCAAGAGCTTGTCGAGGACGCCGCCGACAGCGTGTCCGACATGTATGACAGCATGGGCGCCGTCGATGTGATGGATAAGGTCGAGGTAAAGATCGAGATCACGGAGGGCGAGCAGCTCGACCAGGACGACCTGGACGACATCAATGAGTTCTTCCACGATGCCGACCTTGATATCGAGGCGACCGACGGCGTGAAGCTCGGTATGGATGGCAGCATCACGTTCCTGGACGATTACGCCATCTACGAAAAGGGCGAGACGGTCGACCAGTCGCTCGAGAGCATCGGGATCTCTGCAATCAAGGTTGATGGCAAGTGGTATCTGTGGACGGGTTCGTTTTCTCTGTAAGGTATGGTGAAGAGGTTGTTTTGCACGAAATGTGGCGCTGAGCTGCGCGAGGGTACGCGCTTTTGCACGAAGTGCGGTGCCGAAGTAGGGCAGGTTGAAGCGATCGAGGCTTCGGTTGCACCGGATGCGGCAGCGGTCGAGGAGGCGAAGGCGCCGGCTGCCGAGGCGCCGTCGGCGGTTGACGTGGCGGCGCAGGACGAGGCTGCCGAGGAGGATGGGTTCGAGGATGCCGCCGCGGGGGTCCCGGCGGATGAAACCGTTGTGCTGGAATCCGCGCCCGTGGAGGCCGCGTCCGAGTCCGAGGTCGCATCAGCACCCAAGGTCGAGCCCGAAGCCGCGGAGTCCGCGCCCGCGCCCAGCCGTCGGCGCCGCGTCACCCGGGGAATTGCCGCGGCGGCGGCCTGCGCGCTCCTTGCGGGCGTGGGCGGCGTGGTGGCTTGGCGTGCCGGCGTCTTTGACCCCGCTACGGTGCTGCCGTTCGTATCTCAGGAGAACGGGGCGGTGGAAGCGTCGCGCATCGTTCCCACCGCAATCGACGGCACCCGGCTCGAGCGGTATTTCGTCCGACTGGTCGATGGCGTCGACAAGCGCGGTAAGGACATCGACGTGTCGGGCTACAAGCCCGTGGAGGTCACCGACGCGAACGGCTACGATCCGGCCGAGCTGTTCCCCAGCTTGCCAAACGGCGAGTACACGGTGAGCTACGAGGACGGTCGCGGTAACGTGCTGGGTAGCGGGACCTTCCTCGTGGGACCGGCGTTCAAGAAGGATTCGTCGAAGTCCAAGGATGCGTCGAAGGGCGCGACCACGGGTGCCGCCAGCGGGAAGACGACGAAGAAGGACGATGCGACTGCCTCGTCGTCCACCGGGAAGACCGGCAAGACCGATAAGGATGCCGGTGCAAGCGATAAGGACGCTGGCAAGAACGACAAGGACACCGGCTCGTCCGCCACGGCGAAGAAGGGCGCCAAGGCGTGCTTCCTGCAGGCGATCGAGGATCTCGAGAAGAAGCACGGCGCGGGCGAGGCGGTCGACTGGAGCTCGAGCGCGAAGGCGGCATCGAGTGATGATCGCATGGGTTCTGAGGAGGAGTTCCGCAGCGCGCTGGGCGTGTGCTATGCCGAGCTGGTCCCGTTTGGCGATGGTGTGGAGCGCCTCGTGGTCGCCTACGCCTCGAAGGAGTACGCGCAGCAGTTCAAGGGCGGGGAGTCTCCGGTGCCTTCGGATGAGTCGGCCTACACGGTGGAGATCTTTGAGTACAACAAGGGCAAGGACGCGCTGGCATCCGTTTATTGCGAGCCGGTGACCTATACCAACGGCGGCTATCCCTACATCTCGTGGATTCGCCTTACCGATGGCGAGGACGGCCCGCGTCTGCTCGAGGTGCGCGCGGACAATCCGAATCCGTCGTCGCCGGTTGCGTATCTCGGCGCGGCGAAGGGCGGCACGTTTGGCGAGGTCGCGTTCAATCAGGATGCGGACGAATGGGTGGGGACCACGACGGTGTCGCTTTTCGAGGACCAATGGATGATGGGCGACACCATGGGCACCGAGGAGGACTTCGTGACGAACGATGGGCACACCATGCGGGGCGTCACGGTGAAGGACACGGTCAAGACCGTGGCCGATACCAAGAAGGAGCTCGAGAGCAGCAAGTAGGCGGATGCAGGTACTCGCGGAAGGGGAGACCATGTTTTGTACCAAGTGCGGCGCCGAGCTCGCGGACGGTGCGCGGTTTTGCACCAAGTGCGGTGCAGCGTTAGCGACGGACGGG
>CAUWGM010000054.1:0-3881 GCA_963558435.1 uncultured Collinsella sp.
GCGGATGCGGCGGACGAGGAGACATCGGTCGAAACGTCGGTCATAAGACCCTCCTTAGTATCTTTTTGCTGTGCACCAGTCTACGCGAGCGGCACCCTTGGCGCCATATCCCGCAGCGCCCTCCCCTACTCTTCCGCAAGCGCGGCAGAGGCGCCCAGAACAGAGAGGAGGTCCTCGCGGGTGAGCGCCGCGGACGTGGAGGCGCCGCTTAAGACGGATTCCGTCAAGTCGCGCTTGGCCTCCTGCATCGCCATGATGCGCTCTTCTATGGTGCCCGCGGCGATGAGCTTGAACACGCTCACGCAGCGCTGCTGGCCTATGCGGTGCGCGCGGTCGGTCGCCTGCTGCTGCGCGGCCACGTTCCACCACGGGTCGTAGTGGATCACCACGTCTGCCGCCGTGAGGTTGAGGCCCACGCCGCCCGCCTTGAGCGAGATGAGCAGCACCTGCGTCCTACCCTCCTGGAACCGCGCGACCAGCTCCGCGCGCTTCTTTTTGGAGCACGAACCGTCCAGCTGCTCGCAGGTGCAGCCGGAAGCGCGCAGGACCGCGCCGAGCCGCTGCGACAGGATGGCGAGCATAGAGGTGAACTGCGAGAACACCAGCACTTGGTGCCCGCCGTCCACCGCGCCCGTCACCAGCTCCACGCAAGCCTCGAGCTTGGCGCTGGGGCCGCGATACCCCTCCAGCACAAGGTGCGGGTCGCAGCACAGTTGCCGCAAGCGGGTAAGCTCGGCCAGCACCTGCAGCTTCTTGCGGGAGAACTCGTCCGGAAGCTCATGGGCAACCTGCATGGCGATGCGCTCCTCGTTTGCAAGGTAGGCCCGGCGCTGCTCGCCCTCCAGTTTGACGGAGACCACGCTCTCGTTCTTTTCCGGCAGGTCCGCCAGCACGTCTTCCTTGAGCCTGCGCAAGATGAACGGCGACGTCATGCGGCGCAGGCGCAGCGTCGCCTCCGCCTCGCCCGCGGCGACGGCATCGCCCAGGTGCTTCTCAAATGCCGTGCGCGTGCCCAAAAAGCCCGGCATGATGAAGTCGAAGATGCTCCACAGCTCGCCCAGGCGGTTCTCCATGGGCGTGCCCGTGAGGGCGAAGCGCGCCTGCGCGGGCAGGCACTTGGCTGCCATGGTCACCTGCGCGCCGGGGTTCTTGATGTAGTGGGCCTCGTCCAGAATCGCGCGGCGCAGCTGCAGGTTTTGGTACAGCTCGATGTCGCGGCGCATGAGGTCATAGGAGGTGACCAGCACGTCGACGGCGTCGGCAGCATCGACGGCGTTGGCATGGGAAGCGCTCTCGATTTCGCGACGGCGGGCGTCCTTGGAGCCCAGCACGGCACGGGCGCGAAGCGCGGGCGCGAACCGCTCGAGCTCCGCCATCCAGTTGTAGACCAGCGATGCGGGGCAAACCACCAACGTAAGGCCAGCGTCCCCCACCTCGCGACGGGCAAGCAGGTGGGTTATGGCCTGCAGCGTCTTGCCCAAGCCCATGTCATCCGCCAGGATGCCGCCGCACCCCAGAGCCTCCAGCGCGCCCATCCAGCTCACGCCGTCTTCCTGGTAGGGACGCAGCGTGGCGTTGAGCGAGGCGGGCACGGAAAGGTCCACGTCAACGAGTGAATCGAACGCGTCGACCATGCTCTTGAACGACTGCGCCCGGCGCACCGAAAGCGATCGCGTGCGGTCGAGCATGGCCTCCAGCACCATCGCGCGCGACGGAGCCAGGCCCTTCACGCCGTCCGCAAGCTCTTGGGGCGAGATGCCCAGGCCCTCCGCGATGGCCAGCGCCTCGCGAGCGCCGTCATCGATGCGCACGATCTCCTCGTCCGAAAGACGCACAAAACGCTGCGAGCGACGGCATCCCGCCAGGTAGGCGGCGAGCTCGCTCGACGTCATACCGCTTGCGCCCAGCGCGATATCCAGCAGCCCGGACTTCACCTTGGCGCGCACGGTCATGCACGGCGCGGGCTTGGCCTGCATGGTACGCAAACGCTCGCTAAGCAGAACCTCGCCCGCGGCGTGCAGGCGCGACAGGCCGTCTGTGAGCAGGTAATACAGCGCTTCATCGTTACCGGCGTCTATTTTTGGACGAGACGCGCCGTCTGGGAAGAGCGACCACAGCAGGTCGAGCACGGCGTCTTCTGCCGCGTCGTCGCGCAGCGGGCCCGCCGGGCCAGCGCCAGCCGCCGCGGCGGATGCGAGCGCAGGGGCGGGTGCGAGCGCTGATGAAGTTGCGGCAGATGTATCCGGCGCGGTCCCGTCATCGTCCACAAACGCAGGATCCAGCAAGGTCGCCCAGGGGGCATCGCCCAGCAGCTTGAAGGAGGCATCGCCATAGAAGACCTTGGCGTCCACCACCACGTCGCCGTCATCATCGCCCACCGCGAAGACAAAGCGCGGCTCCGGCGCGGCGCGCAGCAGCCGATCGGGGACGGACACGGCGGCAATGCGGCGAAGGTCCGGCACTATGGTGCGGCAGAACGCGGGCGCTTCCTTGGCGGAAATGTAGAGGTCGTATCCCGCCTCGAACAGATCTCTGTAGGCAAGCAGCATGTCCGCAGTCTCGCCTTCGCAGCGGCGGGCCTTGTCCTTTGCGATGCAATACGCCCGGCCGAGCGATCCCGTAAGCACGCACGCCGTGCTCGCCTGGACCGTGTAGCCGCCGTCCGCGGCGGCCACCAGCTTGACCTTGAGGGACGGGGTCTCCTCGACAACCTCGAGCGCCGACAGGGAGCAATGACGGTCGCCAGAGCCGCGCTTCTCAACTTTGACCGCGCCGCCCATCATCGCGTCGAGCACGTCGAACACGTAGGGCTCGTCCAGAAGAAACGTAGATACCTTTGAGTCAAGGGGGCCGCGGTAGTAGCCGCCCCATTGGTACACCGCCCTCTCCGCAAAGCGAGCGCTATCGTGCTCGATTCGCGAAAGGACTTCGAGCAGGCGGCGCGAGCGCTCATCGAGCATCCCAAGAGAGGGGACGTCGAGCTTGGCGCCAAACCTCATCCCCTTCCCCTCATCCCACGCGCGAAGCAGGTCGCGGATGTTGCGGACCGCGTACGACACCTTGCCGCACCGCACGCGCAGCGTAAGGTGGAGCGACGTGAAGTAATCATCCACGATGGTGGGCACCAGCGAGATGGGCTCGGCGAATGAGGACGCAAGGGGCGTCGCGGCGAGCATGCGGGCCGTCTTTCGCCTGCGCCGGGCATCGTCCATAAGGTCGAGCACGATGGCGCTGGTGTCGCGCGGCGCGGGCGGCTTGGGCGCGGCGGGCCTTGCGAGCCACGCGGGACCCTGCCAGGGGCTGTCACCGGGACCGAAGGGGATGTCATGCGGCAAGTCGGGACGCGCTTCGCAGTCGATATCGAGGGCGTCATCGAGGTCGCCGTCGAAGCCGCGGGCGTCCCCGTATCCGTTGCCGTAATCATCGTCCACAGAATCATGCGGGGAAGGCAGCACGCCCTTGGATGCAAGATAGGTGATCGCAAGGCCGATTTCATGCTTGCACATGCCCGGATAGCGCTCCGCCGCGGGACAGGTGCAGTCGAAATCGACCACCTCCCGGTCCGCCAGATCGAGCTGGACCATGGTCTTATACGCATTTCCGCGGGACCCCTCGACCTTGCCCTTGAGCGTCACCACGTTGCCCACCGCCGAGGCGGTCTTTTTCACATCATAAACGAGCCCGTTTTGGGCGATGTCCGTACCGCGCTCGAGCGTACTCTTTAGCGCGGCCTCTTTGGACAAGGTGCGAATCCAGTCTGACTGGCTCTCATGCACGCGGCTCATAGTACGAACTCCTCACGGATGCGCGGGGCCGGCGCCCGCTGGCTTTTCGCTTATTAAAACGAAGAAAGTATAGCGCGCCGCATGGACACGGCGCGG
>CAUWGM010000055.1:0-3578 GCA_963558435.1 uncultured Collinsella sp.
CGCGTTTCCGCAGCTCGACGTAGGGAATCCATCACCCAAGTTCTTGACTGTTAGACTTTGAAAAAAATACAGACGAAACAGGGCGCGGCGCGTCGGCAAAGGGGTGCACCCGTCGGCGAGTGGTAATGCTTTGAAAAAACCACTCGCCATCAAAACGCCAGGGTCTCAAGGGGGCCTCAAAGACCTCAAAAAGGGGACAGGCACTTTTCTGAGATGTCGACGCACCGTACCTCAAAAAGGGGACAGGCACTTTTCTGAGATGTCGACGCACCGCGCAAGCGGCCTTGATGCGACGGTCTCAGAAAAGTGCCTGTCCCCTTTTTGAGGTATGAAACGACGACGGTGCAGAACCTATATGAGGTCGAAGTGGCGCAGTGCCTGCTCGATGCCCCCATGAGCGACGTGACCGGTCACGTAATCCGCGCGCGCTTTCACAGATTCCAAGCCGTTTGCCATCGCGATCTTCGTCTCCACCGCATCGAACATGGGCAGGTCGTTCTCCGAATCGCCGAAGGCGAACGATCCCTCGACGCCCCTCCCCAGGTGCTCCAGCACATGGCGAACGCCCGTACCCTTGTTGACGCCGATCGGGCTGAACTCATGTGAGAACCCCATGAAGCAATCGGTGAAGCGCCCGTCGATGAAACTGGTGAACGCATCGGTGATCCACTCGATTCCGCCCATGGTGGCAGCCTTGCCGAACCGCATGCGGGGAGCCAGGCGCTCCATCTCCTCCACCGAATGCGCCACGGGGATGCTCGGGAACCACGCGATCGCGGGATTGCTGTCATCAGGAGAAACGACCACCGACTGCTCGCGCGCTTCGAACATCACGGTGCCGCCCAGATCGAGCACGAGCCGCGCCATCTCGCGGACGACGTCCGGGTCGATCAGCGTCTCGAACACGATCTCGTCCCCCATCGAGACGCAGGCGCCCGCACCGCTCACGATGCCGGTGAACCCCAGGTCGAGCAGTGCCTGCGACACCAGCGGAAGCGGCCTGCCCGTACAGAGGAACGTCAGCTGGCCGCGCTCGCGCAACCGGGCGAACGCCTCCGGTACGCCTGGAGCGGGCTTGATATCCAAAAAGTCCTCGTCGCCGTCCACATCGCGCTCGGCGGGGTCGCTCCACACCAGCGTGCCATCGACATCGAAGAACAACACGGAAGGCGCGGCGGAATCCGTACCTCCAAGCGCGTCCGCGGTGCCCATTTCCCTTACATCGTCGTTCATAGCTTCCCCCTTTTGTCTCGACGTGCAGCATGGTAGCAGCTGTTTTCGAATCATGACACGATAGCACCTCGCCATTCGCGCGATGCCGCTGAAAAACTATCTCAGGAAATGCCCGCGCTTCGTCGCGCGCAGGCCGACGCGCCCAGATGCACGTTGCGGCCCGTACCGCGGCCGCACGGTATGGAAAAGGGATCCGGTTCGAAAGCCGGACCCCCCATGCTGCCCAGATAGCGGGAGGCGAGCCCGTCTCGCGTCAGATCGGCAAGCAGAAGCGGACTCGTCCCAAACGGCGCGAGGCGCTACAGCTCGCAGGCCGCCTCGTAGCCGGCGCCGATGGCGTCGCGCAGGTTGCCGCACTGCTTGGAATCGCCCAGCACATGGCAGGTGAAGCCGGCCTCGGCCAGCGCGTCGGCGAGCGCGGTGTTGGGGCGGTAGCCCAGCGCGAGCACCAGGGTGTCGGCGCCCTCGATCACATGCTCCTCGCCATCCTTCTCGTAGGAGATGGTGTCCTCGGTCACGCCCGTGAGCTTGGCCTCGGTGAGCACGTGCACGCCCTTGTCGAGGATGCGCGTGACGAGCACCGCGCGGCCGGCGCCGCCCTCGTTGGCGGCGAGCGTGCGGGTCATCTCGATAAGGGTGATGTCGCGGTTGGACGGCGCGAGGTCGTTGACCAGCGGGGCCAGGTAGTCGGCCGTCTCGCAACCCACGGAGCCGCCGCCCACGATGACGATCTTCTTACCCGGGAACGCGCGGCCGGCCAGCAGGTCGTCGGCGGTCATGACCTGCTTGAAGCCCGTCATGAAGCCGGGGACGATGGGCTCGGCGCCATAGGCCAGGACCACCTCGTAGCCCGCGAAGTCGCGCTTGATGTCCTCGGCGGTGAGCTCGACACCCATGCGGACGTCGACGCCGGCCTCGGCCAGGCGGCTGAACTGGTACTTGATCACACGGGTGAGCTCCTGCTTCGCCGGCGGCACCGACGCGATGCGCAGCTGGCCGCCGGGCTCCTCCTGCTTGTCCACGAGCACCACGTGGTGACCGCGCTGCGCGGCGATGAACGCGGCCTCCATGCCGGCCGGACCCGCGCCAACGACCAGCACATTCTTCTTCTCGGCCGCCGGCTCGAAGCCCGCCTCGTCGTGCTCGACGTCCGGGTTGACCGTACAGGAGATGGGCTTGCCGAACATGATGCCGTTCAGGCAGCGCAGACAGCCGATGCACGGGCGGACCTCCTCGGCGCGGCCCGCGGCGGCCTTGTTGCAGAACTCCGCGTCGCACAGGTTGGCGCGGCCCATCATGCAGATGTCGGCGGCGCCGTCCTCGATGAGCTCCTCGGCGATCCAGGCCTCGTTGATGCGGCCGACGGTTGCCACGGGGATGGTCACGTGCTTCTTAATCTCACGCGAGAGGGCGGCGTGGCTGGCCTGCTTGGTGCCCGCGGCGGGGATGGCCGAGCCGCGCTTGATGGTGGTGCCGCCGGAGACGTGGATCATGTCGACGCCGGCCTTTTCGAGGCGGCGGGACACGTAGATCATGTCGTTGAGGGTGAGGCCGCCGTCGGTGTACTCGTCACCGGAGATGCGCACGTCGATGATGAAGTCCTTGCCGCAACGCTCGCGGATCTCGGCGATGACCTCCAGCAGGAAGCGCATGCGCGCGTCCAGGCTGCCGCCGTACTCATCGGTGCGCTTGTTGTACTGCGGCGAGAGGAAGCCGCCGAGCATGCCGTGCGCGTGCGCGGCATGGACCTCGACGCCGTCGGTGCCGGCTTTCTGCATGCGGACGGCGGCATCGCCGAACTGGCGCGTGAGCTCGTGGATCTCGTCGATGGTGATAGGGCGCGGCGCCTCGCGCGCGTAGGACGGGCCCACGAAGGACGGCGCGATCAGGCGCGGCGTACCCGGAACGTTGAACGCCATGTACGCGGGATGGAACAGCTGTGGCATGATCTTGGCGCCGTACTGGTGGACGGCGGCGGCCAGCTTCTCCCAGCCGGGTATGAACGTGTCGTCGTAGCAGCACATGTCGCCGGGCAGGTAGGTATAGGTGGGCTCGACGGTCACGACCTCGGTGATGATGAGGCCAACGCCGCCCTTGGCGCGGGCGGTGTAGTGGTCGACGAGCGCGTCGGTCACATAGCCGTGATCGGCGAGATTGGTGGACACGGGCGGCATGAACACGCGGTTCCTGACCTCCTGCGTGCCGACCTTGATGGGGCTGAACAGCATCGGGTAAGCCTGGGATTCCATGACCCTCTCTTTCTTTCGCAGAGCGAAAACAATGAATATGCTTTCTAACAGTCAAGAACTTGGGTGATGGATTCCCTACGTCGAGCTGCGGAAACG
>CAUWGM010000056.1:0-3387 GCA_963558435.1 uncultured Collinsella sp.
AGAAACAATATGCGTTTACAAGCGCTTTACCTACCGTTTGAACAAGCTTAAGAAGCCGCGCTTGACCACATCGAAGAAGCTCAGCGACCGCACCAGATGGTCCTCTGGAATATAAGCGCGCATAGCGCGCAGGGTCTTCTTGTTGTCCTTGGTAGAGAACGAGAAGTCTCCATCGTTCTTGGTCATGATCGCAAAGCGCGCGATCCACTTGCCGCCAAACATGACGGAGCCCGCTACGTGGTCGATCTGCTCCCACGGTATCTGAATGAAATCCTCGGGGTTCTTCTCGTTATAGAACTCAAAGGCCTTGTTGCCGATCATGACGTTGCCGTAGGTGGCAAGACCATGGTAGGACGTTGCGGGAATCGTAAGGTCCACGACGCTGTTTTGCGACTGAGCCATCCCCACTCCCCTCATTAGAATATGCAGAAACCAATTAACCGTACCACATAGGTACCAGAGAATACAGCACGCCCCGTGCACGCGACGCAAAGTCGAATACACGGGGCGCGAATGCGAGAATCAGGCTGCTATCGGATTCATCGTCCAGAAAAGCCGTACATGCACGTCGAACAAGGACTTACATGATGCCGAGCAGGCGTCCGCCGATACCGACGGCGAAAAGGCACAGGATGATGACGATGGGAGAAACCTTCTTCTTGAGCAGCTTGCAGCACAGAAGCGTCAGGCAGACAGCGGCGAGACCCGGGATAAGGGAGTCGAGGTTGGCCTGAAGCGTGGTGGTCTTGATGACATCAAGGCCGGTAGCGCCAAGCGAGGCGAACTGCGTAAGGGCCTCGCGGATACCATCGGTGCCGGCGGGCAGGTTGGCCCAGTCGATATAGGCACCGGCAGGCTGGGTGACCTTGGAAACGACCGGGGTGAAGGAAATGGAAACCCAGCGCTGGACCAGCGATCCGATGATGAACATACCGAGGATGGAAGCGCCCTCGGTGATCTTGCCCATCAGGCCGCCGGAGAGGTCCTTGGTGATGGAAGTACCGACCTTGTAGCCGAACTCCTGGGTGTACCAGAGGAACAGCATACGGATGATGTTCCAGCCGAAGAAGAACAGCAGCGGACCCAGGATGGAGCCGCCGAGCGCCAGCGAAGCGCCCAGAGCGCCGAGAATGGGGCGAAGGGTGAACCAGAAGACGGGGTCGCCGACGCCGGCCAGCGGGCCCATCATACCGACCTTAACGCCCTGGATCGCGGCGTCCTCAACCTTGGCGCCGTTAGCACGGTCCTCCTCGAGGGCCAGGGTAACGCCGATAACCGGAGCGGAGACGTACGGATGCGTGTTGTAGAACTCCATATGGCGCTTAAGCGCGGCAACCTGGTCCTCCTTTTTGGAGTACAGCTTCTTGATAGCCGGGACCATGGAATAGCACCAGCCGCCGTTCTGCATACGCTCGTAGTTCCAAGAGCCCTGCAGGAATTGGTGACGCCAGGCAACGGCCATACGGTCTTTCTTAGAGAGAGTAATCTTCTCTGCCATTATCGTTGTCCCCCTTTCCTACTTGTAATCATTCAAGATGTCGCCGAGCGGGTCGCCGGAACCGCCGCCGTTACCGTTCTTGGCAAGGTCCTTGAGGCCAAGGTAGATAAGGGCGAGGGAGACACCGATGACGCCGAGGGCGATCAGCGTGAGCTGGCTGATGGCGGCGAGGCAGAAGCCCAGCGCGAAGAACGGCCAGACCTCCTTGGTCGCCATCATGTTGATGACCATGGCGTAACCAACGGCGGCGATCATGCCACCGCCGACGGCCATGCCGCCGGAGAGCCATGCAGGCATCATGTTCAGGGCGTCGGTAACGGCCTGAGCGGGAATGAAGCACAGCGCGAGCGCCGGGATGGCGATACGGATGCCCTGCAGGGCGATAGCGGCGATCTGCAGGCGGTCGATAGCGGCGAAGTTACCCTTCTCCGCCGCGGCGTCCATAGCATGGACGATGGGGATTGCGATGGTGCGGCAGATCATGGTAAGGAACAGGCCTGCGACGGACAGCGGCACGGCCAGGGCGATCGAGGCGTTGATCGCATCGGTCGAGTTCGCGGTACCGCCGTCGAGCGCGAGTACCATGATGATCGCGGAAGCGACGGAAGCAAGTGCCGCATCCGGCGCGACGGCGGCGCCGACGTTCGCCCAACCAAGGGCAATCATCTGCAGGGAGCCGCCGAGCATGATGCCCTCGGCCAAATGACCGCTCACCAGGCCGATGAGCGTGCACGCCACCAGGGGCTGATGGAACTGGAACTCGTCCAGAACGCCCTCCATGCCTGCAAGGAAGGCGACGAGGACGATGAGTGCAATCGTGATAATCGACATTTCTACCTCCTTTTAGGCAAGTTCGGCCTTAGCCTTCTTAAGCATGGCGTCGATAGACTCCGGCGAATCTGCCGGAACCTTGCGGACGTCGAACTCGATGCCCTTAGCGATAAGAGCCTCGATGGTCTCGACGTCTTCCTTGCCCATAGCGACGGCGTTGGAAACAACGACCTTGCCGACGGAGTGGGCCATGGAGCCCAGGTTGACCTTCTTGATGTCAACTCCGCCCTCGATGGCACGCAGGAGATCCTGCGGGTTCTCGAACAGAAGCATCGCCTTGGTAGCGCCAAAGCGCGGATCCTTTGAAACGGCGATCATCTTGTCGATGGGCACGACGTGAGCCTTGACTCCCGGAGGAGCAGCCTGCTCGATCATGGATTTGCGCAAATCATCATGCGCGACGGCATCGGAGACCACGATGATGCGGTCCGGACCGGTCATCTTGGTCCACGTGGTTGCAACCTGACCATGGAGCAAACGCGTGTCGATGCGGCAGAGCACGTACTTGATGTGACCATCACCAAGAACGGTGCCCTCGGGAATTGCACCCTGGGGGGCGACGGCGGCTGCAGCGGGCTTCTCCTCTGCGGGCTCGAGCTCCTCGGGTTTGATGCGAACGCCCTCGCGGGCAGTCTTGAGAACCGCGACGGCAACTTCCTGCGCGGACTCACATGACATGCGGGATGCATATGCCTCGATCAACATAGGCAGATTGAGACCGGTTACAATAGCCCAAGAATCCTCATGGCCATCAAGCACGGCACTCGCCTGGTTGAACGGGGTACCACCCCAGAGATCGGCCAAAATCAAAACCTGATCCTGGTCGTCGAACGAAGAGATGCACTCTTCGATCTTGGCACGGATATCGTCAGGACCCATGCTTGGCATCAGCGACACGGCGCCGACGTTGGGCTGGTCACCGAACACCATGCTGCCCGCCTGCTTGATTCCGGGTGCGAGCTCGCCATGGCTAGCGATAACAATTCCTACCAACTCTCCAACCTCCTTTTATCCGACTCTAATCCCTTCTTGCGGATATTGGAGCGCGCAGTGGCTGG
>CAUWGM010000057.1:0-3363 GCA_963558435.1 uncultured Collinsella sp.
CTTTGGCAGCCACTAAACGTGCTGGTAGAGATGGCTGCTGGGGCGAGCTTGTGCTATTTACGAGTATGTTTTGCCCGGATGTTACTCGTAATGAGCACGTGCTCATTTCTACAATGAGCACGTTAACATGAGTTGATGGCGCCGCAACGGGTGTTGGGGGATAAAGGGATGCGAGCGGTCGATTATCGGCGGCAAGCGGCGGGATAGATGCGGGCAAGGGTGCGCGGAGAAGGCGATTGCTTGATTTGACGAGATGGGCCCACGGTAAATGATTGGCTGTACGCCGATTGTATTATGATGTGCAGGAAAACAAGTTCGGGTGAAATGGCGTTGGGTCAAGCTCAAAGCCCCTCTGTAGGGAGGGGGCATTTAGCAAGTCAAGAAGTCGATTGCACCGTGTCCGAAGACATTTTGCAAAGTTCCGTTTCGACTCGCAGTGATGTCTTGGCCGGTTGCCAAGCATGAACCTTCATCATTGCGTGTGAGGTTCATGCTTGAGCTTCGAATGATGGGGGTGCCGGGATATCTGAGGACGGGGCGGTGCAGAAGGGCGGACACCTCTTGCGGTGGGCGCGGGGTTCGACGAAGCAGTGGATTTTGTCAGCTCGTTACGGGCGTTGTCCCGTCGTTTGGTTCAACGATTTCAAATTCCTCAGGTGGGTATAAGTAATCCTCATCGGTGTCGTCGACGATGCGGTACCAGTCCTTCTCGACAGAAAGGACCTTGTAAATCTTATTGTGGGTGAGCTCTAGGAACGAGGTTTCGCCCAGGTATTTAACTTTCACTATAGCCACTCCTTGATCTTGAACTTTACCTTTGGCTGGCCCGCTGCTTCGAACCAGTGAACCTCGGCATCCCTTGCATGCCCCTTGTAATCGAGGGTGCCGATTCCCTTGAGATGCTTTCAGTCGCGCGGTCTGCCACCGATTTGCTCGCTAAGACCCTTGGCGACTTTAGGGTTCAGCTTGTTCCTGACGCCCTTGCCAGCAAAGACCTCAACGTTTCTGATAGTCGAGCCTTCGAGAAACCGATATGATTTACCAGTTTTTGGATCCTTTACGTCATAGTTTAGTGCCTTGGCGCCCAGTGGTATCTAGGACTCAGAGGGAGGTCGATGGGCTGGCTTTTCAAGAGAAATGGGCTCATTTTCACTCAGGTGCTGCGGGTGTTCTATAGGCGACCCAACGGAGCCAATCGAATAAAAAAGATGGTTCCAAAACCCCGAGCCGAGCCCAGGGCGGAGCCATCAAGCACGTTAAACTTAGCACTTTGGGTCTCATTGCAAAGACAGGTGGCCGCCTCAGGAGGTCACGGTTGGAACGGTGCCGTCCAAGCAGATTGCCAAACAAAGGTGCGTCTAATAATTCGGTGGCGAGAATATAGAGCGTTGGACGAATAAGGAATATGGCAAGACTTATCACGGCGCCGCTCTGGTCCTCAATAGGGCTGCCGCAAGGCTATAAGGCGATCATCCTCGTCCAATGCGCACGTGCTCTTCAGCTTTCGCTCAGTTGATGCTACATTTACCAGAACAGCAGTTTGAACAGCAATTCGAGCATCAATCTGAGAGCGTGCGCGATGCGAGGGGAGCCAATGGATGGAGCGGGATAACAAGATGACGGCGGCAGATTCCGCAGTCCATAAGCCTGGCAGGGCGGTGTCCATGGCGGACGTCGCCAAGCTTGCCGGCGTCTCCCGGCAGACGGTGTCGCGCGTGGTCAACGGGCAGGCGTGCGTGGTCGAGGAGACTCGAAAGCGCGTTATGGACGCCATGGATCGGCTCGGCTTCTACCCCAGCTTTGCCGGCAGGTCGCTGCGCGGCGGTAAGTACGGCTGCATCGGGCTGTGCATGTTCGATATCACCCATACGGGTAACGTCGCTACGCTGGAGGGGCTTATGTCCGCCGCCCGCGAGTACGGTTACGCCGTCACCTTGATCGAGTTTGATGAGAGCGAGTCCGTGCGCCTGCGGGACACCGCGCGTCGCCTGGCGGAGCTCCCCGTGGACGGCATGGTGTTCAACACCAACAGGACCATCGAGGATTTTGACGAGTTCGAGCCGCTCAACGGCCTGCCCACCATCATCATCTCCATGAAGGAGCACCCGCGCTGCACCACTATCGACTCCGATCAATACGGGTGTTCGCAGCTTGTGGTCGACCACCTTCGCTCGCGCGGCCATACGCAGATCAGGCACCTGGCCGGTCCCAAAGACTCGATCACGGCGGATTTCAGGACGCGCGGTTGGCGAGACTCGCTGGAGCGCGCGGGGCTCGAAGTCGTTGAGCCCCTACACGGGGATTGGACTGCGGACAGCGGCTACGAGCTTGGCGAGAAGCTCGTCCAAGACGCTGAGATGACGGCGCTCTACGCGGCTAACGATCAAATGGCCATGGGCGCCATCATGGCGCTGCGCGCCCACGGCAGGCGCGTGCCGGAAGACGTGAGCGTTATAGGCGTGGACGATTCCATGCAGGGCATGGTGCCCCACAATGACCTGACCACGGTGCGCTTCGACATGCGCGAGCGCGGCCGAAAGACGTTCGACTACTTCTTTGCCCAGTTATCGGGAGAATCAAAGGTCGAGACGGTGCGTCTGCCGGGCGAGCTGGTCGAGCGAGGCACTGTGGCTGATCGCATATAGATGAAGAGAGGGGGTCGCTCGGAAGCGGCCCCCCTCATTAGTTGGGTTGTCTCAAAAGCTTGATGGTGCCTTGCGCTAGGCGAGCCTGGCCTCAAGTTGGGCGATTCGCTGGTAGGCATCGATGGTGTACTTGGTCTGCTTCTCAAGCAGCATGGTGGTCATCAGGGTGTCCTGGGCATGAACCATGATGAAGGTGACGTCCATTTCGCCGCCTCCAGCTTCCTGGGAGAGAAGCCTGGTCTGGACGTCGTGGGCGTCGATGAGGGCTTGCTTTGCAGATTCGTGAAGGGCGCGCGCCCCATCGATGTCGCCCTGGCTTGCCTTTTCGCATGCGGCGAGAAGATCGGTTTGGGCATCGCCTGCATAGGCGACAATCTCAAAGCCGATCATCGAGATTTCTTCTTTTGTTGCCATGGTTCCTCCCGTTGTGTGGGCACGTGCTCATTTTGATAGGCAAGCGTGCAAGCTGTTGGAATATCCGGGCAAGTCGAACAGTATCATTTCAACAAAATCAAACAAGATATACCCTTAAAGTAACACCGTGAATGGCATAAAATAAGCCGCAAGTGGTCTAGCAAAGCCCTTTACATGGTAATTCGTTTATGTTTTTGCAAAGTTTGAAATAGTTCTTGCATGTTGGAAAATGTTTGACTATGTTGGAAGCTGTGAAAGGAGGACGTGGTGATCAAAGCTGAACGACAGGATAGGCTCATGCGCC
>CAUWGM010000058.1:0-2828 GCA_963558435.1 uncultured Collinsella sp.
GGCTCTGTTAGCCTCTGATTGACATGTTTATATTTCACCGTGGTATACTATTACTAAGTAGATAGCGTCACGGAGGTGCGAGCATGAAGGCGACGGAGGTAGCGGAAGAACTCAAGAGGAACCTGTCCTCGCTGGGGCCCAAGGAGCGCTCCCGGGCCATCGCGCAGGTGCAGCGGGTGATCCGCGCCGCCCTGTTCGACGACGCCGCCGAGGTGCCGGAGGTGCGCTGCTGCCCGAGGTGCGGGTCGGTGCGCGTGGTCAAGAAGGGCTTCTCCAAGGAGCGCGAGCAGCGCTACCTGTGCAAGGACTGCGGGCGCACGTTCTGCGCGCGCACCGAGCGCATCGGGTGCCGCAGCCGCCTGCCCAAGGAGGTCTGGATGCGCTACGCCGAGTGCTTCGTGGGGTGCAGGTCGCTCCGCGCCTGCGCGGAGGAGTGCGGCGTCTCGCTCAAGACGGCCTTCACGATGCGCCACCGCCTGATAGAGGCCCTTGCGAACTACAACCGCCCCTTCTCGGTCGGCGACGGCGTGGGCTGCGAGCTCGACGAGACGTACTTCCCCGAGTCCTTCAAGGGCAACCACACCAAGGGGGACTTCGCGCTGCCCCGCCCGAGCCGCCACCGCGCGCGCGAGGTGCGCAAGCGGGGGCTCTCCTCCGAGCAGATATGCGTGATGACCGGCGTGAGCGACGCGGGAGACCTGTTCCTCACCATGTCGGGTCGCGGCATGCTCTCCGGGGCGCGCGCCATGGAGGTGCTGCGCGGCCGCGTGAACGAGGGCGCGGTCGTGGCCACCGACAAGGCCGGCGCCTACAGGAGGACGCTGGAGGAGCTGGGCGTGGCCGCCCACGAGGCCTACGACTCGCGCGACCGCTCGAAGGGGACGATCAACCGCATAAACACCGTGCACTCGCTCCTGGAGTCCTTCATCGGGCGGTTCCGCGGCGTCTCCACCAAGCACCTGCCGTCATACCTCGCGTGGTTCGCGTGGACCCGCTACTTCGCGGCCGGCGTCGCCGACCAGGTCACAGCCTCCACCGTGACCCGCCAGATGTCCGAGGGGATCTGCCGCACGAGAACGGCAGAGATGTTCAACGCGGAGCAGCCCTACATGGACTACTGGGAGTCGCAAGAGGCCGCATAGGTGGTATATCATTGGAGCCACCTAGACACACGCCCACCGATGGGAGGCCCCTACATGGCGTCCAAGATACCCGCGACGACGATACGCATAGAGCCCGAGGTCCGCGAGAGGGCGGGCGAGATCCTGGACGAGCTGGGCATCACCATGTCCGGCGCGATCAACATCTTCCTGCGCGCGGTCATCCGCGAGGGCGGCCTGCCCTTCGACATGAAGGTCGGCTCGAAGGCGGACGGCGAAGAGTAGGCCCGACATCGTGGGGCACAGAAAAAGGCGGACGGCGCCATGCCGTCCGCCTTTTGGCTTCATATCGAGTGGAGCTGAGGCGTAACGCCGCCGCTATCCGGGATTATCAGATGCAGCCGAAGGGCGCCAGGCTTTCGCTGATGTAGGCCATGGCGACGCCGGTGTCGCCGCTGCTGGTTACGCTGCAGAAGGTGCTGGAGTAGCCGCAGGGCGAGCGCTCCCACCACCAGACGGCGCTGCCGTCCATCTTCTTGATGCGGTTTTGGGGCGTCTTGAAGTAATCGAGCTGCGTGTTCGCGGATTCAGCCGTTGAGTTGGCACCGCCATTGGATCCGAAGACCTCCTTCTCGGAGAAGAGGGAAAAGTAGTCGGTGCTCACCGTGGTGCCGGATCCCGAGCCGTTCGCGGTCGTGACCTTGAACTGCTTGAAGATGGGCTTCAGGGCCGCCGGCAGGGCGTTACGGTAGGTCGTGTTGCACCACGTGCGGCGCGGGGTCGCCTCCCAGCCGCCGCTGTTGGTGTCCGACGTGTTCATCTTGCCCGTCTCCTTCAGGCAGTCCTTCTGGATGACGGTGAAGTTGCACTTCTTGCCGTTCGCGAGCATGTAGTGCCCTGGATCGGAGAGGACGAACTCGACCGTCTGCTCGGCATGCGTATCGGAAAGCCCGTTGCTCGCCTCCATCGCCGACAGCGTGACCTTCCTCACGTCCCCGCTCTTCCAGTAGTCGGTGAGCTTTATCTCGCCCCTGTCCGCCGCCGCGACCATCGCCGCGACCTCCTCGTCGGTGCCGTCGGCCCACGTGACGATCTTCGCCGCGGGCTCGTCGGGCTTCTCGTCGCCCGCACCGGGCTTGTCGGGGTCCTCTGCGCCGCCCGAGCCGCCGCCGGGAAAGTCGTTGCCGCCGTTCGTGTCGGCGAGGGGCCCTGCGTTGATCGTGTTCGCCACGGTGCCGAACTGGCCCTGGATTGAATCGGCGACGCCCGGACCCGCTAACAGGATGACCAGGGACACGCAGGATATCAGGAGCACATATTCCACGAGCGACGCCGCCTTCAGCAACATGCCCCTGCCTGCGCCCTTCTTGCCGGGGATGTCCTCGACAGGCTCGATTCCGCGCGGCGCGGCATCGGCTCCGGAGCAAGGCGAACCTACCTTATCCGGGAGCGCCCCCCCCCGCGAGGTTTTGCGGACGCAATCGACCGTCTCGGATAGCCGCATGTGCATATCCGACCTCCTTCCTACAGGCGGGAAATACAGCATCGACCCCGCCGACTAATAGACAGCTTCACCTAAGCACGAAAAGCGACTTGCCTTCTGGTAAAAACCAGAAGGCAAGATTCAGGTCCATATCCGGGGGAGGGGGCGTTCAGCCCCTATATAGTTCAATTTTTTTAGACAAATTAGGTACTATATAACCATGTCAATCAGAGGCTAACAGAGCC
>CAUWGM010000059.1:0-2241 GCA_963558435.1 uncultured Collinsella sp.
GCTGCCGCGGACTAGCCGCCGTGCACTTCCCTGCGGACGCGGGAGAGCGTGACCTGCGTCATGCCCAGATACGATGCGATGTAGTGGTGGGGAATGAGGTCGATGACGCCCGGATAGGCCTCGAGGAACCACAGGTAGCGATCGCGTGCCGCCTTCTGGCAGACGACCGTCTTGATGTCCCAATGCATCTGCCAGGCGCTTTGAAGGATGCCGATGTAGTCGAGGGCGAACGAGAGGTTGCTCGCGAGCAGGCCGCCGATGGTTTCCAAGGGGATGCTGATGATATGGGAGGGCAGGAGCGCTTCGACATGGACGGGCGAGGGCTTGGTGAAGTCTGCGCACGGCGCGATGACCATTCCCTTTTTCGTGATGAGGCAATCGGTGTTGTCGCGGCCGGCGACGTCGAGCATCGCGGTACGAACCGCTCCGTCTACAAGCAGCGATACATCGTTTTGAAGCTGGCCTTCGCGCAGAATCAGCTCACCTTTCGAGAGGGCGCGCGCGGTGGCTGCACTGGCGATGGCCTCGGCGATATGAAGATCGGTGATGCCCGCCTCCCGATGGAGGAAGACGGCTATTTCGTCATTGTGCATAAGTGATTCCAAGCTGATCGTTCGGTTGCTTACCCTAGCGAACCACAGTTGCGGTGGGCATTCATTAACATTTTTAATGCCTTGGCCGAATAGGTTCTTCTGTGGCGGAAGAAGTTTCTCCCTTTGCTTCTGCAAGCCTCTGAACTGGCATTCCGCTGGATTGCAAAACGACGCCATTATCAATGGTTAATGCAAAACGTGGAGTTTTTGTACAGACTTAAGTATGTCTGCGCGGGCTGGAGGAGTGCGAGATTGCCAGGATCGAGTGCGTGGCAAAGGTGCTGCCGCTCCCCACATCCGAGCTCGATGCTTCATATGGGCTTGCTTTCGAAGGCGCGCGGAGCATGAGATTCAGGTATGGCGAAAGGGATGAACCATGGGATTGCTTGACGATATGACGATCATGTTCGGCAAAGGCATGAATACCGTTGATAAGAAGACGCAGGCGATTCGCGCCCAAGCCGACCTCGCGCGCGTGAATCAGGAGATCGAATCGGCATATGCCGAGCTTGGTCGCATTGTTTTGCAAGGGGAGGCAGGGAATGCGAGCTTCGTGCATGCCTATGCCGCGCCGGTGGAGAAGGTACGCGGGCTCGAGGAGCAGGCTGCAACGCTTACGCAGCGTATCGCCGAGCTGAGCGTCCGCGAGGAGGCCGTGCCCGTAGCGCCTGTTCAGGCAACGCCTGGTGTTGCGGCGCCCGCTCAGCCATCCGTCCCCATGGAGTCGTGCCCCGCCTGCGGGCAACCCATGCCGATTTCCACGCCGTTCTGCTCTTCGTGCGGCGGCTCGCTGGCGTCTGTACGCGAGCGCTATACACAGTGCCCCTCGTGTCATGAGTATTATTCGGCGGATACCGTGTTCTGCATGGCGTGCGGCTCGAAGGTGGAGCCCCTCGTGGCGCCCGCGACGGCACCCGCTGCCGTGCAGGCACCCGCATCCGCGACGGTAGTCGTTACCGAACTCGTTTCCGAGCAGCCTGTCGCGCGCGAGGGTGCGGACGGTTTGGCTGCGGAGGACGCGCCTGCTGCAGAGCCGTCGACTGCATCCGTTGTCGAGCCGATGCCCGAGCCCGCGGCGGAGTCCGAAGCCGCCCCGGCGGATGATTCCGTTGTTGAACAGGCGTCCGTCCCCGTGGAGGCATCTGCGCCCGAGCCCGCCCCGACGCCTGAACCCATGACGGAGCCTGTGGCGGTCCCCGAGCCCGCCCCGGTGCCCGAGCCCGTGGCAGATCCAGTGTTCGTAGCAGCCCCCGAGACCGCCCCGGCGGCTGATTCCGTGGCGGCTCTGGTGTCCGAGCCGGCGCCCGCCGTCGAACCCGAATCCGCGCCCGCCGTCGAACCCGAATCGGCCGTGCCGTCCGAGCCCGTCGCCGAGCCCGAGCCGGCGCTTCCGGAAAACGGACCGCGTTTTTGCATGGCTTGCGGCACCCCGACAAATCCCGGCGACGTGTTCTGCGGTTCCTGCGGTGCGCGTCTGTCCATGTAGCGATGCGTTCGAGGTAAGGGAGTCGAGATGTTTTGTCCCAAGTGCGGCGCCCAAGTTGTTGATGGCGCTCGGTTTTGTCCGAAATGCGGCGGCGAGATTCCCGCGCAGGCCGCCCGTACCGCTGCGGCGCCAGTCAACGCTGCTGGACCGGTGCAGCCGTCG
>CAUWGM010000060.1:0-2173 GCA_963558435.1 uncultured Collinsella sp.
TGTTAATGTCAATCCGTCTTTCACCGATTCCACCAACGCAATCGCGCCGATCGCGCCAACGCATCCCCGCCGTTTCCGCCAACGTCAGGCGCCGTTTCCGGCGTCCCGGTCCGGCGCGAGGTCCTTCGTGCGGTAGGACCTCCCGGTGATCTTCAGCACCGTGCAGTGGTGGCACAGGCGGTCGGCGATGGCGCTCGCCACCACCGGGTCCCCGAACACCTTCGCCCACGCGCCTATCCCGACGTTCGTGGTCACTATGGTCGACCTCCTCTCGTAGCGCCTCGACACCAGCTGGAACAGCAGGTCCGCCCCCTCCTTGTCGACGTCCAGGTACCCGACCTCGTCCACGATCAGCAGGGAGAGGTGCGAGTAGAAGCGCATCCTTCGCTCGAGCGCGCCCTTCTCGGCCGCCCTCTTGAGGTCGCCGACGAGCCTCTGGCAGTCGACGAAGTACGTGAGCTTGCGCGCCCTCACCGCCTCGACGCCGAGCGCGACCGCTATGTGGGTCTTGCCGACGCCCGGGCTGCCGACGAGGACCACGTTCTCCCGCCGCTCCAGGAAGCCGAGCGCGGCGAGCTCCTCGACGACGGGGCGGTCGATCGAGGGCTGGAAGGAGAAGTCGAAGTCGGCGAGCGTCTTCACGTACGGGAAGTTCGCCTTCTCCACCCTGCGGTCGAGGTCGCGCGCCCTCACGGCGGCCACCTGCGCGTCGGTCATCTCCATCAGGGCCTGGGGGAACGTCTTGGCGCCCGAGGCGACGAGGGCGGCGTACTCGGCCGCAGAGGAGGCCATCGCGTCCATGCCGAGCTCCTCCAGGTTGTTGCGGGCGCGCTCCGGCGCGCTCGCCTCCAGCATCGGCGCGCTCACGACTCGCCGCCCCCTCCAAGGCCGCCGAGCAACTCGAGGTTCCGGCGGGCCGCCTCCTCGATGTCCCCGTCCGCGCACCAGCGCTTGCCCGACAGCGCCTCGGCGTAGTGGGCCGGGTCGTAGACCACGGGGCCGCCCGGGGCGCGCGTGTCGTGCACGGCGACGAGGTCGCCGCCGTCGTAGACCCTGAGCGAGCCGTCGGCCGACAGCACGAGCCTGGCGCGCCTGCCTATCATGCGCCTGGGCACGGAGAACTCCCGGCCCGCGCACCTCACGAGCATGGTCGCGGGGACGGTCTGGTGGGACACGTCGCCGAGCATGGACTCGAGCAGGGCCCGGTTGCCGATGGGCCCCAGCGCGTCCTTCTCGCGCATGAACAGCAGCTCGGGCGGCACGCCGGTGGTGCCGTTCGGCTCCTCGTTGCTGCGCCTCTCGATGCGCGCGATCGCCTCGTCGAGGCCCTCCCAGCCGTCGAAGTCCCCCTCGTAGGCGGCGAGCCTCGACAGGAAGCGGTCGGCGCTCTCCACCTTGCCCTTGGTCTCGGGCGTCCTCGGGGCGCACAGCACGATCTCGAAGCCCGCCTCGCGGGCGAAGCGCTCGACGCGCGGGTCGCGCCTGCGCCTGCCGTCGCCGCCTATCACGGCGATCGCCGACATGTTGTCGGTGAGCCACTCGGAGGGCACCCCGCCCAGGCGCACGGCGACGTCGTGCATGCACGCGAGCAGGTCGTCGCGCGTCCTCGTCGGCGACCGGCGGAGCAGGTGGCGGCGCGAGTAGCCGAGCGTGGCCGAGAAGACGTTGAAGCGGTACTCGGCACCCGCCCGGTCGTGCATCACCACGTCCTCCTTCCAGTCGAACTGCAGCTGGCGCCCCGGCTCCGTCTCGAACCGGGGGTGGGCCTCGGGCAGGCCCGCGCCGGGGGATATGCCGTTCCTGCGCAGGCAGTGCGTGAACGCGTTGTAGCCCGGCACCGGGGGCTCGTCGCCGCCGTGCCTGTGGAGCAGCAGCTCGTGCAGGGCCTTCTTCGTCATGCCCGGCATCGCCGCCTTCTCCTCGATCTCGGCGCGGTAGCGGTCGAAGCCGCTCGGGCGCCCCTCGCGGGCGTCGGCGGGTTGGGGCCCGCCCCCGTTCCAGTACCTCGCGACGGTGTGCCGGTCGACGCCGTACCTCCTCGCGATGTCCGTGAAGTTCGGCTTGGTGCCGCTCTCCTTCATCATGTTCATCTCTCCGATCAGGTTTCTCTCCATATCGCCCTCCCGTGTCTCTGCACGGTCGAGCGTAAGGCCGTTGGTCAAAACGGTGAAAG
>CAUWGM010000061.1:0-1862 GCA_963558435.1 uncultured Collinsella sp.
TGCATCAAAGCATCCGGTATTCGGCTCTCAGATGCAACGACCTAAAGATAGGAGCAACCATGCACCAGCTTCATGTCGATAACGTGCCCTCGTTCACCGGCCACTTCAAAGAAAACCTCGAATCCATGATCGGCTTGCTGGCGGGAGGCGACAAGGATCCCGCGCACAAGCTCATCGGCTTCGAGCTCGAACGGATCCTGGTAGGCAAAGATGACAAGCCGCTCCCCTATGCAGGCGAGCACGGCGTCTCGAGCATTCTCCAAGCCCTCGCGGAGCAGCATCGCGAAGACGAGCGCGTCTATATCGACGGCCACCTCCTCGGTCTCGACTATGCCGTCGACGTCGATGGCGAGCCCGTAGGGGTGACCGTGTCGCTCGAACCCGCAGCCCAGCTCGAGGTCTCCGCCGGACCCGCGCAGACCGTCTCCGCGCTCTACCGCGCGGTCGAATCGTTCGATGCGGAGCTTGCCCGAACGCTCGAGAAGCTCGGCAGCGATGCCCGCCTGGTCGCTTCGGGCTACAACCCCTATGTCTCCGCCCCCGAGGACCTCGACCTGATCCCCAAGGAGCGTTACCGCGATATGGACGCCTACCTCTCCCGCCGTGGAAGGTATGCGCGCGACATGATGCGATGCACGGCCTCCACGCAGGTCTCGCTCGACTATGAGAACGAACGCGACGCCAAGCGGATCTACCGCATGGCGACGCTGCTCGGCCCGCTCTTCGCCTTCCTCTTCGATAACGCGCCCGTCTTCCGCGGCCAGCCGACACCGGGAATGGCGAGGTCGCTCATCTGGCACCATGTCGACGTAGACCGTTGCGGGATCGTGCCGGGATCCCTCGAGGGGCTGACGTTCGAGGACTACGCGCTCTGGGTCGCGAATGTGAAACCCATCTTGTTCACCGATGCGAACCACACGACCACGCCCACGGGTAACCGCTACGCCAGAGACATCATGTCCGAGCGTCAGCTCGCGCGTCCCGAGCTCTTCCATCTGCTGTCGATGGTCTTTCCGAACGTTCGCCTGAAGGGCTTTTGCGAGCTCCGTGAGATGGATTCGCTCCCACCCCGCCTCGCCGCCGCCTGCACGAGCTTCACCGGCGCCCTGTTCTACGACAAGTGCCTGGAGGCGAAACTCGTCGCCCGTCTCGTCGAATGGATACCGGAGGGGTTCGCACCCTTTGATGAACACGACGCCGTGCTCGCCCGCACCCATCTCGAGGAGCACGGCTGGAGCGCGCAGGTTTACGGCATGCCGGTAACAGCGCTGGTCGACGCCCTTGTCTCGATCGCGCGGGAGAACATCCAAAACGGCGCCGGGTGCACCGGCTTGCCCCGGGAGACCGGTGATGATGCGATCGTGCCCGTCGTGAAAAACGGCGAGGCGGCACGTGCCTTCGATACCGAAAGCATCGAGATGCTCGAGCGCATGTGGTCCGACAGACAGCTTCCCCGTGATGTCCTCATGTATTAGTCACCTCATTTACCTGCTGCTTCCATATTCTGTACACATCTTTAAGATTCTCGAAAGAAAAGAGTTGCACTGAAACGGGGACTCCCGTAATATTCTTTCTCGCGCAGAGGAGCGCAGACAACAACCAATGGGATGTCGTCTAATGGCAGGACAGCGGATTCTGGTTCCGTCAATGGGGGTTCGACTCCCTCCATCCCAGCCATGTGCGCTCGTTTCAGATTTGGCCCGTTCGTCTAGCGGTTCAGGACGCCGCCCTCTCAAGGCGGAGATCACCGGTTCGAATCCGGTACGGGCTACCATGAGTTCTCGGGGCACTCGAACGTCCCTTACATATTTGGCCCGTTCGTCTAGCGGTTCAGGACGCCGCCCTCTCAAGGCGGAGATCAC
>CAUWGM010000062.1:0-1759 GCA_963558435.1 uncultured Collinsella sp.
GCAGCCGTCGCCCGCAGCAGGCTCCGCTTCAGCCCCGGTGCAGCCGTCGCCCGCAGCAGGCTCCGCGCCGGCTGCCGGTTCGTCTGCCCCGGCAGTCGGCGCACCCGTCGCCGAACCCGCAGCGTTCACGTCTGGCGAGGGCGCGTTCAAACTGTTGCTGGGCATCGCCTGCGTGCCCTCGGCCATACTTGCCTTCAACTTCACCGGGTTCTTGTTCGAGCGACTCAAGCTGATGGTGAATGCGCTCAACCTGTACTCAGAAATACAGGCGCTGGTTGGGATGATCGTGCTCGTCAACCTTGTCGTGTTCTCGGCTGTCGCCATCCTCGCGGCTCCGGGCCTGCTGATCGATGTCTACCCAGGTCCTCGTCTTCGGCGTTCGCTCTGGACCAAGATGGGAAAGACGCAGTGGCTCGGTCGGGAGGAGCGCACGCGCACGCTGAGGCATCTCGATAGGATGGCGCTATGCGTCGTTGCCGTCCCGCTACTGTGCTTTGCGGGCTCGTTGGCGTTTGACGAAATCTCGTTATCGCTGCGCGGGCTCGACGGTCCGCTGTACGTCGTTTTCAACTCTCTCAACAGCTGGTTTGCCAACAATCTTCTGTTCTACCTGATCGAGGTGGCACTCGTGTTGTGCGCGGTGGCGTATGCCCACCGTGAGCAGCTGTTTGTGCGTACCGCAGCGGTGTAGCCATGGCGAGGCGTCGGTGCCGCGCATGCGGGTGCAAGCTCAAGAAATCGGCAACGTTTTGCGGGAACTGCGGAGCGCCTGCCTCGGCACAGGAGCCCGTCGCCGTGGCGAACGATGCGGCGCAGCCGGCTGCCGATTCCCTGGGCACGGAGGCCTGGCAGCGTAAAGGCGCGGACGCAGCGGATGGCGCGCATGGTGCGTGCGCGACCGAGCGTCGGCCGCATCGTCGTGCGCGGCGCCGTGTGGTCGCTACCGTGCTTATCGCGCTGGCGCTGCTAGCGACGGCGGGAGCCGGCATCTATCTGTGGTGCGGCGGCGTTCTTCCCATTGGCTCCGGGGCAGATGGTTTCCAGGCGGGCTCCTCGGTTGCGTTGGACGCCCGGGATGACGGGGCCCCGGTCGAAGATGCCGACGCTCCGCTTGCAAGCGCCTATGGCGACGGTGCGTTCGTCCTTATCAACCGTGGCTTTGAGAACAAGCAGGTGAAGACGGCTGAGGATGCCCTCACGCTGCTGGACTCCTGTGTGTCGACGTGGGGTATCGACGAGGCGCACGGCTCGTTTACATTCGAGGATGAGCAGGACGCGCTGGGCGTGACGCATTACCGGTTCGAACAGCAGCACCGAGGCGTTCCCGTATACGGTCGCGCCGCGGTCGTCGCGGTGGATGCCTCGGACGCGTGCAAGAGCGTGACGGGCAACGCGCTCGCCATGGACGCGGGCCTTGCGATCGAGCCTTCCGTGTCGCAGGAGGATGCTGCCGTGCAGGCGCGGAAGGGGTACGAGGATACGGCGCAGGTGGTGCCAAACGAGCTGACCATCTATTCCCTGCAAGATGTCGAACCCCGGCTGACCTGGTGCTTCGACATCTATGATTCGCAGCATGCCGAGCGCGTATTCATCGATGCCGCGTCGGGCGATCGCGTGGCGGTCGAGCCGCTTGCTTTCGCGGCGACCATAGAGGCCGAGAACGTGGACGGCATGAAGGTCGAGATGAACCTGGAGCCGCTCGAGGACGATCGCTATCGAATGCATGATCAGCGTAGGAACCTCATGGTGTTCGATGCGC